>NZ_LRUN01000066.1 GCF_001679645.1 Pseudomonas bananamidigenes | reverse complement strand
TTTAGCTCTTGCTTTGCCAGTTTTTTCGCCTGTGTGTATATCGAACTCACCGAGATGGTCTCCTTCTCAGTTGTAAACCTCGACAGCTCCGTGTTGATAGTCCCACTCGTAAATGCGTTTCTTACTTTCCCAGCGTTTGCGATGGCTTTTTTTACGAACAAGTACAGCATCGGGAAAGGCCGGTAGAGCGTCAGGTGGAACATGATAGACATGATCCCCAGAAACCGGACGTGCAACCACTATGTACAGCGGCTTAACTCCAGAATCCGCCGGAAACACCAAAATGAAATCCCGATACTCCGGCGGATAAACCGGGTTCACCAGAATCCCGTCCGCCGCTTTCGTCGACGGATACACCCAGATTGGCTGTGCCTGCGGAGCGGCTTCCAGCGCGGGGATGCCGAGGATGTCGGAGCCGTCCACGGCGGGCGTCCAGATCAGTTCGATGCCCTCGCCGAGGTCTGCGACAAACCGGTTACCACGTGCAGTGAACTGCACGACATCGACCATTTCCCAGTCGCGGTTCTTGCCGGTGTAGAAGCCGTAACCCTTGAGAGTGCCGTCGGGCTGTTGTTCGACATGCAGGCGCACGCGGGTACGGGCCTGTTTGAGGGCGAGCAACTGGTCTTCGGTGTAGAGGGCGCTGTCGCCCAGGTTCGATGGCATCAACAGCGCCACCAGCCCGGCCAGCGGGGTGATGACGGCAGCAGAGGCCATCGCGGGCAATGCCTTGAATGCTTCACCGGCAAGGGCAAAAGTGCCGAGACCTGCAGGAATGGCAGTGCCGCTGATTTTCTTGAGTGCAACGCCGCCGCTGTCATCGGCTTCACGGCCACCGAGCAGAAGCAGGTCGCCGTAATCCTTCAGGCTGTCCGTCGGCACCATCCCCGAGGGATTCGAGTAATCGATGATTGCGTCCGGCAACTTGCAGGACTTGGCGAACGTGCAGCCGGCCCGCACCGGTTGAGGCTTGTTCGCCGCCACCTCGCGGCTGCGCTCGAAGGCCTCCTGCCGTGCCAGCATGGCGTCGTACTTGTTTTGTCGCTCGTCCTGATCGGCCAGTTCGGTGGCCGTCATGTAGCGGTAGGTGACGTGATGCCCGTCGCCTGCGGGAGGGTTGGGAACCCGGGGTATGTCCTTTTGACCAGCCACTGATTGTCCTTTCGTTCGTGCATCGGCGACCCCTCGAAAGGGGCTGCACGACGTTAACGAAGCAGGAAAATCGTGGCTGTAGGACGCGTCTCCAAAGACGTGGGGATTGTTCGCTACGGCATCAGGAAGGCAGCGCGGTGTTCTTTCTGCTTGCCGCCAGGGTCACCGCATAACCGATCAATGCGGCAAACACCGAGCCGGTCAGAATCCCCATCCGGTCCATCCCGGCGTATTCACTGGCACCCGGCACGAAGGCGAGGGAGCCGACAAACAGGCTCATGGTGAAGCCGATCCCGCAGAGGATCGCCACGCCCAGTACCTGGCCCCAATTGGCGTTCTGGGGCAGGGCGGCGATGCCGGTTTTCACGGTGAGCCAGGTCAGGCCGAATACGCCGATGGTCTTGCCCAGCAGCAGGCCGACAGCGATGCCCATCGGTACGTGGTGGGTGAAGCTTTCGGCGGTTACGCCGTTCAGCGACAGGCCAGCGTTGGCGAACGCGAACAGCGGCAGGATGCCGTAAGCCACCCACGGGTGCAGTGCGTGTTCCAGGGTCAGCAGCGGCGAAGGCTCGGCGTTTTTCGTGCGCAGCGGGATGCAGAACGCCAGAGTCACGCCAGCCAGCGTTGCGTGGACGCCGCTCTTGAGCACGCAGACCCACAGGATCAAGCCGATGATCATGTATGGCCCGAGCTTGACCACCCCGAGCCGGTTCATCGCCACCAGCGCCGCGATGCACGCGGCCGCCAGGCCCAGCGACAGGGTCGAGAGTTCGCCGGAATAGAAGATCGCGATGATCACGATGGCGCCAAGGTCATCGATGATCGCCAGGGTCATCAGGAACAGCTTCAGTGACACCGGCACCCGTTTGCCCAGCAGGGCCAGCACGCCGAGGGCGAAGGCGATGTCGGTGGCGGTGGGGATCGCCCAGCCATCGAGGGCGGCCGGGTTGTCGCGGTTGAGGAACCAGTAGATCAGCGCCGGCACCAGCATGCCGCCGATGGCCGCCGCGCCGGGCAGGACGATCTGCGAAGGTTTCGACAGCTGGCCGTCGAGCACTTCACGCTTCACTTCCAGGCCGATGAGCAGGAAGAACAGCGCCATCAGGCCGTCGTTGATCCACAGCAGCAGGGGCTTGGCGATTTTCAACGCGCCGATCTGTGCCACTACCGGGGTGTCGAGCAGGCCGCTGTACAACCACGACAGCGGCGAGTTGTTGATGATTAAAGCCAGGATGGCCGCGGCGATCAGTAACAGACCGCTGGCAGCTTCCAACTGAAAGAAACGCGTGAAAGTGCTACGCAGAGGCAAGGTCGCTCTCCATCGATAAAGTCAAAAGGTGGGACACCCTAACCCGTACTGTTAGTTGTTAAAACAAAAGTTATATTCTTTTTTGTTATATATGGTTACAGGGCGCGAGCCAGACATTGGCAGAGCCTAGCAGTTGTCCCGGGGATTGAAGTTCAGCTGTATCTGTCAGTGCGGTGGGATTTTTCCTAAGCTTGGAGGCTGAGCCTGTGAAGGCACTTCTGCCCGACTCAACGAGAACGACAGCCATGAGCGACAATCGACAGTGGGCCCGCGAAGCCATCCGGATCATCGAAGCGGACTTCCAGCGCAGCGCCGACACCCATCTGATCCCCTTGCCGCTGCCGGGGTTTGCGGGCATCGAGTTGTACTTCAAGGACGAATCCAGCCATCCCACCGGCAGCCTCAAGCATCGGTTGGCCCGTTCACTGTTTCTCTACGCCTTGTGTAACGGCTGGCTCAAACCCGGCGCGCCGGTGATCGAAGCATCCAGCGGTTCGACGGCGATTTCCGAAGCGTACTTTGCGCGGATGCTCGGATTGCCGTTCATTGCGGTGATGCCAGCGACCACCTCCAGGGAAAAGATCGCGCAGATCGCTTTCTACGGCGGCAAGAGCCATCTGGTGAACGATCCGACGCAGATCTATGCCGAGTCCGAACGTCTGGCCCGCGAACACGACGGGCACTTCATCGACCAGTTCACCTACGCCGAGCGCGCCACCGACTGGCGGGCGAACAACAACATCGCCGAGTCGATCTTCCAGCAGATGCGCTACGAGCAGCACCCGTGCCCGGCGTGGCTGATTTCCAGCCCCGGCACCGGCGGCACCACCGCGACGCTCGGCCGCTATGTGCGTTATCGCCAGCACTGCACCCGTGTGCTGTGCGCCGATGCCGAGCGTTCGGTGTTCTTCGACTTTTACCAGACCGGCGACGCGAGTTTGCGTCTGGACCACGGCTCGCGGATCGAAGGCATCGGTCGGCCACGGGTGGAAGCGTCGTTCCTGCCCAAGGTGATCGATGCGATGGTCAAGGTGCCGGATGCCTTGTCGCTGGCCGCCATGCATTACCTGGCGCAGCGCCTGGGCCGGCATGTGGGTGGGTCGAGCGGCACCAACCTGATCGGCGCGCTGATGGCGGCGCAGCAGATGAAAGCGGCGGGGGAGTCGGGGTCGATCGTCGCGATCCTGTGCGATGGCGGCGAGCGCTATGCGGATACGTATTACGATCGGGCGTGGCTCAAGGCACAGGGCTACGAGCTGGATGGGTTGATGGCGGCCGTGGCTGCAAGTGCCGAGAAGGGAGAGGCGCTGCCGGACTCGGTGCTGCGCGCCAATATCTAAAGCCAACAGCTGAAACCAATGTGGGAGCGAGCCTGCTCGCGATGACGATAGACCAGTCAACATTTCTGTTGAAGGTCAAACCGCTATCGTCGGATCGCCGCCCGGAGCAGGCTCGCTCCCACAGGTTTTGTATCACTTCAAAGCTTGTTTATCAGGCCTCAAGGCCCAGGATATCCCGCGCCACAGCTTCGGCAATCCGGATCCCGTCAACACCCGCCGACAGAATCCCGCCCGCATAACCCGCGCCTTCACCGGCCGGGAACAGCCCTTTGACGTTCAAGCTCTGCAGCGACTCGTTCCGGGTGATGCGCAGCGGTGACGAAGTCCGCGTCTCGATCCCGGTCAGCACCGCATCGTGCAGCGAATAACCGCGAATCTGTTTCTCGAATGCAGGCAATGCTTCGCGAATTGCTTCGATGGCAAATTCCGGCAGCGCCAGGGCCAGATCGCCCAGCGCTACACCCGGTTTGTACGACGGCTCGACTTCGCCCAGCTCGGTCGATGGCGTGCCGTTGATGAAGTCGCCGACCAGTTGCGCCGGCGCCTTGTAATCGCTGCCGCCGAGGATGAAGGCGTGGGATTCCAGACGTTCCTGCAGCTCGATGCCGGCCAGCGGGCCGCCCGGATAATCGACTTCCGGGGTGATGCCGACGACGATGCCGGAGTTGGCGTTGCGTTCGTTACGCGAGTACTGGCTCATGCCGTTGGTGACCACGCGGTTCGGCTCGGAGGTCGCGGCGACCACGGTACCGCCCGGGCACATGCAGAAGCTGTAGACCGAACGGCCGTTTTTGGCGTGGTGCACCAGTTTGTAGTCGGCGGCGCCCAACTTGGGGTGACCGGCGTACTTGCCCAGACGCGCGCGGTCGATCAGCGACTGCGGATGCTCGATGCGGAAACCCACCGAGAACGGCTTGGCCTCCATGAACACGCCACGGCTGTGGAGCATGCGGAACGTATCGCGGGCGCTGTGGCCGAGGGCGAGGATCACGTGCTTCGAGTGCAGGACTTCGCCGCTGGCCAGTTCGACCCCGACCAGTTGGCCGTCTTCGATCAGCACGTCGGTGACACGTTCCTGGAAGCGAACTTCACCGCCCAGCGCACGAATCTCCTCACGCATGTTCTCGACCATGCCGGTCAGACGGAACGTACCGATGTGCGGCTTGCTGACGTAGAGAATCTCTTCCGGCGCGCCGGCCTTGACGAACTCGTGCAGGACTTTACGGCCGAGGAATTTCGGATCCTTGATCTGGCTGTACAGCTTGCCGTCGGAGAACGTGCCCGCACCGCCTTCGCCGAATTGCACGTTGGACTCGGGGTTGAGCACGCTTTTGCGCCACAGGCCCCAGGTGTCCTTGGTGCGCTGGCGCACTTCGGTGCCGCGTTCGAGGATGATCGGCTTGAAGCCCATCTGCGCCAGCAGCAGGCCGGCGAAGATGCCGCACGGGCCGAAACCGACCACGATCGGTCGCTGGCTCAGGTCGCTCGGCGCCTGGCCGACGAACTTGTAGCTGACATCCGGCGCCACGTTGACGTTGCGGTCATCGGCGAACCTGGCCAGCACTCTGGCCTCGTCGCGCACTTCCAGGTCAATGGTGTAGATGAAGCACAGTTCGGTGGACTTTTTGCGCGCATCGTAGCTGCGCTTGAACAAGGTGAAGTCGAGCAGGTCATCGCTGGCGATGCCCAGGCGCTGCACGATGGCGGTGCGCAGGTCTTCGTCGGGATGGTCGAGCGGCAGCTTGAGTTCAGTGATTCGTAACATGACAGGATCCGGTTCGCGGGACGCACAACTGCGCCAGGGCGTTTGAAGGCGGCGATTATAAGCCGCAACGGCCGGATCCCGTGAGGGTAAAACGATCAGTCGTTGCGCGAGCCGCCGAAATACCCGCAACCGCGCTGGACCTTGCCGTCGATGCGCAGCTCGGCGCTCATGTGCTGCACGCTGCCGGTGCGGCTGTCGACGCAGCGCTGCGGCGCCACCCACAGCTCGATGCGCTGGTTGTCGGCTTCGCTGCTGAGGTTGAAACGGCCGTCGCCCAGTTGCTCCTCGACGTAGGGCACGGCGAGCGGTGGCTGGCCTTCGCGGTCGATGACCATGCCTTTGCCACTGACCTTGACGTTCCACTCCGGGCCATGGCCGGCGGCACGCAGGATCAGTTGTTTGAAGTTCGGATCATCGCAAGCGGTGCCGGAGCGTTCGACGCGATACAGCTGGGTGAGGTCGAGCCGGTCACCGGCGATCTTGCCGCGCACGTCGGCGAACAGCTTGCCTTGCTGATCGGCCAGGGTCGCAGCCTCCTGCAGGATGCTGGTGCCGCCGATGTCATTGACGACGTACTGACGCTGTTCGCCGCACGACTGAAACACCAGTTTGCCGTCGGCGGCGGTCAGTTGCCCCTGCATCCGCGTCTGGCCGACGTGGGAAGCGCTGGTCCGCGCGCCGTCGAACAACTGGCACGCGGCAAACAGAGGGAGCAGGGCAACAACGATCAAGGAACGGGCAACACGCATCTTCGGCTCTCCAGACAAGTGCCGCCACGTTACGCAGGCTGACCGTTCATCACAAGGGTTTAGCCCACGTGAAATGTCTGACCTGTCTGCAGGCCTTCGACACTTTTGGCGTAGGCCAATGCCACATCCGCTGCCGGAACCGGCTTGTAGCCGCGAAAGTACGGGGCGTAGCTGCCCATGGCTTCCACCAGCACGGTCGGGCTGATCGAGTTCACGCGCAGGCCGCGAGGCAGCTCGATGGCGGCGGCACGGACGAAGCTGTCGAGGGCGCCGTTGACCAGGGCCGCCGAAGCACCGCTGCGGATCGGATCGTGGCTGAGCACGCCGCTGGTAAAGGTGAACGACGCACCGTCGTTGGCGAATTCGCGGCCGATCAGCAGCAGATTGACCTGGCCCATCAGTTTGTCTTTGAGGCCGAGGGCGAAGCTGTCTTCGTTCATTTCACCCAGCGGGGCGAAGGTCACGTTGCCGGCGGCGCAGACCAGGGCGTCGAATTTGCCGGTTTGCTCGAACAGCTTGCGGATCGACGCGCTGTCGCTGATATCCACCTGGAAATCGCCGCTGCTGCGGCCAATGCGAATGACTTGGTGACGCTGCGACAGTTCTTTGTCCACGGCCGAACCGATGGTGCCGCCGGCGCCGATCAACAGAATTTTCATCGTGCTTGCCTCGAGTGATTGAACGAGCTTTCAGTCTAGAGTGGTTTTTTCGGCGGATAAGCGCGCTAATGGGCAACCTTTGGTTTTCAAATGGAAACAATCCATGAGCGAGATGGATGATCTGGCGGCGTTCGCGGTGTTGATCGAGGCCGGCAGTTTTACCCTGGCGGCGCAGCAGCTGGGGTGCAGCAAGGGACAACTGTCCAAGCGCATCAGTCAGCTGGAAGCGCAGTTTTCCGTGGTGTTGCTGCAACGCACCACGCGCCGGTTGAGCCTGACCGCCGCTGGCGCGGCGCTGTTGCCTCAAGCGCAAGCGCTGGTCGTTCAGGTGGAAAGAGCACGTCAGGCATTGGCGCGTTTGAAGGACGATATGGCCGGCCCGGTGCGTATGACGGTTCCGGTATCGTTGGGGGAAACCTTCTTTGATGGTCTGGTGCTGGAGTTTTCACAGAAATACCCCGAAGTACAGATCGAACTGGAGCTGAACAACAGCTATCGCGATCTCTCCCGCGATGGCTTTGATCTGGCGATCCGCACGGATGTCGCCAATGACGAGCGACTGGTGGCCAAGCCTTTGCTGGCCTGGCAGGAAATGACCTGCGCCAGTCCGGCCTACCTTGAGCGTTTCGGCGAACCGCTGACACCACCGGCGCTGGCCGAACATCGCTGTCTGCTCAACAGTCACTACGGTGGTCGCGAAGAGTGGCTGTATCACCAGCAGCACGAATTATTGCGGGTGCGGGTGTCGGGACCGTTCGCCAGCAATCACTACAGCCTGCTGAAAAAGGCCGCGCTCGCTGGCGCCGGCATCGCCCGTCTGCCGTCTTACCTGCTGCAGACGGAATTGGCTGACGGGCGATTGCGCTGGCTCCTGCGGGATTTTCAGACCCGGCGCATGCCGATGTACCTGGTGCATCCGTATCAGGGCGGGCTGCCAAAGCGCACGCAGGTGCTGGCGGACTATCTGATCGACTGGTTCAAGCGCAGCGGCGAGGCGCTGGACCGGCTTCAGCGGTAACGTCGGGCGATCAGATGATCGATCGACAATTTGCCCGGTCCCGTGGTCATCAGGTACAGCAACAATGCCGCCCAGGTGCCATGGGTCGGGTAAGCATCGGGGTACACAAACAGCTCGATGACCAGCGTCATGCCCAGCAATGCCAATGCGGAAAACCTTGTGGCGAAGCCGACGAGTATCAGGATCGGGAAAAAGTGTTCGGCAAATGCCGCCATGTGCGCAGCGATTTCCGGTGACAGCAGCGGCACGTGGTATTCGCTCTGGAACAGCGGAATCGTCGAGTCCGCCAAGTGCGGCCAGCCAATCTGGAACGTGCCGTCGATCAGGTCGATGGCCAGTCCCTCGACCTTGGTCTGCCCGGATTTCCAGAATACCGCCGCGATGGAAAAACGCGCGATGAAGGCGATCAGGCTGTGCGGGATTTTTTCCAGCAGCGCAATGGCGCGGGCAATGAGGCTGTTCATGGCGAAACCTTGTGATGTAAGTGAGTGATGGCCTGGCGGCTGATCAACAGGGCCAGGGTCTGGCTGAGATCGAAGGCCTCTGCGGATTCCAGCGCCTCGGTCAGTGACAGGCCGGCCTTGAGCTGGCCAATGAACTGGCTGGCGCCGGGATCCACGGCGAACACCTCGACCTCCAGGCCGTTGCGCAGGACCAGCGCGTGCTGGGCCTGATCCAGATTGATCCCGGCGAGTGTCGCGTCGTGCTGGTGTGCCGCCCAGATATCCACCACGGCAAAGGCTGAATCGAGCACGTGCAGCGAAGGATGCAGACCGATTTGCAAGCGACTCAGGCCTTCCTGATCCGCGAAGGCCGCAGCGATCCGCTCCTGGCTGAGCGGCGCGATATCGGCGGCGTGATAGGCCTGCGTGCGCAGGCGTTCCAGTCGCGCGACATCGGCCAGGTAAGGCACGCTCGACGCCGGCTCGAATCCGCTGATGAAGTCCGCCAGATCACTGCCGTAGTCGCTCATCAACGGGCTTCGAGGTGGATGGTTTTGAATGAAGACTCCGGCCATGGCACGGAAGAATTCCTCTCCCACCAACTGCATCACCACGGGGTAACTGTCGACCAGTGCATTGCTCAATGAGCGTTGCACGTTGTTGCGGTACACCGCGAAACGGCTGGCGGGATCGGCACCGTTGACGCTGCACAAGCCATCGGGGCAGGGCAGGCCGGTATCGAGAAGTGCTGCACTGAATACGGCCTGGGTGCTCATGGCCGACCTCCTGCGCAGCGCAGAAGCTCATCGGCTTGTTGCGCCTCGGCCATCAGCACGTTGAAGGCCGGCACCTGATTGTCCCGTTCGATCAGCGTCGCCACCGGGCCGATGCGCTCCAGCGCCTGTCGGTACAACGACCAGACGGCCTGATCGACCGGTGCGCCGTGATCGTCGATCAGCAAGCGAACACCGAGGCTGTCGGCATCTTCGGCAAACCCCGCCAGATGGATCTCGCCCACCGCGTGCAACGGCAGTGCGTCGAGGTAAGTCAGAGGATCGCGCTGATGGTTGATGCACGAGACGTAGATGTTGTTCACGTCCAGCAACAGACCGCAGCCGCTGCGCCGGATGACTTCACGGATGAACTCCGCTTCGTCGATTGTCGAACGCTCGAATGCCAGATAGGTCGCCGGGTTTTCCAGCAGCATCGGGCGCTGGAGGGTGTTCTGCACCTGGTCGATATGTTCGCAGACGCGGTCGAGCGTCGGCGTGTCGTAAGCCAGGGGCAATAGATCATTGAGAAACACCGGGCCATGGCTCGACCAGGCCAGGTGTTCGGAAAAGGATTGAGGTTGATAACGCTCGATCAGCGTACTCAGGCGTTTGAGGTGTTGAACATCCAGCGGGCCCTCGGCACCGATGGACAAGCCGACGCCGTGCAGCGACAGCGGATACGCTTCGCGGATCAGACCCAGAAAGTGATGAAACGGGCCGCCGGCCACCATGTAGTTTTCGGCGTGGACTTCGAAGAAACCGATGTCCGGTAGAGAACCGAGCACTTCACGAAAGTGCCCGGTCTTGAGCCCCAGCCCGGCACGGGGCGGGAGCCCGCAGAGGGCTGCCCGAGTGCGGGGGGAGGCATGGTCGCAGGATGTGATCATGATCGTCACTCGGGCAGGCCGTGGATCAGGACTTGGCCTTGAACGCTTCCAGCTGACCGAAACCGGTCGGCGAGGTCTTGCTTTCGGTGGTGGTGCAAGTGCCTTTCGGAACGAACTTCCAGGAGTTGGCCTGGTAGTCCATTTTCGCCGTGCCTGCGCAGGTGGTGCCGGCGCCGGCGGCGCAGTCGTTATGACCTTTCATGGCCACGCCGAAGCATTTTTCCATGTTGCTGTTGTCGGCGGCCTGAGCGGTCGAAACGCCGACCATGCTCAGGGCGGAGCCCAGGGCCAGAACCAGGGCGGTGGCGGACAGGGTGCGGGTGGTAGCAGTCATGATGTTTCTCCGGTTTTTGCTTGGGTTGGAACAAGCGATGTGCGCTTGCTTGCCCCACTAGAGAAACGACCTGGTGATGCGTTACAGCCGGCAGAAAAAAAATCCGAAAATAATTGGAATAACCATCTCGCGTTGATCGCGAATGGTTATTCGGACCTGTTATTTCTGACAGTGGGCGACGGTCCTTCGAATGAGTAGATTCAACTCAGGGCTGACTGCTTGCGAGGAAACACCATCATGACCAGGGCAGAGTTGAACAAATTCGTTCAGACAAAAATCGATGAAAAGGCAAACATCATTCTTGATGAAAGGGTGAAGTATGACGATGCGGCGCTTGGAGCGCTGAAGATCTATTCCGGCCTTCGGCGCATCCTGAACAACAAGGCGACGCTCGAGGATATAGGAATGCTGCATGCCGTCAGCGATCTGATGCAGGCGCTGGGCGTTATCTCTCCCAATGAGACGCTGGGCGCGAAACTCAAGCGCTGAATGTCTTTCTGCTGTGATGACGGTTTGAATCATATCGGTTGAGGGTTTGCAGATGGCAAGCATCGAGGAAAGAGTAAAAAGGATTGTTGCCGAGAATCTGGGCGTGAAGGAGGTAGACATCGCTGTTGAAAACAGCTTTGTCGATGATCTTGGGGCCGACTCGCTGGACACCGTTGAACTGGTCATGGCACTGGAAGAAGAGTTCGAGATGGAAATCCCGGACGAAGAGGCCGAGAAAATCACCACGGTTCAGCAGGCGATCGACTACGCAGAGAAACATTTGAAAACTTGAGGTGAGCGCAGGACGAAAAAAACGGCCCGAAGGCCGTTTTTTGTTTGAAGCGATCCATCAACCGCCGAGGTACGCCTCGCGCACTTTCGGGTCGGTCAGCAGCGCTTCACCAGTGCCTTGCATCACCACCCGGCCGTTCTCCAGAACGTAGGCGCGGTCGGCGATTTTCAGCGCCTGGTTGGCGTTCTGCTCGACCAGGAACACCGTTACACCGTCCTTGCGCAGCTGTTCGATGATGTCGAAGATCTGCTGGATGATGATCGGCGCCAGGCCCAGCGACGGCTCGTCGAGCAGCAGCAGTTTGGGCTTGCTCATCAGCGCACGGCCGATGGCGAGCATTTGCTGTTCGCCGCCGGACATGGTGCCGCCGCGCTGGTTGAAACGCTCTTTCAGGCGTGGGAAAAGTCCGAGAACCTTGTCCATCTGTTCCTGATAGTCGCCCTTGTTGGTGAAAAATCCGCCCATGGACAGGTTTTCTTCGACGGTCAGACGGGCAAACACCCGACGGCCTTCCGGCACCACGGCGATGCTCTTGCGCATGATCTGCGACGAGTCCTGGCCGACCAGTTCCTCACCCATGTAGCGGATGCTGCCGCTGTGGGCCTGGGGCGATCCGCAAAGCGTCATCAGCAGCGTGGACTTGCCGGCACCGTTGGCGCCGATCAGGGTCACGATTTCGCCCTGGCGGACTTCGACGTTGACGCTGTGCAGGGCCTGGATCTTGCCGTAGAAGGTGGAAACGTTTTCGAACTGCAGCATTTACGCTTCCCCCAGGTAGGCTTTGATCACTTCAGGATTGTCGCGGATCTGTTCCGGCGTGCCGTCGGCCAGAGGCGTGCCCTGGTTGATCACGACGATGTGGTCGGAAATGCTCATGACCAGTTTCATGTCGTGTTCGATCAGCAGCACGGTGACGTTGTGCTCCTCACGCAGCACGCTGATCAGCGCCTTGAGGTCTTCGGTTTCCTTCGGGTTCAGACCGGCGGCCGGTTCGTCGAGCATGAGGATCCGCGGACGGGTCATCATGCAACGGGCGATTTCCAGACGACGCTGCTGACCATACGCCAGGGTGCCGGCGGTACGGTTGGCGAACTCTTTCAGATTGACCTTTTCCAGCCAGTATTCGGCGTATTCCATGGCCTCGCGCTCGCTCTTGCGGAACGCCGGAGTCTTGAACAGGCCGGACAGGAAGTTGGTGTTCAGGTGACGGTGCTGGGCGATCAGCAGGTTCTCGACCGCCGTCATGTCCTTGAACAACCGCACGTTCTGGAAGGTGCGCACCACGCCCTTGAGGGCAATCTTGTGCCCCGGCAGGCCCTGGATCGGCTCACCGTCCAGCAGGATGCTGCCGCCCGACGGCTGATAGAAACCGGTCAGGCAGTTGAACACGGTGGTCTTGCCCGCGCCGTTCGGCCCGATCAGTGCCACCACTTGTTTTTCCTTGACGGTCAGGGCCACGCCATTGACTGCCAGCAGGCCGCCGAAGCGCATGCTCAGGTTTTCGACTTTAAGGATCTCGCGGCTCATTTTCGCAACTCCATGTGTGGGCGTTGCATCGGCAGCAGACCTTGTGGACGCCAGATCATCATCAACACCATCAGGGCACCGAACATCAGCATTCGGTATTCGCTGAATTCACGCATCATTTCCGGCAACAGGATCATCACCACGGCCGCGAGGATCACGCCCAGCTGCGAGCCCATGCCACCGAGCACCACGATGGCGAGGATGATCGCCGACTCGATGAAGGTGAACGATTCCGGGGTCACCAGACCCTGACGGGCGGCGAAGAAGCTGCCGGCGAAACCGGCGAAGCTCGCACCCAGGGTGAACGCCGAGAGCTTGATTACAGTCGGGTTGAGCCCCAGCGCACGGCAGGCGATTTCATCTTCACGCAGCGCTTCCCACGCACGACCGATCGGCATGCGCAGCAGGCGGTTGATGATGAACAGCGCGGCCAGCGCCAGCAGCAGGGCAACCAGGTAAAGGAAGATCACCTTGTTGATCGAGTTGTATTCCAGGCCGAAATACTCGTGGAAGGTCTGCATGCCTTCCGCGGCCTTGCGTTCGAAGGTCAGACCGAAGAACGTCGGCTTCTCGATGTTGCTGATGCCGTTCGGGCCACCGGTGATGTCGGTCAGGTTGCGCAGGAACAGACGAATGATTTCCCCGAAGCCGAGGGTCACGATCGCCAGGTAGTCACCGCGCAGACGCAGGACCGGGAAGCCCAGCAGGAAGCCGAACGTTGCCGACATCAGGCCGGCGATCGGCAGGCAGATCCAGAAGCTCAGGCCATAGTAGTGCGACAGCAGCGCGTAGCTGTAGGCACCGACGGCGTAGAAACCGACGTAACCCAGGTCGAGCAGACCGGCCAGACCGACCACGATGTTCAGGCCGAGGCCGAGCATCACGTAGATCAGGATCAGCGTCGCGATGTCCACCGCGCCACGGGAGCCGAAGAACGGCCACACCAGTGCACCGAGGATCAGAGCAATGATGATGTAGCGCTGGGTGGTCGGCAGGGTCAGGAAGTTGCTGGCCTTGGCCGGGATCAGCGGCAGGCCCGGCGAGGATTTCCACGCCTTGCTGATCTGCTGGTTGAACAGCACCCGCAGGAACATCAGCACCGAACACACGGCGATGGTCGCCAGGATGGCCGGGCTGGTGCCATGCACTTCAAGGTTGATGCCGACGATGGTCAGTTTCAGACCCAGTACCGGGTAGGCCACGGCCCACACCAGCAAGGCACTGAAGAGTGCCTGTTTAAGATTCCTGTTCATACTTTCTCAACCTCCGGACGGCCCAGAATGCCGGTCGGACGGAACAACAGCACCAGAACCAACAAGCCGAAAGCCACGACGTCCTTGTACTGGTCGCCGAAGATATCGGCGCCAAAGGCTTCGGCCACCCCGAGCACCAACCCGCCGAGCATGGCGCCGGGGATGCTGCCGATCCCGCCCAGTACCGCGGCGGTGAAGGCCTTGAGGCCGACGAGGAAACCGGCGTTCGGGTTGATCACGCCGTACTGCATGCTCAGCAGTACCGCAGCGACAGCCGCCAGCGCGGCACCGATGACGAAGGTCAGGGCGATGATGTTGTTGGTGTTGATGCCCAGCAGGTTGGCCATCTTGATGTCTTCGGCACAGGCGCGGCAGGCGCGACCGAGGCGAGAGCGGGAGATGAACAGGGTCAGGCCGAGCATGGCGACCAGGGTCACCACGAACACCACGATCTGCATGTAGGAAATCAGCACTTCATGTGCGCCACCTGGCCCGATGGAAAAGTTTCCGGGGATCAGGTTGGGGATGGATTTGTCCTTGGAGTCTTGCGCCAGCAGAACCGTGTTCTGCAGGAAGATCGACATGCCGATGGCGGAAATCAGCGGGATCAGACGATTGCTGCCGCGCAGGGGGCGGTAGGCGATCCGTTCGATGCTGTAACCGTAGGAACTGGTGACGACGATGCTGGCGATGAACGCCGCGGTCATCAACAGCGGGACGTTGTCGAGTCCCATCATGGCCAGCCCGGCGATGGCGATGAACGCCACGTAGGAGCCGATCATGTACACCTCGCCGTGGGCGAAGTTGATCATTCCAATGATGCCGTAAACCATCGTATAGCCGATGGCGATCAGGGCATACGTGCTGCCAATGGTCAGACCATTAACCAGCTGCTGGAAGAAGTGATAGATGTCAGGCATTACAGCGCTCCTAAAAACCTGATACGCATTTCACTGGTGGAGTCATTTTCCCACTCGGTCCCGTGGATCTTCATCCACTTCGAATCCGGGTTTTGCCAGCGAACCGCTGATGACGGTTTTGAGATTTTCAGGTGGGGAGACTGGCGGATCACGCCAGCGCGGCCCAATACATTCGTAAAACAAAGCCCACGGCACGCCGTGGGCTTTATTGGCAGTCAGTCAGGCAGCGCCTTACTGAGGCGAAACTTCGGTTTTAGGTTTGCCGAAGTGCCACTCGTAAACCACGAACTTGAAGTCCTTCAGGTCGCCCTTGGCGTCGAAGCTCAGGTCGCCGGTCGGGGTCTTGAAGGTGCCGGCGTGAATGGCGGCGGCCACTTTGGCAGGGTCTTCGGATTTGGCAGCGGTGATACCGCCGGCAATCACTTCGACCGCCGAGTAGGAAGGGAACACGAACGGACCGCTCGGATCTTCTTTCTTGGCCTTGAAGTCTTCAGCCAGCTTCTGGTTGGCCGGATCCTGGTCGAAGGACTTCGGCAGGGTCACCAGCAGGCCTTCGGAAGCGTCCTTGGCGATCTGCGAGATGGAGTCGTTGCCCACGCCTTCCGGGCCCATGAACTTGGCTTTCAGGCCTTTTTCCTGGGCTTGACGCAGGATCAGACCCAGCTCCGGGTGGTAGCCGCCGTAGTAGACGAAGTCGACGTTGGCTTGCTTGAGCTTGGAGATCATCGAGGAGAAGTCCTTGTCGCCGGCGTTGACGCCTTCGAACACGGCGACTTTCACGCCTTTCTTCTCCAGGGTCGCCTTGACGGCGGTGGCGATGCCTTCGCCGTATTGCTGTTTGTCGTGCAGTACGGCAACGATTTTCGGCTTCACGTGATCGGCAATGTAGTTACCGGCGGCAGGGCCCTGGGCGCTGTCCAGACCGATGGTGCGGAACACCATTTTGTAACCACGGTTGGTGATGTCCGGGCTGGTGGCAGCCGGGGTGATCATGATCACGCCTTCGTCTTCGTAGATGTCGGAAGCAGGCTGAGTGGAGCTGGAGCACAGGTGACCGACCACGAACTTGACGCCATCGTTGACGACCTTGTTCGCTACGGCTACCGCTTGTTTCGGATCGCAGGCGTCATCGTATTCGACGGCTTCGAGCTGCTTGCCGTCGACGCCGCCCTTGGCGTTGATCTGCTCGATGGCCATTTTGGCGCCGCTGAACTGCATGTCGCCGTACTGGGCTACCGGGCCGGTTTTAGGGCCGGCGATGCCGATCTTGATGGTGTCGGCTGCGAACGAATGGCTGGCCACCCCGGCCAGTACCATTGCGGCAAACAGTTTGGAAATCTGCTTAGTAGCCTTTGTCATAGTGCTCCACTCTTGCTGTTGTATTTTTTTAGAGTCCTGACGCCGTAGCAGCAGAACCGGGCTGGGTATCTTCGCGATACCTTCCGGAAATGCCCCCGGCAACTGTACCGGTACAGTGTAGAGCGCCGGTTGTTGGCCTGGGAAGCTGGCGCCAAGGGGCAAATCCTGAGGGTGTCGCTTTAATGAAAGAAAAAGACAGAATTGCGGCGGGGCTTTCAGAGGGCTTATGTCCCATTTGTCAGCATTCCCTGGCTTTCCTGCGCTTTTCGTTCGGTACAGCCTTTTGCTACCGGGTTTTTCTGCCGGACCACCGACGTTATCATTCGCGCCGATTTCTTTTCCGGACAGTCCCATGAATCAAGAACCTAGCACCCTCTATGCCAAGCTGCTTGGTGAAACCGCATCCATTACCTGGAAAGAGCTGGAGCGCTTCTACGCCCAGGGTGCCCTATTGTGGGTCGACGGCGACCTGGATTTGATCGCCGTGGCCGAGGCCGTGGCATCGGACCAGGGCGATAAAGTGGCTGCCTGGCTGGCCGAAGACAAAGTCGCCAAGCTGTCTGAAACGCGGGCGCTGGATATTTTCGAGCGCGATCCCGAGATGTGGGCGGTGGTGGTCCGGCCGTGGATTCTGGTCCAGGAAAGAGCGTTGGCCTGAGGGGTTGCACCTTGTTGGTGCGCATGATGGTCGAGGAAAAGTGTGTAGCCGAGTAGCGTGATGGCAGGTTGCCGTAGAGAAATGCCACAGGCAGGGGTGGCATAACGGTGACGTAAACGTAACGGGCACAGTTTAGTAAGCAGCCTAACGGCTGCTTAATTGTTTCGGAATGTTGGAAAGGCTGAGTTGTGTGGCGTTTTCACGGGTCCCATCGCGAGCAAGCTCGCTCCCACAGTGTTCGTGTCGAGCACAAAACCTGTGGGAGCGAGCTTGCTCGCGAATAGCTGCGACGCGGTCTTCGATCAGACCGAGTAAGTCTTGCCGGTGTGGTTGTTGAGCGAAATGACCTTGGTCTTGCCGATCCGGTGACGGTAGATCTCGCGCAGGTATTTGATCGACTTCTTCACGCAATCGCGCGACAGGCGAATGTCGTTGATCGAGACGAACTTCTCCTTGTCGTTGATCAGTTCGCGGTATTTCTTTTCGTACATCGGCTTGATCGCGTACCAGTTGGTATCGAGGATCTTCGCCGGATTTTCGAACTCGTTGAGCAGGTCGTCGATGCGCTCCTCGTCGAATTCTTCATTGATGATGAAGTCGAGGATCGAGTTGTCGAGAGTCTCGTCAAAACGGTACGGGTTCTTCGCGAAGCAGCGCTTGATGAAGGCCACGATCAGGGTCAGGAAGTCGTCCGACAGGCACGGGCTCTTGGCGATCAGGGTAGTCAGCGACAGGTTGGCCGAGGCGCCGATGACCAGTGCGTAACGCTTGAGCGTGGTGTTGGGGAACAGGCTGTTGAGGTGGGTCTTCAGCCGGTTCAGGTCCATGTACGACAGCTTGTAGTCTTTCGGCAGCGAAACGATCGAGACCACCGACGAGCAGTTCTTGAAGAAGTGCAGGTCATGCAGCGCGGCGGCGTCGTAGCCGGAATTCTTGTATTGCTCCAGCGACGCACGATAACGCTTGGATTCGATCGGCAGCAGGCTGATGCCTTCGATGGCCTGGGTCACCTTGTTGAAGTGCGGCAGGTCGATGGAGCGGAAGAACAGGTCGTCGATGTTCAGGCGCTGCGGCTCTTTGTCGAACACCTTGAATTTGTCGCTGCTCGGCGGCGGTGTTTCCGGCACCACCGATTCTGCGTAGGCAATCGCCACCGGGCCGGCCAGACTCATGAACAGGTCGTTGGCGTCCAGGCGGATGGTTTCGCCGATGTCGATGCCGGCACGCCGGAAGTAGTTCTGGTCGTAGTCGGTGGTAACCGCCTGCGCCGTCAGAATGTTGAAAATCTGCTGCGAGATGTACTGGTTGGCGTGCTTCTCCATCGCATTGACGTCAATGTTCTGGATGTTGCCGTCATCGCTTTCTTCGGCGTAACGCATGATGTCGTTGGAGATCAGCATCATGGCGTTCCATGGCCGGATACGGCCCATCACACTGGCTTCGCTGCTGTCTTCGTTGGCGAAGTTGTACGAGAAATCCCATTCTTCCGACAGGTATTTGCACAGCAGCCGACCGGCGTTGATGTGCAGCGCCTCGGACATTTCGCTGCGGTGGTCGGAAATGTTCGGCAGCACGCAGATGCCGCTGGTGAAGATTGGCTCGAACACGAACGAATGACCGCTCTTGCCGTCATGTTCGTCCATCGGCTTGGTGTCGAACGTCTTGTTCATGTACGAGTGCTGCTGGGCCAGGCCGAATTCCGAGGCCATGCCCGAACCGGTACCGCCGCCGGCACTGAAGATCGAGAAATACAGGCGCGACTGGTTGGCCTTGATGCCGCAGCTGTCGATCAGGTACGAGTGGATCATTTTCCAGTCGGAGCTGGAGAAACGCTGGGTGTCCTTGTTGAGGATGATCTTCGCCAGGTACTGGCCGAGGATCGGCGCGTTACCGGCGCCGCCGGCGTGGACTTCGGACAAGTCCATGATCTTCATTTTGCTGTAGTCGCGCAGGAAGCCGCTTTTCTCGCCCTTGCGCGAGAAACGGATGCGCCCGGCGATGTCTTTGTCGAGGTCGCCGAGCATCACCAGCGGTTCCACCAGGAATACCGGTTTGGTGGACTTGTTCGGGCCGATCCGCAGGTTCTGCTTGATCCACTGGGCCGGGCTGTAGCCTTTGTCGGAGGCCAGGCGACGGTCGGCCGCGCGGTCTTCGTTATTGAATTCGTTGAGGTAGAACTTGCGCGCGTTGTACACCAGCTCCGCCACGTCGAGGGCGATGTTGGAGCCGCAGCGACCGAGGCCGATCAGGCACACCGACGGGAATTCCTGGTCGTTGTGCTGCTCGTTGTCGCCTTCCAGGTGCGGCGGGCGCGGGAACACCAGGTCACGCAGGCCGTCGAGGTTGTCGAGGATGCGGTCGGTGTTGGTTTCGGTGAAATACAGGTATTGCTGGGTGCCCAGAGGGCGGGAAGGCGGCAATGGCTTCATGGGGGCAGGGCTGTTCGCTGCAGGGCTCAGGGTCAGATCGGATACCGCAGTGGCCGGATTGTTTTTGGAAGTCATTGTGCGCCATGTACCTGGACTGGTTGGTTCGGCGACCGCTGTCGTCGAGCCTCACGGAATGGGGATCTCGCGTCTTTTTACTGCGCGTATTTGGCCCGTGCGTCAGGGGTTTTGCCTGTGTGCCGCACGGGGGAATCCTTTCCTGATTGATGATGGATCGGCCATGATTCGGCGATCTTTAATCAAAAGGAGGCTAAATGATGTCAACGCTACCTTCGTTGGGGTTTGCCGGAATCGGTCTGATGGGGTTGCCGATGTGCCGCCGCCTGCTGGCGGCGGGTTATCCACTGACCGTGTGGAACCGCAATCCGGACAAATGCGCACCACTGGTCGAGGCCGGCGCCCGGCAGGTTTCGACCCCGGCTGAACTGTGCGGGCACGCCGACGTGGTGATGCTCTGTCTGGCCGATACGGCGGTAGTACGCGAGGTGGTGTTTGGCCCGGCCGGTGTTGCTGAAGGCGCAAGAAACGGTCAGTTGCTGGTGGACTTTTCCAGCCTTGAACCGACCGCGACTCGCGAGATGGCCGCGGAACTGGCGCAAAAGACCGGCATGACGTGGCTCGACACTCCGGTGTCCGGCGGCGTCGTTGGCGCGGAGGCTGGCAGTCTGGCCATCATGGCGGGCGGTGATGCAGCGGATCTTGATCGGGTGCGCCCGGTATTGCTCACCCTCGGTCAGCGCGTCACGCATATGGGCGGCATCGGCGCAGGTCAGGTGACCAAGGCCTGCAACCAGATGATCGTCGCCTGCAATGCGCTGGTGATTGCCGAGGTGGTCGCGCTGGCCGAGCAGGCCGGGGTCGACGCCCGCCTGATCGCCGAAGCGCTGGCCGGTGGTTTTGCCGATTCGAAGCCGCTGCAGATCCTCGCCCCGCAAATGGCCGAGAGCCGTTTCGAGCCGGTGAAATGGCATGTACGCACGTTGCTCAAGGATCTCGACACGGCGGTGAAGTTTTCCCGCGAAACAGGCTCGGCCACGCCGATCAGCGGATTGGCCGCACAACTGATGCGCCTGCATGGGGCGCAGGGCTTTTTGGCGAAGGATCCATCGACACTGGTGCAAATGTACCGCGGGCCAGACTCAGCGGATTGAGCGTGTGGGTGTGTTTGCGCTGATTGATTTCCTCGAGGACCGGCCGCAGTTCCTCCAGCGGTACCGGACGGCTGAGCAGGTAGCCCTGAATGAAGTCACAGCCGGAACGCTCGAGGAATTCGTATTGCTCCAGGCTTTCGACGCCTTCGGTGACCACTTGCAGGTGCAGGGTGTGCGCCATGACGATGATCGCCTGGACGATCTCCATGTCGGCAGTGGCCTTGGGAATATCGAGGATGAACGAACGGTCGACTTTCAGGGTGTTGAGCGGCAGACGCTTGAGGTAGGCGAGCGAGGAATAGCCGGTGCCGAAATCATCGATCGACAGTGATACGCCCAGGGCGCGGATCTGCCGCAGCAGCACCAGCGTATTGGCAATGTTGCCCATCAGGGCGTTTTCGGTCACTTCCAGTTCCAGTCGCTCGGGGGCGACGCCGGCACTGTGCAAGGCCCTTTCGATTTCATTGGCCAGCTCCTCCCGCGCCAGGTTCAGCGGAGAGCAGTTCCAGGCGATCTTCAACTCATCACAGCCATGGCGCGACAATTCACCAAGATCGTCGCAGGCCTTGCGCAGTACCCAGTTGTCCAGTTCGGCGATCAGTCCGTTGTTTTCCGCGATGGTGATAAAACGGTCCGGCGTCAACAGCCCATGCACCGGGTGCCGCCAGCGAATCAGTGCCTCCAGCTTGGTCACTTTGCCGGTCTTGAGTTCGAAGATCGGCTGGTAATACAGCATCAGGCCGTTCTCCTCGCGCAGGGCATGGCGCAGTTCTTCCTCCAGTTGCAGTTCCTGGCTGGCGCGGTTTTTCAGGTTGGAATCGAAGAAGTGCAAACCGTTGCGTCCGGCGCCCTTGGATTGATACAGCGCCAGATCCGCGTGCTTGAGCAACTCCTCGCAGGTGGTGCCGTCCTCGGGAAACAGGCTGATGCCGATGCTGGTGGTCATCACCATGCGCCGCCCGGCCAGTTCGATCGGCTCTTTCATCTTGAGCATGATGCGCTGGGCCAGGTTGCGAGCCTCTTCGCGGTCGCGCAGGCCGATCAGGATGCAGAATTCGTCGCCGCCGAAACGCGCCACCACATCCTCATGGCTGCGTACCGAGCCTTTGATGTGCCGGGCGATGACTTTGAGCAGTTCGTCACCGGCATCATGGCCGAGGCTGTCGTTGATGCGTTTGAAATGATCGATGTCGAGAAACATCACCGCCAGCATGCCGCCTTCGGTGGCTTTCTGGCTGAGCTTTTCAGCGAAGAGCTGGTTGAACCCGCGACGGTTGATCAGGTTGGTCAGGGCGTCGTAATTGGCGGCCTGTTGCAGCGACATGCGCGCCTGATCGAGCTGGCTGAGCAGCATGTTGACCCGGCGCAGGTCCTGTTCCTTGTTCTGCAGTTTCTTGTCGGCCAGTGCGGCGCTGATGGCGCTGCCGAGGATCAGCAGGGTGATGAAGGCGACGGTGAGCCCCAGTTGCAAATGGCTGGAATCGGCTTTCAGTGCAGGGATGCTCCCCTCCGGCAGGACCAGTTGCAACGCGGTCATGCCGGTGAAGTGCATGCTGATGATGCCGGCCCCGAGAATCAGTGTGGCCACGTATTTCAGCATCTGGTTGTGCAGGCCGCTGCCTTCGCGCAGATTCCCGGCGACCCACAGCGCGGCGAAACTGGCGACGATGGCAATCAGGATCGAGAGTCCGAACAGGGTCGGGTCGTAGTAAGGGGTCGCCGCCGATTGCATGGCGGCCATGCCGACATAGTGCATGCCGGCAATGCCTGCGCCAATGACAATGGCCGTCTTCAGGTATGGCAGCAGACTGGGTTGCGGTTCACTCAGGGTGTGCATCGCCAGCCAGGAGGCCAGCACTGCGATCAGCAGGGAAAACAGGGTGATGGACAGGTCGTACTGGATGTCGATGGGGGTCTGGAACGCCAGCATGCTGATGAAATGCATCGCCCAGATGCCACCGGCCAGGCAAGTCGCGCCGATCCAGCGCCAGATCCTGCGCGATCCGGGGTCTTCGGCGTGGCCGACGCGTTCCGCCATGTCGAGAGTGGCGAAGCTTGCGGCGCAGGCCACCAGATAGGCGACCAGCACCAGCAAGGGATTGTGTGTGCAATTGAGGATGATCTGCCCGCTGTGCGGCAGCTCGGTAACAAACTGCAAACCAAGCCACTCCATAGCATGCCCCGTCTCTGAGTGCTTCCTGACTGCGTCATGAACGCAGGCGAATGAGAGGAGTATAGAGGCCGATTTCGCGGTGCAAGCGATGGTGGCACATTGGTTCTAATGATTTTGGCATGAGTGCCATAGCGATTGGCGCTAAGGCTCAGGCGACCTCGTTCCAGTGCGGTTGCAGCGGGGGCAGGCCGAAGCGGGCGCGGGCCTTGTCGCAGTCGATGTTCTGCACGCCGTTTTCCCACGATGCCTCGAATTCCCGGCAGGGGCTCGAACGCTTGTCGTAGATCGTGCAACTCACGGCCTTGCCGACTTCGCCCTCCAGCGCCGTGCAGCGCGGGGCCTTGCGGTCGGTACCGATCATGGCAACCCGGCTCGGCGTTATCTGGGTAACCAGCTCATCGGGGACGGTCCCGCCGGAGGATGCGCATTCACCCCAGAAAAATGACACACGAAAATGGGAACAGCAGGCACCGCAATTCAGACACGGACTGACATCGGACATGGGAGGGGCATCAAAGGGATTGATCGGGAGGATCCGGACGGATCCGGCGGCCATTCTAGGCTTTGCAACGGCGTTGGGAAGGGGGGCGAGAAAGTATTTTTTCATTGCCGGATTTTTCGCAAAAGCCCCGGTTTTCGGGGGATTCGAGGCTTATCAAGGGCTTACGTTTCGTTACAGTGCCATGGGCGGATATCAGGCTGGCGAATGATCACAGACAGCCCCGATTGCCATGACTAGATTGCAGGTTCCGGGCTCGGATGCGTCGGTAGTGAAGCCCCATGACAATAAAAGAGACGGACCCATGCAGAACTCGACCCAAGCGGCGAATGCCTGGCGCATTCTGTTCCTGTTGTTCCTTGCCAACCTGTTCAATTTCTTCGATCGCACCATCCCAGCGATCATCATCGAGCCGATCCGCATGGAATGGCATCTCAGCGACTTTCAGCTGGGCATCGTCGGCACCGCGTTCACCATCGTCTATGCCATTGCCGGTCTGCCGCTGGGGCGTCTGGCCGACACCGGCTCGCGCAGCAAGCTGATGGGCTGGGGGCTGGCGACCTGGAGCGCGCTGACGGCAGTCAACGGTCTGGTCGGCAGCTTCTGGAGTTTCCTGCTGGTGCGCATGGGCATCGGTATCGGTGAGGCCAGTTACGCGCCTGCGGCCAACTCATTGATCGGTGACCTGTTCCCGGCCCACCGTCGCGCACGGGCCATGGGCATCTTCATGCTGGGCCTGCCGTTGGGGCTGCTGCTGGCATTCTTCACCATTGGCGCGATGGTCAAGGCGTTCGACAGCTGGCGTGCCCCCTTCTTTATCGCGGCGGTGCCGGGCTTACTGCTCGCGGTGTTCATGTTCTTCATCAAGGAACCCAGACGCGGTGCGGCGGAAACCGTGCAGGTGTCGCAAGAGAAGGTCGACAAGCCGATCCGCCGGGTGCTGGCGGTCCCGACGTTCCTGTGGCTGGTGCTGGCGGGGTTGTGCTTCAACTTTGCGACCTATGCCTGCAACTCGTTCCTGGTGCCGATGCTGCAACGTTATTTCCTGATGCCGTTGCAGGAAGCGGCGGTGGCCACCGGGCTGATCGTCGGAGTGACCGGGCTGATCGGTTTGACGCTCGGCGGCTGGATCGCCGACAAGATCCATCAGCGTGTGGCCAACGGGCGCCTGTTGTTTGCGGCGTTCAGCCTGATCATTTCCACCGTCTGCACCGCCTGGGCACTGCATGCCGGCCGGATCGAGATCGGTGTGTTTGTCGCGCTGTTCAGTGTCGGCTGGCTGTTTGCCTATAACTTCTACACCTGTGTGTACACGGCGATTCAGGACGTGGTCGAACCGCGCCTGCGGGCTACGGCGATGGCGTTGTTCTTTGCCGGGTTGTACCTGCTGGGCGGCGGTCTGGGGCCTGTCGTGGTGGGCGGTCTGTCCGATCACTTCGCGAAATCGGCCATGGCGGCGGCGGGCGCCGAAGAGATGACCGAGGCCTTCAAGGCGATCGGCCTGCATGACGCGATGTACCTGATCCCGGTAGCGCTGTTGTTCACGATGGTGTTTCTGTTTCTGGCGTCGCGGTGTTTTGTGCGGGACGCCAGGCGGATGAAGGCGGGGATGTCAGCAGTGGTGGAGCCGGATGGCGCAGCGGTGACTGCATAACCGCCTTCGCGAGCAGGCTCGCTCCCACAGGCTTGACGGCGACCACATAATTTGTGAACGACTCGGATCACTGTGGGA
>NZ_LRUN01000065.1 GCF_001679645.1 Pseudomonas bananamidigenes | reverse complement strand
GTGGGAACGATTCTGGATCACAACTCAGCTGTACACCCGGCCAAGGAGCTGCCGATGGCTTTCAAACTGATCGAGCACATCGCGCGTGATCTGATCCTGCGTGAAGCCCATCAGGTCGTAATCCTGGCTGCCGTTGTGCAGATACACCTCGGCGCGGTAGTAACGCTGGCGCGCTTCATCGGACTGGGCCGATTCGGTCGGGGTCGCCAGATAGCCGTCCAGGCTCACTTCGTAGACAAAAGGGTTGCCCTCTTCCATTTCGACCCGCACGCCCATGCAGCGCTTGGATTTACCCAGCAACGTCTGCACTTCCAGACCCTGGGCACGCAGCTGCGCCGCCGCATCGTCCAGCGCCGGAGTCACGTGTTTGTCCATGAAACGCTGCACCACCGACTGGCTCGGTTGCAGGTCCAGTTGAGTCAGACGCTCGCTGAAACCACGACGACCGCGTTCAGCCAGTTGCGCTTGCTCCTGTTCGATCTGCGTATCCTGACGCATCGCCTTGTGCAGGCCGAACATGAAGAACACCAGCACCACCGAGAACGGCAGACCGGCCAGCACCACCATGGTCTGCATGGCTTCGAAGTTACCGGCGAACAGCAGGCCGATGGTCACCAGGGTGATCACGACCGACCAGAAGATGCGCAGCCAGTGCGGCGCGTCTTCGTCGACGGTGCCGCCCTTGCAGGAAAGGTTGGCCATCATCACCGCGCCGGAATCGGCAGGCGTCAGGAACAGCACGAAACCCACGAAGATCGACACACCGATCACGACTTTCGATGCCGGGTAGTGTTCCAGCAACTGATAGATCGCCATCGACGGCTGTTCCAGCGCCGTCTTGCCGAGTTCGACTGCGCCCTGGTTCATCACCAGATCCAGCGCCGAGTTACCGAAGATCGACAGCCACGCCAGGGTGAAGCCCAGCGGAATCAGCAGCACGCCGGCCACCAGTTCACGCACGGTACGACCACGGGAAATACGCGCAATGAACATGCCTACGAATGGCGCCCAGGAAATCCACCAGGCCCAGTAGAACAGAGTCCACAGGCCCAGCCAGCGGTCGGACTTGGCGCTGTCGCCTTCATAGACGTACAGGTCGAAGGTCTTCATGACCACGCCGTTGAGGTAGTCACCGATGTTCTGCACGAAGCCGTTGAGCAGGTGCAGGGTCGGGCCGAACAGCAGCACGAAAATCAGCAGGCCGCTGAACAGGATGATGTTGAGGTTGGACAGACGACGGATGCCGTTTTCCACACCGGACACGGCAGCGATGGTCGCCACGGTGCTCATCACGATGATCACGATCAGCAGGTTGGTGTTGCTGTGCTCCATGCCGAACAGGTTTTCCAGGCCGGAGGACACTTGCAGCGAACCGATCCCCAGGTTGGTCACCAGACCCAGCAGGGTCACGAACATGCCGAAGCCGTCCACCGCATGACCGGCAGCGCCCTTGACCCAACGCTCGCCCGCCAGCGGGTACAGCGCCGAACGCAGCGCCAGCGGCTGGTTGTGACGGTAGGCGAAATAGGCAACGGCCAGACCGACCAGTGCGTAGATCGCCCAGCCGTGCAGGCCCCAGTGCAGGAAGGTCAGCTGAACAGCCTGACGCGCCGCCAGGTTGGTGGCCGAAGCACCTTCCGGCGGGTTGAAGTAATGATCCAGCGGCTCGGATGCGCCGAAGTACAGCAGCGAAATACCGATACCCGACGAGAACAGCATCCCCGCCCAGGCGCCGTAACTGAAATCAGGGGTATCGTCCTTGCCACCCAGTTTGAGTTTGCCGTAGGAGGAAAACGCCAGGCCCACCACAAACACCAGGTAAGCGGCGATCACCACCATGTAGTACCAGCCGAAGCTGCGGGACAACCAGGCCTGAGCCACTCCCAGCATTCTGCCGGCCTCTTGCGGGGCGATGATCAGAATGGCGGTCAACAACAGAATCAGCACGGTCGAGGTGTAGAACACCCAACCGTTGACCGTCACCTTCTCGGGCGGGGTCTTTATAAGCGAGGCAGAACTCATGGCACAAATGCTCCAGGCAGTGCGAGAGAAGAACACAAGGCAACACGGAACCCGACCAATCGGTTAGTTGGCAGCCGACCGGCGGGTGATATAAAGACACCCCGAAAAAAGCCCGAACCTGCAGAGATGGCATCGCGAATCGCCGTCGTGGCCGGGGTCCGGACGTTCATCCGAAACCTGGCCGTGAGCGTCTTGCCCATTCAACACGTCCATCGAACGTCGAACCGCGCCTTGCCCCGCGCAGGTTTCGAGCATTTTCGGATGTCGGTTTATCGCCACTTACTCGTAGGAAAAATCTGTAGGCAGCGACGATTTGTCGCAGATCTTATTCTTTGTTGATTGAACGTTCAATCAAAACAAAATAGACTGGCCCTCGATCCGATCGGCGTTCATCGCCTGTCGGAAGGCCTAAGGAGATGTGCAAGATGCCCAAGGTCGGTATGCAACCCATCCGCCGCCAACAACTGATCGAAGCCACTTTGCAGGCCGTCGATCAGGTCGGAATGGGGGACGCCAGCATTGCGCTGATCGCCCGTCTGGCCGGTGTCTCGAATGGCATCATCAGTCACTATTTTCAGGACAAGAACGGCCTGATCGCCGCCACGATGCGGTATCTGATGAGCGTCCTCAGCGAGAACGTCACCCTGCGCCGTCAGGCGCTGGCAGACAGCAGCCCCCGGGCGCATCTGCAGGTGATCATCGAAGGCAACTTCGACGCCAGCCAGGTCAATGGCCCGGCAATGAAAACCTGGCTGGCCTTCTGGGCCACCAGCATGCACCAGCCGTCTTTGCACAGGTTGCAGCGGATCAACGATCACCGTCTGTATTCCAACCTGTGCTGCGAGTTCCGCCGTGTACTGCCGCTCGAAGACGCGCGCAGCGCCGCCCGTGGACTGGCAGCTCTGATTGACGGCTTGTGGTTGCGCGGCGCGCTGTCGGGAGACGCTTTCGACACTGCGCAGGCGCAACAGATCGCTTACGAATACATGGATTTCCAATTGGCCAAGAAGGTGAGCCAGAGCACATAGAAAACGCTCGGCCCCTGAACGCCGCCGCAGCCTGATCGCGGTGGCCAAGGCCAACCACTTATGCACTTGCGAGGACACTATGGCCCGTTTCGAACTGCAAAAACTCTACATCGATGGCGCGTACTCCGACGCCGGCAGCGATGCCACCTTCGAAGCCATCAACCCGGCTAACGGTGAAGTCCTCGCACACGTGCAACGTGCGACCAAGGAAGACGTCGAGCGCGCGGTGGTCAGCGCCGAAAAGGGCCAGAAAATCTGGGCCGCGATGACCGCCATGGAGCGTTCGCGCATCCTGCGTCGCGCCGTCGACATCCTGCGCGAGCGCAACGATGAACTGGCTGCCCTGGAAACCCTGGACACCGGTAAAGCGTTCTCCGAAACCAAATACGTCGACATCGTCACCGGCGCCGACGTGCTGGAATACTACGCAGGCCTGGTACCCGCCATCGAAGGCGAACAGATCCCGCTGCGTGATACCTCTTTCGTCTACACCCGTCGCGAGCCGCTGGGCGTCGTCGCCGGCATCGGCGCGTGGAACTACCCGATCCAGATCGCCCTGTGGAAATCCGCGCCAGCCCTGGCGGCCGGTAACGCGATGATCTTCAAGCCAAGCGAAGTCACCTCGCTGACCACCCTGAAACTGGCCGAGATCTACACCGAAGCAGGCCTGCCGAACGGCGTGTTCAACGTCCTGACCGGCAGCGGCCGTGAAGTCGGCACCTGGCTGACCGAGCACCCGCGCATCGAGAAAATCTCCTTCACCGGCGGCACCGACACCGGCAAGAAGGTCATGGCCAGCGCTTCGGCCTCGTCGCTCAAAGACGTGACCATGGAGCTGGGCGGCAAGTCCCCGCTGATCATCTGCGACGACGCCGATCTGGATCGCGCCGCCGACACCGCGATGATGGCCAACTTCTACAGCTCCGGTCAGGTCTGCACCAACGGCACTCGCGTGTTCGTGCCGAGCCACCTGAAAGCCGCTTTCGAAGCCAAGATCGTCGAGCGCGTCGCCCGCATCCGCGTTGGCAACCCGGAAAACGAAAACACCAACTTCGGCCCGCTGGTCAGCTTCGCGCACATGGAAAACGTGCTGGGCTACATCGCCAAGGGTAAAGAAGAAGGCGCCCGCGTTCTGTGCGGCGGCGAGCGCATGACCGACGGCGAATTCGCCAAGGGCGCGTTCGTGGCACCGACCGTGTTCACCGACTGCACCGACGACATGACCATCGTCCGTGAAGAAATCTTCGGCCCGGTGATGTCGATCCTGACCTACGAAACCGAAGAAGAAGTGATCCGCCGCGCCAACGACACCGACTTCGGCCTGGCCGCCGGTATCGTCACCCGCGACCTGAACCGCGCCCACCGCATCATCCATCAGCTGGAAGCCGGTATCTGCTGGATCAACGCCTGGGGCGAGTCCGACGCAAAAATGCCGGTTGGCGGTTACAAGCAGTCGGGCGTCGGTCGTGAGAACGGCATCAGCTCGCTGAACAACTTCACTCGCATCAAATCGGTACAGGTCGAGCTGGGCGATTACGTCTCGGTGTTCTGATCCGACGCAACGTTGAAGTCGGGGCCTTTGTGGCGAGGGAGCTTGCTCCCGCCAGGTTGCGAAGCGGCCCCGACTCCAGACATCGCGTTTATCCAGACAGAGCACGGTCGCAGATTTTGCGACTGCTGCGCAGCCGAGCGGGAGCAAGCTCCCTCGCCACAATAATTGGCTATTCGGCGACCTGACCAACTTTCAAAGAGGGTGCATTCAATGTCCCATGAATTCGATTACATCATTGTGGGTGCCGGTTCTGCCGGTAACACGCTGGCGACCCGCCTGACTGAAGACGAAGGCGTCACCGTTCTGCTGCTCGAAGCCGGCGGCCCGGACTACCGTTTCGACTTCCGCACGCAAATGCCGGCCGCACTGGCGTTCCCGCTGCAAGGCCGTCGCTACAACTGGGCGTACGAAACCGATCCGGAGCCACACATGGACGGTCGTCGCATGGAGTGCGGTCGCGGCAAGGGTCTCGGCGGTTCCTCGCTGATCAACGGCATGTGCTACATCCGTGGCAACGCGATGGACTACGACGGCTGGGCGAAACTGCCAGGCCTGGAAGACTGGACCTACCTCGACTGCCTGCCGTATTTCCGCAAGGCGGAAACCCGCGACATCGGCCCGAACGACTACCACGGTGGCGACGGCCCGGTCAGCGTGACCACGCCGAAAGCGGGCAACAACCCGCTGTTCAACGCCATGGTCGAAGCCGGCGTTCAAGCCGGTTACCCGCGCACCGAAGACTTGAACGGTTATCAGCAGGAAGGCTTCGGCCCGATGGACCGCACCGTGACGCCGAAAGGCCGTCGTGCTTCCACCGCCCGTGGTTATCTGGACACCGCCAAGAAGCGCTCGACCCTGACCATAGTCACTCACGCCCTGGCCGACAAGGTGCTGTTCGAAGGCAAGCGCGCCATTGGCGTGCGTTATCTGGTCGGCGCTGCCGAAGAGCGCGTTGAAGCCCGCGCCCGCAAGGAAGTCATCGTCTGCTCCGGCGCGATCGCCTCGCCGCAACTGCTGCAACGCTCCGGCGTCGGCCCGGCAAAACTGCTGGAAAGCCTCGACATCCCGGTCGTTCACGATCTGCCGGGCGTCGGCGAAAACCTGCAGGACCACCTCGAGCTGTACCTGCAATACGCTTGCACCCAACCGGTCTCGCTGTACCCGTCGCTGCTCTGGTACAACCAGCCGGCCATCGGTGCCGAGTGGCTGTTCAACGGCACCGGCATCGGCGCCAGCAACCAGTTCGAAGCCGGCGGTTTCATCCGCACCCGTCCGGAATTCGAATGGCCGAACATCCAGTACCACTTCCTGCCGGTGGCGATCAACTACAACGGCAGCAACGGCGTACAGGAACACGGCTTCCAAGCGCACATGGGCTCCATGCGTTCGCCGAGCCGTGGTCGCATCCAGTTGAAATCCAAGGATCCGCGCCAGCACCCGAGTATCCTGTTCAACTACATGGCCACCGAGCAGGACTGGCAAGAGTTCCGTGACGGCATCCGTCTGACCCGTGAAATCATGCAGCAGCCTGCGCTGGACGCCTTCCGTGGCCGTGAAATCAGCCCGGGTATCGAAGTGCAAACCGATGAGCAACTGGACAAGTTCATCCGCGAGCACGCCGAAACCGCGTTCCACCCATCCTGCTCGTGCAAGATGGGCACCGACGAAATGGCGGTCGTGGACGGTCAGGGCCGCGTGCATGGCATGCAGGGTCTGCGTGTGGTCGACGCCTCGATCATGCCGATCATCACCACCGGTAACCTGAACGCACCGACGATCATGATGGCCGAGAAAATCGCCGACAAGATCCGTGGCCGTCAGCCGTTGCCACGCAGCAAGGCGCCGTACTACGTCGCCGGCGATGCGCCGGTGAAAGGCAAGGCGCTGCGTGAAGTGAGTGCTGTTGCTCAGTAACTCGGCTACACCGCATCAAGGCTAATCGCGAGCAGGCTCTCCCACATTTGGAATGCATTTCAACTGTGGGAGCGAGCCTGCTCCGGGCGGCGTTCCGACGATGAGGCCCTACTAATCACCACCTATCTCCCTGTTTCACAGTAAATCCTCCTACACCCCCTCTTCACTTGATCCTACCCCCACGCAGGCCTACTCTAGTCCTCGCGCAACCGTTTCACCCCTCCCCGCCGAATCCGCTTCGCCGTTACTCCCATAACAAGGAGGTTCCCTGATGTTCGATTTCCACCCCCGGCTCAAGCAGCGCTTCGCTGCCTTGCGCACGGGCGCCGAGTTTTTTTCCCTGCGGTATGTACGCGAATCCGGCCAGTACCTGTCAGTGCGCAAGAACGTCGCCGAACCACCGAGCCTGAGCCGCGATGAAGGCGCGATGCTCACCGTCCGGGTCAACGGCGTCGAAGCCTACGCAGCGACCAATGATCTGTCGCAACAAGGTCTGCAAGCCGCCCTCGAACGCGCCGAGCAGCAGGCCCGGCGAATCAAGCCCCACGCCCTGCTCGACCTGAGCCACCAGCCGGTTTCCGGCGACCGCGCCGATTACTTTTCACCCAATCTGCAACAACCCTTTGCCTCCCTGAGCGAATGCTTCGAGCTGCTCGGCGCGGAATCCGCCTCGGTGCCCAAGGATGAGCGCCTGGTGAATTGGGAAGTGAGCCTGGGCATCACCCACGTCGAACAGATCTACCTCAGCAGCGCCGGGGCCGAATTGCGCCAGGCCCAGCGCTTCGTCTATCCGGGCCTGGACGTCACCGCCTACGACGGCAGCGACAGCCAGACCCGCAGCCTCGGCCGCGAAAACTTCGGTCAGCAAGGTGGCGCTGACGTGATCAGCCGCTGCGGCCTGATCGGCGCCGGCCCGCAAGTCGCCGATCAGGCGCTGCAACTGCTGCTCGCGCCGAACACCCCTCAAGGCCCCCGCGATCTGCTGCTGATGCCCGACCAGATGATGCTGCAGATCCACGAATCCATCGGCCACCCGCTGGAACTCGACCGCATACTCGGCGACGAGCGTAATTACGCCGGCACCAGTTTCGTCAAAGCCTCGGATTTCGGCAGCCTGCAATACGGCTCGAAACTGCTCAACGTGACCTTCGATCCGGACATCCCCGAAGAACTGGCCAGTTACGGCCACGATGACGACGGCTCCAAGGCCAGCAAACAGTTCCTGATTCGCGAGGGCCTGCTGGTACGGCCGTTGGGCGGAGCGCTTTCACAGTTCCGCACCGGTCTCGACGGCGTCGCCAACAGCCGCGCCTGCGGCTGGAACCGACCGCCGATCGACCGCATGGCCAACCTCAACATCGAGCCGGGCGACCAGTCGCTGGAACAGCTGATCGGCGGCATCGAGCACGGCATTCTGATGAGCACCAACCGTTCGTGGTCGATCGACGACGCACGCAACAAATTCCAGTTCGGTTGCGAATGGGGCCAGCTGATCGAAAACGGTGAACTCAAGGGTGTGGTGAAGAATCCGAACTACCGGGGCATTTCCGCACACTTCTGGAAGAGCCTGCGCGCCGTGGGCAACGCCGGCACCACCCGGGTACTGGGCACGCCGAATTGCGGCAAGGGCGAACCGAACCAGGTGATCCGCGTCGGCCATGCTTCACCGGCCTGCGTGTTCAGCAATGTTGATGTGTTTGGGGGAGACGCCTGATGAGTATTTCCAAAAGCCAGGTCGAGACCTTCAAGGTGCTGGTCAACTGGCTGCGCGATGCCGTGCGCGAGCCGGAACAGTTCACCCTGAGTTACGACGCCGAATCGTCGGCCTTCGTACGCTTCAACCACGCCAAAGTGCGTCAGGCCGGACAAGTCCAGCAGGCGACCATCGGCCTGAAACTGATCGACGACGGCCGCCATGCCGACCTGCACATCACCCTCTCCGGCGAGCAGTCCACCGACCTGCAACGGCTGGCCGAGGGCCTGCAACAACTGCGCGAAACCCTGCCGCTGCTGCCACAGGATCCCTACCTGCTGCTCAACCACGACGACTGGCAGAGCCAGAATGTGCAGGAATATCCGCTGCCGGACACCGAGCAGGTGGTCGCTGAAATCGCCCAGGCAGCCGAAGGCCTGGATCTGGTCGGCTTCTATGCCGCCGGTCCCATCAGCCGCGGCTTCGCCAGTTCTTCCGGCGCGTTCGGCTGGCATCAGGCCAACAGCTTCAACTTCGACTTCAGCCTGTTTCACGAGAACGGCGAAGCGGTGAAAGCCAGCTACGCCGGGCACGCGTGGAGCAGCGAAGGTTTCGCCGCACGTTTCCGGCAGGCCCGCGAGCAGCTCGAGTTTCTCGCACGACCGTTGCGCACCCTGCCACCCGGCCAATACCGCGCCTATCTGGCACCGGCAGCGCTGGAAGAAATCATGGGCATGTTGTGCTGGGGCGGTTTCTCGGCGCAGTCGATTGCCAGCAAGAGCAGTCCGCTGCAAAAGCTGTATGCCGGCGATCAGGCGTTCAGCCCGCTGGTGACCCTCGACGAAAAAGTCAGCGGCTCACTGAGCCCGGCGTTTTCCGGCGAAGGTTATCCGCGCAGCGATCTGCGGTTGATCATCGAAGGCAAAGCGGGCGATCAGTTGGTGGGTTCACGCAGCGCCGCCGAATATGGTCTGACGGCCAACGGCGCCAGCGGCGGAGAATCACCCAGCGCCTTGAACATGGGGGCGGGCGACCTGCCGCAAGCCGAGATTCTCAAGCAGTTGGGCACCGGTCTGTACATCAGCAATCTGTGGTACCTGAATTTCTCCGATCAACCGGCAGCGCGCCTGACCGGCATGACGCGGTTTGCCACGTTCTGGGTAGAAAACGGCGAGATCCAGGCGCCGGTCAGCACCATGCGTTTCGACGACAGCGCCTACAGCCTGCTGGGTTCGCAGCTGGAAGCGTTGACCGCCGAGCGGGAGTTGCTGCTGTCGCCGAGTACCTACAGTCAGCGCAATACCTCGTCGGCATTGCTGCCGGGGGCGCTGGTGAGCCGATTGACCTTGACCTTGTAAAAGCAGCACGCAACAACTGTGGCGAGGGAGCTTGCTCCCGCCGGGCTGCTCAGCAGCCCCAATACCTGCCGATGCGACTTTCCAGCAATACCGCACCGGCCGGATTTACGACGGCTTCACCGTCGAGCGGGAGCAAGCTCCCTCGCCACAGACTTTAAGGTTCAGTCATGCATTCGGACTAACAAGCCACCAGAGGTTCCATGCCCAACCGCCCGCCGCTCGACGCCATCACCGCCCGCTGGTTGCCGTGGGTCGTCGCCATCGCGTTCTTCATGCAATCCCTCGACGGGACCATCCTCAACACCGCCCTGCCGGCCATGGCTCGGGACCTGGCCGAAGACCCGCTGCGGATGCAGGGCGTGGTCATTGCCTACATGCTCACCGTCGCGTTGCTGATTCCGGCCTCGGGCTGGATCGCCGACCGCTTCGGCACCAAGAAGATCTTCTTCGGTGCGATCCTGCTGTTCAGCATCGGCTCGCTGCTCTGCGCCCTGTCGAGCAGCCTGACCATGCTGGTCGGCGCCCGGGTGATCCAGGGCCTGGGCGGGGCACTGATGCTGCCGGTCGGGCGATTGGTGGTGCTGCGCGCTTACCCGCGCTCGGAGCTGGTGCGGATCATGGGCTTCATCACCATTCCCGGCCTGCTCGGCCCGCTGATCGGCCCGACCATGGGCGGCTGGATGGTGCAGTACCTGACGTGGCACTGGATCTTCCTGATCAACCTGCCGGTCGGCGTCATCGGTTGCTACGCGGTGTGGAAGTTCATTCCCGACCTGCGCGGCACCGAGCGCACACGCTTCGATAGCCTCGGTTTCCTGCTGTTCGGCGCAGCGATGATTCTGATCACCATCGCCATGGAAGGCCTTGGCGAATTGCATCTGCCGCACCTGCGGGTGATGTTGCTGCTGTTCGGTGGCATGGCCTGTCTGGCCGCGTACTGGTTGCGCGCCGGGCGGGTCGAGAATCCGTTGTTCGCGCCTTCGCTGTTCAAGACCCGGACGTTTGCGGTGGGGATCATCGGTAACCTGTTCGCCCGTCTGGGCAGCGGCGCGTTGCCGTTTCTGGTGCCGTTGCTGCTGCAGGTGGCGCTGGGTTATTCACCTTCGCAGGCCGGGATGAGCATGCTGCCGCTGGCCGCCGCAGCGATGTTTGCCAAGTGGATGGCGCGGCCGCTGATCGAACGTCTCGGTTATCGCATCGTGCTCACCGGCAACACGCTGGCGTTGGGGATCATGCTGGCGAGCATGGGCCTGGTCAGCGAGCAGACGCCGTATTGGCTGCTGTTGTGCCTGCTGGCGATTCTCGGCGCGATCAACTCGCTGCAGTTCACCGCGATGAACACCGTGACCCTGATCGACCTCGACGACGCCAGCGCCAGCAGCGGCAACAGTCTGCTGTCGGTGGTTGCGCAGTTGTCGCTGAGTCTCGGGGTGGCCTGCGCCGGTGCCCTGCTCGGCGGCTTCACGGCGGAAATCGGCAATGATGGCGTTGAAACCGTGCTGGGCGCGTTCCAGCTGACGTTCGTGACCGTGGGTGTCATGGCGATGCTGGCGGCGACCATCTTCTCGCAACTCTCGAAAGAAGACGGTCGGCGCGCGAAACGGCCGGAAGAACACATCGAACATTGATCTGTGGGGAGCGGCTTCTGTGGCGCGGGAGCTTGCTCCCGCTGGACTGCGCAGCAGTCCCCTGCTTTTTCAGTAGAAAAGCGAGGGCCGCTTCGCGCCCCGACGGGAGCAAGCTTCCTCGCCACGGGCAAGTCCTGTCACCTGGGTTTTCGTCGCTGTTCGTCCAGAACTTTCGAGGAAAGTGGCACGGGGCTGCTACACTGCGCGACATTTTGTTTTGCAGGCCAGTCCCGTGACCACCATCGCCACCGCTTTTAATACTTTGCCGCTGTCCGCCGCCATGCTGGCTAACCTCGAATCCCTCGGTTATGCCCAGATGACGCCGATCCAGGCGCAGAGCTTGCCGGTGATCCTCAAGGGGATGGACCTGATCGCCCAGGCCAAGACCGGCAGCGGCAAGACCGCCGCATTCGGCATCGGCCTGCTGAACCCGATCAATCCGCGCTACTTCGGTTGCCAGGCACTGGTCATTTGCCCGACCCGCGAGCTGGCCGACCAGGTCGCCAAGGAAATCCGCCGTCTGGCCCGCGCCGAAGACAACATCAAGGTCCTGACCCTGTGCGGCGGCGTGCCGTTCGGCCCGCAGATCGGTTCGCTGGAGCACGGCGCGCACGTCATCGTCGGCACTCCGGGGCGTATCCAGCAGCACCTGCGCAAGGGTTCGCTGGCGCTCGACGGCCTGAACACGCTGGTCCTCGACGAAGCCGACCGCATGCTCGACATGGGTTTTTACGATGCCATCGAAGACATCATCCAGCAGACCCCGGAACGTCGTCAGACCCTGTTGTTCTCGGCCACCTACCCGGTGGGCATCAAGCAATTGGCGTCGAAATTCATGCGTGATCCGCAAACGGTGAAGGCCGAAGCGTTTCACGACGACACCCAGATCGAACAGCGCTTCTACGAGATCTCCCCGGAAGAGCGCATGAGCGCGGTGACCAAGGTCCTGCACCACTTCCGTCCGGCCTCCACCGTGGCCTTCTGCTTCACCAAGCAGCAGGTGCAGGAAACCGTCGATCACCTGACCTCCAAGGGCATTTCCGCCGTCGGCCTGCACGGCGATCTGGAACAGCGTGACCGCGACCAGGTACTGGCGATGTTCGCCAACCGCAGCACTTCGGTGCTGGTGGCCACTGACGTCGCGGCCCGTGGCCTGGACATCGATTCGCTGGACATGGTGATCAACGTCGAGCTGGCCCGGGATTCGGAAATCCACATTCACCGCGTCGGCCGTACCGGTCGTGCCGGCGAGAAAGGCATCGCGGTCAGCCTGGTGGCGCCGTCGGAAGCGCACCGCGCCCAGGCCATCGAACAACTGCAGAAAACCCCGCTGAACTGGGATCAGGTGGACAACCTGAAATCCCAGGGCGGTGCCCCGCTGCAACCGCCGATGAGCACGCTGTGCATCGCCGGCGGACGCAAGGACAAGGTGCGTCCGGGTGACATTCTCGGTGCACTGACCGGTGAGGCCGGGATTCTGGGCACCCAGGTCGGCAAGATCGCAATCTTCGACTTCCAGTCCTACGTGGCCGTTGAACGCACCGTGGTCATGCAGGCGCTGCAGCGCTTGAACAACGGCAAGATCAAGGGTCGTTCGCTGCGCGTTCGCGTCCTCTGACCTGAACGTTACCGAAACCGATACTGATCGTTGTGTGAGGACACCGTTTTGCGCTCTACCGAAGTCGTGATCATTGGCGCCGGCGCCGCAGGGTTGATGTGTGCACTGACCGCCGCAGGGCGCGGGCGTCAGGTGTTGCTGCTTGACCACGCGAACAAGGCCGGCAAGAAAATCCTGATGTCCGGCGGCGGGCGCTGCAACTTCACCAACCTGTACACCGAGCCGGGCAATTTTCTTTCGCAGAATCCACACTTCTGCAAGTCCGCGCTGGCCCGCTACACCCAGTGGGATTTCATCGGCATGGTCGCCAAGCATGGCGTGCCGTATCACGAGAAAAAACTCGGTCAGCTGTTCTGTGATAACAAGTCCAGCGACATCCTTGGCATGCTGCTGGACGAGTGCGATCAGGTTGGCGTCAACCTGCACCTCGACACCTCGATCCAGACTATCGAGAAAGTCGAAGGCGGTTATCTGCTCGACACCACCCTCGGCCAGATCCAGTGTCAGTCGCTGGTGATCGCTACTGGCGGCCTGTCGATCCCGACGTTGGGCGCCACCGGTTTCGGCTATCAGGTCGCCAAGCAATTCGGCCACGACCTGCTGCCGACCCGCGCCGGTCTGGTGCCGTTCACCATCACCGATCAGCTCAAGGATCTGTGCACCGAACTGTCCGGCACCTCGGTGGATTGCCTGGTCAGCTGCAACGACCAGAGCTTTCGCGAGAACATCCTGTTCACTCACCGTGGCCTGAGCGGCCCGGCGATTCTGCAGATTTCCTCGTTCTGGGAGCCGGGCGACACGGTCGAGATCAACCTGCTGCCCGATCACGACGCCGCAAGCTGGCTGCAACAGCAGACCGCCGAGCGCCCGAACAGCGAACTGAAAACCCTGCTCGGCGAAATCTTCACCAAGAAGATGGCCAACCTGCTGGCGGACAACTGGTTCGTCTCCAAACCGATGAAGCAATACACCCACGCCGAACTGGCGGACATCGCCGAGAAGCTCGGCAGCTGGAAAGTCGTCCCTGCCGGCACCGAAGGCTATCGCACCGCCGAAGTGACCCTCGGCGGTGTCGACACCCGCGAAGTGTCGTCCAAGACCATGGAATCGCTGAAAAGCCCGGGCCTGTACTTTGTCGGCGAAGTGCTGGATGTCACCGGACATCTGGGCGGCTTCAACTTTCAGTGGGCCTGGGCATCGGGTTACGCGGCGGCGCAGTACGTCTGATCCAAAGCCATATACAAAACCCTGTGGGAGCGAGCTTGCTCGCGAATGCAATCTGTCAGTCGACACATATGTTGAATGACATACCGCTTTCGCGAGCAAGCTCGCTCCCACAGTGGTATGTGGTGCATGAAAGGAACACTTTTTGCTGTCCGATGTGATCGGCGCCATTGCGTCGACGTCATTACTGGCTCAATTTAGCGGCATCGCCTCGGAAGGCCTTCGCACTTCATGTCCTCGACCTCGTTTCGTCAGTCTTTGCGGCGCCTGTGGGCGCTGGATAAATTCAGCTACAGCGTGCGGGTGTTCATCGCCCTGACCGGCAGCATGGCGCTGTGTTGGTATCAGGATGAAATGGGGCTGCTGATCCCGTTGTTCCTCGGGATCATCGCCAGCGCCCTGGCCGAGACCGACGACAGCTGGCAGGGCCGCCTCAATGCACTGGCGGTGACGCTGGTGTGTTTCAGCGTCGCGGCACTGTCGGTGGAACTGCTCTTCCCCTACCCCATCGTTTTTGTCATCGCCCTGGCGCTGGCCAGTTTCGGCCTGACCATGCTCGGTGCGCTCGGCGAGCGTTACGGGGCGATTGCCTCGGCGACGTTGATTCTCTCCGTCTACACCATGATCGGCGTGGATCAGCGCGGTGGGGCAGTCACGGATTTCTGGCACGAACCGATGCTGCTGGTGGCCGGTGCCGCGTGGTACGGCTTGCTGTCGGTGCTGTGGCAGGCGATGTTTTCCAATCAGCCGGTGCAGCAGAGCCTGGCGCGGCTGTTCCGTGAACTGGGTTATTACCTGAAGCTGAAAGCCTCGCTGTTCGAGCCGATCCGTCAGCTGGATGTCGAAGCGCGGCGCCTGGAACTGGCCCAGCAAAACGGCCGCGTCGTCGCGGCACTGAACAGCGCCAAGGAAATCATTCTCCATCGGGTCGGCAATGGCCGCCCCGGCTCGAAAGTCAGTCGTTACCTCAAACTGTACTTTCTGGCGCAGGACATCCACGAACGCGCCAGCTCTTCGCACTACCCTTACAACGCACTGGCCGAAGCGTTTTTCCACAGCGACGTGCTGTTCCGCTGCCAGCGTCTGTTGCGCCAGCAAGGCAAGGCCTGCCGGGCGCTGGCCGAATCGATCCAGATGCGCCAGCCGTTCGTCTACGACGCCAGTTTTGCCGAAGCCCTGAACGACCTGCACGCCTCCCTCGAACACCTGCGCATCCAGAGCAACCCGGCCTGGCGCGGCCTGTTGCGTTCGCTGCGGGCGCTGGCGGCCAACCTCGGCACCCTCGACCGCTTGCTCAGCGACGCGAGCAACCCTGACGCATTGGCCGATGCCACCGACAGCAGCCTGCTCGACCGCTCGCCGCGCAACTTCAAGGATGTGCTGACTCGACTGCGCACCCAACTGACACCGACGTCATTGCTGTTCCGTCACGCCCTGCGCCTGCCGCTGGCGTTGAGCATCGGGTATGGCATGGTGCATCTGATTCACCCGTCGCAAGGCTACTGGATCATCCTCACCACACTGTTCGTCTGCCAGCCGAACTACGGCGCCACCCGGCGCAAGCTCGGCCAGCGGATTCTCGGCACCGCCATCGGCCTGACCATCGCCTGGGCGCTGTTCGATCTGTTCCCCAGCCCGCTGGTGCAGTCGTGTTTCGCCATCGCCGCCGGTGTGGTGTTCTTTACCAACCGCACGACCCGCTACACCGTAGCCACCGCGGCGATCACGATCATGGTGCTGTTCTGCTTCAACCAGGTCGGCGACGGCTACGGGCTATTCGTGCCACGGCTGTTCGATACCCTGCTCGGCAGTCTGATCGCGGGGCTGACCGTATTTCTGTTCCTGCCGGACTGGCAGGGTCGGCGCCTGAACAAGGTGCTGGCCAACACCCTGACCTGCAACAGCATCTACCTGCGCCAGATCATGCAGCAATACGCCGCCGGCAAGAGCGACGACCTCGCCTATCGCCTCGCCCGGCGCAACGCGCACAACGCCGACGCGGCGCTGTCCACCACACTGGCGAACATGCTGATGGAGCCGGGGCATTTCCGTAAAGAAGCCGATGTCGGTTTCCGCTTCCTGGTGCTGTCGCACACCTTGCTCAGCTACCTGTCGGGCCTTGGCGCGCACCGGGAAACCCAGTTGCCGGCCGAGGTGCGTGAGCATCTGATCGATGGCGCGGGGGTGAAACTGGCCAGCAGTATCGACGAAATCGCCCAGGGCCTGGCGAGCAAAACGCCGATCGCAATCCAGAGCGATGAAGAAGAAGCGCTGGCCAACGAGCTTGAGCAAATGCCCGACGAGATCGACGAAGGCCAGCGACTGGTGCAGACGCAACTGGCGCTGATCTGCCGTCAGCTTGGCCCGTTGCGGACACTGGCGGCGCACCTGATCAAGGAGGTTTAAAGCGGTCGTTCGAAGCTATCCTCTACATGCCGTGCTGCCTCAGCAACCTGTCATAGCTGCCATCAGCCTTCATCGCCGCAATGGCCTTGTCGAACCCGGCCACGATTTTTGCGTGCTCCGGGTTTTTCAGGCTGACCAGAATGTGCAGGCTGTTTTCGCTCAATGGTTTGGGCAGGAACTCCACGGCGTTGCGCACCTTGGGTGATTCCCGTGCCAGGTAATAACGGGCGACGTATTCGTCTTCCAGGGTCAGCTTGACCCGGTCCGCCGCCAGCATGCGCACGGCCATGGCGAAGTTATGCACAGGAACCTTCTGCAATGCGGTGTCGGCATCGAACGGCGCCGAATAGGCGTAGCCGCGCACCACCGCAACCGGGTAGGTGTGCAGCTCCTGCAAATTGTTGTATTCGATGGGCGTGTCCTTGCGCTTGAGAAAACGCACGCGGTTGAGCAGGTACTCGTCGGAAAACTGTCCCAGTTTCGTGCGCTCGTCGTTGTACCAGGCGTTGACCAGCACGTCGTAACGCCCCTCGCCAATGCCGAGCATGGCCCGCGCCCATGGCACCTGTTCATAGTCACTCGCATAGCCGGCCCGGGCCAGGGCCGTACTGACGATGTCCGTGGCCAACCCGCCGTTGACCAGCGTGACATCGGTAAAGGGCGGCCAGATGTCGAACACCAGGCGCAGTTTTTCCGCTGCAGCGCTTTGACCCAGCAACAGCAATCCGATCAAAGCCAACGCTCGATGCAATCGCGGCATGCTTGAAAATCCTTAGCGGGCGGGCCGCCGGCGTGTTTTCAGTCAAAACCCCAAGATCCCCCCAACGGCGAGTCCCAGGCCCTAACATTAGCTCATTGAAGCCGTTGCACAGCGCTTCCCAGCAGATTACACAAAGATGTCGGCACCGCCAGAAGGGAATGATGGCATTTTGGCCTTTGTCACAGATTTCTCAGCCATGCAGACATATTTCGACGTGGCGCTTAGTATCGAGCGACGACGTTCAAGGAATCGGAAGATGACAATCGAGTGGGTCTGCAAACATCACAGCGATCTGGGGCTGGAACAGCTGTACGCCCTTTTGAAATTGCGCTCGGAAGTGTTCGTGGTCGAACAGCGTTGCGCCTACCTGGACCCCGACGGCCAGGATCTGGACGGTGATACCTGCCATTTGATGGGCTGGGACGGCGATCAACTGGTGGCGTATCTGCGTTTGCTGGATCCTGAATCCCAGGGCGGTGACGTAGTGATCGGCCGCGTGCTGACGGCTCCGGCGGGACGGGGCAAAGGGCTGGGCCACGAAATGATGGAACAGGCGCTGAAACAGGCCGAGAAGCGCTGGCCGGAAGTGCCGATCTATCTGTCGGCCCAGGCGCATTTGCAGGGGTATTACGGGCGGTACGGGTTTGTGGTGGCGGGTGAGGAGTATCTGGAGGATGACATTCCGCACATAGGGATGCGTCGCTCCTGAGCTGTCGCTCGGCTGATGATCGCGGCCCTCACCCCAGCCCTCTCCCAGAGGTAGAGGGGGCCTACCGAGGTGTCTCTAGCTATACGGCGACCTGAGCGAGCTTGGCGATTATGGATTCACAAGCGTTGGTGCACGTCGGCGAATCTCTCCAATATCCCCCAATCGGCGC
>NZ_LRUN01000064.1 GCF_001679645.1 Pseudomonas bananamidigenes | reverse complement strand
ATCTTTTCGCGACGACCCGCTTTGAAAGCGGTCGCCTCAGAAATCAGGCCTGACGCTGGTGCTTGTCGATCTGCTCGTGACGCTCTTGAGCTTCGATGCAGTACTTGGTGGTCGGGCTGATGAGCAGACGTTTCAGACCAATCGGCTCGCCGCTGTCGTCGCACCAGCCAAAGCTGTCTTCCTTGATACGCTCAAGGGCTTGTTCCAGCTGAGGCAGCATGCGCTGGTCGCGATCGATCGCGTTCACCAACCAGGTGCGCTCTTCTTCCACCGAGGCGGCGTCCGCCGGGTCGGCCGGGGTATCCAGGCTCTCGATGGCAATACGGTTCTGCTCAATGCGCTCATGGGTTTCGACTTTCATGTTCTGCAACAGCTCGGTGAAGAAAGCGTGTTGCTCGGCATTCATGTAGTCATCTGCCGGCATGGCCAGCAACTTGTCCTTTGTCATTGATATCTCTATAAAAAACGTGCATTAAGGCGAATTTGGGAGCGTTCCGGCGAACCGTCTGCGGTCCTCGGAAAGGCATCGTTTATTGCAAACGCCACCCGGCACTCAATTTACGAAGGGGCGGCAGTCTAAGGCCCGATTGAGGCCTCAGCAACTCTAAATACCGGGAATTTGTCCGACAACGTCCGCAAAGCCCTCTGACACAGGCCCCACGGCGCTCATCGGAGTGCGTTTATAGCAAGAAATTCAGTCGAGCGGCTGTATATAGAAGACAAACGGTGGATGAGCGGCGCTTTGTCGCATTTCTTTACAAACATCGACCGCAGAGCCAGCCCGCTTTCAGGACTGACAATCCCTTCAACCTCAGCTACGTTATGCCCTCCCCCCGGTTTGACTTGAAGGAACGCGTCATGAAACTGATCGGCATGCTGGACTCCCCTTACGTGCGCCGCGTGGCGGTCTCCGCCAAATGCCTGGGGATCGAACTGGAACACGACCCGGTGTCGGTGTTTCGCCATTTCGAGCGTTTCCGGCAGATCAACCCGGTGGTCAAGGCGCCAACCCTGGTGCTTGATGACGGCGAAGTGCTGATCGACTCGACGCTGATCCTCGACTACCTCGAAACGCTGTCCGGCAAAACCCTGCTGCCCACCGACCTCACCCAACGGGTAAAAGCCCTGCGCCTGATCGGCCTGGGCCTCGCCGCCTGCGAAAAAGCCGTGCAGCTTTATTACGAACGCAACCTGCGCCCGGCCGACATTCAATACCAGCCGTGGGTCGAACGGGTCGAAGGCCAGCTGGCCGCCGCTTTCACTGCCCTTGAACACGAACTGCAAAAACACCCGTTGCCCACTGATGGCACTCTTCAGCAGGACGGCATCACCCTCGCCGTCGCTTGGAGCTTCACCGGCCTCGTCGTCCCCGACCAGATCGACGCTGAGCGCTTCCCGCGCATCGCCCAATACACCGCGTACGCCGAAGGCCTTCAAGCGTTCATCAGCACCCCGATGACCTGACCATGAGTACCACCGAAACCGCCGCCCCGGCCCTGAAAGAAATCTTCAACGCCGAACGCCTGCAACACATTGCCAGCGAAATGAGCGCCGTATACCCGGCATTCAAGGCCAAGGCCTTTCTCAAGTACGCCAACGACGGCCTCGCCGACCTCTCGGTCATGCAACGCATGGCCCGCGTCAGCGAAAGCCTGCACGCCGTGCTGCCATTGGACTACGCCGATTCCCTCGACGTCCTGCGCGAACTCGCGCCACGTCTGAACAGCGGCTTCGTCAGCATGTGCTTGCCGCACTATGTCGCGAGCTACGGTGCGCACGCGTTCGACACTTCGATGGAAGCGCTGAAATACTTCACCACCTTCGGCTCCTCCGAATTCGCCATCCGCCACTTCCTGCGCAACGACCTGGAACGCTCGCTGGAGCGGATGCACGACTGGGCACAAGACGAAAACCACCACGTCCGCCGCCTCGCCAGCGAAGGCAGCCGCCCTCGCCTGCCATGGTCGTTTCGCCTGGAGCCGGTGCAGGCAAACCCGCACCTGGCCGCCGGGATTCTGGACCGGTTGAAGGCGGACGAGAGTCTGTACGTGCGCAAGTCCGTGGCGAACCATTTGAATGACGTGACCAAGGAACACCCGGAATGGGTGCTGGATACGGTTGAGGGGTGGGCGCTGGAGAACAGGCACACGGCGTGGATTGTGAAGCATGCGTTGCGAAGTCTGATCAAGCAGGGGGATTTGCGGGCACTCACTATCATCGGTGCCGGAGCCAAGGCTGAGGTCGAGTTGCTGGATGTGAAGGTGGAGCCAGCGGTGGTTCGGCTTGGAGAGGCCATCACCTTGTCATTCACCGTTCGATCGTTGGTGCCAGATGAACAGCGATTGGTGATTGATTATGCGATTGACTATGTGAAGGCCAGTGGCGGGACTTCGGCCAAGGTATTCAAGTTGAAGACCTTGGTATTGCCGGGGGCAGGTAGCGCGTTTGTGGCGCGGCGGCAGGTGATCAAGGATTTCACCACGAGGAAGCATTATGCGGGGAAGCATGCCGTGCATGTGACGGTTAATGGAGAGCGGTTGGGGAGTACTGCGGTTGATATCCTCACTTCCTGAGCGCCAGAAGTCATCAGGCCAGAAGTCGACTGACAAGACTGGCACAGATCATGGTGAAACTCCTGATTTTGATTAGGAGCTACCAGCATCACTTGCAGATGATGGGTGGCAGCCAAGTGCGGGTCTGCAAGACCGGGAAACCAGGCACCCGGCAGGCCCGAGGGTCTCCCGCACAAAGCCGCCATTGAGCGGACACAAACGAGCGTCCTTTTGGCAGGGCTGTGCGACTGGTTTTTCCGGCGGGCTTGCAGACCCGATCACTGAAAAGCAGTGACGGGAATCAAGTTTCGGAGGGAGCCCTGGACGCACAAGCCGGCGGATTCTGTCTCAGCTTTAGAGGGGACGCAAGCCATTGTGGGTAGCAGCCCACAAGAGAAACCATCATTTAAACAGGCCATTTTTCTGCGTTTAACTTCGCACAAAAGAGACTGTTTCGCAGTCCCGCGGAAACAAACCATGCGGCCGTCCACTTTCAGCCAAATGCCGTCGACCGTGTATGTCTAAAAAGCCGGCCAACCTGCATAATCCGCCCCTGTTCCTTCACCCACCCAAGTCCGAAAGTCATGCCTGAAGCGTTCGAAGTCCCGAGTCCTCACGAGCAACATATCGAACACACCACCCATCACGCCCATGCCAAAGGCGATCGCTTTGCCAGCAAGATTGCGGTCATGACGGCGATCATGGCGACGGTCGGCGCCCTGATGAGCTATCAGGCCGGCTCCACGGAAAGTGAGGCAGCGATGGACAAGAACAACGCCGCCATCCAGAAGACCGAAGCCGCCAACGAGTGGAACTACTATCAGGCCAAGTCCAGCCGGCAGAACCTGTCGGAACTGGCCAGCCATCTGCCGGGGCTGGATTCCGCTCACTATGTTGCCGAGGCTCGTCGCTACGCAGAGCAGAAAGAGCAAGCCCGAATAAAGGCGGAAGCACTCGAGCAGCAGGCGCGAGCATGGGACGAGAAATCAGAGCAGGCGCTTCATCAGCATCACCGCTGGGCCCAGGCCATGACCGCGATTCAAATCGCCATTTCACTGGCAGCCATCACCCTGCTGACGCGCAAGGAATGGCTCAGGCGCGTCTCGTTTGGGGCGGCGGGTCTGGGGGTCGTGCTGGGATCATTGGCGTGGTTGCATATCTGAAAGCGCTGCTCGCAACCGGTAATATCACAGACGCTGGTGCGCACCCACTACGCGAGTCACGCACCAGTCTTTCGGGATGATCACCACTGGCCGCTTACGAGACAGCCAACGATTTCCCAACCGCTGTACTCCCACCATGAATATCGCTCGTCGGAGCAACTTCTGGCCAGGCTGGCCATTTGGATTTTGCCGACTGCCTGAGGAGTGCTGAACGGCGTATCAGTCGAAGCTGTAACCTGATTGACAGGCTGGGGAGCGTTAATGGTCGTCGGATGCACGGAAGCATTTGCAACGGCGGCGGTGAAAACGAGGGTTGCAGATACGGCCAGCGCAGTGATGGGCTTTTTCATGTTCGAATCCTTTCAGTTATCTGACATGAGACTGATGCACTGGCCTGAACTGCGTTTATCACCGAACTGAACAGACCGGGTGCTTGCACAGAATGACGCCATGGAAGCCTACCACCGCGCCGCCACCCACACAGTCGCTCAACTGTGCTATTGACAACTGGAAAAAATCAGCCGCCAGGATGAACTTTCCCAGGCTCGAACGCCCTACGCGTCATCGGAACAATATGGCTGCTTCACCCCCACCTCTTCTCGTATCATCAGCGCCCTCGAATCTGGAACGATCTGTGTGAAATCGCCAACTGAAAAGGCTCCGGCTCCCCCTGACGGTAAAAAGTGGGACGCAGGCGAGGCTGCCGGTCAGCTCTCGTGGGACGACTTGCGCATCATCAAGACGCTCAGTGATTGCGGCAATCGTTCGGCTACGGCCAAAAAGCTTGGCATCAATGTATCGACCGTTTCGCGCCGGATTACTCAAGTCGAGCGCACGCTTGGCGTCGCGCTGTTCGATCATCGCAAGTCGGGGTATCTGCTCACCGCCGAGGGTGCCGAGCTGCGGGCACTCGCCGAACGGGTGGAGCTGGATATCGTCAGCGTCACGCGGCGTGTTTCACGTTCGGGTCAGGGCCCCCTCGGCAAACTTCGAATTACCACCAGCGACTCGTTGCTGCTGTACTTCTTCACCCCCATCATCGCCGACTTCAAGGCCCTGAATGAGGGCATCACCATCGAGGTGCTGGTCGGCAATGAAACCCTCAGCCTCGCCCGGGATGAATCGGATATCGCCATCCGGGCGACAAGAAAACCTGCCGAAAGCCTGGTAGGCCGCAAGCTGGCGAACATAGCCTGGGCACCCTATTGCTGCGACAGGCAGATAACGACGGGGCCACTTTTCGAAGAAGGCCAGGCATGGGTGTCGTACTCCTCAGCGCTCAGCGGTTTGAGGGCGACCCGTTATGTCGAAAGCCGGGTCGCTGCCGAGCGCATCGCGTACCGCACCGATTCCGTTGCGGCAGCCAGCGTAGCCATTGCGGCGGGCCTGGGATATGGATTCCTTCCCTGCATGCTGGGCGACATCACGCCGGGGCTGGTGCGCGCCGGGCCGGTGGTGCCCGAGCTTCAGGATGAGCTGTGGCTGCTGACTCACCAGGACATTCGAAAATCGTGGCGGGTCAAGGCATTCATGACTTTCTGCGCCGCTGCCGTCGCCAGTCAGAAAGCCCTGGTCGAGGGGCAGTCGATACTCCCGGTGACCTGAATCGAAACCGGGAGTACAGCTCATCTATTTCGCGCCAATCACGGCCTTGCATGCGATTTCGATCAGTTGCGGACGTTGCGCAAGTCTCGACACGCCAATGATATTGCTCGCGCACTGAGGCCGCTCGGTGCCATAGGCGGCCTTGCGCACTTTGCCGACAACCGCGAAGGCAGCATCCATGTCCAGCACGTAGAGCGTTTCCTCGACAACGTCCTGCAAGGTTGCGCCATACAAGGCGAGCAGCTTCGCAATGTTGTCGTAAGAGACCCGCATCTGCTCTCCCATCGAAGAGAAATCACTGGGTTTTCCGTCGGCGTCCAGCGGCGCCGGGGCGACCAGGTTTCCTTCCTCGTCATGGTTGAACTGGCCTGATACGTAGATCTCGTTTCCTGCCCGCCTTGCCTGCGGATAACCATAGGCCTCCTCCCAGGGCACGCCCCAGTAAGCGGTTTGCCTGTCGAGCGGTTGTGAAGCTGCCATTTGCATTCTCCTGCATGAGGGATCGATCTGATCCATAGGGGTGGGCGAATGCTAGCAGCGCAAACACGCACTCTGTGGCGCAAAAATGAGCCCAAAAGAGCGCAAAAGTGCGCCACCGATAAACATTTTGTTTCGTTATCTTTTGCTCGCCCTCAGCAATGACGCTGAGGAACGCACTTGTGGCCAGGGCGATACCTCTATCGCCGGCCCCAAGGGCTGTTCACAGACTTGTAACGTGTGCGGTGTCGACCGAGTCGAGTCAGCCGCGCGCATCCTGTTACCTGAATTTCCGGATGTGTATGAACATGGATAAATCTACCGTGCTGGCGACGCTCGCCCTGACTTCGACCGGACAGCTCAAATCCTGGCAGATAAGAACCGCCAAACAACTGATGCTGGACAGGCTGGATACCGGCATTTCCGTGACTGAACTGGCCGAAGCCTGCGCATTGTCACGCAGTCACTTTTCCCGCCTGTTCAAGGAAAGCACCCGGATGTCCCCGCAACAATGGCTGCGCGAGCAGCGGGTCATGAAAAGCAGGGCGTTATTGAAGGATTCCTCGATGCTGCTCACAGAGATCGCACTGGAATGCGGGTTCTGCGATCAATCTCACTTCTGCCGTACGTTCGCCAAAGCGGAAGGCATGTCACCCAAAGCCTGGAAACAACAAGCCGTCGGCCCGATTCCGGTCGCGGCTTGACACGGCAAGGCATCACCGGCGTGCGGGATTCGGAACAGGCCGGATCCCGGGCGGTTTTGGCCGGGATATAGACCTGAACTCAAAGGCTCGGGGCTCACCCGGTGTGTCGGTACTCCAACGCAGTCCGTGGCACGGTCTCCGGCACCGCCATCCAGAGCAGCACGAGCGCCGCCATCGCGACCCCTGCCAACGTCAGGAAAGCAGCGCTGTACCCGACTTCTTGAACCACAATCCCCGCCAGGCTGTTGCTCAATGCCGCGCCCAGTCCGAACACTGTCGTAATCGCACCCAGACTGACATTGAAGTGCCCGCTGCCCAGCGTCAGGTCTTTCACCACCACCGGAAACAGCGCGCCGAAAATCCCCGCGCCGATGCCATCGAGCAACTGCACGGAAACCAGCCACCACGGATCGTTCGACAGCACATACAACACCCCGCGCAACGGCAGGATCAGGAACCCCGCCAGCAGCAATGGCTTGCGCCCCCACACATCGGCTTTCGCCCCCACCAGCAACGCGACCGGCACCATTACCATCTGCGCCGCGACAATGCAGGCAGAGGTGAGTGGCGTGGCCATCTGCAGATTGGCTTGTGCCAGTTTCTGACTCACCAGCGGCAACATCGCCGCGTTCGCCAGGTGAAACAGCCCACAACAAATCGCAAACATCAGCAACGGTTTGTTGGTCAACAAAAGGGACAGGCCCGAAGGTCGCTTGCCCTGCCCCGTTTCGCTGGGTGCAAAACCGCGGGCGAGATCGTGGTCTATGGCATCCGCCGACACGAACGAGACGGCAATCACACTGGCCAGCGCCATGACCGCCATCAGATAAAACACCGCGACCGGGCCGAACAGGTACGCGGACAAACCGGCCAACAGTGCGGCACAAGCGTTGCCGGCATGATTGAAGGTTTCGTTGCGCCCGGTCCTTCGCGTGAAGGCGCGAGGCCCGGTGATCCCCAGAGTGATTGCGCAAATGGCCGGTGCGAAGATCGAAGCGGCAGCGGCGCTGATGGCCTGGGTCAGGGCCACCAGGCTGAATGAGGTCACGAATGGCAGCAACAGACAGCTTCCGGTGACTACCAGTGCCGCAATCACGATCAGCGCCCGTTTGAAATGCGAGCTGTCGACCAGCGCACCCGCCGGGGTTTGCGTGATGAGCGCGGCGATCCCGGCAATCGTCATGACCAGACCGATACTTGCCGGCTCCCAGTGATGCACCGCCAACAGATAAATCGCCAGATAGGGGCCGAGCCCGTCACGCACGTCGGCGAGGAAGAAATTCAGGCTGTCGAGGGACAGGTTGTTACGGCGATCAAGGTGATTGGCCACGGGAAGCGTCTTCGTTGTGGAGGTTCTGCGAGATGGCTCAACCTCTGCAGATCGAATGACCTTTTGCAGGGGATTTTAGTTGCATGAAACAGCTGCCCGTCAGGGCCCCATCAACAACTCGCGCTCGCCTTCACACAACCCCACCACATAATCCCAGACCACTCGCAATCGCACCGACTTGTGCAACTCCCGTCGCGTACTGATCCAGTAACTGCGCTCGATACTTTCCTGCGGCAACAGCGCCACCAGATCCGGATCGGACGCGGCCATGTAGCAAGGCAACACTGCAATCCCCAACCCCGAACGAGCCGCCTCTTGCTGGGCAATCACGCTGGTGCTGTGAAACACCACCCGTGGATTGCGGCAGAAGCTGTTGAGAAACATCAACTCCTGACTGAACAGCAGATCATCGACATAGCCGATCCACGCATGCCGTCCGAGATCCTCGCGACTGTGCAGTGGCGGCGCGCTGTCCAGATAGCGTTGGCTGGCGTACAGCGCAAGCCGGTAATCGGTGAGTTTGCGCGTGACCAGCATGTCCGCCGCCGGCCGTTCCAGGTGAATGCTGATTTCCGCCTCGCGATTGAGGATGCTGACGAAGCGCGGTACCGCCACCAGTTCCACTTCCAGCCCCGGATAACGCTCGAACAGGCCGATCATGCGACTGGCAAGGAACATGATGCCGAGTCCTTCCGTCACGCCGACACGGATCTTGCCCAGTGGCGCCGTCGATTGGGTGATTTCCTCCTGGGCCAGCAGCGCGACGTTTTCCATGGCCTCGGCGTGCTTGAGCAGCGCCTCCCCCGCAGGCGTCATTTCGTAGCCTTGAGCGTGCTGGACGAACAGCGCGGTGCCGAGGCTTTTTTCGATGGCTTCGATATGCCGGGCAACGGTGGCGTGGGTGGTGTTCAGGCGGCGGGCAGCGGTGAGCAGCCGGCCGCTGCGCTGCAACTCGAGAAAGAACCGCAGGTCGTTCCAGTCGAACATGGCTTGTCCTTGTCGGCTATCGTCAGGAAGCGCTGTTTGAAAACGCACAGCGGCTGCGCAAAAACTAACATTCTTTTGACGAAAGCTGACAACTAGGATGACTGACAACAAAAACAATAAGCGAGGTCAGGGAATGCAGACGTCCCTCGATGAATTCGATTACATCGTGGTCGGCGCCGGGCCGGCCGGGTGTTTGCTGGCCAATCGGCTGTCGGCGGATCCACAGCGACGTGTGCTGTTGCTGGAGGCCGGCGGGCGCGACAACTATCCGTGGATTCATATCCCCGTGGGTTACCTGTTCTGCATCGGCAACCCGCGCACCGACTGGTGCTTCAAGACCGAAGCACAGCCGGGCCTCGATGGCCGCGCACTGAGTTATCCGCGCGGCAAGGTGCTGGGTGGCTGCTCGTCGATCAACGGCATGATCTACATGCGTGGCCAGGCCAACGACTACGACGGCTGGGCCGCCGAGGGTAATCCGGGCTGGACCTGGAATGACGTGCTGCCGCTGTTCAAACAGAGCGAAAACCACTTCGCCGGCGCGGCGCAATTTCATGGCGACAAGGGTGAATGGCGGGTCGAGCGTCAGCGTCTGTCGTGGCCGATTCTCGACGCCTTCCGCAGAGCAGCCGAGCAGAGCGGCATCGCCAGCATCGATGACTTCAACCAGGGCGACAACGAGGGTTGCGGCTACTTCCAGGTCAATCAGAAAGCCGGGGTGCGCTGGAATGCGGCGAAGGCGTTTCTCAAACCGATCCGGGGCCGGGTCAATCTCACGGTGTTGACCAACGTCGAGGTTGATCGCGTGCTGTTCGAGGACGGTCGTGCCTCAAGGGTCAGCGCCCGTTGGCAGGGCCAGGTGAAAAGCTTCAAGGCACGCAAGGAGATCGTGTTGTGCGCCGGCGCCGTGGGCTCACCGAGCATTCTGCAACGCTCCGGAATCGGCCCGCGTCCGCTGCTGGAAAAACTCGGGATCGGCGTGGTGCATGAACTGCCGGGGGTTGGCGGCAACCTGCAGGATCATCTGCAATTGCGGCTGATCTACAAACTGGAGAACGCCCGCACCCTCAATCAGATCGCCGGCAGTGTGTGGGGCAAGATGGGCATGGGCCTGCGCTATCTGTATGACCGCAGCGGGCCGTTGTCGATGGCGCCGAGTCAACTGGGCGCATTTGCCCGCTCGGGGCCCGAGCAGACCTCGGCCAATCTCGAATATCACGTACAGCCACTGTCGCTGGAACGCTTTGGCGAGCCGCTGCACAGCTTCCCCGCGTTCACTGCATCGGTGTGTGACTTGCGCCCGCAGAGCCGTGGCCGCATCGAAATCCGCTCCGCCGAGCCGCAAACCGCACCACTGATTCAACCCAATTACTTGAGCCATCCCGAAGACCTGCGCGTGGCTGCCGACGCGATCCGCCTGACCCGGCGCATCATCGGCGCCCCGGCCCTGCAAACCTTCAACCCGGTGGAATACCTGCCTGGCGCGAGCCTGCAAACCGAAGAACAACTGCACGAAGCGGCGGCGAAGATCGGCACAACAATTTTCCACCCTGTCGGCACTTGCCGCATGGGCAACGACGCGGACGCGGTGGTCGATGCGCAGCTGCGCGTGCATGGCGTGCCGGGGCTGCGAATTGCCGATGCGTCGATCATGCCGCGCATTACCTCGGGCAACACCTGTTCGCCTACGCTGATGATTGCTGAAAAAGCAGCACAGCTGATTCTTTCTCCACCTGCAAACCCTACCCCTGTGGGAGCGAGCCTGCTCACGAATGCGGTCGCCCATTCAACCTAGATGGCGACTGAAAGGACGCCTTCGCGAGCAGGCTCGCTCCCACAATTTTTTTCACCCGACAAAAAAGCATCGCGCATCACCCGGACACGCAACACCAGTGGAAACAACAAAAACAATCACTGTGAGGGATACCGATATGTCAGAACACGCTCAGTCGCTGGACGCCGTGCGCAGCACGGACGCCGGCTCCGATACCCGAAAGGTCATCTTCGCCTCGTCCCTGGGGACGGTGTTCGAGTGGTATGACTTCTTCCTCTACGGCGCCCTGGCGGCGGTAATCAGCAAGCAATTCTTCGCCGGGGTCAACGACACCACAGCGTTCATCTTCGCGCTGATGGCGTTTGCCGCAGGCTTCATCGTGAGGCCGTTCGGGGCGCTGGTGTTCGGTCGGTTGGGGGACATGATCGGACGCAAATACACCTTCCTTGCGACCATCATTCTGATGGGCGTGGCCACGTTCGCAGTGGGTCTGTTGCCCACCTACGCCAGTATCGGCATCGCTGCGCCGATCATTCTCGTGGTGTTGCGCATGCTTCAAGGCCTGGCCCTGGGTGGCGAATACGGCGGCGCCGCGACCTACGTGGCGGAACACGCGCCGATCGGCAAACGGGGTTTCCATACGAGCTGGATTCAATCCACCGCGACCCTCGGTCTGCTGCTGTCGCTGCTGGTGGTGCTCGGTTGCCGCTACTTCACCGGCGATCAGTTCGAAGTCTGGGGCTGGCGCATTCCGTTTTTGCTGTCGATCGTGCTGCTGGGGATCTCCACCTGGATTCGCCTGAGCCTGCATGAGTCGCCGGCGTATCTGAAGATGAAAGAGGAAGGCAAGGCCAGCAAGGCGCCGATCCGCGAATCCTTCGGCAAATGGGAAAACCTGAAGGTCGTCCTCATCGCTCTGTTCAGCATCAACGCCGGGCAGGCGGTGACCTTCTACGCCGCGCAGTTCTACGTGCTGTTCTTCCTCACTCAGTTCCTGAAAATGGATCCGGCGGTGGCCAACAGTCTGTTGATCATCAGTGTGGTGATCGGCGCGCCGTTCTTCATCTTTTTTGGCTGGCTGTCGGACAAGGTCGGGCGCAAACCGGTGCTGATGCTCGGCCTGCTGCTGGCCACGGCACTGTACTTCCCGATCTTCAAATCCCTGGCGCACTACGCCAACCCGGCCATCGACCGGGCCAGCCAACAGGCGCCGATCACCGTTGTGGCAGACCCGGCCACCTGCACCTTCCAGTTCGATCCGGTGGGCAAGGCCAAATTCGACAGCCCGTGCGACAAGGTCAAGACCTTCCTGGTCAAACAGGGCTTGCCTTACTCCAGCGTCGCAGCGCCTGCCGGCAGTGCGGTGCAAGTGAGCGTCGGTGATGTGAAACTCGACGGCTTCGAGGAGGCCGCCCTGCGCGGCGCCATCACCCTCGCCGGCTACCCGCAGCAGGCTGACATGCAGCAGATCAACAAGCCGATGATCGTGGCCCTGATCGTCGCGCTGATCATCCTCTCCGCCATGTGCTACGGCCCGCTCGCGGCGCTGATGGTCGAACTGTTCCCGACCCGCATCCGCTACACCTCGATGTCCCTGCCGTACCACATCGGCAATGGCTGGTTCGGCGGTTTCCTGCCGACCGTGTCGTTTGCGCTGGTGGTGTACACCGGGGATATTTTCTACGGATTGTGGTACCCGGTGCTGATTACCGGAGTGAGCCTGGTGGTGGGGATGCTCTGTCTGCGTGAAACGAAGAATATCGACCTCGACAAGAACTGAGTAACCAGGTCAATACGAGCACTAAAGATCATCCGTGGCGAGGGAGCTTGCTCCCGCCGGGTCGCGAAGCGGCCCCAACCTGCAATGTCGCGTTCCAGGCTTTGCGACGGCTGCGCCTCCGAGCGGGAGCAAGCTCCCTCGCCACAGGTTGAGTCAGTTCAAAATTCAAGTTGGGAGCCAGCAGGCATCCCACAAAGCATAATCACCAATACGTTCGACCAGGCCGGCTCGCAAAGGATTGGCCACGATATAGCGGGCATATGGCTTGAGGTCGACGTCATCGCGGATCGCCCTGTCGTGAAAACCGGTTTGCCAGAATGCCCCCCTTTGCTTCAGTGCGCGATTGATCGTCAGCGTGCTGCGGGACTTGACCGTCTGCATGAGGCGCTCCAGCCCAACTTCTTCAAGTTGAACCAGCCAGTGCAAATGATCCGGCATGACCACCCAGGCAATCGAATTAACCCATTTCCGCTCGTGACATCGTCGAAGCTCGTTCACCAGCAAGCGCCCCAATCGCCAATCCTCAAAAATCCTTCGGCGTCGGTACACCACTGTGGTGATCAGGTAAGCGCGTCCGACTTCGGAGCAACGCCCTCGTCGAAGTCGATGTGATTGTGGTCGTACAGGCATTTAGTTACTTCTCTGATGATGAATACCTCCATCAAAACTAGTGCCTGAGCTAAAGATCTGTCGCTGCGAACAACGTAGGAAAAGTCGGAAACTATCCCCTGTGGCGAGGGAGCTTGCTCCCGCCGGGTCGCGAAGCGACTCCGATACCTGCAATGTCGCGCTCCAGGTTTTTGCGACGGCTGCGCCGCCGAGCGGGAGCAAGCTCCCTCGCCACAGGATAGGTTGGCTTATCACATGTGCATGCGTTCAGACTTCCCCCTCGAGCAATTCAAACTTCACCTGGTCGGGATAGAACGCGACGTAGTCCTTGATCTGGCTGACCGAAATCTTCGGTTGTTCGTACGTCCACACCGCGTTCGCGCCCTCATGTCCGGGCACTTGCAGACTGAAGTAATTGGCGTCGCCCTTGTAGGGGCAATAACTCGTGTGGTCAGTGCGGGTGAAATACTTTTCGTCGATGTCTTCGCGGGGGATGTAGTAGACCGGCGGATAGTTGGCTTCAAGCAGCACCAGTGCTCGGGCCGAGGCGGCGACCTGAATGCCGTGGAACTTCACCAACACGCAGCCTGGCTGCTCGGCGATGGTGATGACGGGACTGGGACCGGAGGTTTTCATCGGGTGCTCCTGACAACGGCTGAGAGACCGGTTCAGGTATAACCCATGCGGCGCGCTTGCGTCGGGTTCGCAGCCGAACGGTTTTTTCGCTCATAAAAAACCGCAGCCGCTGAGGGCTGCGGTTTTCCGTTTTCAGATCAGGCGACGATATCGCTCGCCACGGCCTGCCCCACCACACCCACTGCAAAGTCCACCGAACCCTGGCCTGTGAGGTCGATCATCAGGCTGGTCTGGTTGGTCTGAGCAAAGTAAGTGAGGATCGCGTCGCCCGCATGCCCGGTGAAGCCGCTGACGAAGTTCAGCGTGGCCGCACCCGACGCGAAACCGGCAATCCCGGACAGGTCGATCTTGTCCAGACCGCTGGTGAAATCCATGATCCAGTCCGGTGCGGTCATGGTCGAATCGCTGGCTGCGCCGAACACGAAGGTGTCCGCGCCTTCACCGCCCCACAGCGTGTCGCCGCCGCCACCGCCGTAGATGATGTCATTGCCGGCACCGCCGGTCAGTTCGTTGGCCGCGCTGTTGCCGATCAACAAGTCATCGCCCGAACCGCCAACGGCATTTTCCACGGTCACGCCATAGGCGATAGACACGTTGCCCACCAGGCCGCCAACGTCGGAGAACGAACCTTCGTTGAGGTTGATCTTCTGGTTCTGGCTGAAACCCGAGAAGTCCAGGGTGTCGTTGCCGCCGCCGTCCCACACCGAGAACACCAGCTTGGAGGCGTTGGAAGTCGCGCTGTAGTAATCACGACCAGCGTTGGAGTTGAAACCGTACACGGTGTCATCGGCCCGGGTTTCGTAGTTGGCGCCGTAGAGTTTCTGCACGGCGACGATGTCGTCCAGCAACGGTGCCGAGGCGTAAGCGCCACTGCCGTCCTTGCTGAAATTCTGGTCGGTGTTGGCTTCGCTCCAGTAGCTCATCAGGCTGTAGCCGCGGGTGTCTTCGGCGTACTTGGCATCGTTGTAGGTCGGATTGCCATTGCCGGCGTTGTAGGCGCCCGGGTGCGACAGGCCGAGGGTGTGGCCGATTTCGTGGGTCAGGGTCTGGCGTCCGTAATTGTTGGTGCCCGGAGTCTTGTTGACCTGATATTGATCATTGATCAGGTACCACGACTGACCGTCATAGCTGCTGCCCTGCGGCAGGTAGGCAAACGCCGCGCCGCCGGTGCTGACATCGTAGTTGCCGAAGGTCATGTGACCGTCGCCGCCCTTGCCTTCGGTGAAGGTGACGTTGGCCACGTCCGACCACGATTGCATCGACAGCACGGCTTGGGCCTTCTGCAGGGCGCTGAACTCGCTGAAGTTGCCCAGTTTGGGGTTGTAGTTCGACGGTTTTTCGGTGAGGAACGTATAAGTCAGATCGATCTTGCCGTCGGCATTCTTGTCCTGCCACGACATGCCTTTGCGCAGGATTTCGTCAGCGGCCTGGTCGGCGGTGAACGACGGTTTGCCATTGACGGTTCCGGTGCCGCGGTCATACAGGTGGCTGAAAGCGTCGACGGCAGTGAAGGCGCTGCTGGCCCGGGAGGAAGGTTGAGACATGGTGTACGTCCTTGTTGCTGAAGAGTCAGTGTCAGACAGTAAAACGGCGATCTTCTGGCGAGATCGTCCTGTCACTCGCCCTGTTGAGGCGAGTCGAACCTGACACAGTGCCGGGTGTGAGCGCCATTCGATTTCTCGATAGCGTCCCCGCTTGCCCCGACGCAGGCTGTCATGACCAGCAATCCTTTTATCTGTATATCCATACAGATAAAAGTTGCCCCGACGCCCGAGTCAGGCCATTCTGTGCGCCTCTTCGGGCAATGATCGACGATGGTGGTTATGCGGCTGTACCTCTGTGAAAAACCTTCCCAGGCCAAGGATATTGCGGCCGTGCTCGGCGCCAGGCGCCGGGGCGACGGCTGCTGGCTGGGAACGGACGTCACGGTGACCTGGTGCATCGGCCACCTGCTGGAAACCGCGCCGCCCGATGCCTACGACGCCCGCTACAAACGCTGGGTGCTGGCGGACCTGCCGATCATCCCCGACCAATGGAAAATGACCGTCAAGCCGCGCACTGCCAGCCAGTACAAGGCGGTCAAGCGCCTGCTGGGCGAGGCCAGCGAACTGATCATCGCCACTGACGCCGACCGTGAAGGCGAAATGATCGCCCGGGAACTGGTGGAACATTGCCGCTATCGAGGGCCGATCCGCCGCTTGTGGCTGTCGGCGCTGGATGAGGCGTCGATTCGCAAGGCCCTGGCCGCACTCAAACCGGGCGCCGAAACCTTCAGCCTGTATCACTCGGCCCTGGGGCGCTCACGGGCCGACTGGCTGATCGGAATGAACATGAGTCGCCTGTTCACCTTGCTCGGTCGGCAATCGGGCTATCAAGGCGTGCTGCCGGTTGGCCGGGTGCAGACGCCGACCCTGCGGCTGGTGGTGGATCGCGACCGCAGCATTGCCGACTTCGTGCCGGTGGCGTACTGGGCCATTGATGTGCAATTGCTGCACGACGGCACGCCGTTCACGGCACAATGGCGCGCACCGGGCGATGCCTGTGACGATCAGGAACGTTGCCTCGATCAGGCACTGGCCCAGCGAGCGGCTGCCGCAATCAGCAGCGCTGCCAGCGCCCGGGTGGTCAAACTGCGTACCGAGCGCATGCGCGAAGTGGCCCCCCTGCCCTTCGATCTCGGCACCTTGCAGGAAGTCTGTTCGAAGAAGCTCGGCCTCGGCGCCCAGGAAACCCTCGACATCGCCCAGGCCCTCTACGAAACCTACAAGGTCATCACCTACCCCCGCAGCGATTGCGGCTACCTGCCCCTGAGCCAGCACGGCGAAGCGCCGGGGATTCTCGCGGCGTTGCGTCAGGCCGATCCGGGCCTGGAAGCCTTGCGCGATCATCTGGAGCCGCAGCGCCGCTCCCGCGCCTGGAATGACGCCAGGGTCAGCGCTCACCACGGCATCATCCCCACCGCTGCCGCGAAGAATCTGGAGCGCCTGACCGGCAAGCACCGTGCGGTATACACCTTGATTCGTGCACGGTATCTGGCGCAATTTCTGCCCGATCATGAATACGATCGCACCCAGGCCGATTTCGACTGCGCCGGTGAAGCCCTGCGCGCCGTCGGCAAGCAGATCATCGAACCGGGCTGGAAACGTGCGCTGCCGGAAGCACTGGCCCCGGCCAAGGGCCGCGAAGCCCCTGCACCACAAACCTTGCCGACGCTCAGCCAGGGCGTCCAGTGCGCTATCGCTGACGTGAAGCTCAAGGACCTGTGGACGCAGCCACCCAAGCCCTACACCGAAGGCGACCTGATCAAGGCGATGAAGAACGTCGCCAGACTGGTGGAAGACCCGCTGCTCAAGCAGAAACTCAAGGACACCACCGGCATCGGCACCGAGGCCACCCGTGCTTCGATCATTCAAGGCTTGCTGGATCGCGGTTATCTGATGAAGAACGGCAAGGCCCTGTCCGCCACACCTGCCGCGTTCAGCCTGATCGACGCGGTGCCCCGGGCGATTGCCGACCCGGGCACGACGGCAATCTGGGAACAGGCGCTGGACATGGTGCAGAGCGGAGAAATGAGCCTGGAAGAGTTCGTCACCAAACAGGCTGCTTGGATGAGCAAGCAGGTGAGCCGTTGCGCCGGCCTGAGCCTGACCATCAGCGGCCCACCACCTGCAGGCAAGGCCGCTGCCCCCTGGAAAAACAAACGCAAGACCACCCGACGCAAACCCACCGGCACCGGCAAACGCCCTGCAAAACCGGCTGCCAAATAATTCGTTGCGCGCTACTGTTTGTGCGGTGATTGTCAGGAGCCAGCGGCATGTCTGTCATCGAACTGCGCGTCGCCCGGCGCGACGAACTGGACACCCTTGAAAACCTCATGCAGTTCTACACCTACGACTTCAGCGAATGGCTGCCGCTGAAGCTCGCGGAGCATGGATTTTTCCCGATCCAGATGAAGGACGATTACTGGCGCCAGCCGGGAACCCGACCGTTCCTGATCCACGTCGACGGCGAACTGGCAGGCTTCGTGACCGTCGATGATCACCTTCTCATCGAAGGCGCCGATTACAACATCGGCTATTTCTTCGTCAGCCGGCGTTGGCGTGGCCAAGGCGTCGCGCAGTTTGTCGCCTCCGCCCTCTTGAGCCACTTGCCCGGGCGATGGCAGATTTTCCATGTCGATGCCAACCTGCCGGCGCGGCGCTTCTGGGCGAAGGTGATCAACGAGTTGAGTGGCGGCGAATTCACCCGCCAGCAACGCATCGTCGATGGCTATCCCTGCACTTTCTACAGCCTTGGCAGCCCCTCTGACGCTGCCTGAATCACCCTTTTCTCATTCCGGAATGACTTTGTCCGACAATATGTAGTGACCAAAAATAATCACTACAAAACCGTTGACGGCGTCGTTTGGCTTTTGCATGATGCAGACATCTCCCCGATCGGGAGCACTGGTAACACGCTTGAGCAAGCTCGTCTGACCGCCGGGCTGTTTTTTCCGGATACACGCTGCCCACAAGGCAGATTGAAGAAGCTGACCTGGCCTGAACGTCCAGTACAAGGACGAGAAGCGCTGGCGAAAATTCTCAAGACGCTTGTGGTCGACCCCGAAAACGTCGTCAAGGAGCCTCCCGGTTTTCGCTGCTTCTCCTCGTTGTGACGCTATTGCGTAGCAGTTATTCAACACGACTACATGCAACAGATGCATGACCCCGTACTTCACACGGGCGACCGCTGACGTCCTGGTTTCGGTGCCAGGGATCAACTAACCGATGGGCTACCTGTATTAGCGAATCAACTTTGAAAGATCACCAGACTGGTCAAGGGGCAATATCATGAATCTGAACAATCAACCTACTATCGAAGAACTGGCTCGTATGTTCGCGGCAAAAAAAGACAGCCACGACAGCCATATTCTGTGGATCAGCAAGTCGGGTCAGGTCCATATCGACTGCCTGTCGCCCCATGCTGGTGAAGAAGAGTTCGACCGGAACAACCAGAACCTGCTGGCCCGCCTGAAGATGTACCGTCGCGGCCAGGGCTATGTCGGCAAGAAAGCCGCGGCCGACAAGGACTTCATCGGTAATGTTCTGCAAACGCTGAAACAGGCATGGGATTCGACGCAGAACAAGAACGAAGTCCGGGTGATTGATCGGTTCTGCTAAGTTGCAACTTCAATAAACAAAAGGGCCTGCTGCCGATAAGGAGCAGGCCCTTTTTATTGATCGCAAACCCTGTTCATGAACGTTTTTCCAACACCATTTCCATGAACGCCACCGCCGCCGCACTGTGATAGTTATTCTTGCGCCGCAACAACGCCGCCCCTCGCTGCGGCGCCTCACTCTCCACACGTAAACGGCGCAACGCCCGATCCTCGGTGGCAATCGCCTCCGGCAGCATGGTCGCAATCGGCGCATACCGAATCACTTCCAGCAACGAACTCACCGAGTTCACCTCGATCTGCACCTTGGGCGTGATGCCGTGCTGCCGGAAATACTCATCAATCGACACGCGCGTAATGAAATCCGGCGTCAACAGCGCGAAATCCAGTTGCGCAATGTCATCCGGCGTCAGCACTGCAGCACTGTCATACAACGGATGCTCACGCCCGACCATCACCCCCAGCGTCTCGACAAATGCCGGAATGCACTCAATGTCGGGACTGCGCACCGGGGCAAAGGCAATTGCGATATCCAGCGAGTCATCTGCCAGCCCCGCCTCGATGTCATCCATCGACAGCTCGAAAATCTCCAGGTGGATCCCCGGATACCGCGCCACGTAATCACGCACCAACGGCCCGATCAGATACGCCATGAATGTCGGCGTCATGGCCAGGCGCAGCGAGCCTCGGGACAGATCCTTCACGTCATGCAACGCACGCTTGCCCGCTTCCAGTTCCACCAGCACCCGCCGCGCGCATTCGATATAGGCCTCGCCGGCATCGGTGGGTCTGACCGAGCGCGAGGTGCGGTCGAACAGCTCCACCCCCAGGCTTTCCTCCAGTTGACGGATCTGCTGCGACAAGGTCGGCTGCGACACATGCAGCGCCTCGGCCGCCCGGGTGAAGCCGCCGTGATCGGCCACGGCCAGCAGGTAACGCAAATGTCGCAGCAGCATGGGACGCTCCATCTATAGGCTGTACTTATGCCTTGCATTGTATATCGGTCTTGGACGCTATGGATCAATCAGCAGAAGATGAACCCCACACAGCAAGCCAACCCCTAAAGGAGAAGCACCATGCAATCCCAAGCCTACAACGACAGCCGCATCGCCCTGACCACCCGCGCGCTGGACGCCAAAGCGCAGAAGAATCTGTCGTGGCAGGATCTGGCCGACGGCACCGGTCTGAGCCTGGCCTACGTCACCGCCGCCCTGCTCGGCCAGCACCCGCTGCCAAAAGCCGCTGCCGAAGTGGTCGGCGACAAGCTTGAGCTGAGCGCCGAAGACGTCGCCGCCCTGCAAATCATCCCGCTGCGCGGCAGCCTCGACGGTGTGCCGACCGACCCGACCATCTACCGCTTCCACGAGATGATCCAGATCTACGGCACCACCCTGAAGGCACTGGTTCACGAGCAGTTCGGTGACGGCATCATCAGCGCGATCAACTTCAAGCTCGACATCAAGAAAGTCGAAGACCCTGAAGGCGGCTCCCGCGCGGTGGTCACCCTCGACGGCAAGTTCCTCCCGCTGCGTCCGTTCTGACCCGTCCGGGCTCGCACCCCGCGTGTGGGCCCACCCCAACCTGATTTGCCAAGTCGTCACCACATTCGTCTGGAGGCTGCCCCATGCAAAAAATTCTGTTGACCCTGGTCCTGCTCGCCGGCCTCGCCGCCCAGGCCCAGGCTGATGAAGAGGTCGGCGCCTATCGCTACGGCATGCAACTGGACATCGCGCAGGTCGTAAGCATCACCCCGGTGGCCGATATCTGCGGCGTAGTGCCGGTCGAGATGACCTACCTGGACAGTCACGGCGCAAAACACGTTCTTCAATACAGCGAATTCGGTACTGGCTGTTCGAACTGAGAGGACAACACCATGAAAAACCTGATCGAAGGCTTCCTGAAGTTCCAGAGCGAAGCCTTTCCGCAACGCACCGAACTGTTCAAGTATCTGGCGACCACTCAGACGCCAGGCACCTTGTTCATCACCTGCTCCGACAGCCGTGTCGTGCCCGAGCTGCTGACGCAACAGGAGCCCGGCGAGCTGTTCGTGATCCGCAACGCCGGCAATATCGTGCCGTCCTACAGCCCGCATCCGGGCGGCGTTTCAGCGACGGTGGAATACGCGGTAGCGGTGCTCGGCGTCACCGACATCGTGATCTGCGGCCACTCCGATTGCGGGGCGATGACTGCCATAGCCCAGTGCAAGTGCATGGATCACCTGCCCGCCGTCAGCGGCTGGCTGCAACACGCAGCGTCGGCGAAAGTGGTCAATGAATCGCGGCCACACGCCAATGACGCCGCCAAGCTCAGTTCGATGGTGCGCGAGAACGTGATCGCGCAACTGGCGAACATCCAGACCCACCCGAGCGTGCGCCTGGCCCAGGAAAAAGGCCTGCTCAACCTGCACGGCTGGGTCTACGACATCGAGACCGGCTCCATCGATGCCCTGACAGCGGATCGCCGCACCTTCGTCTCGCTGGCCGAGCAACCAACGACCTGCGCGGTCTACGGCCAATCGGTCGATGCCGCCTGAACCGAACGCCCCGCACCTGCCGGGGCGTTTGCTTTGTATCAGCGTGTAGCCAGCGCCCCGCCAGACACAGTTCCATGCACCCGCGCCGGGAGGCGGACACATCAGCGATACAGCCAGCGCCTTGAATAAGCCCGAACGCTGCATTCCTCCTCCCGACACAAGGAACATTCGATGAACAAACTGTTTGCAGGACTGGCTCTTACCGCTGCCATGGCAGCCGCGACTTCGGCGATAGCTGCCGAGAAACCCACCGTGGTGCTGGTGCATGGTGCCTTCGCCGATTCCAGCAGCTGGAACGGTGTGGTGAAGATTCTGGAAAAGGACGGCTATCCGGTGGTCGCCGCCGCCAACCCGTTGCGTACCCTCAAGGGTGATGCGCAATCGGTTGCCGACGTGCTGGCCGGGATCAAATCACCTGTGGTGCTGGTCGGCCACTCCTACGGCGGGCCGGTCATCAGCGAAGCCGCGTACGGCAACGCCAATGTGAAAGCCTTGGTGTATGTCGCCGCGTTTGCGCCCGAAACCGGTGAAACCGTGGCCGGACTGGCCGGCAAATTCCCCGGCAGCACCCTCGGCCCGACCCTCGCGCCGCCCGTTGCCCTGAAGGACGGAGGCAAGGATCTGTACATCCAGCAGGACAAGTTCCACGGCCAGTTCGCCGCCGACGTACCGAACGCCGACGCGAAACTGATGGCTGCGACCCAGCGCCCGGTCACCGAAGCGGCGTTGAACGAGGCCGCCAGCGAGCCGGCGTGGAAAACGATTCCGTCGTGGTTCGTGTACGGCGACAAGGACAAGAACATTCCGCCGCAAGCCATGGCGTTCATGGCCGAACGGGCGCACGCCAAAAAGACCGTGGTGGTCAGGGGCGCGTCCCATGTGGTGATGGTGTCGAATCCCAAAGCCGTGGCCAGCCTGATCGAATCCGCCGCCACCGCCCAGTGAAACGAAAACGCCGCGCCTGTCATTGCGACAGGCGCGGCGTTTGGGTTTTAGCGTTTTACACCCAGATCGATTTGCGTCATGCGGCTGCGCACAGTGAACACACCGTCACCCGAAAGAATCGCGCTACGGGCGAACAGGCGACCGCTTTCCCAGTTCGAAAGGCCCAGCTCCGGCTTGTTCAGCGCGTACTGGCCATCGACCCAACGGGTAATGCCGTTGCCCACGAACGGCGCGTTGACCGCGTTGTAGAAACGCTCCTGAGCCATAGCATCTTCGCTGATCAACGACACGGTGAACTGCGGGCTGTAGCGGTTGAACAGTGAGATGGCCTGATCCAGATCGTCGACGATCATCAGGCTGGTTTCCGGGGTTTCTTCCCATTCCCACTCGCGTCCCAGTTTTGCTTCGGGCAGTGGCTCGGCCTGGGCTTCGGTCCGGTATCCCTCGGCGCGATAGACCTCGACCGTCGCGCTCTGCCAGTCGCCCGGCAAGTAACTTTCGCTGCCTTCGACAATGTGCAATTTGCAGCCCTGACCACGCGCGGTTCCGGCCTGCTGCAAGGCATCGAGGAACAACGGCACCAGTTCAGCGGCACGGTCGCGCTGGATCAGGCAGACATTCAAGGTGTTGCAGACCTTGCGATCCAGCGAATTGCGCACCACGGCGGCGAAGCGTTTGGCGTCGGCATCACGGTCAGCGATCAGCCATGCGCCACCGGTGCCGTGAAGGCTGACGGCGGTGCCGGCCTGCTGGGCGATGCTGCCCAACTGGCTGACAGCACGGCCCGAACCACGGGCCACGGCCAGCGACAGACGCCGGTCGGCGAACATCGCCCAACCGGCGGCGTGGTTGACGCTCTCCACCAGCGAGACCGCACCTGCCGGCAGACCGGCATTGGCCAGCGCCGGATTCAGGGCGTGAGTGACGATGGCCTGCGCGGTGCCCAAGGCATCGCTGCCAATGCGCAGCACGGCGGTGTTGCCGGTACGCAGTACGCCTGCGGCATCGGCAAAGACATTTGGCCGACCTTCGAACACGAACGCGACGATGCCCAGCGGCGACACCACCTGCTCGACCTTCCAGCCGTCATGCTCGACGCTGCTGATCACTTTGCCACGGGTGGCCGGCGCATCACGCCAGGCGCGCAGGCCGGCGATCATGTCGCGGCGCATGCGCTCATCGGCGAGCAAGCGGGTCGTGGATCGACCGCGTGCCTTGGCCCGTTCGATGTCGGCGAGGTTGGCGTTTTCGATCAGCGCCCAGGCGTCCGGGTTTTCCAGGCGTTGAGCGAACAGATCGAAGAAGCGGCTGATCGCTTCATCCGCCACACCGGACAACGCTGTAAATGCGGCCGCTGCACGCTCGATCGCCACCGAGGCCGCTTGCTGATCCGCCACCGGAATCAGCAACAGCTCGCCGCTCACCTGCTCCACCAACAGGTGATCGCCGGGTCGGAAACGCTCGGCCAGTTCGGGGCTGACCACGGTGACGCGGTTACCGGCGAAAGGGATGGGCGTGCCGGCGACGAGACGTTCGAGCGCGAGAGACATGGAGCGGATTCACCATATTGAGGGCGGCCGGAAAATGTATAGCTTGCCCACCCTCAAAGCAACACAGGCTCAGAACACCGACCAGCCGATCCGCGAACTGAGCATTTCCAGCGCCGCCATGCCCGCCAGCGAGTTGCCCGCCGTGTTCAGCTCCGGCGACCACACGCACACCGTGAACTGACCCGGCACCACCGCAACGATGCCGCCGCCGACGCCGCTTTTGCCCGGCAGGCCGACGCGGTAGGCGAAGTTGCCGGCTTCGTCGTAGAGACCGCTGGTGGCCATGATCGAGTTGACTTGCTGGGTCTGGCGGCGGGTCAGGATCTGTTCGCCGCTGTGCTTGCAATAGCCGTCGTTGGCCAGGAAACAGAATGCCCGGGCCAGGTCGATACAGCTCATGCGCAACGCACAGTGACTGAAATAGCTGCGCAGCACGGCTTCGACATCGTTGTGGAAATTGCCGAAGGATTGCATCAGGTAAGCCATTGCCGCATTGCGTGCGCGGTGCTGGTATTCGGAATCGGCGACTTTGCCATCGACCATCACTTGCGGATTGCCCGAAAGCCGCCGCACGAAATCGCGCATCGACAAGGCCGGCGCGGCGAAGCGCGACTGGTTGATGTCACAGATCACCAGCGCCCCGGCATTGATGAACGGATTGCGCGGACGGCCCCGTTCGAATTCCAGCTGCACCAGCGAGTTGAACGGCTGACCGGACGGCTCGTGGCCCAGTCGCTCCCAGATCGCCTCGCCGGAGTGTTCGATGGCCTGAACCAGGCTGAACACCTTGGAAATACTCTGCACCGAGAACAGCGTCTCGGCATCGCCGGCGCAATACATCTCGCCGTCATTGCCATATACGGCGATGCCCAGTTGATCGGGCGGCACGGTGCCGAGGGCGGGAATGTAGTCAGCCACCTTGCCCTGCCCGATCAGGGGCCGGACTGCGTCAAGGATCTCGTTCAACAGCGCTTGCATGCCGGGTCTCGAAGTCTCGCCCCATGGGATTTGCGGGGACACGGTGGCTAGACGCTGCGGGGCTGAGGCAAATCACACATTCGGAATAATTGGAGATCCATTGTGGGAGCGAGCCTGCTCGCGATGAGGCCGGCACGGCCGGCATCCTCGGCGTCTGACCCGCCGCTGTCGCGAGCAGGCTCGCTCCCACAGTTTTTAAGCAGTCTGTGTATCGCAGTGTGTACGGCCCGACGCCCGACACATCCCGCGCATAAATCCGAGCCTTCGCGACACATCCCCGATACAGCCCGACGTTCAAATGAGCCTGTCGATCGGCAGCCCCGATCAAGCCTTTGAACTCACATTGTCTATTGGAGATTCACCATGACCAAGCTCTCGAAAAACGCTTTGACCCTCGGCCTGCTGCTGGCCGGCGGTATTGCCCTGTCCAACGCGGCTTCGGCTTCCGAAGCGTTCAGCGTCAAGCAACTGGATCACGGTTACAGCCAGACTCAGGCCCAGGCCGATACCCCGGAAAAAACCTCGGAAGGCAAATGCGGTGAAGGTAAGTGCGGCGCCGGCGAATAACCCTCTTCACGGGGCATCCCGGTGCCCCTTTTTCCCTTGCTTGAATGGAGTTATCCCATGACAACCGCCCTCTCGACCGCCGTCAAAGGCCTGCACCTGAACCTCGATCGCGCCGGCCAGTGGCTGGCGCCGCTGACCCTGCGCCTGTTCATCGCCTGGGAGTTTTTCGAATCGGGCCTGGAGAAATTCAACGGCCAGAACTGGTTCGAAGACATTCAGGACCGTTTCCCGTTTCCCTTCGACCACTTGCCGGCGACGCTGAACTGGGAGCTGTCGATGTGGGCCGAGCTGATCTGCGCACTGGCAATCCTGATCGGTCTCGGGACGCGGATCTCGGCCATTTCACTGATCGTCGTGACGGTGGTCGCCACCGCCGCCGTGCACTGGCCGGCAGACTGGTCGTCGTTGAGCGAACTGGCCCAGGGTTACGCGATCACCAACAAGGGCTTCGGCAACTTCAAGCTGCCGGCGATTTACCTGGCGGCGCTGGTGCCGCTGGTGTTCGCCGGTGCCGGCAGGTTGAGCGTGGATGCGTGGCTGGCGCGACGCTTCTGGAAACGCGCCAGCCGCTGAGGATCAGTGCGCCCGGTCCAGCCCCGCCAGCAACGCGCTGTCATGGCTGTAGATGTCCGGCGCATAGATCACCCGGCCCTGCCCGTCGACCTGGGCCGTCCAGTAGGTCATCAGGATCGGCACCGGATTGCTCAGGCGAAATTCATGGGTGGTGCCGGTGGCCAGCAAGGTGTCGGTACGGGCTCTTTCTGCCGGGCTGAGCAGGTAGTCGCGCAGTTTCATCGGATGCTCGACCCGTACACAACCGGAACTGAATGCCCGTGGGCCTTTATCGAACAGTGCCTTGCTCGGCGTGTCGTGCAGGTAAACGGAGAAGGGATTGGGGAAACGGATGACCATCTGCCCCAGCGGATTGCGTGGCCCGGCGTCCTGGCGCAGAAGGATGTTGCCGGGGTTGTCCCAGTCGATGTCGGCAGCAGCCAGCGGCTGACCGTTGGCATCGAGCACTTGCAGGTTCTGACGACTGAGGAAGGTCTGGTCCTTGCGGATCTCCGGCAGTTTGTCTTCCTTCCAGATGGTCGGCGGCACGGTCCAGGTCGGGTTCAGCGTCAGGCGCGTCACGCGGGATTTGAGCAACGGCGTCTGGCGCTCGGCGCGCCCGACCTGGGTGCGGGTCTGCCACACCGGCAGGCCGCCCTGATACAGGGTCAGTTCGGCAGCGGCGACGTTGACCAGCAAACCATCGGGCTCCATGTCCTGAGCCAGCCAGCGGAAACGCTCCAGGTTGATCCGCAGTTGTTCGCGGCGGGTCAGCGGGCTGATGTTCATCTCGGCAATGGTCCCCGGCCCGACCACACCGTCGGCCTGCAACGAATGACTCGCCTGAAAACTCTTCACCGCCTCCACCAGCACACCGTGATAAGCGTTGTCCGGCGTGCCGACCACACTGCTCAGATAACCTTCGCTGTACAACCGTCTGGCCAGATCCGGCACGCGTTTGTCTTCCATGTCCGGGCGCAACAGCGGCCCGTTGCCCACCGGTTGCCAGTGCGGCAAGGCCTGCAGGCGTTGTGCGGCGTAGAGATGACGCAGATTCCGGTATTGCACCAGGCGCGGGCGGGCCAGATCGAAGGCGGCGGCGACGTCATGCATGCCCGGCACGGCGATCGCGAGCAGCTCGGCCTGACGGTCGCGGGGCGTATCGTCGGCGTGCCACAGCGGTTCGAAGTGTGACTGCAGCAAACGACCGTAATGCAGGTCCTGCAAGGCCTGCAGGTAGTTGCGGCTGATGTCGATGTCGGCACACAGCTCGCCGTCCTGCGGAGCCGTGTCAGCGACCGGATAGCGTTTCGGATTGAGGCCATCGTCGGCCAACGATTGCAATTGCGCATGCAAGGCCGGCAATTGTCCGGCTGCGGCCCACACCGGCATCCAGTCCTGCTGCCGGTAGAACGCCTGCAGTTGTTCCAGGGCCGGGCCACTGAGGCGGGCGGCTATCGCCGGGCAGGCCTGAGGCAGACTGATCAACGCGGCCTGCAACGGACTTTGCGGCTCCACGGGCGCTTCCACCGGCAGCGTCGGCAGTGCCGGCAACGGCTCTTGAGCACAAACGACAAACGGCGCAGCGAGCAGACAAATGCTCAAGTAGCATGCGTACTTTTTGAACAACTGCTTTACTCCAATCCATGGCCGTCTTGATTGACGGTCAACCTTACATCAGGTGCGGTGATACAGTCAGGTCCGATTCGCGGGCCGGGCCGGGGACGACTGGACGTCAGGAGCCAAAGTGCCAAACAAGTAGCCAGTGAGGACTCACTATAAATGTTGACGTTTTTGCGCCGACTTCTGCTGACTGCCGCTGCCATGGGGCTGGTGACCAGTCAGGTTCTTGCCGCCGGCACCCCTTCGCCGGTTCTCTACAACAGCCTCGCCCACGCCGCGCCGGAACTCAATCCCCAGGCGCTGAAAGGTGCCTTGAACGCCATGCAATGCGCGATCAACAACGGTGCGAAACAGTCCCGGCACCTGGCGATCATCGACTATTCGCAACCGTCCACCGAGCGGCGTCTGTGGATTTTCGACCTGACACGGAAAAAGCTGATCCTGCGTGACCTGGTCGCCCACGGCTCGAATTCCGGCGATAACTTCGCCACGCGCTTCTCCAACCGTGAAGGCAGTTTCCAGTCCAGCCTTGGACTGTTCCGCACCCAGGAAAGTTACGAAGGCACCCATGGTTATTCGCTGCGCATGGACGGTCTGGAGCCGGGCGTCAACGACATGGCCCGCGACCGCGCCATCGTGATCCACGCCGCCGATTACGTGAATCTGTTCTGGAGCAAACGCACGGGCCGGCTGGGTCGCAGCCAGGGTTGCCCGGCGGTGCGTCCGCAAGTCGCCCGGCGGGTGATCGACAGCCTGAAGGACGGCCAGTACATGTTTTCCTGGTACCCGGATCAGCATTGGCTGAAATCCTCGCCGTACCTCAACTGCCAGCCGCAGCAGATCGCGAGCATTCTCAGCACCCACGGCAGTTGAAAACCACACCTGGCAAAACAATCCCCTGCCCGCGCAGGGGATTTGTATTTTCGGGGTTTCATTACAGCTTTGTCATGGAGTTGTCGGTTTGCCGAGCGGATCGCCCGGTAGCCTGAAGTTGTTCCGGCACACCTGCCGATCCACTTCACCGATACGAGTGACTCATCATGAAAACCCTGATCCTGGCCTTCACCGCCCTCCTCGCCACCGGTTCCGTGTTCGCCGCACAAATGCCCGAGCGCACGGTGATTCACGACACCAACGGCTTCTACGTGCATCTGGATGTCGACAAAGTCCTCTCCAGCACCGATATTTCCCAGACCTGCGGCGTCATCCCCGCACGGCTCGATTACCTCGACCACCAGGGCCGCGAACATGTGCTGGATTATCAAGTGCAAGGCAGCGGCTGCACCAATGACCATTGAGGCGCGTCCATGATTATCCTTGTCGTCGAAGACGAACCCAAGGCCGGCAACTACCTGCTCAACGGCTTGCAGGAACTGGGTTACAACGTGAGCCTGGCCCGGGACGGCGCCGACGGTCTGCACCTGGCGCTGGAACACGACTTCGACGTGATCGTGCTGGATGTGATGATGCCGAAAATGGACGGTTGGGAGGTTCTGCGCCGGCTGCGCAGGGAAGCCGACACGCCGGTGCTGTTCCTCACCGCCCGGGACGACATCGCCGACCGGGTCAAGGGCCTGGAGCTGGGCGCCGACGATTACCTGATCAAGCCGTTTTCCTTCGCCGAACTGGTGGCGCGCCTGCGCACCCTGACCCGCCGCGGGCCGATTCACGAAGACGAGCAATTGCAGATGGCCGATCTGCAGATCGACGTGCTCAAGCGCCGGGTCACCCGCGCCGGCAGCCGGATCACCCTGACCAACAAGGAATTCGCCCTGCTGCAACTGTTCGCCACTCATACCGGACAAGTGCTGTCCCGCTCGTTGATCGCCTCGCGGGTGTGGGACATGAATTTCGACAGCGACACCAATGTGGTCGATGTCGCCGTGCGCCGCCTGCGGGCGAAGATCGACGATCCGTTCCCGCTCAAGCTGATCCACAGTGTGCGTGGCATCGGCTACCGCTTCGATACCCAGCCATGAAAACCGCCGGCACGTACTCCCTGACGTGGCGCCTGGCGCTGGTGTTCGCGGTGCTCGCCTTCGCGGCGCTGGCAGGCCTCGGCGCGGCGCTGTACAACGCGCTGGATGAGCAACTGACCCGCCGCGATGACATCCAGATGGTCAGTCGCATCGACCAGTTGCGCACCATCCTCAACGACAGCAACACCCTGGAGCTGATCCAGAACAAACCGGCGCTGTTTCAGAACATGCTGGGCAACCGCGAAGCGCTGCTGACCATCGGCGCGCCGGGGCAACCACCCTTGTTCGTGGTCAATCCCGGCAATCTGACCCTGCCGACCGTACCCGCCGTGCCGATCAACCATGTGATGGCCCTCAACGATGTGCAGCATCTGCCGAGCATCAACGGCGTGCCGTTCTCGGCGGTGGCGGCCAGTATCGACTCCGGCGACCAGGGCAATCTGCAGGTGCTGATCGCCAAGGTGATGAGCGAACGCACGGCGATGCTCGCCAATTACCGGCTCAGCGTGTATGGCCTGGCGACACTGGCAGCGCTGCTGCTGGCGGTGGTGGGTTGCCTGCTGGTGTATCGCGGCCTGCTGCCGCTGCGGCAGATTGCGCGGCATGCCCACGGAATCGGCGTCGGCAACCTCGGCGAACGCCTCGACAGCCACGGCACGCCGAAAGAATTGCAGCCGATGATCGAAGCCTTCAACGCAATGCTCGATCGCCTCGCCAAAGGTTTCGCGCAGTTGAGCCAGGTCTCCACCGACATGGCCCACGAACTGCGCACACCCATCAACAACCTGCTCGGCGAAACCCAGGTCGCCCTGCAACAGAACCGCAGCGTCGAGGCCTATCAGCAGTTGCTCGCCTCCAACGTCGAAGAACTCGAACGCCTGGCGCGCATGCTCGACAACATGCTGTTTCTCGCCCGCACCGACCCGGCCACGGCCCTCAGCCAGCGTCAGGAACTGGACGCAGGTGATGAGATGCAGCGCATTGCCGATTACTTCGAAGGCCTGGCCGCCGATGTCGGCATCAGCATCGAGGCCCATGGCAGCGGCGTGATCTGGGCCGAACCGATGCTGCTGCGCCGGGCCCTGGCCAATCTGTGCGCCAACGCGATCAAGTATGGTGCGCCGGACTCGACGCTAGAGGTCGAAGCCATGGCCGAACCCGATGGCAGTTACCTGCGGGTACGCAATCACGGAGCGACGATTGCTCCCGAGCATCTGTCGCGGCTGTTCGAACGCTTCTACCGCGCCGACCCGTCCCGCGAGCGTTCAGCCCAATCCAACGGTCTGGGCCTTTCGATCGTGGCGACCATCATGCAATTGCATCAGGGTCGCTACAGCGTCAGCAGCGTTGAGGGCGTCACCTGCTTTGAGCTGTTCTTTCCCGCACGGGAGACGCCAGGCGCCAGTGTGTGAAAGCGCCGAGCCCGAGCGCCGCAAGCATCAATGCCGTGGCAACACCGAAAGTCATGTGCAAACCAGCGGCGATGACCGCGGCCGGCGCCCGCGTCGGATTGCCCGTAGCCAGGGCAAACACCGCGCCCATGGCCGCCGCCCCGGTGATCAACCCCAGATTGCGCGACAACCCGAGCAGGGCCGAGACCACCCCGCGCTGATCCTGCCCGACGCCCGCCATCAAACCGGTGTTGTTGGCAGCCTGAAACAGCGCATAACTCAGGGCCACCAGCGTAATCGGCAAGACATAGGCAAGCAGCCCGAGACTCACCGGCAACAGCGCCAGCAAACCACAACCGCAGGCCAGCCCCAGCAATGCGCCCGGCACCATTGGCCGCGCACCGAAACGATCCACCAGACGCCCCGCCGGCACGCCGCTGACCGCAGCCAGCATGGGTCCGATCGACAACACCAGTCCGGTTTGCGTGCTGGTGAGGCCCAATCCCCGGCTCAGATAAAACGGCCCGACCACCAGCGTGGTCATCATCACCGTCGTCACCAGCAAGGTCAGCGCCAGACTGCCGCTGATTCGTGCGTCGGCGAACAGAGACAAGTGAATCAGCGGCGCCCTGCTCCTTTTTTCGACCAGGATGAACATCCCCGCCCCCAACAGGCTGAGCAGCAACAATGTCCGGGTGAATCCTTCGACCGTCATCGCCAGTGCATAGGCCGCCAGTGTCAGCATCAGCAGCGCGGAGCCGGGATAGTCAAATGCGACAGACTTGCGTGCTGTCCGGTCCGCCGGCAGGTAGCGGTACACCAGCCAGGCATTGAGCAAGCCCAGCGGCACATTGATCACAAAGATCGACTGCCAGCCGACATGGGCCATCAACAGCCCGCCCAGCGACGGTCCGAGAGTCGTGCCGGTGGCCGACATGGTGGCCAGCAGCCCCATTGCACTGCCGGCCCTGGATTTGGGTACCGCATCGGCCACCAGTGCCACGGTCAACGCGAACATGATCGCCGCACCGAGGCCTTGTACCGCCCGCGCACCGATCAGCCAGGCAAGGCTCGGCGCCAGTGCGCAAGCCAGCGAGGCGGCGGTGAAAATGCCGATGCCGATCATCAGCAAGCGCCGGCGCCCGAAGCCGTCCCCCAGCCGCCCGACGCTGACAATCAAGGTGGTGATCGCCAGCAGATAGGCCAGCACGATCCACTGCACTTGTTGAAACGTTGCCTCGAACGCCGCGGCCAGGGTCGGCAGTCCGGCATTGGCGATGCTGGTGTCCAGCGACGGCATCAACATCGACAGCGCCAGACTGCTCAGCGCCCAGCGGGCTGAAGGGCTCAGAGGTTCTCGATGCATGGGGGGCTCACAGGGCAGAAGTCATGGGGCATAGCCTGAGCCTCGACAATACACGGCGCAAGACGCATGCTTTGCACTCAATACCTGCATGAAACGCCATGTCATGAATGCACCCGATCTGAACCTGTTGATCACCCTCGACGTGCTGCTGAGCGAAGGCAGCGTCGCCCGCGCCGCCACACGCCTGGGGCTGAGCCCGTCCGCCATGAGCCGGGCGCTGGCCCGGTTGCGGGAGACCACCGGGGACCCGTTGCTGGTGCGCGCCGGGCGCGGACTGGTGCCGACGCCGCGGGCGCTGGAGTTGCGCGACCGGGTCGGTTATCTGGTGCAGGAAGCCGAGGCAGTACTGCGTCCGGCAGCAGTGCTCGATCCCGGCCAGTTACGCCGCACCTTTACCCTGCGCAACACCGACGGTTTTGTCGAAACCTTCGCCGCCGCCCTGCTCGCCCGCATCGCCGAGGAAGCACCCCATGTGCGCCTGCGCTTTGTGCAAAAGGCCGACAAGGACAGCACGTTGCTGCGCACAGGCCGGGTGGATCTGGAGACCGGTGTGGTCGATGACAGCACCGACCCGACGCTGCACAGTCGCATCCTGTTCCGCGATCAGTGGATCGGTGTGGTGCGTGAAGGACATCCGTTGAGCAGCGGCAAGGTGAGCGCCAGACGCTTCGCTTCGGGCCAGCACATTCTGGTGTCACGGCGCGGGCGCAGCAGCGGTCCGGTGGACGAAGCGTTGCTCGCCCTGGGCCTGACGCGGGATATCGTCACCTCGTTCGGCGGTTTTTCGGCGGCGCTGACGCTGGTCCGAGAATCCGACCTGATCGCCACCGTTCCGCAGCGTCACACCAGCAAACTGCGAGCGGGCCTGTTCAGTTTCGACCTGCCGTTGCGCATGCCGGACATCAGCGTGTCGATGCTGTGGCACCCCCGCATGGACGCCGACCCGGCGCATCGCTGGTTGCGCAATTGTGTGCGAGAGGTCTGCGCCTAACGCGCCTCCCCGTCCCTGGGTTTGTAAAACAGGAATTTCCCGGTCTCGGCGGTCCGGGTGTACTTTTTCGCCCAGTTCGGGTCGACGTTGTGGTCATGAAAATACAGCGCGCCATGGGTACGATCGGGGAGCTGACGGTTCAGGGCCTTGCCGGCAATTTCCTTGGCCAGCGCATATTCCGCGTCTTCCTTGACCTGATCGGACTTGCCGTCGCACCACCAGGAAAACTGGCAGCCCTTGGCTTCCGAGCCCTGCTTGACCACTTCACACACGGTGCCCGGAAAACCGTCGTGGCCCAGACGATTCATCACCACATTGGCCACCGCTTCCATTTCCGCCGTGTCCTTGCCCTTGGCTTCCCAATAGATGCTGCGCGCCAGACAGGTGATGGGATCATCCAGCGGCGCGGTGCCGGACGGATCCACGGCTTGCACTTCCCTGGGGGTGATCGCTTCGGACTTCGGCGCGGGGGGCGCACCGGGTTTGTCGGCGGCTTTTTCTTCCAGTACCTCGGCTTTTGCTTCGGCCTTTTCCTTGATCGGCGCCTGATCGGTGGCCAGCACCGCACCGCTCAGCAGGGTCAACACAAGACAGCAGATCATCCCGTGCATTTTCATGTTCGATCTCTTCCGGCAGCGCCCGTTGCGGGCAACGTGTTACGTGGCTGAAACGCCCGGAATCCGGGGACTTCGGAGATTGTAGACGGCAGAATCCGGCACAACGTTCCGCTACCGGAACCCTTTGATGAAGAAAAAAGACATTGCGCGCCCCCGGGGCGTTTCGCGCATCATGGGCGCACTCAGCCCAAGGGAGATTTCCATGCGCTTCATGCCATCCGTTCTGCGATTCGCCGCGTTGACCACGGGCCTGGCGCTGGCCGCTTCGGCCATGGCCGGCGACGAGTCGCAATTGATCGAGTCGATCAACAGCTACCGCAGCCAGCCCCAGCGCTGCGGCTCGCAGGCATCCAGCGAATTGCCGCCGTTGTCGGCCGATCCGCGCCTGCGTCTGCCGGCCAGTGGCATGGTCGATCTGCAGCAGGCCATGGCCAGCGCCAGTTACCCGATGGTCAACGTGCAGGCGATCACCCTCAACGGTCCTCGGGATCCGGTGGCGGCCATGAAAGCGATCCAGGAGAGTTTCTGTCAGGTGGTGCTGGATCCGCAGTTCGTCGACATCGGCGTCAGCCGCGCCGACCGCGACTGGCGCATCACCCTGGCGCGGCCACTGCTGTCGGCGCGTCTGGGTGACGGGCAAGCCGAGGGTCAGAAGCTGCTGACGCAAATCAATGCCGCCCGCAACCAGCCGCGCCAGTGCGGTGGTCAGGCATTCTCGGCGGCTGCGCACTGGCGTGGAATGCGGTGCTGGGTGGCGTCGCTCAGGATCACAGCCGCGAGATGGCCAACAACAATTATTTCGACCACAAGGACCGCAACGGCGGCACTCCCGGCGACCGCGCCGAACTGGCCGGCTACAGCGGCCAGCAGGTCGGCGAGAACATCGCCGCCGGACAGGACACCGTGCAGAAAGTGGTCGATGGCTGGCTGGCCAGTCCTGGTCATTGCGCCAACCTGATGAACCCGCAGTACCGCGAACTGGGTGCAGCCTACGCAGTCGATCCGAAGAGCAGCGCCGGTATCTACTGGACGGCGATGTTTGGTGGCGAGTAAGTATTAAAACCACCACTGAGTCCTGTGGGAGCGAGCAAGCTCGCTCCACA
>NZ_LRUN01000063.1 GCF_001679645.1 Pseudomonas bananamidigenes | reverse complement strand
AAAAACCTCAGCACCGGCAGTGCGCCGGATGCTACTGCGCTGACCCAAAGTGGCACCTTCACCGTCACCGCCCTCGATGGTCTGCAAACCCTCACCGTCGGCGGCATTGCGGTGGTCACCAATGGCGTGGCCGCCGGCTTCCCGCAATCGGTCACCACGCCGCTGGGCAGCACACTGACAGTCACCGGCTTCAACGCCGCAACCGGTGTCGTGAGTTACAGCTACACCCTGGTGCACAACGATGCGCATCCGACCGGCAACGGCGCCAACAGCATCACCGAGAACTTCAACGTGGTGGCCACCGACGGCGATGGCAGCACCGCGTCGGGGCAGATCAACGTCAACATCGTCGATGACCTGCCGACCGCCAAGGCCGACACCGGCTCGGTGGTGGAGGGCGGCACGGTCAATATCAGCGTACTGGGCAACGATGTCACCGGTGCCGACGGCCCGGCAGCGGGCGGTGCGGTGGTGGGTGTAAGGGCCGGCGGCGACACCTCGACCTCGGCCATCGGCGGCCTCAACAGCAACATCAACGGTACCTACGGCTACCTGACCCTGGATGCGGCGGGCAACGCCGTCTATCACAGCAACCCGAACTCGGTGAGCCCGCCGGGCGCCACCGACACGTTCACCTACACCATCCGCGACAGTGACGGCGACGAAAGCACCACGACCATCACCGTCAACGTCGCCGACAGCAAACTCGTGGCCTCGGTCGATCAGGACGTGACCGTCTACGAAAAAGCCCTCGACCTGACCAAGGACGGACAAGACCTGGCCCCCGGCACGGTCATCGGCAGCGACCCGACCAATACCGGCGAAACCGCCAGCGGCACGCTGGTCGGTGCGGTCACCGGCGGCAGCGGCGCGATCACCTACACCCTGGTCGGCAGCGCTACCGGCACCTACGGGCAGATCCAGCTCAATGCCGACGGCACGTACACCTACACCCTGACCTCGGCGCCGAAAACCACACCGAACGCCAACGACGGACCGAACACCCTGAGCGAAAGCTTCACCTACAAAGCCACCGATGCGCTGGGCAACAGCACCACCAGCACCATCGTGGTCAACATCGTCGACGACGTGCCCAAGGCGGTGGCCTCGGATCGTTCGGTGGCGGCGGTGGAGATCGATTCCAACATCCTCATCGTGCTCGACATCTCCGGCAGCATGGCCGACGCCTCCGGCGTGCCGGGCCTGTCGCGGCTGGACCTGGCCAAGCAGGCGATCAGCGCCTTGCTCGACAAGTACGACGATCTGGGCGATGTGAAAGTGCAGCTCGTCACCTTCAGCAGCAGCGCCACTGACCGCACGTCGGTGTGGGTCGACGTGGCGACCGCCAAGACCTTGCTCGCCGGCCTCAGCGCCGGTGGCGGCACCAACTACGATGCGGCCGTGGCGACCATGCAGACCGCGTTCAACACCTCGGGAAAACTCACCGGGGCGCAGAACGTCGGCTACTTCTTCTCCGACGGCAAACCCACCACCGGACAGGAAATCGGTACTGCCGACGAGGCCGCGCTGAAGAACTTCCTCGATGCCAACAACATCAAGAACTACGCCATCGGACTCGGCAGCGGTGTGAGCAACGCCAACCTCGATCCGATCGCCTACGACGGCATCAGCCACACCAACACCAATGCCGTGGTGGTCACCGATCTCAATCAACTCAACTCGGTGCTGTCCGGCACCGTGGAAGGCGCGCCGGTTACCGGTTCGCTGCTGGGGGACAGTGGTTCGTTCGGCGCCGATGGCGGTTTCATCAAGTCCATCGTGGTCGACGGCACCACCTACACCTATGACCCGAAAGCCAACAGCGGCCAGGGTTCGCTCACCGCCAGCGGCGGTACCAACCACGGCACCTTCAACACGGTGAACAACACCCTGAGCATCGCCACCAACAACAGCGGCACGCTGGTGGTCAACCTCGACACCGGCGACTACAGCTACACCTCGCAGAAAACCACCACCACGGTGATCACCGAGAACATCGGCTTCACCCTCAGTGACAACGACGGCGACCTCGCCAGCTCGACGCTGACGGTGAAAGTCATCCCGAATTCGCCTCCGGTAGCGGTGGACGATCACATCATCACCAACGTGCTGTCGAGCACCGTGACGGTGCCGGGCGAGCTGCTGCTGGCCAACGACAGCGATCCGGACGGCGACAGCCTCAACGCTTCGCCCACCACCTTCAACACCGGTTGGGTGGCCAAGGGCGCGGATTTCACTGGCAGCGGCGCAATCAGTTTCACCGGCACCAGCAACACCAGCGCCAACCAGAACCTCGCCGATGTACGCAGCTCTTTCGCGGCCAACACAGCGGCGATGACAGCCGTGCTGGTGGTCAGCGGTTACCTCGGCGCGGTGACCAACGCCAATGCCAACGATGAAGACCTGATCACCGTCAAACTGAAACAGGGCGAGACCCTCAACCTCGACCACAACCTGGCGGCCGGACACATCACCATGGAGTATTCGGTGAACGGCGGGGCGTTCGTCAGCATCGCCGATGGCGGCACCATCACCGCCAGCGCCGACGGTACGTATCAGATCCACATCACCAACATCACCAATACCAGCGGCAGCAACCCCAACGCTGCGGAAAACTACCAACTGACCATGACGGTCAACTACGCCGGGGCCCACGATGTCACCCCGGATTTCCAGGGCACCTACACCGCCAACGACAATCACGGCGGCAGCGATACCGCCAACGTGACCATCAGCTATCAGGACGGCCACACCCTCACCGGGACGTCCGGTGATGACGTGCTGGTGGCGGGCAGCGGCGACAACATCCTCAACGGTGGCGACGGCAACGACGTGCTCACCGCAGGTTCCGGCAACAACGAACTGCACGGCGGCGCCGGCAATGACTTGCTCTACAGCGGGCCGGGCAACGACATCCTCGACGGCGGCACTGGTATCGACACGGTCAGCTACGCCCATGCCACCGCCGGGGTGACGGTCAACCTCGGCCTGCTCGGTGCGCAAAACACCGTCGGCGCGGGTACCGATACTCTGAGCGGCATCGAGAATCTCGTCGGCTCGAACTTCAACGACACCCTGACCGGTGACAACAATAACAACGTCATCAACGGCGGGCTGGGCAACGACATCCTCAACGGCGGCGGGGGGGACGACCTGCTGATCGGCGGCATGGGCAACAACACCCTGACCGGCGGGCCGGGCGCCGACACCTTCCAGTGGCTCAAGGGCAACAGCGGCCACGACACCATCACCGACTTCACCCCAGGCACCGACAAGCTCGACCTGTCGCAACTGCTGCAAGGTGAAAACGGCACGGCAGCGTCACTGGATGACTACCTGCACTTCACCGTCACCGGCAGCGGCGCCTCGGTGGTTACCACCATCGATGTCAGCGCCATGGCCGGCGCCACGCCGAACCAGACCATTGACCTGGCCGGCGTCAATCTGGCCAGCCATTACGGTGTGACGCCGGGGGCGGGCGGGGTGATTGCCGGTGGGCATGACACGGCGACGATCATCAACGGCATGCTGAATGATCATTCGTTGAAGGTGGATACGGTGTGATCTGAACGCTGAAACGATAAAACCCGCCGTCCCGGTTATACGGGACGGCGGGTTTTTTATGTCTGGTAAAACTGTGGCGAGGGAGCTTGCTCCCGCTGGGTTGCGAAGCAGCCCCCAAGAGCATTGCGAGCGCTTCGCACTCGAGCGGGAGCAAGCTCCCTCGCCACAATCGCTCACTTGGCTAGAGGTTTGCGTCAGCCTTCAGGTCCAGATCATCCAGCACCCGATTCACCGCCAGCTCTCCCAGCATGATCAGTTGCGCAATTCCCGATAGCACATGCCGCTGCGGCGCATCGATCATCCCGGCGAAGTCGCTGGCCATGGTTTTGGCTGAGGTCAGGGTTTCGCAGGCGTCGGCCAGCAGCTCTTCGCTCGGGATGCCGGGGGCGATGAGGTAGCGGGTGTTGGGTTTGAGCAGCGGTTTTCTGGGGTGGAACGGATTGAGGTAGTGGTCGAGGGCGCGCTCGGCGGCTTCGTGGAATTTCTTGGAATCGAGGGTTTCGTAGGGGGAAGTCGAATCGACTTCCGGCGGGTTTGGCGTGGGTTTGACCATGGGTAAAGCCTCTAGAGTAGTGGAGGCGCCACGCTTCGCTGCTAAACGAAAGAGGTGGCGGCCGTACGCGGGTTAGCAGACCAGGACTCTAGAACCCGGCGCACCGAAGTGCCCCACGCAAAGCCGCCATAACGTGAACGGACAGGCGTGAGCCTGATCACGAACGAACGGCATTGTGCGTCTAGAGTAGATCCGGGCTGCTAAACCCGATCGCTGCTTTTCAGCGACCGCCAAACAATAGAACCCGCCCCCAAGGCGCACAAGCCGGCGGATTCTGGCGGATGCGTAGGCAAAGGCGCAAGGTGGCGTGGCTTTGCGGACATAAGGTTCAACACTCTTCAACAAGGTTTTGCTAAGGCGCGAAAACGACAAACCCGCGCTCCCGGATTACCGGAAGCGCGGGCTCGGAGGGAACTATGCACTCCCTTTTCTCTTTTTTCGCTCAATACCGTCTCAGACACCATGGCCAATAACGAGCATTCACGTTAGTGGTACATACATGTCCGCCACCTCCATGAACATAATATCCGACGGTGCCTGCGGGGCACGCCGTGGTATCGCACATCCACGTAACCCATCCTGCCGACAGAGGCCAGTTATACCCATAAACCACGTAGATGGAGGGCCAGGTCAGTGTCAAGGGAATCGAACCTGGAACGCTGTTCATCCAGTTCACGGCTTCATAATGCGTCATACCTGCAGCGTAGATATCCAATCTGTAAATATTGATTGAGTCCACATAGATCGCATGGGTGGTGAATTTGTCCTGAACATAAATGTAGGCAGCCCCCCAGCGAAGGCCGGTTACCACGCCATTGACGTCAACGGAAACAACAGAGGGATTGCTTGAACTGAAGGTACGCTGGCCCACACCATATTGCGGGCTTAGTTGTAGCCAGTTACGCGGCCATCTGGCACCTGTTTCCGGCCAACCGGTATAGACCCGATATCCGTCTAGAAGCCTGCGCGTCGTATCGATTTGCAGAGGCCGGCGAAGGATAACGTTGCGTGCCGGAGACGAAAGGTTGCTGCCATATTTCGCTCTGGCAACGATCGAGTTGTTGGCGTCATAGTTGCTCACCGTCACTGGAGCACCGGGAGCGTTGCCCGCGCTATCGGTAGTGACGACTTTCTGCACCGCACCGTTGACCAGGATTTCAATTTGCTCGTTGACGCTGCCACGGCAGTGAATGGTCAGGGTCGTGGATATCGTTTCGGTGTTATGAGGAACTTCCCCTTGAGGGGCTTGTACCGCTGTGATGAGCGGTTGCAGTTCCACCAGCGATGCAACAATCAGTATCAGAGTTGGAAATCGCAAAGGCTCTTTCCCGCTTCCCAGTGCCACTGAAAATTTAGCTTTCAATTCGCTACCGTCTTTCAGATCAGCAAACCACGGCAGCGAAAGTGCGGTTCTGGAGCCGGACTCCGTTCCCGTTTCCTCACCTTTCAACGCTTCATAACTGACGGCGCTGCCGTTTTTATGAGTGCCTTCAAAGGTGAGAAATCTGGCTTGTCCCGGCGCCTGCCCCGGCCACGGATCAACCTCCAGCACATTGGCCGCTGTCAGCTTTTTCACCTCGATGACACCGCTGACTCCACTGATTCGCGGCGTTGGGAAGCGAGGGTCCTCATGGGAGATCGGCGCGATTTCAAAGTCTGCTCCCGGCGAGGAGGCCAGTTTTTTGTTGTTGCGCCGCAAGTTCCAGCGAAGACGAACCGTTGTACCCTGATGGGCGACCAGAAACCGGGTGTCGAGCACCCAGTTGGCGCGGTTGTTCTGGTTCAGAGGTGTCAAAGCGAAAGGCGTAGCGCCGACGGGAGCGTTCACATGTACCAGTCTTGCCTGGTCACCCTGAATCTTCGCCGGGAATTCGACACGAATCGTTTGATTTGCGCCCAACGGATCAAACGGTGGCAGGGCGCCCGCCGATTTTGGCGGATCGAGCACGATGGCTTTCTCGTCACCGATCTTCAACGGCAGCGGTTCGGATACGACTCTGACTTCGTTCGGATTAATGATCGCGCATTGCACCACCAGCGACGAGCCGGGGTAAGGGCCGACATATTTGGCAGGTACCTTGAAAATGATGGATAGCGTCGGGTCGGTGACGATCTGCTGGAAAATGACAAGGACCGGCACGCCCGCATCGTCGACGGTTTGCCAGAGCAGTTGGACAGTCGCCCCCGGTTTCAGAGGCCAATAGTCTGCGCACTGTACCGTGACCTCCAGGGTATCCACGGGGACGGTGTCGGTATTTTCCAGTGGTGTGACGGTGGGTTGGCCCAGCTTGAACGTTCCACCGGCAATGGTGGCATCGGCGGGTTTCGACTCCTGAGTCTTGCCGGCTCGGGTCAGTCTGTAGGTCGCGCGGCAACTGCCTCTGATGAGGTTTTGCACTCGAAAGTTGTCAACGTCTACTCTCAGCGAACGAGTGGCGGTCGACACCGGTATCGAGTAGCTGTGACTAACGGGGTCACCGCCTTCGGTGACGCCCTCAAGTAAAAGCACCACCTCATCACCAATCGCGAAAATCCCGGTGATCAATATCGGCATGGGGCCGCCCGCGAGCCAATCGTGGTGCACCACGTTGTCGATATCGGCCAGTTCGAAAATGGGGGCGGCCAGCAATACGATGCCGGGCTTGAATACAATCTCCAGTGCATCCGACCAGCCACTGGAGTTCTCGACCACATCGAATACCTCCCAGCGCACGATTATCAGGTTGGTGGGCTTGAGGGTGGCGAGCATTTCGGGCGTCAGTTCGAACACTACATCGCCCAGTGCGGTGACTTCGACTTCCAGCAACAGCGAGCCGAAAGCAAGCACCACGGTGTCGCCGATTTGCTGATTGAAGTACTCCAGTACCGTCACAAACATCCCGTCGTTGATTACGGTCTGATCGATGAGCGTTTCCGAGGCTACCGGCAATTTCAGACCCTGATTGAATGGCTTGCCGCCATCCGTGTCAGGCTCGCCCGGGGCTGGGTATTTGTAGAACAGCGGGGCATGCGGCGAGTCCTCCGTAGAGTTGTCGCTGATACGACGAACCTCGACCCAGATATCCTTCTTTTCCGAGAGCAAGGGCGCAAACTTGCTTTCCATGACAGCGGCGGGGATATAACAAGGGATGTTTTTCGCGTCGCCGTTACTGTCGAAATGTGCGTCGGTAACTGGAAACTCCACCACCGGCGCGTTTTTCGTCTCGATGAATACTTTGATGTAGTCGCCGACGGCCATGTTCAGATAAACGAGGATGTAGATCAGCAAACCATCGCGGTCACCATGCACCATGTTGATGTTGACGCCCAGGCTTGCATCAGGTTGGGGTTTGTACCCGACGGGGTAGGGCGGATAGACGACAAGTACGCCAGAGGCGCTGCGGTCAGGTGGAAAAACAACGATTGTATTGGGCGTGGAACCGGACGCTGTAAGTGGACTGTTCATGTATGCGCACCTTCGCAAGGGGTGCCCGAATGTCTGGATGCCGGCACCGTTGACGAAGGATTAGAGCGCTGACGCGTTTAGCTGCCTACTGTCAGATCTGACAGGGGAACGAGGGTTTTCGACAAGCGGTCACCGTGCGGGGTGCCTCAGGATTTACGCAACGTCTTCTGCCGCAAGATATAAACCGTCACCAACACCGCGCTGGTCAACATGAACCCCCGCGCCCACGGCAGTGGCACCAGGTAGCACGAGAACAGAATGCTCGCCCACATCAGCCCGATCGCATAGACCTTGCCCTTGAGCGGTATGCCGTTGCCATCGAGGTAGTCGCGGATCCATGGCCCGAGCCGGGGGTGCTCGACCAGCCATTGATAGAAGCGCGGAGAGCTGCGGGCGAAGCAGGCGGCTGCCAGCAGGAGGAAAGGGGTGGTGGGGAGAACAGGCAGGAATATCCCGATCACCCCCAATGCCACGCTCAGCCAGCCGATGGCCAGCAGGATGTAGCGCAACATCAGGGGGCGGTTGCCTATGGGGTTGTCCATAGGCCGCAACTTAGTGGTGACGTGGCTTGAGGATCGCCGGTTTTTCGTCGGGAGCGTGGCACAGCAGGTACAGCGCGGTCAGGGCTTCCGGAATCTGCACGATCATGTCGTCCATCAGGTTGGCATCTTTTGCGATGTCTTCGAATTCCGGCTGTTCGTCGAACAGACCCGAACCGACCATGATCGGCAGGAGCATTTCGCTGACTTCTTCTTCGGCGGTTTCGAACCAGGCCGCTTCGCGCAGGAACACGCCTTCCATGAAACCGATGCACCAGCCGCGCAGTTCGGAATCATCCGGCTCGTCGCCCAGGTCCAGGTCGCACGGCAGCTCGAATTCTTCATCGGAGGCCAGTTGGCGAGCGATGTGGGCCTTGAGGCCGATCAGCGTGGCTTCGATCTCTTCGCGCTGGGCTTCGCTGCTGTAATGCGGCTCTTCGGCGAACAGGGCGTCGATCCATTCACGATCCGGCACCACGTCGGCGCAGATCGACAGCGCGGTCAGGTAGCCGTGAGCGGCCACATAGTCCAGCGCCTCTTCATGCAGCTCGTCGGCGTCGAGGAAGACTTGCAGGCGGGTTAGTTGCTCGGCGAAGGACATTAAAAGGCTACCTTGGGGGAATAAACAATGCGGGAATTCTAGGCCTTCTTGAGCCCTCAAGCCAGCCGCATGGCACATTTGCGCCCACAAGCTTCTTATCGGCGGCACCCTTTGCCGGGAAGGGCTCGGGTATACTGCCGCGCTTTGCGATCCCTGCCGGCGTCGCGGCTGATTTTGTACGGCGTCCTGCAATGCGCCCTTACGTTTTGTTTAAAGCGGCCCCGGCTGCCTTGAACCAGCCTGTGCAGGGATGTTTCGGTGGATTTTTGGAGTTTTTATGCTCGAACAGGCTCAACGCGTCCTCAAGGACATCTTCGGCTACGACAGTTTCCGCGGTCGCCAGGGTGCAATCATTGAGCGCGTGGCCAGTGGCGGCGATGCCCTTGTGCTGATGCCGACCGGCGGTGGCAAGTCGCTGTGCTTTCAGGTACCGGCGCTGCTGCGCGATGGCCTGGCCGTGGTGGTGTCGCCGCTGATCGCGCTGATGGACGATCAGGTCGCCACCCTTGAAGAACTGGGCGTGGCCGCTGCGTCATTGAACTCCACATTGAGCCCCGAACAGCAACGCGACCTCGCCAACCGGATCCGGCGCGGCGAAGTGAAAATGCTCTATCTGGCGCCGGAGCGTCTGGTGCAGCCGCGCATGCTGTCTTTCCTGCAAGGTTTGAACATTGCCCTGTTCGCCATCGACGAAGCGCATTGCGTGTCGCAGTGGGGCCATGACTTCCGTCCGGAATACCTGCAACTGGGGCAGTTGGCGGAAATGTTCCCCGACGTGCCGCGCATCGCCCTGACCGCCACCGCCGACAAGCGTACCCGCGAAGAAATCGTCACCCGTTTGCATCTGCAGAACGCCGAACGCTTCCTGTCGAGCTTCGACCGGCCGAACATCTTCTACCGCATCGTGCCCAAGGAGCAGCCGCGCAAGCAGTTGCTGGCGTTCCTCGCCGAGCGGCGCAGCGATGCCGGCATCGTCTACTGCCTGTCGCGCAAGAAGGTGGAGGAAGTGGCCGCGTTTCTCACCGAGCAGGGCTTCCCGGCGCTGCCGTACCACGCCGGTCTGCCCAACGACCTGCGCGCCTATCACCAGAAGCGCTTCCTCAACGAGGAAGGTCTGATCATGGTCGCCACTGTGGCGTTCGGCATGGGCATCGACAAACCCAACGTGCGCTTTGTTGCTCACCTCGACCTGCCGAAATCCCTTGAGGCGTATTACCAGGAAACTGGACGTGGTGGTCGTGACGGTCTGCCGGCGGATGCGTGGATGGCCTACGGTCTGCAGGACGTGGTGATGCTCAAGCAGATGCTGCAGAACTCCGAAGGCGACGAGCGCCACAAGCGTCTGGAGCAGCACAAGCTCGACGCCATGCTCTCGCTCTGCGAAGAAACCCGTTGCCGCCGTCAGGCGTTGCTGGCGTACTTCGATGAAGACATGCCCGAGCCTTGCGGCCACTGCGACAACTGCATCGACGGCGTGCAGACCTGGGACGCCACCGAGCCTGCGCGTCAGGCACTGTCGGCGATCTACCGCACCGGCCAGCGTTACGGCGTCGGCCACCTTGTGGACGTGCTGCTGGGCAAGGACAACGAAAAAGTCCGCAGCTTCGGCCATCAGCACCTGTCGGTGTTCGGCGTGGGCAAGGCGCTGGGGGAGAGTGAATGGCGTTCGCTGTTCCGCCAGTTGGTGGCCCGTGGTCTGGCGGACGTCGATCATGAGGGCTACGGCGGGCTGCGTCTGAGTGACACCTGTCGGCCGCTGCTCAAGGGCGAAGTGAGCCTGGAGCTGCGCCGCGACCTCAAGCCACAAATCACTGCCAAGAGCGGCAGCAAGAGCCAGGCCAGCCAACTGGTGCGTGGCGAAGAACGCGAACAGTGGGAAGCCTTGCGCGCCCTGCGGCGCAAACTGGCGGAAGAACATGGTGTGCCGCCGTACGTCATCTTCCCTGACTCGACGCTGCTGGAAATGCTCCGCAGCCAGCCGACCTCCATGGCGCAGATGGCTCGGGTCAGCGGTGTCGGCGCACGCAAGCTGGAGCGTTACGGCGAGGCGTTCCTCGAGGTGCTGGGCGGCGAGGCAGAGGCGCCGAAAGTGGTGGCCGATGTGCGCCACGAACTGATCACCCTGGCCCGCGCCGGCATGACGCCATTGCAGATCGCCGGCCAGTTGCAGTGCTCGGAAAAGAACGTTTACACCATGCTCGCCGAAGCCATCGGCAAGCAGCAATTGTCGCTGGAGCAGGCGCTGGATCTGCCGGAAGACCTGATGGGCGAAGTGCAGGACGCATTCCTCGACGGCGAGGGCGAATTGCCATCCGTCGCCGAAGTGGCGGAGCTGTTTGCCGGCCGTGTTCCGGAGGGTGTGCTGTATTGCGTAAGGGCCGCGCTGCAATCTGAATTCGAAATGTAATTCGGCCCATTCCCCTCACCCCAGCCCTCTCCCCCAGGAGAGGGAGCCGACCGAGTTGTCTTGAGCTATCCATCGACCTGGAATATCGGGTCGATTTTGGATTCAGCTCAGAGCATTCAGGTCGGCGTATTTCCTGAATATTCCCCCCAATCGGTTCCCTCTCCCCCAGGAGAGGGAGCCGACCGAGTTGTCTTGAGCTATCCATCGACCTGAAATATCGGGTCGATTTTGGATTCAGCTCAGAGCATTCAGGTCGGCGTTTTTCCTGAATATTCCCCAATCGGTTCCCTCTCCCTCGGGGAGAGGGTTAGGGTGAGGGGCTTTTTGGATGTAACGATTCAGTACAAGTCCCCCCTTGCCTATAGCCAAATGTCATGCTTAGCTGACTAATAATTAGTTTTTCTCTATTTCTTCAGCCTGACCATGAGTGTTTTATGCCCTTAACCGATCAACACCGCTTTGGCATGCAACTGGCCCAGATGTCCCGTGGCTGGCGTGCCGAGCTGGATCGCCGGCTGGCCGGCCTGGGTCTGTCCCAGGCGCGCTGGCTGGTGCTGCTGCATCTGGCGCGTTTCGAGGAAGCCCCGACCCAGCGGGAGCTGGCGCAAAGCGTCGGCGTCGAAGGGCCGACCCTGGCCCGGCTGCTTGACAGTCTGGAAAGCCAGGGGCTGGTGCAACGTCAGTCCGTGATGGAAGACCGTCGGGCGAAAAAGATTGTGTTGTGTGCCCCGGCCCGCCCGCTGATCGAACAGATCGAAACCATCGCCACGCAGCTGCGCAAGGAGTTGTTCGAGGGCATCGATGAGGCTGACATGAAGGTGTGCATGCGGGTTCACGGGCACATTCTGGCGAATCTGGAAAAATCTTGAGGCACAACGACGTGCCGTTTTTTTGAGGGATCGCGCTGGGCAGACTATAAGAACTACTGGGCAATATCGTGTTCGTACCGGATGTGCGAACCCATAGAAGTCGGTTTTGCTTATTTAAGGGATGCTCATGCTCGACAGTCGGCACGTAGTACTGCGTTGCGCCCATTCACTGCTGGTGGCCGGTGTTGTCACCTGGTCCACGGCATCGCTGGCTCTGGGGCTCGGTGACATCACCGTGCACTCAGCGCTCAATCAGCCGTTCAAGGCCGACATCGCCCTGGTGGATGCCGCCGGGCTCAGTGCAGGCGAACTCTCGGCCAGCCTGGCCTCGGCGGACGAGTTCGGCCGAGCCGGCGTCGAGCGGGTGTTCTTTCTCAACGACCTCAAGTTCACGCCGATCCTGCACGGCAATCGCAATCTGATCCGGGTGACCTCCACCAAGCCGGTCAACGAACCTTTCCTGAATTTCCTGGTGCAGCTCAATCAGCCCAACGGCCACCTGCTGCGTGAATACACGGTGCTGATCGATCCGCCGGGTTCGCCGGGGATCGTGCCGGCCACCGACGAACCTGATGTCCATGCGCAATCTTCGGAATTCCCGACGCCCGAGCCGCCTGTAGCCACCCCCCAGAACAAGCCTGTTGCCGCACCGGTCGCGCCAGCGCCTCAAACGACGCCAGCCAATGACGCGCAGGCGGAACAACTGGCGGCCAGCGTGCTGCAGAACCAGCAATTGCAGAAGACCATCGATGAGCTGAATCTGAAGCTGCAGACGCAGGATGTGCAAATCGCCGACGGCAAGAAGCAGCTGGCTGATCTGCAGGCCCGTCTGGCAGAGGTTCAAAAGGCTCCGCCGGCGCCTGCAGCACCGGCAGCGCCTGCACCGGTGCCGGTCGCAGCGCCGACGCAGACACAAGACGACTCTGTCAGTTGGCCTTTGCTCCTGGGCTTGTTGCTGTTGCTCGGGGGGCTGGTGGCCGGGCTGATCGTGCGCCGCCGGCGTCAGCAGGCGACGATCCCGGATGGATCGGCACGCATGCTGCCGCAGCGAAGCGAACCAGAGCTCAATGACAGCGAACACGTTCGCCCCCATGCTGCGCACGGAGCCGTTGAGCATCGAGACGAACAGACAAGCGGCGATGTACTGGAAGCCGTAGGTATTTACCTGGCCTATGGTCGGCTGGGCGAAGCGCTTGGCCTGCTGCGCGAAGCGTTGCGAAAGGACCCGGAGCGCATTGATCTCGGTATGCAGTTGCTCGATGTGCTGGGACGGCAGGGCGATCAGGCAGCCTATGACGAACAGGAACAGCACTTGCGCCAGCTCGGTGTCGAAGAGCAGCGGCTTGCCGATGTCCGCTCACGTCACTCCAAACTGACAGCGACCCCAGCGCCGACCCCGGTGGCCCCCGCCATTGTTGCGTTGCCCGCTGAGCCTGCGTTGCCTGCCGAACCCCTGGCCGAAGACGATTTCGAGCTGAATCTGGATGCGTTGTCCACGGACTCCGCCTGGGAATTGAAGGACAGTCGCGCTTCCAGTGATACCTCCGCGCCGGCCCCGTCTGCGTTCGGCTCCAGCCTGCAGGTACTGCCACAGGATTTCGAGCCTCCGTCATCTGTCGATGAGAGCCCTGAAACGGCTGAGCTGGAGTGGATCGCCGAACCGGAGGTGCCGCCGATAGACGACGATTTCCTCAACGAGTTTGGCGATCCCGAGCAGTCTCTGGCGCTGGAGCCACTTGATCTGCAAGCGCCGGAGCCAGAGCCTGATCCGATAGAAGCCGCCAATGCGGGAAAACTCGAACAGGCCCAGACCTGCATCGACGATGGCGATATCGACAGTGCGATCGCCTTGCTCAATGAGCTGCTCAAGGAGGGCGACGAGCCCCTCAGGCAAACCGCCCGAACTCTGCTGGCGGGAATTCGCTGACCCGGCTCAGAAGGTTTGCCCCAGGTTCAGGTAAACCGCCTGTTCATTGGCATCGTTGAGGCCATAGCTGAAATTCAATGGCCCCAACGGTGTGTCGAAACCGATGAATACGCTGGCCGCATTGATGTAGCCGCTGTCGAAGTCGTTATCGTTGTTCCAGGCCCGGCCACGCTCCAGCGACCCGCCGGCATACAGCGGGAAATCCAGTGGCAGGTAGGCGCGTGGCGTCAGACGGCGGTAGTACACGGCCCGCAGCAGGCTGACGTTCTGCCCGGAGATGGCGTCTTCGCGGAAACCGGACAGCTGCCGGGCGCCACCGAGCAGGAAACTAGAAGTCACCACATTGGCATCGTCCAGCGTGCGCCCATAGCGACCGCCCAGGATCAGCGTGTCCGGGCCGCTGCTCATGGCCTTGTCCAGTTTGAACTCCCATTGCCGGTAGCGCGTGTCGGAGCCCAGGCCCGGCTCGAACTGCATCAGGGTCAGGCTGACGTCCTTGCCGTCATGGGGAAAGTACACGTTATCCAGTGAGTCGAACGAATACTTCAGCGCATAGAAACCTTCATTGAAATGTTCGCTCGGCAGATCCTGATCGCCGATCCGCACGTCTGCCTTGCCCCAGGCCTCGCCGACGCCAAAGCGGATTTCGCCATTGTTGCCGATCTGGCGCCCGACGTTGAGTCCGAAACCGTAGCGCTCGACGCGGTACTGGGCGACCGGATCGTTGTCGAGCACCGAGTCGACATTCTGGGCTTCGAACGCCGCATAGGGGGCGACGAAGTAGCGTGAACCCACGTCCAGCGGCTGGTAGAACTCCGTGTAGAGTTCCTGTTTGTCACCGATTTGCGCCCGGGTCAGCCACTCGGCGCCGAGGCGATTGATGCCGTTCATGCGGTAACTGGCGCCCAGATTGAAGGCGCTGTCGCCGCGCATGTCGTCCGACAGGTTCAAGCCGACCCGCAAGTAATCGGTGCCGCTGCGCTTGCCCCGGGCGCTGATCACCAGCGTGTGTTCCTGGCCCTTGTGTACCACGCGGTACTGCACCTGTTCGAAGTAATCCAGACCGTACAGGGTGCCCATGTCCGAATGCAGTCGACCCAGGTCCAGCGGTTCGCCAATGGGCTGGCGGATGTAGTAACGGATCACGTCGTCGCCGACTTTCGAGTCGTTTTCGATTTTGATCGCGGTGATGATCGGCGTGCGTTGGCCCGGTGCACGGGCGGCGTTGAGCTCCGCGTCCTGCGGTACCGCAGGCTTCAATCGCGCGAGGCGGGCGTCAAGGGCTTTGGTGGCGCGGTATCCGGCGTCAATCATTTCTTCGGCGCGACCGAAGTCGGTGACGCCGAAACTGGCCAGTGGTGGCTGGATCAGCACGTCATTGGGGTGCAGCGCGGCCAGTTGTTCCTCGGAATTGCGCCGGGTCATCAGGGTGATCGACTGGTTCAGCACATCCACCACGGTGGTCAGTTGCTTGCGATTGCGCAGCGGGGTCCCGATGTCGACCACGATGGCGACATCGACGCCCATTTCCCGGGCGACATCGAGGGGGATGTTGTCGGTCATGCCGCCGTCCACCAGCAACCGGCCGTCCAGCTCGACCGGGGCGAACACCGCCGGTATCGACATGCTGGCGCGAATCACCTGGGGCAGGTGGCCCTTGCGAAACACTACTTTTTCGCCATTGGCGATGTCAGTGGCCACGGCGCGGAACGGGATCGGCAGCTTGTCGAAATCCCGGGTGTCGCTGGTATGGGCGAGCAGGCTTTCCAGCAGCAGCGCCAGGTTCTGTCCCTGGATCACCCCCAACGGCAGGCCGAGGCTGCCGTCGTCGCGAAAACTCAGTTTCTGCTTCACCAGAAAATCACGGTCATCCTGTTTGCGCCGAAACGGTACGTCTTCCCGGGGTGGCGCATCGGACAGGGCCTGCTGCCAATCGATGTTCAAGGCCATTTTTTCCAGCTCGTCGATCTGGTAGCCCGAGGCGTACAGGCCCCCGACCACCGCACCCATGCTGGTGCCGGCGATCGCGTCGATCCTGATGCCTTGCTCTTCCAGCGCCTTGAGCACGCCGATGTGCGCCAGCCCACGGGCCGCGCCACCGGACAGCACCAGACCGACTTTCGGTCGGGGTGCTTCACTGGCATGAACGAACAGCGGCAGGAAACCAAGCAACAGGCAGATCAGCAGACGACGCATTGTGAGTCTCGGGGCGAGCGTTAAAGCCGGCTATTATAGCGGCGCCCTCTGGCTCAGGAGTTTCAGCGATCATGACCGCCACAAAACCGGAAATCGTCATCACTTATTGCACGCAGTGCCAGTGGCTGTTGCGTGCCGCGTGGCTGGCGCAGGAGTTGCTCAGCACCTTCGGCGACGACCTTGGCAAAGTGTCGCTGGTGCCGGGCACCGGCGGGATTTTTCACATCAGTTGCGACGGCGTGCAGATCTGGGAGCGCAAGGTCGACGGTGGTTTTCCCGAGGCCAAGGTGCTCAAGCAGCGGGTACGCGACCAGATCGACCCGGAACGCGACCTTGGCCATAACGACCGAACTCAGTGAGGGGCCGCCTCGGCTGCCACGGCTTTTTTGCCGGAGCTGCCTGACAGCTGGCTCGACACCACGATGGCCACGATGATCAGTGCACCGCCCAGCAGCATGCGCAGGGTCGGATTTTCATCGAACAGCAGCCACGCGACGGTGATGCCGTACACCGGCTCCATGGCGAACACCACGGCTGCAGTGCGCGCCTTGATCACTGCCAGACTGGCGACGAACAGGCTGTGGGCGACGCCGGTGCAAAACACCCCGAGCAGCCCGATCCACAACCAGTCGATGGCACGAACGTCGCTCAGTTGTGGCGCCGCCACCGGCAGCAGACACAACGCCACTACCACGTTCTGACACAGCGCTGCCTGCACTGCCGGGATGCGACCGGAGCTGGCCCGGTTGGTCAGCGACAATAGCGAAAACAGCAGGCCGGACAGGATCGCCCAGAGCAGGCCGGCAGTGGCGCCGCTGGCCAGATCGAACGCCGGGGTTACCAGTATCAGCCCGACACTGACCAGCGCCACCAGAATGATCTCGTTGGCGCGAATACGCTCGCGGAAGATCAGACCTTCGAGGATCACCGTGAAGGCCGGGAAACTGGCGAAGCCCAGCGTGGCGACGGCGACACCGGCGACCTTCACCGCGACGAAGAAACTCACCCAGTGGCCGGCCAGCAATACACCGCTCAGGGCCAGTCGTCGCCAGTCCACGGCTTGCAGTCTTTGCCAGCCGTGATCGGTGGCGAAACGGGTGAAGAAAGCCAGCGCAAGTACGGCGAAGGCGGCTCGTCCAAAGACGATGACCGCCGGCGTGGCGGCAGCGAGTTTGCCGAAGACGCCGGTCAGGCCGAACATCAATGCGCCGATATGCAGGGCGCCGAGGGCGGTACGGGGAGTCATTGCAGTCCTTTTTCCAAACACCATTTCAGGCACACATTGAAGCGTGTATCCGTCGAAACGTCTGTCGGCAGACTATCGACTTTTGTCGTCAGTCTCGCGTCGCAATTGTGTAGGAGAGGTACCAAACTCACGCAGGACGGCAGCCGAGAATGCACTTTGCGATCCATAGCCGACGCGGCTGGCGACTTCACCGATGGGCAGGGTGGTTTCCCGCAACAGCGTGATGGCCTTGTGCAGGCGTCGACTGCGGATGTAGTCCATGGGCGTCTGCCCGCATTCGGCGACGAACCGGGCGTGCAGTCGAGCGCTGGATAATCCGGCGACGCGAGCCAGGTCCGCCACTTGCAGCGGATAGGCCGCGTATTGCTCGATGTGCGCATCAAGTGCCGCGTAGGGCAGGCGGCGGGCGCAGATTTCGGCAGGTCGAGCGTGGTTCAGGCTGGCCAGCAACAAAACCGCGCCCTGTTGCGCGATCAACGGATCGTCCACCGGACTGTTCGCCAGCCAGTTGACCAGTTGGCCTTGCCCGGCATCCAGCGACAGGCGTGCGGTGTTATCCAGCAGACGGCGGCTGGCCTCGGCGTGATCGCCCAGCGAACGGGTCAGCCATTGCTCGTCCGGCACGTCCAGCACCAGACAACGGCTGCCCTTGGGGCTGCCGCACGCATGGTGCGCGCCGGCGGGAATCACCACGAAACTCTGCTGCAGGACCTGACTGCCATGACCTTCGACCTCGAAATCCAGCGCGCCGGACAGGCCGAACACCAGTTGCGCGTGGTCGTGACTGTGGACGATCAGGTCGTGGGTGTAATGGCGCAGGATCAGGATCGGTTGCATGGCGGTCTCCGGGCGAGCTGCCAGTCTACACCGGCGCGCAGTCGGCGCGTTTGTCACAAGACTGACGCATGCCTGTCATGGTCGATTAACCGGGTTCGCGCACAGTGGCGAAAACATCGCAGAGGGTTGCCCATGACCAGCGCCGAGCTCGCCCGACCCAGCCGTAAACAAAGGGTTCGCACCTTGTGGATCTCCGACGTGCATCTGGGCACGCGGGATTGCCAGGCCGAGCATCTGTCGCAGTTCCTCAAGGGCTATCACGCCGACAGGATTTACCTGGTGGGCGACATCATTGACGGCTGGAAGCTGCGCGGTGGCATGTACTGGCCCCAGGCGCACACCAATGTGATTCGCCGTTTGCTGACCATGAGCAAGCGCGGTACCGAGGTGATCTACGTCACCGGCAACCACGACGAATTCCTGCGCCGCTATTCAAAGCTGATTCTGGGCAACATCCAGCTGGTGGACGAAGCCGTGCACGTCACCGCCGATGGCCGGCACTTGCTGGTGATCCACGGCGACCAGTTCGACGTGATCACCCGTTATCACCGCTGGCTGGCGTTCCTTGGCGATTCGGCCTACGAATTCACCCTGACCCTCAATCGCTGGCTCAATCACTGGCGGGCGAAATATGGCTACGGCTACTGGTCGCTGTCGGCTTATCTGAAGCACAAGGTGAAGACGGCCGTGAATTTCATCAGCGACTTCGAAGAGGCCATCGCTCATGAATGCGTGAAGCGCGAGCTGCACGGTGTCGTGTGCGGGCACATTCACCACGCCGAGATCCGCAAGGTCGGCGAAGTGGATTACCTCAATTGCGGAGACTGGGTGGAGTCGTGCACGGCGCTGATCGAGCACTGGGACGGTACGATCGAGCTGTATCGCCTGGCGGATGCGCAGGCGCGGGAGGCCGAATTGAAAGCGGCCAAGGTTGCCGAGCTGGCTTAGGATCTCTGGTGTTTTCTAAGGCCTCTTCGCGGGCAAGCCCGCTCCCACAGTGACCGCGTCGCTCATAGATTCTTTGTACGGCGCGAAACCTGTGGGAGCGGGCTTGGTTCGGGAGACGATCCGACGAAGAGGCCGGTACAGCCGACATCACATTCAGGCGGTGCTGTGTTCTTCCATCGCCGCTTTGTAGATCGAGTTTTTCGGCTGGGCGAACAGCCGCTCGATCATCGGTTCGAAGAAACTCAGCGGCAGGGTGTCGTAGTCCGGGTCGAACGCCGCCGCGTCGTATTTCGCGCAGAACTCGGCGGTCGCCTGATACTGCGGATGGCCGCTGAACTGCTCGCGCAAGTGCCGATCCATGCCCAGGTGATGGAAGAAATAGTAGCCCTGGAAGATTCCGTGTTTCTCCACCATCCACAGGTTTTCGGCGCTGACGAACGGTTTGAGAATGGCGGCGGCGATGTCCGGGTGATTGTAGGAACCCAGAGTGTCGCCGATGTCGTGGAGCAGGGCGCAGACCACGTATTCCTCGTCGCGCCCGTCGCGATATGCACGGGTGGCGGTTTGCAGCGAGTGGGTCAGGCGATCCACCGGGAACCCGCCGAAATCACCTTCGAGCAATTTCAGGTGCGCGATGATCCGGCCCGGCAATTGACGGGCGTAGGCACTGAAATCCGCCGCGATGATTGCCCAGTCTTCCTGGGTGCCGTGTTCCATGTGGGTGAATTTGGCAGTGGCGTTCATCGACAATCCTTCCGGTCAGGTTTTCAGAACGCCACGCGACCCAGGATCATGTCGCGATACATGACGAAGTCGCCCAGCAGGCTGTAGAGCGGATGCTGGAAGGTGGCCGGCCGGTTTTTCTCGAAAAAGAAATGCCCGACCCAGGCGAAGCCGTAACCGGCCAGCGGCAGGGCCAGCAACAGCAGCCAGGCGCCCTTGGCGATGGTCAACGCGAGAATGAAGATCACCAGCGTCGTGCCGACGAAGTGCAGGCGACGGCAAGTGCTGTTGCTGTGTTCGCTGAGGTAGTACGGATAGAACTCGGCGAAGCTGCTGAAAGGCTTGATGGTTTCCACGACCGCTGTCTCTGTGGTTATTGTTCTGATGGCAGGTTGTTCGGCGGGTAGCTTATTTGAGTCTAGAGTGAACAGTGGCGTCGGCCAGTGACAATCGGCGCCACTTTACTATCCTTGGAAAATCGGCCGTAGTATGCGGCTCATCATGTCATCCAAGAAAAAAACGCCATGAGCGAACGTACGACTTCTGCAAGCTGGGCGATGGGGATTGTCAAGGCACTGGAAATGGACGGCCTGGATTGTCGGGTTCTGTTCAAGCAACTGGGGCTTGATTATGCGGCGCTGGAGGATCCGGACGCGCGTTTCCCGCAGGATTCCATGACCCGACTCTGGCAGCGGGCGGTCGAGCTGTCCGGCAACCCGGCCATCGGCCTGAACATGGGAAAGGTGGTACGACCCGCCTCGTTTCATGTTGCGGGCTACGCGTTGATGTCCAGCAACACCCTGGCCGAAGGCTTTCAGCGACTGGTGCGGTATCAGCGGATCATCGCCGAAAGTGCCGACCTGAGTTTTCGTCTGCTCGACGAAGGCTATGCGCTGATCCTGACGGTGCACGGCGATCATCTGCCGCCGACCCGGCAAAGTGCCGAAGCCTCGCTGGCCTGCGCGCTGTCATTGTGCGGCTGGCTGACCGGGCGTACCTTGCACCCGCGCAAGGTGCTGGTGCAGGGCGACGAACCCGATGACCTTGAACCCTACAAACAAGCCTTTCATGCACCGCTGGTATTCAATGCGGCGTATGACGCGCTGATCTTCGAGCGGGCCGACATGGAAGCGCCGCTGCCCACGGCCAACGAGGCGATGGCGCTGCTGCACGACCGGTTTGCCGGGGAATATCTGGCAAGGTTTTCCGAAAGCCGCGTGACCCACAAGGCCCGTCAGGTGTTGTGCCGTCTGTTGCCTCAGGGCGAACCCAAACGCGATACGGTGGCGCAGACGCTGCATCTGTCCCAGCGCACTCTGCAACGGCGCTTGCAGGAGGAGGGCACCAGTTTCCAGCAGTTGCTCGATGACACTCGCCGCGAACTGGCCGAACAATACCTGGCGCAGCCCAACATGACCCTGCTGGAAATCGCCTATCTGCTGGGGTTTGCCGACCCGAGCAATTTCTTCCGCGCCTTCCGCCGCTGGTTCGACACCACGCCCGGCGATTACCGGGCGCGTTTGCTGGACGCGCCGAACGCGGTCAGTGGCGCCAGAACGCCGGAATACACAGCACAAACACCGTAATGATCTCCAGCCGGCCCAGCAGCATGCCGAACGACAGGATCCACTTGGCGGCATCCGGCAGCGTCGAGAAGTTGCCGGCCGGCCCGATGGTTTCACCCAACCCCGGCCCGACGCCGGAAACGGTGCTGGCCGCGCCGGTCAGCGCCGTCATCCAGTCCACGCCGATCAGTGACAGCAACAGGGCTATCACACAGATCGTGATGGCGAAGAAGAACGAAAAGGTCAGGATCGAACGGACGATCTCCTCGTCGAGGCGATGGCCGTTGTACTTCTGCTTGATCACCGCGCGCGGGTGAATCAACTGATTGAGGTTGGCCTTGAGCAGGATGTAGGCGACCTGGAACCGGAAGATTTTGATCCCGCCAGCCGTCGAGCCGGAACAGCCACCGACGAAGCCCAGGTAGAAAAACAGCATCAGCGAGAAATTGCCCCACAGACTGTAATCCCCCAGCGCAAAACCGGTGGTGGTCACGACCGACGTCACGTTCAGCGCCACATGACGCAGTGCGTCCAGCCAATGCAGGTCGGTGGTCCACCAGTACCAGGTGCCAAGTACCAGCCAGGTCACCAGCAGCATTCCGAGCAGGCCTTGTACCTGCTGATCCTTGATCAGCGCCCGGCGGTTGCCGCGCAACGTGGCCACGTAAAGCGTGAACGGCAGGCTGCCGAGGATCATCACCACCACCGCCACCCAGTGCACCGCCGGTTGTGTCCACTTGGCCAGGGACTGGTCAGAGGTCGAGAAACCGCCGGTGGAGATCGCCGACATCGCGTGGTTGATCGCATCGAACGGGCTCATTCCCGCCCACCAGAACGCCAGGCTGCCGAGAATGGTGATGCCGATGTAGGTGACCACGATCAGGCGCGCCACCATGTGCGAACGGGGCATGACTTTTTCCGAGCGATCCGAGGATTCGGTCTGGAACAGGCGCATGCCACCGATGCGCAGCAGCGGCAGAATCGCCACTGCCATGCCGATGAAGCCGATGCCGCCGAGCCAGTGCAGCAGTGAGCGCCACATCAGGATGCCGGGAGACATGGTGTCCAGGCCGCTGAGTACGGTCGAGCCGGTGGCGGTGATGCCGGACATGCTTTCGAAGAACGAGTCGGTGTAGCTGATGTGCTGGGTCAGCAGAAACGGCAGCGCGGCGAAAATGCACACCACCAGCCAGCTGGTGACGGTCAGCAGGTACATGTCGCGGGGGCGCAGGTGAATGTGTTCCGGGCGTCCCGGGATCACCAGCGCCAGGCCGGCGACGAAGGTGATCATGCTCGCCCAGAGGAACGACGGCAGGTCACCGGTGCGGTCGAAAATCACCAGGGTGGCCATGGGCACGACCATGGCGATGGCCAGGGTGATCAGGAAGATGCCGATGATGAAACCAATGATCCGTAAGGTCGGCAACGCCATGAAGTCCGCTCGGGCTGATGTGGGAAAGGCGCCATTCTACCTGCGAGGCAAGGCATGTAAACCGACGCGGCCGGATCACTTGCAGCTAGAATAGCCGGACATTTTTTTCAGGAGGTGGCCGATGCAGGCTCTCGACGCTTTGCTCAACCGTGTTTCCGTTCCGCGACTGGTCGACCCGGCCCCTACCGCCGAACAACGCGAAGTGCTGTTCGCCGCCGCGACCCGCGCACCGGATCACGGGCATTTGCAGCCGTATCGCTTTCTGACCGTCGAAGGCGCGGCACGTGAGCAAATGGGTGAGTTGCTGGCGCAGGCTGCGCAGATGCAGGAAGGCGAAGTCACCGAAGCGATGATCGACAAGGCCCGCAACGGCCCGCTGCGGGCGCCGCTGGTGGTCGTGGTCATCGCAAAACTGCAGGATCATGTCAAATACCCGAAAGCCGAGCAGTTGCTGGCGGCGGGTTGTGCAGCCCACGGGATTTTGCTGGCGGCCTATGCGCAGGGGATTGGGGCGGTATGGCGTACCGGTGAGCTGGCTTACTCGAAACATGTCGCCAAAGGTTTGGGGCTGACGGATGACGAGGAGGTGATTGCGTTTCTCTACCTCGGCACGCCGCAGAAAGAACCGCGAGTGGCGGAAAAGGTTGATCTGGCGGAGTTTGTCAGTGCCTGGCCGGGCAAGGCTTAAAGGACGTTAAAAGCATTAAAAGCGCCCTCACCCTAACC
>NZ_LRUN01000062.1 GCF_001679645.1 Pseudomonas bananamidigenes | reverse complement strand
GGAGCGTCCCGGGCTGCGTTACCACGCAGAGCGTGGGAACGATCAAGTGAGGCTAGCGCTCGCGCATCGCCTCGGTCCGCGCCTTGAGCACCGGTTTGAGCAGGTAATCCAGCACGCTTTTCTCCCCGGTGATGATGTCCACCGTTGCCACCATCCCCGGGATGATCAGCAGCGGTTTAACATCTCCGCCCAAATGGTTTTTGTCGGTACGGACCTGGATCAGGTAGAAGCTGTTGCCCTTGTCGTCGGTAATGGTGTCGGCGCCAATCAGCTCAAGTTTGGCACTGAGCCCGCCGTAGATCGTGTAGTCGTAGGCACTGAACTTGACCATGGCTTTCTGGCCCGGATGCAGGAATGCCACGTCCTGCGGTCGCACCCTGGCTTCGATCAGCAGGTTGTCTTCCAGCGGCACGATTTCCACCATGTCGCTGCCTGGCTGCACCACGCCGCCGATGGTGTTGACCTTCAATTGCTTGATCACCCCGTGTACCGGCGATGTCACCGTGGTGCGGCTGACGCGGTCGTCGATGGCGATGCTCGACGCGGTGATTTTCGACAGGTCGGTGCGTTTCTGGTTGAGGTCCTTGGCGGCGTCGGAACGGAAGGTCTGTTCCGATTCGTCGATCTTGCTCTTGATCTCGTTGATCGCCGATTCGGCCCGGGGAATCGCCAGGGTCGTGGCGTTCAGCGATCCGCGAATTTCCACCGCACTGCGTTTGAGCCGCAGGATTTCCACCGGCGACACCGCCCCGGTGCCCACCAGTGGCGACGACATGTTCATCTCTTGCTGCAACAGCGCCAGGCTGGAACTGTACTGACCCTGCTTGGAGCGAAACTCCGCCAGTTCCTGAGTCTTCTGCCGCAACTGTTCGGTGAGGGTCCGTTGTTCGCTGGCCAGCCTGCGCTGACGCTGGTCGTACAACGCCCGTTCATCTTCGGCGACTTGCGGCGCCTTGCTGAGGATCTCGTCGGAGAGCTTCATCGGCCGGCCTTCGGACTCCGCCGACAGGCGTTCGACCTGGGCCATCAACGCGTAGCGATCGGCCTCGCTCTCGCCCTTGTTCGACAGAAACCGCGTGTCATCCAGGCGCAGCAGGGTGTCGCCCTTGTTCACCATTTGCCCTTCACGCACGAAGATTTCGGTGACGATCCCGCCTTCGAGGTTCTGGATCACCTGGACCTTGCTCGACGGAATCGCCTTGCCTTCGCCCATGGTCACTTCTTCAAGCACCGCGAATTTGGCCCAGACCAGCGCACTGATCAGCAGCGCCGCCGCCAGCCACACGGTGATCCGCGACCAGCGCGGCGAATCCTGCAACGAAGCACTGGCGGTTTCCGGCATGAATTCGGCCTCGGCGCTTTTGCCGAAACTGTCGAAGTAGCCGCGCTGTTTTGAAGAGGAGGCAGCAGACATGGGCGACTCCTAGACTGCCGCCGAGCCGACCCGGCCCTTGCGCAGTGCATCGATGACCGCTTCTTTCGGACCGTCGGCGACGATCCGGCCGTTGTCCAGCACCAGCAACCGGTCCACCAGGCTCAGCATCGAGGTTCGGTGGGTGACCAGCAGCAGTGTCTTGCCCTCTACCCAGCCGTGAAGCTTCTGGCGCAGGACGTCTTCGCTGCTGTTGTCCATGGCGCTGGTGGGTTCGTCGAGCAGCATGATCGGCGGGTCAAGCAGCAGCGCCCGGGCCAGCAATACCGCCTGGCGCTGACCGCCGGAAAGCAATTGCCCGCGCTCGCCCACCGGCCGGTCGAAGCCTTGCGGATGCTGGCGGGCCAGTTCGGTGACACCGGTCAGTTCGGCCACTTCGAGCATGCGTGCATCACTGACATACCGGGCGCCGAGGGTCAGGTTGTCGCGCAGGCTGCCGGCCAGCAGCGGCAGGTCGTGGGCGACGTAACCGATCTGTTGGCGCAGGTCGGCGACATCCAGTTGCCGCAGGTCTAGGCCGTCGAGCAGCAACTGGCCTTCCTCCGGTTCGAAGAAACCCATCACCAGCCGTGCGAGGGTGCTTTTGCCGGAGCCGCTGCGGCCGATGATGCCGATGCGTTCGCCGGGCTTGAGGCTGAAACCGACATTGCTCAGGGCCGGAGCGTTCTGGCCGTTGTAATGGAAGGTCACACCGCTGACGTCCAGTGCGCCTTGCAGTTGCGTGCGTTCCAGCGGCCGCTGTTTGCCGTCGCGTTCCTGGGGCAGGGCCATCAGCGCGTCGGTGCTTTTCATGGTCAATTGCGCTTGCTGGTAGCGAGTGATCAGTCCGGCAATCTGGCCCAGTGGCGCAAGCACGCGACTGCCGAGCATGTAACTGGCCACCAGCGCACCGACGCTGAGGTTGCCGGCGATGATGCTGTAGACCCCGGCGACGATGGTCGCCATCCCCGAGAACTGCTGGATGAACAGCGTGCCGTTGGTGGCCAGCGCCGAGAGGTTGCGTGCATGACTGTCGAGGCGGGTGAGGGCGCCGTGGGTGCTTTCCCATTTGTGCTGGCGCTCGCTTTCGGCGCTGCAGGCCTTGAGGGTTTCCAGGCCGCCGAGGGTTTCGATCAGCAACGCCTGACGCTCGGCGCCAAGGCTCAGACTTTTCTGCACGGTGTCGCGCAGACGCGCCTGAATGATCATCGCGAACATTATGGTGATCGGAAACGCCAGCAGCGGAATCGCCACCAGCCAGCCACCGAGCAGGCCGATCACCACCAGCATCAGCACCACGAATGGCAGGTCGATCAGGCTGGTCAGGGTCACGGCGGTGAGAAATTCCCGCAGCCCCTGAAAGTCATGAATGCTCTGGGCGAACCCGCCGATGGTCGCGGGCCGGGCTTTCATCGCCATGCCGGTGATGCGCTCGAACAACGTTGCGGAAAGGATCACGTCAGTCTTCTTGCCGGCGGTGTCCAGCAGGTGCGCTCGCACCACCCGCAGTACCAGTTCGAAACCGGTGCCGATCAGCAAACCGATGGCCAGCACCCACAGGGTCGACGTGGCCTGGTTCGGCACCACGCGGTCGTAGGTCTGCATGACGAACAGCGGCACCATCAGGCCCAGCAGGTTGATCAGAAAACTGGCGAGGATCGCGTCGCTGTACAGCCATTTCGACAGCTTCAGGGTGTCGCGAAACCATGCCTGGACCCTTGGCACCAGGGGTGAACGCAGGTCTTCCAGTTCATGCCGGGGCCGGGCGAACAAGGCCTGCCCCGTATAGTGTTCGGCGAGTTCTTCGTGGCTGACCCACTGTTCGCCACCGTCGGCTTCACTGGGCAGGATCAGCGCCTTGCCGTCATCGGCGAAACGGCGCAGCACCGCCGTGCGGCCATTGCCCAGCAGCAACAGCACCGGCAGGTTGAGCGGGGAAATGTCCTTGAGATCGCGGCGCAGCATGCGCGCCTGCAAACCGGCCCGGGCCGCTGCACGGGGCAGCAGGTCCAGGCTCAGGCGTTGTTTGTCCAGGGGCAGCCCGGCACTCAGGCTGGCGCGACTGACCGTCGCGCCATGCAGTTTGCAGAGGATCAACAGACCGTCGAGTAACGGATCATCGAAGCTCAGACGCGGATCGATCCCGGAAACACCGGGCTCCATGCTGGTCATATTGATCGCCCCTCTTGATGACTGCCCGATTACCTGTGGCGAGGGAGCTTGCTCCCGTTTGAGTGCGCCGCACTCACATGGATCTCAGTGTTGCCTGGTTCGTTGGGGGCGCTGCGCACCCCGGCGGGAGCAAGCTCCCTCGCCACAACGGTTTATTTGAGTTCGGGCAGGCGCGCCTCGTTTTTCACTTCGGCAGCGGCAATTGCGTCAGCCGGCAGCACCACCCGTTGCTTGCTCAGCAACTGCCCCATGTTCGCCAGCACGCGGTACATCGAAAACTCCTCGGTGTAGCGGATTTCGGTGTAGCGACGGTTGGCGTTGTACAGCTCGTTTTCACTGTCGAGCAGGTCGAGCAGGGTGCGTTGGCCAAGGCCGAACTGATCCTGATAGGCGGCGCGTACACGCTTGGTGGTCTCGGCGTATTCGCGGGCGGTGGGGGTCTGTTTCTTGGCGTTGACCATAGCGTTCCACGCCAGGTGAATGTTCTCGTTGAGCTGGCGCAGGGCGTTGTTGCGGATGTCCATGGCCTGGTTGATCTGGTGCGCATCGGAGGCCAGTCGCGCCTTGTCGCTGCCGCCACGGAACAGGTTGTAGTTCATCACCACCCCGACCCGCCATTCGTTGTCGTGGCCTTCGTCACCCTGCACGTTGTTGTTGGCACCGACCGCCGCTTCGGCATCGAAGCGTGGATAGAACGGCGACTTGGCGACTTCGTACTGGCTCTCGGCCGATTGCACGTCGGCCTGGGCGGATTTCAGGTACGGGTTGTTCTCCACCATGCTCTGCTGGGCTTCGGGCAGGGTGGCGGGCAATTCACCACGGGTCGAGGCCGGCGCTTCCAGTTCATCGGGCATGCGCCCGACCACGGCGTAGAAATTCGATTCGGCGTCCGCCAGATCGACCTCGGCAGTGTCGAGGTTGTTCTGCGCCAGCGCTTTACGGGCCACCGACTGGTCGGAGTCGGCGGTGCTGCCGATGCCGCGCTGGGTACGCAGGCCGATCTGGTCGTTGACCCGCAGGTGAGCCTGCAGATTGTTTTTGGCCAGCGTCACCAGTTCGCGGCGCTTGAGCACTTCGAGGTAGACCTCGATGGTGCGCAGGGCCAGATCCTGGGCGGTGCCTTGCGCGTAATACGCGCGGGAGTTGGACACGCCCTTGGTGCGTTCGACCTCGTTGGCGGTGTTGAAACCGTCGAACAGCATTTGCCGCAGGCGCAGCTCGGACTGGGTGTAATTGAGGATTTCGGTGTGGTGGTTACCCAAGGCCCGGGTGTTGGTGTTGTCGCTGTAGCCGCGCCCGTAGGCAGCGTTCAGATCCACCGATGGATAGAAGCCGCCCCTGGCGACTTTCACCTGTTCATCGGCCGACAGTTTGGCGTCCACCCGCGAAGCCAGTTCCGGGTGGGTCGCAATGGTGCTCTGAATGGCTTCGGTGAGGTTCATGGCCTGAGCCTGGGAAGTGCAAGCCATGGCCAGCAAAACCGCACTGCAGAGGGGGGTTGGAAAGCGCATGGGTGCATCTCCCTGAGTCCTGATGGTATTCCGCTGTCGCCAATTTATTGACGAAATTTTTAGTGTTTAGCGTCTCATCGCTGTTACAACAGAGCTAAGAACATCCTGAAGCGTAGCTAAGAAAAATTTTTCATAGGGCTTATGCCGAAAAAAACTTATGCGCTTTGCCGAATCCAGCACATTGTTCCATTCGAAAGCCTTTGTTTTATGTGCTTTAGGGAGTGCATGAAGGCTTGAGGAAAGTTCCACTCACTTTGCGACATACGGGCGAAGTACTGCTAAAGGGGAGGGACGCGTAGCGGCAAAAGGGCGACAGTTTTTTGTCACTCGGGTGATTCACCACCGTTACGTAGCGCTAGTGGGCGTGCTGCATCTATCCGGGATTCCAAGTGCCTGAGGGCGCTGGGGTTTCTGAAGAAGCACAACCTGCGAAACGAACTGTCGAGGTGCGAGCGTCGCCCCGACAACCCGCTTGAGCCATGGGCTGCTTCGCGAACCAGCGCCGACGGTGGTCGGCAGCGGAGGACATGCACATGGCAACGCTCATCGGGACGGTTTCCAAGGTCATAGGTCAGGTATTCGCTCAAACGGCGGACGGAAGTCGGCGCGCATTGGTCGCGGGCGATCGACTGTTTGCCGGGGATCAATTGATCACGGGTGCGGAAGGGGCGGTCGCCGTCCATCTGCAGAACGGCCAGGAACTGACCCTGGGCCGCGACAGCAGCCTGACCCTGACCGGGCAATTGCTGGCCAACCACGCGCCCCATGTGGATGCCCCGGAAACGCTGACTCCGAGCGATGCGCAACTCACCGATGTCGCACAGATCCAGAAAGCCATCGCCGCCGGTGAAGACCCGACCCAATCCGCTGAAGCCACTGCGGCCGGTCCCGATGCGCCCGGTGACATCAATGGCGGCAAGGGCGGTGGCCACAGTTTCGTGTTGCTGACCGAAGTAGGTGGCCGGGTCGACCCGGTCATCGGTTTCCCCACGGCCGGTTTCGGTGGCATTCCCGAGTTTCCCGAAGAGCGGCACAACGTGGTGGTCGACAATGGCGACAACACGCCCATCGTTGCGCCACCGGTCAACAATCTGGTCAATCTCATTGGCCTGGATGTACCCGGCGGCGAGTTGACTTTGAACGAAGCCAATCTGCCGGACGGTTCTGCCGCCAATCCCGGCGCGTTGACCCAGGCCGGCAGCTTCAGTATCTCGGCGCCCGATGGTCTGACCAGCCTGAGCATCGGCGGCATCAACGTAATCGTCGCTGGCGTGCCGGTCGGTTTCCCGCAATCGATCACTACACAACTGGGCAACACCCTGACCATCACCGGTTACAACCCGGCCAATGGCACGGTCAGTTACAGCTACACCCTCAACGGCAACGATGCCCATCCTGCGGGTGATGGCGCCAACAATCTGAGCGAACATTTCACGGTGATTGCCGGTGACAGCAATGGCGATACCGCGACGGGCTCGCTGGATGTGAACATCACCGACGATGTGCCCAAAGCGGTGGATGACAGCAACGCCAGCACCGCTTCGGAAACCAACCTGAGCCTGACCGGCAACGTGCTGACCAACGACGTGCAGGGCGCCGACCGCATTCCTGTCGGCCCCAGCAGCGGCCCGGTAGTTGCCGGTACGTTCACCGGGACTTACGGCACGCTGGTGCTGAACGCCAACGGCACTTACACCTACACGCTCAACACCAGCGACGCGGATTTCAAGGCGTTGCATGGCGGCGGCAACGGGACAGAAACCTTTACCTACACCCTGCGTGATTCCGATGGCGACACCAGTACCGCGAATCTGGTGTTGCAGATCCACAACAACGACGATCCGGTGCTGATCAATGGGTTGAACGTGGAGGGTGGCGAGCTGACGGTTTTCGAGAAAAACCTCAGCACCGG
>NZ_LRUN01000061.1 GCF_001679645.1 Pseudomonas bananamidigenes | reverse complement strand
GACTGCGGCGGCGCTGGCCAGTGATAACAAGGCGCTGGCCCATCCACATTCGGTGGACAGCCTGCCGACCTCCGCCAACCAGGAAGACCACGTGTCGATGGCCCCGGCCGCCGGCAAGCGCCTGTGGGAAATGGCTGAGAACACCCGTGGCATTCTCGCGGTGGAATGGCTGGCGGCGGTGCAGGGTCTGGATCTGCGCAACGGCCTGAAGACCTCGGCCAAACTGGAAAAGGCCCGGGGCATTCTGCGTCGCGAAGTGCCGTTCTACGAGAAGGACCGCTTCTTTGCGCCGGATATCAATGCGGCGATCGAGTTGCTGGCTTCGCGGGTCCTGACTGAACTGGTTCCGGCGAAGTTGCTGCCTAGCCTGTGATGGCCTCTTCGCGAGCAGGCTCGCTCCCACAGTTGAAATGCAATCCTCTGTGGGAGCGAGCCTGCTCGCGAAATCGATTTTGAATACTGTGGAGACTAAGGGATGAAAACCCTCTGGCAACACTGCCACGTCGCAACCATGGCGCAAGGCGTCTACTCGATCATCGAGCACGCGGCCATCGTGACGTCCGGTGCGCTGATCGAGTGGATCGGTCCGCGCAGCCAATTGCCGCCCGGCGAATACCCGGCGGTCAACGATCTGCAAGGCGCGTGGGTGACCCCGGGCCTGATCGACTGTCACACCCACACCGTGTTCGGCGGTAACCGCAGCGGCGAGTTCGAGAAACGCCTGCAAGGCGTCAGCTACGCCGAGATCGCAGCGGCCGGTGGCGGCATCGCCAGCACCGTGCGCGCCACCCGCGAAGCGTCGGAAGACGAGTTGTTCGCCAGCGCCGCCAAACGCCTGAAAAGCCTGATGCGCGACGGCGTGACCACGGTTGAAATGAAGTCCGGCTACGGCCTCGATCTGGCGAGCGAGCGCAAGATCCTGCGGGTCATCCGCCGCCTCGCCGCCGAGCTGCCGATCAGTGTGCGCAGCACCTGCCTGGCCGCCCACGCGATGCCGCCGGAATACAAGGATCGCGCCGACGATTACATCGATCACATCTGTGCCGAAATGCTGCCGGCACTGGCTGCCGAAGGGCTGGTGGATGCGGTGGACGCATTCTGTGAATACCTGGCGTTCTCGCCGGAGCAGGTGGAGCGGGTGTTCATCGCCGCGCAAAAACTCGGTCTGCCGGTGAAGCTGCACGCCGAACAATTGTCGTCGCTGCATGGTTCCAGCCTCGCGGCCCGCTACAAGGCGTTGTCCGCCGATCACCTGGAATTCATGGATGAAGACGACGCCATTGCCATGGCCAAGGCCGACACCGTCGCGGTGTTGCTGCCGGGTGCGTTCTATTTCCTGCGTGAAACCCAATTGCCACCGATGGAAGCCCTGCGCAAGCACAAGGTGAAGATCGCCATCGCCAGTGACCTCAACCCCGGCACCTCGCCGGCGCTGTCGTTGCGCCTGATGCTGAACATGGCCTGCACCTGTTTCCGCATGACCCCGGAAGAAGCCCTGGCCGGCGCCACCCTTCATGCGGCGCAAGCCCTGGGCATGGCCGATACCCACGGCTCGCTGGAAGTCGGCAAGGTCGCGGATTTCGTCGCCTGGCAGATCGACCGGCCAGCGGATCTGGCGTACTGGCTGGGCGGTGAGCTCGACAAGCGCGTCGTGCGTCACGGCGTTGAATCAAGTCTGTAGGAGAGCGGTTGTGGAAAAGGTTCTGAACTTCAAACAAGGCCGCGTGCCGCTGCTGATCAGCATGCCGCATGCCGGCGTGCGCCTGACCCCGGCGGTCGAGGCCGGATTGATCCCGGACGCGAAAAGCCTGCCGGACACCGACTGGCACATTCCGCAGCTCTACGATTTTGCTGCCGAACTGGGCGCCAGCACCCTGGCAGCGGAATACTCGCGGTTCGTCATCGACCTGAATCGGCCTTCCGACGACAAACCGTTGTACGCGGGCGCCACCACCGGGCTGTATCCGGCGACGCTGTTCGATGGCATTGCGTTGTTCAAGGAAGGCAAGGAACCGTCGAAAGAAGAACGGGCGACGTACCTGGAGCAGATCTGGGCGCCCTACCACCGTACCTTGCAGGAAGAGCTGGCGCGGCTGAAGGCCGAGTTCGGTTACGCACTGCTGTTCGATGCGCACTCGATCCGTTCGGTGATCCCGCACCTGTTCGACGGCAAGCTGCCGGACTTCAACCTCGGCACCTTCAACGGCGCCAGTTGCGATCCTCAACTGGCTTCGCAACTGGAAGCGATCTGCGCCCGTCATGGCAATTACAGCCATGTGCTCAACGGTCGCTTCAAGGGCGGTCACATCACCCGTCACTACGGCAACCCGGCCGAGAACATCCACGCCGTGCAACTGGAACTGGGCCAGTGCACGTATATGGAAGAGTTCGAACCGTTCCGCTACCGCGCCGATCTGGCGGAGCCGACGCGGGTGGTGCTCAAGGAGTTGCTGCAAGGGCTGCTGGCCTGGGGCGAAAAGCACTACACCGCATAAAACCCTGTGGGAGCGAGCTTGCTCGCGATGGCGTCGTGTCAGTCGACATCAATAGTGACTGAACCACCGCCATCGCGAGCAAGCTCGCTCCCACAGTTTTTGTGGTGACCACAGGTTTGTGCACGGCTTGGGTCGCCACCGTGCAAATCCCGGTCGCCACAGTTCGCTTTTCCGTCTCATACGCTGCGTAATGTTTCGGCCACGGTGCAAGAAGACACCGATCCGAACAATAAACCGCTGCCGCACGAGACGACCCCACATGAAAAAACTGTTCACTCGTTGTGCGTTAATCCTCACCGGCAGTGCGCTGCTCAGCGCCGGCGCCATGGCCTCCGACGATGCCTCCTGCAAAACCGTGCGCATGGGCGTGGTCAACTGGACCGACGTGATCGCCACCAGCGGCGTGGCCGACGTGCTGCTCAACGGCCTCGGCTACGAAAGCAAACAGACCAGCGCCGTGCAGCAAATCATCTTCGCCGGCATCCGCGACAAGCGTCTGGATATCTTCCTCGGCTACTGGAAACCGGCGATGGACAAGAACATTGCGCCGTTCCTCGCCGCCAATCAGGTCAAGGTCATGGACAAGCCCAGCCTGGCGGATGCCCAGGCAACCCTGGCAGTGCCGGACTACGTCGCGGCGGCAGGGCTGAAAACCTTTGGCGACATCGCAAGATTCAAGGATCAGCTCGGCGGCAAGATTTACGGCATCGAGCCCGGCAGCGGCGCCAACACCACGATCAAGACCATGATCGAGACCAACCATTTCGGCCTGAAGGATTTCAAGATCATCGAGTCCGGTGAGGCCGGCATGCTTGCCGCCGTGCAACGGGCGGTGAACCGCAAGGAGTTCGTGGTGTTCGTCGGCTGGACCCCGCACCCGATGAACATCAACATGAAAATCACCTACCTGACCGGCAGCGAAGACGTCTACGGCCCCAACGAAGGCGCCGCCACCGTTTCCACCGTCACCGCACCGGACTACGCCGAACGTTGCCCGAATGTCCATCGGTTGCTGGAAAACCTGACCTTCACCGCCGCTCAGGAAAGCCAGTTGATGGTGCCGATCATGGAGCGCAAGACACCTCAGGAAGTGGCGAAGGCCTGGCTGCGTGAACACCCCGAAGACCTGCAACGCTGGCTGGCGGGGGTCAGCAGTTTCGACGGCAAGGACGGAGTGGCCACGGTTCAGGCCAGTCTGAAAAACTGATGAGCACTTATCCACTGTCGCCGGCGATGGCCGCGTTCGTCGCCAGGACCGAAAGCTTTGCCAGCGATGACAGCAGTCTCGCGGGGTTGCGCAGGTCCTACGACGAGATGTGCCGGGCTTTCACGCCTTCGAGGCCGGCGGGGCTGGATGTCGTGGATTTTCAGTTGATCGGGGTGGCGGTGCGCTCGTATCGCCCGCCCGTCAAACCAGCGTCCGGCGGCTGGCCGTGCGTGTTGTACCTGCACGGCGGTGGCTGGGTGGTGGGCGGGCTGGATTCTCACGACTTCATTTGCAGCGAACTGGCCATGACGCTGGGGGCGATGGTGGTGGCGGTGGATTACCGGTTGGCCCCGGAACATCCGTTTCCGGCCGGGTTCGACGATTGCCTGAGTGTCTGGCGTGCATTGCGCAGCGGGCCGTTCTGGTTCGATCCCGAACGCATGCTGGTGGCCGGCGACAGCGCCGGAGGCAATCTGGCAGCCGCGTTGTGCGTAGCCTTGCGCGATGCCGGCGAGCCGCTGCCCACGGCCCAGGTGTTGATCTACCCCGGGCTGGGTGGTGAAACGCTGCCGTCGCGCAGCGAATGCGCCGATGCGCCGCTGCTCTCCAGCAGCGACGTGGATTGTTATCACGCGTTGTACCTGCGCGGCACGCCACAATCCAATGCCCGTGCCATGCCGTTGCTCGCCGATGATTTCAGCGGACTGCCCCCGGCCTGGATCGCCGTGGCGCAGTTCGATCCGTTGCGCGACGACGGTGTGCTTTACGCCGAACGACTGACTGCCGCAGGGTGCGAAGCCACGCTGTATTACGGTGAAGGGCTGGTTCACGGCTGCCTGCGGGCCCGCTATCAGGTCGCCGAAGTCGATCGTCTGTATGAAAAACTGCTGGGGTTCATGGCTGACAAAATGTGACAGCGCACGGGCATGCTCATTGACGTAAATCGGGTTTATGATGCCGGACGGCAGAATAATAGAAGTCCCCCCAGGGATGACCTCGACCCTTACGGAGCGCGCAATGCAGACTTTGTTTCCGCAGATCAAACCTCACGCACGGCACGATCTGGCCGTCGACGACACCCACACGCTGTACGTCGACGAAAGCGGTTCACCGGAAGGTTTGCCGGTGGTGTTCATCCACGGTGGCCCGGGCGCCGGGTGCGATGCCCAGAGCCGTCGCTATTTCGATCCGAATCTGTATCGCATCGTCACCTTCGACCAGCGTGGCTGCGGACGCTCCACCCCGCATGCCAGCCTGGAAAACAACACCACCTGGGATCTGGTCGAAGACCTCGAGCGCATCCGCAAACACCTGGGCATCGATAAATGGGTGCTGTTCGGCGGCTCGTGGGGCTCGACCCTGGCGCTGGCTTATGCGCAGACCCACCCGGAGCGCGTGCATGGTCTGATCCTGCGCGGGATCTTTCTCTGCCGTCCGCAGGAAATCGAATGGTTCTACCAGGCCGGTGCCAGCCGTCTGTTCCCCGATTACTGGCAGGACTACATTGCGCCGATCCCGCTGGACGAGCGCGATGACCTGCTCGGCGCGTTCCACAAACGCCTGACCGGCAATGACCAGATCGCCCAGATGCATGCCGCCAAGGCCTGGTCGATCTGGGAAGGACGCACCGCGACCCTGCGCCCGAACCCGCTGGTGGTCGACCGTTTCGCCGAGCCGCAGCGCGCCCTGTCGATTGCGCGTATCGAGTGCCACTACTTTACCCACAACGCCTTCCTTGAGCCGGATCAGTTGATCCGCGACATGGGCAAGATCGCCCATCTGCCGGGCGTGATCATCCATGGCCGCTATGACGTGATCTGCCCGCTCGACAATGCCTGGGAGCTGCATCAGGCCTGGCCGAACAGCGAGCTGCAGGTCATCCGCGATGCCGGGCACGCCGCGTCCGAACCGGGTATCACCGATGCGCTGGTGCGCGCCGCCAGCAAAATGGCCCGGCGCCTGCTCGACCTGCCGCCCGAAGAAGCATGAAGGGGCTATTGCAGCGCGTGAAAGGCGCGCGGGTCGAAGTGGCGGGAGAGGTGGTCGGCAGTGTCGATCAGGGTCTGCTGGTGCTGGTGGCGGTCGAACCCGACGACACGCAGGCCAGCGCCGACAAACTTCTGCATAAGCTGCTTAACTATCGTGTATTCAGTGACGCCGAAGGCAAGATGAATCTGTCTTTGGCGGATGTGGGCGGCGGGCTGCTGCTGGTCTCTCAGTTCACCCTGGCTGCCGACACCAAAAGCGGGTTGCGCCCGAGTTTCTCGACCGCCGCCCCTCCGGCACTGGGCGAGGAATTGTTCGACTATCTATTAAGTAAAGCGAAACAGATGCATGGCACTGTGGCATCAGGTAGATTCGGCGCGGATATGCAGGTGCACCTGGTCAACGACGGCCCGGTAACCTTCCTGTTACAGACATGAAAGTGCTTGAAACAAGTTTTTAAGGGCTTTTCGACTGAAAACAGGGAATTTTCGCGATAAATACTTTGTTACCCCTGATGCGTTGTCACGCGGGCTGCTAGATAATCGCGCGCTACGGGGATCAGCGTTCGTTGGTCCATTTTGACTTAGGTAGAGACTTGTCCGGATCCGATTGGGGAATCATTTTGCCCCAGCGGAGTCGGAACAATGCTCGCCAACTTGGCAAGGGTGTTCTGCAGGAGCGGTTTTTTTGTACCGGATCCCTGACAGACACTTCATCTGGCCGTTGGTTTTTTGATCTGTTTTCGGCGAGGGTTGCTCGTGATTGTTAGTCCCTGTAATGCAGCAAAATTGTCTGCCAAACGCTTGCGAAGCGCTCTGGTAGCGGGCTCGGCACTCGTCTGCCTGCTCAGCGCCGGTCAGCTTTGGGCATTCAATCTTGACGATGTGTCGGCCAAGGCCAAAGAGCTGGCCGGGCAGAAATTCGAAGCCCCGCGCAGCAACCTGCCAAACGAATTCCGCGACATGAAATTCGCGGACTACCAGAAAATTCGTTTCCGCACCGAAAAAGCCGAATGGGCCGACCAGAAGACGCCGTTCAAGCTGTCCTTCTATCATCAGGGCATGCACTTCGATACGCCGGTGAAAATCAACGAAATCACGGCGAACACCGTCGAAGAGATCAAATACGATCCCTCCCGTTTCGATTTCGGCGATCTGCAGTTCGATCCGAAGGCCACTGAACAACTGGGCTACGCCGGTTTCCGTGTCCTGTACCCGATCAACAAGGCCGACAAGCAAGACGAAATCATGACCATGCTGGGCGCGAGCTACTTCCGCGTCGTCGGCAAGGGCCACACCTATGGTCTGTCCGCCCGTGGCCTGGCCATCGATACCGCTTTGCCGTCCGGCGAAGAATTCCCGCGTTTTCGCGAGTTCTGGGTGCAGCAGCCAAAACCGGGCGACAAGCACCTGGTGATCTTCGCCCTGCTGGACTCCCCGCGTGCCACCGGTGCGTACCGTCTGATCGTGCGTCCGGGCAGCGACACCATCGTCGACGTCAAAGGCCAGATGTTCCTGCGTGACAAGGTCGGCAAGCTCGGTATCGCGCCGCTGACCAGCATGTTCCTGTTCGGCGCCAACCAGCCGTCGAAAGTGCTCAACTACCGTCGCGAACTGCATGACTCCAGCGGTCTGTCGATCCATGCCGGCAACGGCGAGTGGATCTGGCGTCCATTGAACAACCCGAAACACCTGTCCGTGAGCCAGTTCAGCGTCGAGAACCCGCGTGGTTTCGGTCTGCTGCAGCGTGGCCGCGACTTCAGCCACTACGAAGACCTCGACGACCGCTACGACAAGCGCCCGAGCGCCTGGATCGAGCCGAAGGGCGAGTGGGGCAAGGGTACTGTCGATCTGGTAGAGATCCCGACCGCCGACGAAACCAACGACAACATCGTTGCCTTCTGGAACCCGGAAAAACAGCCGGAGCCGGGCCAGCCGCTGGACTTCGCCTATCGCATGCACTGGACCAACAACGAGTCCAACATTCACGCCATCGACAGTGCCTGGGTCGAGCAGACCCTGCGTTCGACCGGTGACGTCAAGCAATCGAACCTGATCCGTCAGCCGGATGGCACCGTGGCCTACCTGGTGGACTTCGAAGGTCCTTCCCTGGCGGCGTTGTCGCCGGATGCCGACGTGCGTAGCCAGGTCAGCGTCGGCGACAACGCCGAGCTGGTCGAGAACAGCGTGCGTTACAACCCGGAAACCAAAGGCTGGCGCCTGACCCTGCGTCTGAAGGTCAAGGACGCGAGCAAGGCCACCGAAATGCGTGCGGCGCTGGTGCAGCACGTAATTCCGGTGGATCTGGCCAAGACCTCGGTGCCGGCGTCGAACTCGTCCGTTGCCAAGGCCGACAAGGTTGCCGCCAAGCAGCAGGAAAAAACCGACAAGGACGCCCAGGCGGCCGAAGCCAAACAGGCCGACGCCAAGCCAGCGGCACAAGCCAGGGACAAGGCCAACAAAGACGCCAAGCAGCCAGCCGCTGCCGAAGCGGCCCCAGCCACACCGGAACCGGCCGCGACTGAACAAGTCCTGACCGAGACCTGGAGCTATCAGTTGCCTGCCGATGAGTAATTCTCAAGTACAGCCAGAGTCTCTGTCCGAGTACCTGGCGCATCTGCCGATGACCGACGAGCAGCGCGCGGAACTCGCGGGCTGCCAGTCCTTCAGCGAATTGCATCAACGCCTGTCGTCCTCGACGTTCGACGCCCCGACCGAAGCCGCCCAGGCTTCGGTGGGCAAGCGCCTGACCCTGAGCACTGCCGAAGAGCTGGAAGACGCGGAAATGCTGGTGCTCGACGCCAGCGGCCGGGTCAGCCTCAAGGCCACGCCGCCGATCCGTCGGACCAAGGTCGTGCCGGAGCCCTGGCGCACCAACATCCTGGTGCGTGGCTGGCGTCGCCTGACCGGCCGGACCAATCCGCCGCAGCCGCCGAAGGACCAGAATGTGCTGCCGGCCGCCCGCTGGCGCACCGTCGGTTCGATCCGTCGCTACATCCTGCTGATCCTGATGCTCGGCCAGACCATTGTCGCCGGCTGGTACATGAAAGGCATCATGCCGTATCAGGGCTGGTCGTTCGTCGACCTGGAAGAAGTCCTGCATCAACCGCTGCTGCAAACCGCCACGCAAGTGCTGCCGTATGCACTGCAGACCAGCATCCTGATCATGTTCGGGATTCTGTTCTGTTGGGTGTCGGCCGGTTTCTGGACCGCGCTGATGGGCTTCCTCGAGCTGCTCACCGGCCACGATAAATACCGGATCTCCGGTAAAAGTGCGGGTAACGAGCCGATTCCGAAAGACGCGCGCACCGCGCTGGTGATGCCGATCTGCAACGAAGACGTGCCTCGGGTGTTCGCCGGTCTGCGGGCGACCTTCGAGTCCGTCGCGGCCACCGGTGACCTGGATCGCTTCGACTTCTTCGTGCTCAGCGACAGTAACGACACCGATATCTGCGTTGCCGAACAGCAGGCCTGGCTGGATGTCTGCCGCGAAGCCAAAGGCTTCGGCAAGATCTTCTATCGCCGCCGTCGTCGTCGCGTCAAACGCAAGAGCGGCAACCTCGATGACTTCTGCCGTCGCTGGGGTGGCGATTACAAGTACATGGTCGTGCTCGACGCCGACTCGGTGATGAGCGGCGAGTGCCTGACCAGCCTGGTGCGCCTGATGGAGGCCACCCCGGACGCCGGTATCATCCAGACCGCGCCGCGTGCTTCGGGCATGGACACGCTGTATGCGCGCATGCAGCAATTCGCTACGCGGGTGTACGGTCCGCTGTTCACTGCCGGCCTGCACTTCTGGCAGTTGGGTGAATCCCACTACTGGGGTCACAACGCGATCATCCGCATGAAGCCGTTCATCGACCACTGCGCCCTGGCGCCGTTGCCGGGCAAGGGTGCGTTCTCCGGTGCGATCCTCTCCCACGACTTCGTCGAAGCCGCGCTGATGCGCCGTGCCGGCTGGGGCGTGTGGATTGCCTATGATCTGCCGGGCAGCTACGAAGAACTGCCGCCAAACCTGCTCGACGAACTCAAGCGTGACCGTCGCTGGTGCCACGGCAACCTGATGAACTTCCGCCTGTTCCTGGTCAAAGGCATGCACCCGGTACACCGCGCGGTGTTCCTGACCGGCGTGATGTCCTACTTGTCGGCGCCGTTGTGGTTCTTCTTCCTGGTGCTGTCGACGGCGCTGCTGGCGGTGAACACCCTGATGGAGCCGCAGTACTTCCTCGAGCCGCGCCAGCTCTATCCGCTGTGGCCGCAATGGCACCCGGACAAGGCCATCGCGCTGTTCTCGACGACCATCGTGCTGCTGTTCCTGCCGAAGCTGTTGAGCGTCATCCTGATCTGGGCCAAGGGCGCGAAAGAGTTCGGCGGCAAGTTCAAGGTGACCCTGTCGATGCTGCTGGAGATGCTGTTTTCCATGCTGCTGGCGCCGGTGCGGATGATTTTCCACACCCGTTTCGTTCTGGCCGCGTTCCTTGGCTGGGCGGCGACCTGGAACTCGCCACAGCGTGACGACGACTCCACGCCATGGAGCGAAGCGATCAAGCGCCACGGTCCGCAGACCCTGCTGGGCTTTTTCTGGGCGCTGCTGGTGATCTGGCTGAACCCGAGCTTCCTGTGGTGGCTGGTGCCGATCGTCGGTTCGCTGATGTTGTCGATTCCGGTGTCGGTGATTTCCAGCCGCGTGGGCCTGGGCCTCAAGTCCCGTGACGAGAGCCTGTTCCTCATCCCCGAGGAATACAATCCGCCACAGGCGCTGCTGGCCACCGATCAGTACACCCACGAAAACCGCTGGCACGCCCTGAACGACGGCTTCGTCCGCGCCGTGGTCGATCCGCAGCAGAACGCTTTGGCGTGCTCGCTGGCGACCTCGCGTCACGGTCAGGCCGAGCCGATCGAGTGGTTGCGTCAGGAGCGTGTGCGTCACGCGATCAAGGTCGGCCCGGCCGGGCTGAACAACCACGATCGCCTGCAACTGCTGAGCGATCCGGTGGCCCTGGCCCGTCTGCACGAGCAGGTGTGGGCCGAAGGTCACGCCGAGTGGCTGGACGCCTGGCGGGCCTCGGTGAAAGCCGATCCCCATGCACCGCTGCTGCCGCTCAAGCCTGTGAGCCTGCAGGCGCAACCGGCCTGATGAAGAAACCCCGCGAAAGCGGGGTTTTTTTTGCCTGCCGATGACCAGTGCTGGTGATTCGTTCCCACGTCGAGGCGTCGAACCGTCTGCGTGGGAATGCAGCCCGGGACGCTCTGCGTCCCATCCGGCAATAACCGATCAAAAAACCTTGTGCAAACGGACGAGTGCGTTAGCATCCGTCCCCGAATTGGCGCACCCGGACACGTTTGTCCACCTCTGTCGGTTTTCGCGCCGCAAACGCAATGGTTTTGGGGACTTGAAGATGAAGAAGTATCTGTCGATGCTGCTGGTCGGCGTCACGGCACTGGTTGCAGTCAATGCGGCGCAGGCCGGCGCAATCGATGACGCGGTCAAGCGCGGCACCTTGAAAGTCGGCATGGACCCGACCTACATGCCGTTCGAGATGACCAACAAGCGCGGCGAGATCATCGGTTTTGAAGTCGACATCCTCAAAGCCATGTCCAAGGCCATGGGTGTCAAGCTGGAGCTGGTGTCCACCGGTTACGACGGCATCATCCCGGCACTGATGACCGACAAGTTCGACATGATCGGCAGCGGCATGACCCTGACCCAGGAACGCAACCTGCGCCTGAACTTCAGCGAACCGTTCATCGTTGTCGGCCAGACCCTGCTGATCCGCAAGGAACTGGAAGGCACCATCAAGTCCTATAAAGACCTGAACACCGCCGATTACCGCATCACCTCCAAGCTCGGCACCACCGGCGAAATGGTCGCCAAAAAACTTATCGCCAAGGCCAAGTACCACGGCTACGACAACGAGCAGGAAGCCGTGCTCGACGTGGTCAACGGCAAGGCCGACGCTTTCATCTACGACGCGCCTTACAACGTCGTCGCGGTAAACAAGGTCGGCGCCGGCAAACTGGTGTTCCTCGACAAGCCGTTCACCTATGAGCCGCTGGCCTTCGGTTTGAAGAAGGGTGATTACGACAGCCTCAACTTCATCAACAACTTCCTGCACCAGATTCACGAAGACGGCACCTACGATCGCATCCATGACAAGTGGTTCAAGAGCACCGAGTGGCTCAAGGACATGGAATAAGCCCGGTCATTGTGGCGAGGGAGCTTGCTCCCGCTCGGCTGCAAAGCAGTCGTAGTCTCCGGTTGACTCGTTCTACCCGATGTTGCGCAGAGGCCGGTTTCAGGGCTGCTTCGCAACCCAGCGGGAGCAAGCTCCCTCGCCACAGAGGGAGTGAGCGCCCTGATCGTTATGGATTTACCTCTAGATGAAACAGAAAAAAGCCCAATGGCCCTGGCACGTCCTGACCGTGCTGGTGCTGGTCGGCCTGGCGGGCGCGCTGTATTACGCCACGTCGCTGATGTCCTACGAATGGCGCTGGAACCGTGTGCCGCAGTACTTCGCCTATCAGGCCGAGGAAACCCAGCGCGCCACTGACATTTCCACCGTCAGTGAACTGGTACGCCAGGGCGGCAGCGCCCAGGTCACCCTGCGCAATGATGCCGGTGACGAGCAGCACCTGACCGTCGACGAAAACAGCCTGCAATTCGCCCAGGGCGATGATGTGGCCGAAGGCGACGTCGTGGGCGTGACCCGGCATTGGGCGGCGGGTCCGCTGCTGTGGGGCCTGTGGACGACGCTTTGGCTGTCGTTGGTGTCCGGTGTTCTCGGTCTGCTGATCGGTCTGGCCACCGGCCTGTGCCGGTTGTCGAGCAACCCGACCCTGCGCGACCTGTCGACGATCTATGTCGAACTGGTGCGCGGCACGCCGCTGCTGGTGCAGATCTTTATTTTCTATTTCTTCATCGGCACGGTGATGAACCTGTCCCGGGAGTTTGCCGGGATCGCCGCGTTGTCGCTGTTCACCGGCGCCTATGTGGCGGAAATCATTCGTTCCGGCGTGCAGTCGATTGCCCGTGGGCAGAACGAGGCGGCGCGTTCGCTGGGTTTGAGCGCTGGTCAATCGATGCGTCATGTGGTGCTGCCGCAAGCGTTCAAACGTGTGCTGCCGCCGCTGGCCGGGCAGTTCATCAGTCTGGTGAAGGACACTTCGCTGGTGTCGGTGATTGCGATTACCGAGCTGCTGAAAAGCGGCCGTGAAGTCATCACCACCTCGTTTTCGCCGTTCGAAATCCTGTTCTGCGTGGCCGGCCTGTACCTGTTGATCAACCTGCCGCTGTCGAAAATCGCCAGCCGGCTCGAGCGGAGGCTCGCGCAAAGTGATTGAAGTCCGCGATCTGGTAAAAGTCTTCGACACCCGTGGTCAGGTGGTGCGTGCGGTGGATAACGTCAGCACCAACGTCGCCAAGGGCGAGGTGCTGGTGGTGCTCGGCCCGTCCGGTTCCGGCAAGTCGACCTTCCTGCGTTGCCTCAATGGCTTGGAAGAGTTCGATTCCGGTTCGGTGAGCATCGACGGCCTGCAACTGGCCGACCCGAAAACCGACATCAACGCCTATCGCCGCGAAGTCGGCATGGTGTTCCAGCACTTCAACCTGTTTCCGCACATGACCGTACTGGAAAACCTCTGCCTGGCACAGAAAGTCGTGCGCAAGCGTGGCCAGAAGGACAGCGAGGCCAAGGCGATGGCGCTGCTGGAAAAGGTCGGCATTGCGCAGAAGGCCCGCGAATACCCTTCGCGTCTGTCCGGCGGTCAGCAGCAGCGCGTGGCGATCGCCCGGGCGTTGGCGATGGACCCGAAGGTCATGTTGTTCGATGAACCGACTTCGGCCCTCGACCCGGAAATGGTCGGTGAGGTGCTGGATGTGATGAAGAACCTGGCCGTTGAAGGCATGACCATGGTCTGCGTGACCCACGAAATGGGCTTCGCCCGAGAGGTGGCGGACCGGGTGCTGTTCTTCGATCACGGCAAACTGCTGGAGGACGCCTCGCCGACGGAGTTCTTCAATGCGCCGAAGGATCCGCGAGCCCAGGCGTTCCTGCGGCAAGTCCTGTAACTGCGGCGTCTCTCGGGACGCCTTCGCGAGCAGGCTCGCTCCCACATTGGAATGCATCTCTGTGGGAGCGAGCTTGCTCGCGAAGGCATCACCTCGGTCCCAAGCGAACCGAGGCAGATGAATCACCTCAAACCTTGAACCGGCCCACCAGCGTTTGCAGGTGAGTGCCCAGGCGTGCCAGCTCGACGCTGGAAGCCGCCGTCTCTTCACTGGCCGCCGAGGTCTGGTCCGACACATCCCGCACGTTCAGCACGCTGCGGTTGATCTCTTCGGCCACGGCACTCTGTTGTTCGGCGGCCGCGGCGATCTGCTGGTTCATCGCCTGAATCGCCGAAACGGTGCGAGTGATGCTGTCCAGCGAGCCACCGGCGCGGCGGGTCAGTTCGACACTGCTGTCGGTCAGGGTGCGGCTGTTGTCCATGATCGTCGCCACCTGCTGGGTGCCGTTCTGCAGGCCGACGATCAGTTCTTCGATCTCTTCGGTGGACTTCTGGGTGCGCTGGGCGAGGCTGCGGACTTCGTCGGCGACCACCGCAAAACCGCGACCGGCCTCACCGGCACGAGCTGCTTCGATGGCGGCGTTGAGGGCCAGCAGGTTGGTTTGCTGGGCCACGGACTTGATCACGTCGAGGACGCTGCCGATCTTGTCGCTTTCGCGCTTGAGCTCGCCCATGGCCTCGGTGGAGTGGCCGACTTCAGTGGCCAGACGTTCGATCTGGGCAATGGCTTCACCGACCACCTTGTCGCCTTCCCGGGCCTGCTGGTCAGCCGCGACGGCGGCTTCCGACGCTTCCTCGGCGTTGCGCGCGACTTCCTGCACGGTGGCGGCCATTTCGTTCATGGCGGTGGCGACCTGATCGGTCTCGACTTTCTGATTGTTCACGCCGGCGCTGGTCTGCTCGGTCACGGCGGACAGTTCCTCGGCGGCGCTGGCGATCT
>NZ_LRUN01000060.1 GCF_001679645.1 Pseudomonas bananamidigenes | reverse complement strand
GACTGCGGCGGCGCTGGCCAGCGATAACAAGGCGCTGGCCCATCCGCATTCGGTGGACAGCCTGCCGACCTCCGCCAACCAGGAAGACCACGTGTCGATGGCCCCGGCCGCCGGCAAGCGCCTGTGGGAAATGGCTGAGAACACCCGTGGCATTCTCGCGGTGGAATGGCTGGCGGCGGTGCAGGGTCTGGATCTGCGCAACGGCCTGAAGACCTCGGCCAAACTGGAAAAGGCCCGGGGCATTCTGCGCCGCGAAGTGCCGTTCTACGAGAAGGACCGCTTCTTTGCGCCGGATATCAATGCGGCGATCGAGTTGCTGGCTTCGCGCACGTTGAATGAGCTGGTTCCGGCGAACTTGCTGCCGAGTCTGTAAGTGCCTCGTCGCCAACAGGCTGTCTTCCACACTGCGTGGAGGCCGGTCTGTTGGCGTTTCGGTTTTTGCGTCGAATAAAAATAAATAAGGACGAAAAATGCAGCAGTCAGCAAAAGGTTTGAAACGCGGGCTCTCTGCCCGACACATTCGCTTCATGGCCCTGGGATCGGCAATCGGTACCGGGCTGTTCTACGGTTCTGCCTCAGCCATTCAGATGGCCGGTCCTGCCGTTCTGCTTGCGTACCTGATCGGTGGTGCGGCGGTGTTCATGGTCATGCGCGCCCTGGGCGAGATGGCAGTGCACAACCCGGTCGCCGGCTCGTTCGGGCAGTACGCCAGCACCTATCTCGGCCCCATGGCGGGTTTCATTCTCGGTTGGACCTACGCGTTCGAAATGGTCATCGTCGGCATGGCCGATGTGACGGCATTCGGCATCTACATGGGCTTCTGGTTTCCGGAAGTCCCGCGCTGGATCTGGGTGCTGGGCATTGTTTCGGTGGTCGGTGGGTTGAACCTGTGCAACGTCAAAGTCTTCGGTGAAATGGAGTTCTGGCTGTCGTTGCTCAAGGTCGCGGCCATCGTGGCGATGATCCTCGGTGGCTTCGGCATCATGCTGTTCGGCATCAGCACCGCCCCGGGCCAGACCACCGATCTCAGCAACCTGTGGACTCAGGGCGGCTTCATGCCCAATGGCGTGGGCGGTCTGATCGCCTCGTTTGCCGTGGTGATGTTTGCCTTTGGCGGTATCGAGATCATCGGCGTGACTGCCGGCGAAGCCAAGGACCCGCACCGCGTGTTGCCCAAGGCGATCAACGCGGTGCCGATGCGCATCCTGCTGTTCTATGTGCTGACGATGCTGGTACTGATGTCGATCTTCCCGTGGCAGCAGATCGGCAGCCAAGGCAGCCCGTTCGTGCAGATCTTCGACCACTTGGGCATCAGCTCGGCGGCCACCATTCTGAACATTGTGGTGATCTCGGCGGCGGTGTCGGCGATCAACAGCGACATCTTCGGCGCAGGCCGGATGATGTACGGCCTGGCCCAGCAAGGACATGCACCAAAAGGCTTCGCTCGCCTGTCATGCAATGGCGTGCCGTGGCTGACAGTGATCGTGATGAGCTGCGCGCTGTTGCTGGGCGTGTTGCTGAACTACCTGATTCCGGAAAACGTGTTCCTGCTGATCGCTTCGATTGCTACCTTCGCCACCGTGTGGGTGTGGCTGATGATTCTGTTCACCCAGGTGGCCATGCGTCGTTCCATGACCTCCGAGCAGGTGGCGCAGCTGAAATTCCCGGTGCCGTTCTGGCCGTATGCGCCGATGGCGGCGATTGCTTTCATGCTGTTCGTCTTCGGCGTGCTGGGTTACTTTCCAGATACTCAGGCAGCGTTGATTGTCGGGGTGGTCTGGATCGGGTTGCTGGTGCTGGCGTATCTGACGTGGGTCAAACCGGCAGCCGGGCAGGCTGCGCGGGTGACCGGTGATCATCCGGTTTCTCAGTCCTGACCTGATCGGGAAACGTTCCGGGCCTGCATCGCGTTGTCGGGGTGCAGCCCCCCGGAATCGAATCCCGGATGAATCGCAGCCGTCGTTGCGATTTTTTATCCACGTCGGGGACACCATGGATCGCTTCCAGGAAATGCAGGTTTTCGCAGCCGTTGCTCAGGAACAGGGCTTTTCCGCTGCCGCGCGGCGTCTGGGTCTGTCGGCGGCCAGTGTCACCCGGGCGGTGGCGGCGCTGGAGCAGCGGATCGGTACGCAATTGCTGATTCGCACCACTCGCAGCGTGCATCTGAGCGAGGCGGGCCAGCGTTATCTGGAAGACTGTCGGAGGATTCTTGCCGAAGTGCAGGAAGCGGAAGACTCCGCTGCCGGCAGCCATACCCAACCCCGTGGGCAATTGACGGTGACCGCGCCGGTGTTGTTCGGCGAGCTGTATGTCACACCGGTGATGGCGGGTTATCTGACGCAGTATCCGGACGTTTCCATCAACGCCCTGCTGCTGGACCGCGTGGTGAGCATGGTCGAGGAGGGCGTCGATGTGGCGATCCGCATCGGTGATCTGCCGGACAGCAACCAGCATGCGATCCGGGTCGGCGAAGTGCGTCGGGTGATCTGTGGTTCGCCGGGATATTTTGCCGCTCACGGGCGACCCACACATCCACAGGCGTTGGCCGGCGCGCCGGTGGTGGCGACATCGGCCATCGGCCAGTTGCGCAACTGGCCGTTTCTGGAGGACGGTGAGGCCTTGAGCATCAGGCCCGAACCGAGATTGGTCGTCACCGGCAATCAGGCCGCAATTACCGCCGCCTGCCTCGGGCTCGGATTGACCCGGGTGCTGTCCTATCAGGTCGCCGGCAAGATCGCTTCCGGTGAACTGGAAATTGTCCTTGCCGAGTACGAATTGCCGCCGCTGCCCATCCATGTGGTGTATCAGGGCGGACGCAAGGCGCCGGCCCGGGTGCGCAGTTTTGTCGATTACACGGTGAACGCCTTGCGAGAGCATCCAGCCCTGAAAAACGCGGCTTTATTTCACCCGTAGAAATAATGGATTGCGTTTGCTGGTGATTCTGTTGTTTTCGCGATAGGGAGAAGATGGCGGCCACGGTTGTCGCCCATCCCGGGCGGCCCCATCGTCCAGCGGAGTCGACCATGCAAGCGATCAAACTCTACAACTTCCCGCGTTCCGGCCATGCCCACCGGGTCGAGCTGATGCTGTCCCTGCTGCAATTGCCGACCGAACTGATTTTCGTCGATCTGGCCAAAGGTGAGCACAAACAGCCCGAGTTCCTGGCCATCAACAGCTTCGGGCAAGTGCCGGCCATCGATGACAACGGCGTGGTGCTGGCCGACTCCAACGCCATTCTGGTGTATCTGGCGCAGAAGTACGGCAACGGACGCTGGCTGCCGAGCGATCCGGTCGGCGCGGCGCGGGTCCAGCGCTGGCTGTCGGCGGCGGCAGGCCCGATCGCCTTTGGCCCGGCGGCGGCGCGATTGATCACGGTGTTCGGAGCGAAATTCAACGCCGAAGAAGTGATTACCCGTGCGCACAATCTGCTTAAGGTGATGGACCTGGAACTGGGCAAAACTCCGTTTCTGGTCGGCGATGAACCGACCATCGCCGACGTGTCGGCCTACAGCTACATCGCCCATGCGCCGGAAGGCAACGTGTCGCTGGACGACTACGCCAATGTGCGCGCCTGGCTGGCGCGCATTGAAGCGTTGCCGGGTTTCGTCGCGATGCCGCGCACCGTCGCCGGTCTGCAAGCCACCGCTTGAGTCTCGTCATCCAGACTGCGCCGCTGGCGTGGGGGAGAGGTCGTCATGGAACGTTCACCCTGGCACGCCGGCGAACGGCAACTGCAAGCGCAGGTCGGTGTCGCCGAGCGCATGGAGGAATTCGGTCGCAAGGTGATTCGCACCTGGATGCCGGATCAGCACCGTCAGTTCTATCAGCAATTGCCGTTAATGCTGTTCGGCGCAGTGGATGCCGATGGTCGTCCCTGGGCCAGTGTACTGGAGGGCGAGCCGGGTTTCGCTCACTCTCCCGAGCCGACGCAATTGCACTTCGACAGCCTGCCGGCCGTTGATGACCCGGCGCAGTTGCAGGCCGGTGCGGCCATCGGCCTGCTCGGCATCGAGCTGCACACCCGTCGGCGTAACCGGCTCAACGGCCACATCGGCAATCTTGGCGCAGGCGGATTCGATCTGACGGTGGATCAGTCGTTCGGCAACTGCCCGCAGTACATTCAATTGCGCCAGTTCCAGCGGGTGCCGCTGACGGATCCCCAGTCCCGGCCAGCCGAGCATTTCAACGGGCTCGATGCCGCAGCGGTCGCCGCGATCGAAACGGCGGATACTTTCTTTGTCGCCAGCTACGTCGATGTCGACGGCGAGCGTTCGGTGGATGTTTCTCACCGTGGCGGCCAGCCCGGTTTTGTCCGGGTGGAGGGCAATCGCCTGACCATCCCGGATTTTGCCGGCAACCTGCACTTCAACACGCTCGGTAATCTGTTGCTCAATCCCCGGGCCGGCTTGCTGTTCATCGACTTTTCCACAGGCGACCTGTTACAGCTCAGTGGCCGCACCGAGGTCATTCTCGACGCACCGCAAATCGCAGCCTTCCAGGGCGCCGAGCGGTTGTGGACATTCGAGGTGGAAAAAGCGGTGCGGCGCCCGGCGGCGCTGGCATTGCGCTGGCGCTTCGACGGTATGTCGCCGACCAGTCTGTTGACCGGCACCTGGGCCCAGGCCGATGCACGTTTGCAGGCCCAGGCGCTGGGTGACAGCTGGCGGCCGCTGCGGGTGACGCGGATCGAGGCGCAGAGCCGGCACATTCGGTCGTTTTACCTCGAACCCGTGGACGGCGCCGGTCTGCCGGTGTTCCAGGCCGGGCAGCATCTGCCGCTGCGTTTCACCCTCGATGGCGAGGTGTACATCCGCACTTACAGCCTTTCGGGTGCGCCGTCGGACGACTTCTTCCGGATCAGCGTAAAGCGTGAAGGGCGGATATCGACGTTTCTTCACGATCAGGTGCGCGTTGGTGATGTGCTGGAGGCGCGTTCGCCCAAGGGGCATTTCACCGTGGCCCCGCTGGAGCGTCGGCCCTTGGTGTTGCTGGCTGCCGGGGTCGGGATCACGCCGTTGCTGTCGATGTTGCGCGAGGTGGTGTATCAGGGCCTGCGCACCCGGCGGATTCGTCCGACCTGGCTGATCCAGAGTTCCCGCAGTCTTGCCGATCAGCCGTTTCGCGCAGAACTGGACCGCTTGCTGGAGGACGCCGGCGATGCGGTGCGGGTGATGCGCCTGCTCAGTCAACCGGAACCCGATCTGGTGGAGGGGGAGGACTATGACCTGCACGGGCGCATCGATGGCGCCTTGCTGAGGAATCTTGTCGATGAATTCGATCAGGTGGACTTCGTGCTCTGCGGCCCTGGCGGGTTTACCCAGGGCCTTTACGACAGCCTGCGTGAACTGGATGTGCGCGATGACCAGATCCACGCCGAAACCTTCGGCCCTTCGACCCTCAGGCGCCAGGCCGATCCGGACGCCATCGTGATCGAACAATTGCCGGCGGCCACCACCTCGGTGCCGGTAGTCTTCGAGCGTTCGGCCAAGGAAGCACGGTGGCAGCCTGACGGTGGCAGTCTGCTGGAACTGGCGGAAAGTCGTGGATTGCACCCGGAGTTCAGCTGTCGCGGAGGATCCTGCGGTACTTGCAAGACACGGTTGATCAGCGGCGCGGTGAATTATCCACAGCCTCCGGCGGAAGCGCCGGAGGAAGGGCAGGTGCTGATTTGCTGCGCGGTACCGGCACAAAGTGCCCGGCCGCTGGTGCTGGATCTGTAACGGATCAGGCGTAGGACAACGCCTTTTCCTCCAGCAGCTCCTGATACAACTCGGTCCACTTGCGGCCCATTTCATCGGCTGTGAATAACTGCCGGTAACGGGCCTCGGCCTTGAGGCCCATTTCGGCGGCGCGGGCCGGGTTTTCCCACAGGGTGCGCATCGCTTCACGAAAGGCCTGTGGATGACTTGGCGGCACCACCAGTCCGGTTTCGTTGTGGATATTGATATAGCTGGTGCCGGTGCCGATCTCGCTGGAGATCATCGGCTTGCCGTACATCGCGCCTTCCAGCAGCGAAATGCCGAACGCTTCGGAGCGCAGGTGCGACGGGAAGACGATGGCGTAGCTCAGTTGCAGCAGGGCGACCTTGTCTTCATCGCTCAGACGGCCGAGGAAATGAATATTGCGCAGTCCCAGCGCGGCGGCCTGGGCGTGCAGTTCCTGCTCCAGCGGGCCGGCGCCGACGATCACCACCGGATAGTCCACGTCTTTCAAGGCGTCGAGCAGGATGTGCAGGCCCTTGTAATAGCGCATCACCCCGACGAACAGGAAAAACTTGTCCCCAAGCTGCTGGCGCCAGCGGTTCAGGCGCTCGGCGTCAGGCTGTGGATAACCGGCCTTGTTCAGGCCGTAAGGAATCACACGGGTCTTGTCCTGGAACTGCTGCAACACGTCGCTGGTGTGCAGATAATTCGGCGAAGCGGCAACGATCCGGTCGGCGCTGGCGAGAAAGCGGTTCATCAACGGGCGATAAAGCTTGAGCAGGTGCTTCTGGCGAATGATGTCCGAGTGGTAGGTCACCACACTCGGTTTGTTCAGGCCGCTGGCGAAATGCACCAGGTCCATGAACGGCCACGGGAAGTGATAGTTGATCACGTCGGCATCGGCCGCCAGCTCGCGAAACTGTTTGAACACGCTCCAGGAAAAACCGGTGGAAGCGAACTGGATATCCAGTCTGGCCCGATGCACTTCGTGCTGGCCCAGTTGCAACACCGCAGGCTCGGGATTGGCGCTGAGGGTCAGCACCTGACCTTCGATGCCGTGCTGGGCGCCGCTTTCGCAGAGCTGGAAGATCACCTGCTCGATGCCGCCGACCGAATCAGGCAGGTACGTCTTGAAAAAATGAAGGACTCGCATTCAACCTCCCATGGCCTGGTGGTAGGCGCCGGCCGTGGCCTGTGCGCAACGCTTCCAGGAAAACCGCCGTGCCTGCTGCAATCCGGCTTCTCGGCATGCCTGCCAATGCGCTTGATCGTCGATCAGGCGACTCAGCGCATTGCGCAAGCCGTCGGCGTCGTCAGCCTCAATGTAGTTACCGGCAGCCCCCGCGACTTCCGGCATCGCGGAAGAGGGGGTGACCACCACTGGCGTGCCGCTGGCCATCGCTTCCAGCACCGGCAGGCCAAAACCCTCATACAACGAAGGGAAAACCAGCGCCCGGGCGCCGGCCAGCAATTGCGCGACCTGTTCATCCGGCAGGTAACCGAGCAGGCACACATGACCGCTGGCCAGCGCCTCGCGCAATGGGTCACTGAACTGTTCGCGCTGCCACCCGGCCATACCGGCGATCAGCAAAGGGAAGCGCTGGCGCACGGCTTCGGGCAATAGCGCGTGGGCGCGCAGCGCCAGGCTCAGGTTCTTGCGTGGCTCCAGTGTGCCGACACACAGGAAATACTCCCGCGCCTGTACGGCATGGGCCTTGAGCACGGCGTCAATGGCGTGCGGCTCACGCGGATGAAAGCGCTCGGCAACCCCTAAAGGCGCCACCACGAAGCGCTCGGCGGGCAATCCGAAATAGCGTCGGGCCTCGTCAGCGATGGCCTGCGAGTCGGTCAGAATCACCTGCGCCCGCTGGATGCCTTCGGCCAGCCGCCGCTCGATTTCCCTGAGCCGCGCCGCTGGCTGGGTCTCGGGGAAATGCAGATGCGTGAGGTCGTGCAGGGTGATGACGGTCGGGCCGTCGAAGGCCAGCGGCCACAGGCTCGGCTCGTGGTACAGGTCGACGGGATGCGCAGGGCCCTGATCGAAGCGTTTCTGCTCCAGCCAGCGTCGCGCCTGATAGGCGCCGGGAATCTTGCGCAGCATCGGGGTCAACCGGGAATACCCGGGCATCGCCGCTTCCGGCAACCGGGCACTCCAGCCCCAGCCGTGAAACAGCGCCACGTCGATATCGGTTTCGGTGCGCAGGGCATTGACCAGTTCGGCGACGTAATGGCCGATCCCGGTGCGCGGCGCCTGGAGAATCCGTGCGTTAAGGGCTATGCGCATGGGACCTCGCTTGCGTCGCAGGGGCTTGCAGCACATGGCGTGCGGTGCGTTCGGCCAGTTGCTGACTGGCTTCGCGCCAACCGATCCATTGCCAGTCGGTCACATCGCGGGCGGCGGGGAATTGGCCGCTGCGTTCGAAGGCGGTTACCAGGTCGGCAAGGCGTTGTGGATCGTGCAAGTCGAAGTAGGCCATGAAGTCGCCGCCAATCTCGCGGAACACTGCAATGTCGCTGCCCATGGCCGGCAATCCGCGTTGCATGGCTTCCACCAGCGGCAGGCCGAAGCCCTCGACGAATGACGGAAAAACCAGCGCGCTGGAACGGGCGTAGGCATATTCCAGGCTGGTGTCGCTCAGGTCGTTGAACATGAACAGGCGCCGGTTCAGTTCGGCGTGGCTGCGTACCCGGGCAAGCAGGGCATCGCACTTCCAGCCGATGCGCCCGGCGATGCACAGGCGCGCCTGCGAACCGGCTGCCCAGGCGCGTTCGAAGGCATCCAGCAGATAGTCGTGGTTCTTGCGAGGTTCGATGGTGCTGACCATCAGGAACACCGGCTCTGGTGTTGTGAACACACGCTCCAGCTGCGGTTCGACGGCGGCATCGACGCTCTGCAGATCCAGCTCCGATCCCAGGTGGAAATAGTCGAACCAGCGCTTTTCGACTTGTGCCGGACCGAGACGGTGTTGCACTTCTTCGCGCACCTGATCGCGCACGGTGGCGGAAATCGCCAGGTACCCGTCGGCGTTACGGGTGATCCAGTCAAACCATTCGCTGAAGACCTGCACCAGCCGTGTGTCGTAAAACTGCGGGTGGGTCAGGGGAATCAGGTCGTAGATCACCGCGACAATACCCATGCCTTGGCGTTTGAGCCGTTCGGCATGCAGGAAAAAGTCCGAGTGCCAGGATGAATCCAGCAGCACCAGTTGGTCCCCGGGCCGCTGTTCCAATGGCTCGCAGCGTTTGGGCAACTGGTGGCGATTGACTTGCGCGATCAGCCGCAGGGGGATACCGAACAGGCCGAATGATCCCAGTCGATAGCCGACATACAGGGCCCGTCGCAGGGTTTTGTTCCGGCAACGGTTGTCGAGACGCTGATGCAACTGCCAAAAACGATGGGCCAGCCGTTCCAGGCGCTCGCCGAATGTGACGACGGCATTGAACAGGGGGGCATCCAGGGGCGCCAGGCGCTTCACGCGGAACAGCTCGCCCTTGAGCAAGACCACCGGCACGCACTCGACCCCTTCAGCGCTTGGCGGCAGTTGCTTGATGACGTTGCGCACCACCCGCTGAATGCCCGAATTGACCTTGGGGTGTTTGAACACGTGGGTGCATTCGACCAGCAGGCGAGTCATGGTGCGCGCTCCACGAGGCTGTCCGCATGGCGGATGATCGAGGTTCTGGCACCCAGCCAGGCACAGCCGACGAAATCTTCCCGGCGGTTGTTGATCACGTGGAACACCAGGCCGTAGTCGCGCCATTCGAAATTGCGGTCCAGATGCGAGTCCAGCCGTGAAAGGCTCAGAGCCACGGAGTAATTGCCCTTGCCCAGGCCCATGACGAAGGCGAAGCGATAGGTGATGCGCTCACCGGCGCGCAGATCCTCCAGCGCCTGGTTCTGTCGGTGGGTGTTGATGCCGTACATGGCCTGGCCCAGGCGATCCTTGATCATGAACCCCAGTACCAGCCGTTCGATGTCCTGACGAATCTCGACATCGACTTCCAGCGTTACCGGCTGACCCACTTCGGCGGCATCGATGGCGCGTTCGTGTTCATCGAGCAGTCGTACGCTGAGGATCCCGGCCTCGCCGGTGCCGGATACCGTACGCACCTGGCCGCCGTCGAGCAGTTCCTGGCGCACGGTCTGGCCTTCGCGTTCGGCGAGCAGGGCGTTGTAGTAATCCATGACCGCTTCGGGTTTGTCGTGCATGGCCACGTGGCCGGCTTCGAGCAGGATCGCCGAGTCGCAGATCGACTGGATCGCCGAGCGGTCGTGGGACACGATCAGCAGCGTGGTGCCGGCTTTGCGGAAATTGCGGATGCGGTCGAAGCTCTTGTGTTGAAAGTAGGCGTCGCCCACCGACAGCGCTTCGTCGACGATCAGAATGTCCGGGCGGCGTGCGGTGGCGACACTGAAGGCCAGGCGCATCTGCATGCCGCTGGAGTAGGTGCGCACCGGGTGATCGATGGCTTCGCCGATTTCCGCGAAGCGTTCGATGTCGGGCATCAGCGCTTCAATGTCTTCGACCTGCATGCCCAGCAGTTGCCCGGCCATCACCGCATTCTGCCGACCGGTGAAGTCCGGGTGAAAACCCATGCCCAGTTCCAGCAGCGCCGCAACCCGGCCCTCGAGCTGTATCTGGCCGCAGGTCGGTTGAGTGGTGCCGGTGATCATCTTCAGCAGGGTGCTTTTGCCGGCGCCGTTGACTCCGACGATGCCCACCGCTTCGCCGGGGGCGATCTCGAAATTCACGTCCTGCAGCACCCAGTGCTGGCGATGGCGCATCGGTGAAAACGGAATCAGCCATTCGGCCAGACGACTCCAGCGGGTGGGGTATTGCTTGTAGGCCTTGCCCAGGCCTGTGACGCGTATGTGCCCCATCAGAGTTCATCCACCATTTCACCGACCCGCCGGCGGAACAGGCGCAGTCCGATCATGCACAGCAGCAGGCCGATCACGAAGATCGGCAGCAGCGAACTCCACACCGGCCATTGACCGTAGAGAAACAGATTCTGGTAGCTGCCGATCAGGTTGGTCAGCGGATTGAGTTGCAGCAGGCGCTGCACCCACTCGGGCAGGATGCCCAGCGGGTACACGATCGGCGTCAGCCAGAACCAGAATTGCAGGCAAATGGCGAACAATTGCCCGACATCGCGGAAGAACACGTTGAGTACGCCGAGGATCATGCCCAGTCCGGCGCAGAACAGCACTTGCAGCGCCAGCAACGGTGCCAGTGCCAGCAGGGCCATTCCCGGCCAGCGTCCGGTGATCAACAGAAAACCGAGGAACAGGCCGATGATGATCGCGAAGTTGATCCCGGCATTGAGCAGTACGATCACCGGCAGGCAAAGGCGCGGGAAGCTGATTTTTTTCAGCAGGTTGGCGTTTTCCAGAAACATGTTCTGGCTGCGCAGGGTGATTTCCGAGAACAGGCCCCAGGTCAGCAGCCCGGCGCACAGGTAGACGCTGTAGGCCATGCCGTCGTCCACGCCGGGCAGACGGGCGCGCATGATGTGGGAAAAGATCACGGTGTAGACAATGATCATCGACAGCGGGTTGAGCACTGTCCACAGCGCGCCGAACAGCGAATTGCGGTACCGCGCTTGAAACTCCCGCTTGACGCTGCCGAGGATGAAACCCCGGTAGTCATGCAGCGAGCGATACAGGGAAAGCAGCATTCACACTGTCCTGCCGTACTGGTCTTCGAAGCGGACGATGTCGTCCTCTCCCAGGTATTCGCCACTTTGCACTTCGATGATCACCAGGTCGATCACGCCGGGGTTTTCCAGGCGATGCTTGTGACCGGCGGCAATGAATGTCGATTCGTTCTTGGCCACCAGCGTGGTGCCGGTGCCGTTGTTGGTGACCTTGGCCATGCCTTCGACCACCACCCAGTGTTCGTTGCGGTGGTGGTGCATCTGCAACGACAGCTTGCCGCCGGGCTTGACCACGATGCGCTTGATCTTGAAGCGCGGGCCTTCCTCGAGCACGGTGTAAGTGCCCCACGGGCGGCTGACCGTACGGTGCAGGCGGTAGGCTTCGTGGGATTTGTCCTTGAGTTGCTTGGCTACGCGGCGCACATCCTGGGCACGGTCAGCGTGGGCGACCAGCACGGCGTCGGCGGTGTCGATCACGATCAGGTCTTCCACGCCCACCGCCGCCACCAGCCGGCCTTCGCTCTGGACGAAATTGTTGCGGCTGTCGATGAAGATTGCTTCGCCACTGGCGCGGTTATTGTCAGCATCCGCCGGTACCAGCGCCGCGACCGCACCCCATGAACCGATGTCGCTCCAGTCGAACCCGGCGGGAACGACCGCGACTTTTTCCGAGCGCTCCATCAGTGCGTAATCAATGGAAATGTCGGTGATGTCGGCGAACAGTTGTGGCGACAGTTCCTGTTGCAGGCAGCCGGCGGTTTCCACCGGTTCGCTGGCGGCCAGGCAGGCGCGGGTCTGTTCCAGCAGCTCGGGGGCGTGCCGTTCAAGCTCGGCGATCAGGCTCGCGGTGGTGAAGCAGAACATTCCCGAGTTCCACAGGAAATTGCCGCTTTCCAGGTAACCGGTAGCGGTCTGCAGGTCGGGTTTTTCCACGAACCGCTGCACCTTGGCTGCGCCCCTGGCATCCAGTGGCGCGCCGGTCTCGATGTAGCCGAAGCCGGTTTCCGGGGCGGTCGGCACTACGCCGAAGGTCACCAGATAACCGTCCTTCGCCAGATTGACCGCATGTTCGACGGCACCCTTGAGCGCCTCTTCGTTGACGATCAGGTGGTCGGCAGGCATCACCACCATGATCGCTGCATCACCGTGCAGCGCCTGCAGCGACAGCGCCGCTGCCGCAATGGCCGGGGCGGTGTTGCGCCCGGTGGGTTCGAGCAGGAAGTGCCCGCGATGTCGGGACAGGCGTGCGGCCTGATAGTGATCCTTGCTCTGGAAGTAGTACTCGCGGTTGGTCACCGTGACGATGTCGCCCCAGCCGTCGAGCAGGCCGGCGGCGCGCCGGTAAGTCTTGCCCAGCAGCGACTGGCCGTCGGGCAGGGTCATGAACGGCTTGGGATGGCCCTCGCGGGACACCGGCCACAAACGGGTGCCGGCACCGCCGGACAGAATCACGGGGATCAGCATGGCCTACTCCTTGGCGACGCGTTTCATGTCCGCATCCATCATCATGCGGATCAGGGTGTCCAGATCGGTCTTCGGTTTCCAGCCCAGCACGCGCTGGGCCTTGGCCGGATTGCCGAGCAGCACTTCGACCTCTGCCGGGCGGAAGAACGCCGGGTCGATCTTCACGTAATCGCGGTAGTTCAGGCCCACGTGATCGAAGGCGATGCGGCACATCTCGCGAACTGTGGTGGTGACGCCGGTCGCGACCACGAAATCGTCGGGCGTGTCCTGTTGCAGCATCAGCCACATGGCTTCGACGTAGTCACCGGCAAAACCCCAGTCACGCTTGGCGTCGATGTTGCCCAGGGCCAGTTCCTGCTGTTTGCCCTGCTTGATCCGGGCCGCCGCGTCGGTGACCTTGCGGGTCACGAACTCGATGCCGCGCAGTGGCGATTCATGGTTGAACAGGATGCCGCTGCTGGCGTGCAGGTTGAAACTTTCGCGGTAGTTGACGGTGATCCAGTGACCGTAAAGCTTGGCCACGCCGTAGGGGCTGCGCGGATAGAACGGCGTGTTCTCGTCCTGCTGCTCGGCCTGGATCAGGCCGAACATCTCGCTGGTGGACGCCTGGTAGAAGCGGGTGTGCGGGCTGAACTGGCGGATCGCCTCGAGCAGGTGAGTCACGCCCAGGCCATCGACGATGCCGGTGGTCACCGGCTGGTTCCAGGAGGCGGCGACGAAGCTTTGTGCGGCGAGGTTATAGACTTCGTCCGGTGCCGACTGGATCACCGCGCGCTGCACCGAGCAGGCATCGGCCATGTCGCCGTCCAGGTACACGATGTCGGCTTCGACGCCCATTTCCCGCAGGCGCCAGCGTGAATCGCTGCTGCGTCGCGCGACCAGGCCATGAACCTTGTAACCCTTGTCGAGCAACAGTCTGGCCAGATACGCGCCATCCTGGCCGGTGATCCCCGTGATCAATGCACTTTTTGTCATTCTTGTTTTACTCGCTGCTCCCAGTCGGACAGGATCGCCCGCAGAGATTGTTGTGTAGAGATTTGCGGCGTCCATCCTGTGGTCCGGGCAAGCCGTTGATGGCTGCCTCGGACGCGACGCTGATCGGCGCGGCGCATGCGCGCAGGATCCTGCACCAGTTGCAGCTCGATCCCGGCCAGATCGGCCAATTGTTCGATGAGGCTGCGGATACTTTGCTCATGACCCGAGCAGATGTTGTAGACCTGTCCCGGCAAGCCCTTTTCCAGCAGCGCGAAATAGGCCGAGATCACGTCGTCGACGTCGAGGAAGTCCCGGGTGACGTCAATGTCGCCGACTTCCAGTTGCGGACCTTGCAAGCCTTGTCTGATGCGACTGATCTGACGCGCAGCGCTGGCGATCACGAAACTGTCCTTCTGCCCGGTGCCGATGTGATTGAACGGGCGCGCCACCAGCACCGGCCAGTCTTCGCTGAGGCCCCATTGCAGGCAGAGGTGTTCGGCGGAGAGTTTGCTCACCGCGTAGGGATTGCGCGGGCAGGGCGGCTGTTGCTCGGTAATCGGCAGGGCGGCCTCGTCGACCTGGCCGTACACGTCACCGGAGCTGACATACAGGAACGGGCCGTTGAAGCCTCTCGCCTTGAGGGCCTGCAACAGGTTGAGGGTGCCGAGCAGGTTGATCTCGAAAGTGCGGGCCGGATCGCGGAACGCTTCAGGCACGAAGGTCTGTCCGGCCAGATGGATGACTGCATCAGGCAGTTGCGGCCAGAGGTCGACGAGGCTTTGCGGTTTAGTCAGGTCGTAGGGCGAAGCGGCAGGCAGCAGTTCCCACGCCGAGTCATCGAGCATCAGACGCGACTGGATATGTTGTCCCACGAATCCACCGAGACCCGTGATGAACAGACTTCTTTTCAAACAGCGACCCCTTGGTCTTTAACTCTCACCTTCCCCGCAGGCTTGAGGGGATGTCTGTCAGACCGTGTGCAAGTCGCGGCAGAAAGACGGGTGATGTCGTTGTTGTAGTTGTTTGGTTGCCAATCTGTGCCAATTGCTCGGCAATTTCAACTGGCCAAACCGTGACCGGCCAGTTCTCGTCAGCGTAGCCCGTTTTTTCTCGCCGGGCGGTTCCCGAATCCTGAACGGATGTGTTTAGAATGCCCCTCGTCGCGGTTTCCCGAACGTTGCCGGAGTGACTTCGCAGTTCGGTCGAACTGACCACTAAAACAAGAACGACGACGCGCTTCGGACACAGGATGAATGCCGGCCATGCCGACCCGATCCGATGCCTGGCCGTCATAGCGTGAGGCTGCCGGGATGGCGGTCGCACCGTGGGATGCCATGAATTTCATTCTCTACTCGGATGTCAACGACCGCTCCATCAGCCAGAGTCTGGGGCGTCCCGAATACAGCTATTACTTCGTGCTCAAGGCCTATCGCCCGGTGCTCGAAAGTCTGGGACGGGTGCATGTGGTGTCCACCAGCGCCGAGGTCGATCCCCTCTATCGACAACTGCTCGCCGCCGGTGAGAGCAGCGTTTTCCTGTCCTTCACACCGCCGCAGAATACGCCGGCCGATCTTGAATGCCCGACGATTTGCGTGATTGCCTGGGAATTCGATTCGATCCCCGATGAGTCGTGGGATGGCGATCAACGCCAGGACTGGACGCAGATGCTCGCACGGCAAGGACGGGTCATCACTTTGTCCAGCCACACCGCGCGAGCCATTCGCCGAGCCATGGGCGAAGATTTTCCGGTGCTGGTATTGCCGACGCCGCTGTGGGAACAGTTCGCGGCCATTCGTGAGCAGCACGTCAGCGCTCCGATCAATACCGGGGCGACCCTGGCGATCAAGGGCTGCATTTTCGACAGCCGCACGCTGGGATTGTCTGCCGATGATCTGCTGCCCAAACCGCTGACCGCCGAGCAACTGGCGGAGATCGAGGCACAGCGTCCGCCACCCCTGACACTCAAACGTCGACTGGTCATTGCCCGCCATTACCTGCGTCTGTGGGCGTTGAATCCAAGCGATCAACCCAAGCCCATGGCCCGCGTGAAATATCTGCATCACGGCTACTGGGAAGGGTTGCGCGACCTGATGCCGGACAAAGTCCACGCCTGGCTCGAGCGGCGCCTGCCGGACATCGCCGGTCCCCATGAAGTGGCGGTAGATGAACCGCCGCCCCTTGAGCTGCCGGACACGTCCTGCGTCGTCGAAACCACGGTCGATGGCGTGATCTACGTTACCGTCTTCAACCCCAGGGACGGTCGCAAGAACTGGCATCAACTGATCACGGCGTTCTGCTGGGCCTTTCGCGAAACCCCTGACGCGACGCTGGTGCTGAAGATCACCCAGAACGATCTGGCGTCCTACTACAGCGAACTGATGACCCTGCTCGCGCAGCTCACGCCGTTCGCCTGCCGGGTGCTGGTGATGCACGGTTACCTGGATGATCCGCAATATGCGCGGCTGTACCGGGCCGCCAGTTTTTATGTCAACGCCTCGCGTTGCGAAGGCCTGTGCCTGCCGCTGATGGAGTTCATGTCCAGCGGCAAACCGGTGATCGCGCCGGATCACACGGCGATGGAAGACTACATCGACGACTCGGTGGCGTTCGTCGTCCGGTCCAGCGAAGAACTGACAATCTGGCCTCAGGACACCCGCATCATTTACCGCACCCTGCGCTATCGACCGGACTGGGGCTCGCTCAAGACGGCCTACGAAAACAGTTACCGGATGGCCAAAACGCAACCGCAGGACTACCACCGGATGTCGGTTGCAGCCATTGAGCGCATGCGCGACTACTGCGCGTTCGCTCCGGTGCAGCAGCGCCTGGCGGATTTCTTCGGACTTGTGCCAGCGGTTGCCGATACCGCGCCCGTGACGGACAACACCTCATGCTGATCATCATTCATTCGGAAACCAACCGGCACACGATAGCGCAGAACCTCGGCCGCTCGGAGTACAGCTATTACTTCGTGCTCAAGGAATATCGCCCGGTGCTCGAACGTCTCGGGCGGGTGCTGGAAGTCACCGACCCGGTCCGGGAAGTCGATGCGTTGTATCTGGATTGTCTGTCCCGGGGTGAACCGTGCGTGTTTCTGTCGTTCTCGCCGCCGCACCGCACGCCGATCCATCTGGCATGCCCGACACTGCCGGTGTTCGCCTGGGAATTCAGCACCATCCCCAATGAGCCTTTCGACAATGAGCCTCGCAACGACTGGCGCATGGTGCTCAAGGCCTGCGGTGCCGCGATCACCCATTCCAGCTACACGGTCAACGCCGTGCGCGAGGCGATGGGCGCCGATTACCCGATCGTCGCGGTTCCGGCGCCGGTGTGGGATCGCTTCGCGGCCCGGGGCGCGCAGCTTCAGGGCCAGCCCTCGACGGGGCCGGTGCGCCTGACGATCAAGGGGCTGGTGGCCGACAGTCGCGAGCTCGATCTGAATGCCTTCGGCCCGAAGCATCTGCGCCGTGGCCAGGGTATCGATTTCGGCGCGCCGGTCCGCGAGCAGGAGTTGGTGCTGGACGGCGTGGTGTACACCTCGGTGTTCAACCCCGGCGACGGACGCAAGAACTGGGAAGACATGCTCAGCGCGTTCTGCGTGACCTTCCGCGACGTGGAAGACGCCACGCTGGTACTCAAACTCACCCATCACGATGCCGAAGAAGCCCTCAGTGACATTCTTCATCATCTGTACAAGAACCAGTCCTACCGCTGCCGCATCGTGCTGATCTACGGCTACCTGGCGGACGCGGACTACGAGCGTCTGGTGCAGGCCACCCGCTACGTGGTGAACACGTCCTACGGCGAGGGCCAATGCCTGCCGCTGATGGAATTCATGTCCTGCGGCAAACCGGCGGTGGCGCCGCGCACCACGGCGATGATCGATTACCTGAGCGAAGACAATGCATTTCTGGTCGAGTCCACCGATGAACTCACCGCCTGGCCCCACGACCCGCGCAAGGCGTTTCGCACGCTGCGCTACATGACCAACTGGGCGTCGGTGTGCAGCGCGTATCGCGCCAGTTACGACGTCGCGAAGCAGGATCCGCAGCGTTACGCGCAGATGTCGGCGCAGGCCGTTGCCAGTCTGCAGGAGTTCTGCAGTCAAGCGCTGGCCGAGCAGCGTCTGCGCGATTTCCTTGCCCAGGTGCACGAAATCCGCACTGTCGTTGCAACGGAAGCTGCAGGCACATGATCCGCGCATGGCTGAGGCGTTTGCGTCCGGTTGCGCACCCGGCACCGGTAGCGGTGACTGAACCGGTTGCCGCGGGCGTGTCGCCGAGGGACGTCGGTCTGCACGATGCGATGCTCGATGGCTGGTTCAACGGCGACAGCGGCGAGTTGCTCAAGGGCTTCGCTATCGCAGCGGATGACACCCTGCTCGATGTGGGGTGCGGCGAGGGCGTGGCCACACTGTTCGCCGTGCGCCAGGGAGCCTCGGTGATCTTCACCGACAGCGAACACGACAAGGTGCGCGACCTCGCCCGGCAAGTCGAAGCCCTGAGCCGTAAACCCGCTCTCGGTCTGGTCAGCAACAGCCTGCCCCTGCCGCTGAGCGATGGCTGTGCGAGCAAGGTGGTGTGCATGGAAGTGCTGGAACACATCGATCACCCCGAACCGTTCATGGCCGAGCTGGTACGCATGGGGCGTCCCGGTGCCTTGTACCTGCTCAGTGTGCCGGCGCCGACAGGTGAGCATTTGCAGCAGGGGATCGCCCCTGCGAGTTATTACCAGGCACCCAATCACGTGCAGATCTTTACCCCGGAGCGCTTCGCGGCACTGGTGGAAGAGGCCGGTCTGGTGATCGAGCATCGCCAGGCCAACGGGTTTTTCTGGGTCATGGGCATGATCTTTTTCTGGGCCAGCGAACGTGCGGCCGGGCGCGACCCGGGCGGTGCCGTGCGCGACCGGATCCAGGCGCCGTATCCACCTTTGATGGAGGGATGGGCCAGAACCTGGCAGGACTTGCTGGCGCAGCCCGACGGGTTGGCGATCAAGCGGATACTGGACCGGTTCATGCCCAAGAGTCAGGTGATCATCGCCCGCAAGCCGCTCGATGCAGGACGTGAGTCATGAGCACCAGACGGATCATGGACATCGAAGTCCTGCGTGCCGTCGCGGTACTCGGCGTGCTGTTTCATCACTTGCAGGGCAGCCTGTTCACCGATCCGGTGCCGCTGCTTGAAAGGGTCCATGCCTGGGCACAGCCGTGGTGGGGCGTGGACCTGTTTTTTGCCATTTCCGGATTCGTCATCGCCCGCAGCCTGATCCCGGCGCTGCAGGGGTGTTCGACCCGTCAGGAATACTGGGAACAGACCCGCAACTTCTGGTTGCGTCGGGCCTTTCGTCTGTTGCCGTCGGCGTGGTTATGGCTGGCGCTGATGCTGCTGGCGTGCCTGTTTCTCAACCGCTCCGGGGCCTTCGGTACGCTGCCCGCCAACCTGCAGGCGACGCTGGCGGGCGTGTTGCAGTACGCCAACTTCCGGTTTGCCGACAGCTTCTTTCATTACGAGTACGGCAGCAGTTTCGTGTACTGGAGCCTGTCGCTGGAAGAGCAGTTCTACCTGCTGTTCCCGCTGCTGATTCTGGTGTGCCGCAAGCATCTGGTCTGGGCGTTGCTGGCGCTGGTCGCAGTGCAGCTGTTCACCCTGCGCACGCCGATACTGATGGTGATCCGCACCGACGCGCTGGCTCTCGGTGTGCTGCTGGCGATGTGGAGCGTGCAGCCGTCCTGGCGGCGCTGGGAGCCGACTTTCCTGCGTCGCCCGTGGGCCGGTGTGACTGCGCTGATCGTGCTGGCGCTGCTGTTGAGCTACATGGCCACCGATCGTTTCACCTTCGCCTCTTACCGGATCGGCTCGATTGCCGTGCTCGGCGCACTGCTGGTGTGGATCGCTTCGTACAACCGCGATTACCTGCTGCCGGCGGGCAGAGTGCAGCAGTTGATGGCGTGGATCGGCAGCCGTTCCTACGGCATGTATCTGATCCACATCCCGGCCTATCAACTGGTGCGGGAACTGATCTTCCGCTTGCAGGGCGCCGGGCTGCCCAGCCCTGCCGGGCATCCGGTCGTGACGCTGCTGATTGCCGGTGGCCTGATCGTGCTGCTCAGCGAGCTGAATTACCGTTTCATCGAAATGCCGATGCGCAATCGCGGCGCCGCCCTGGTGCGACGCCTCGATACGTCGCGCAACGCCGTCCCATCCTCTGGAGCCACCTCATGCTGAGCCTTTTGAAGAAACTCACGGCGCCGACGCCTGCCCCGACTGCCGCGCAGCCTGCTGCCGACAAGGTCGATCCGTACATGCTCGGCCTGCACGACGCGATGCTCAGCGGCTGGTTCAACCAGGAGACCGGCGAGCTGTTCAAAGGCTTCCCGGTGAGCGCCGATGACACCTTGCTCGACGTCGGCTGCGGCGACGGTGGCAACGTGCATTTCTGCGGCATGCGCGGGGCGAAGATCATCATCGCCGACATCGATGCTGCCAAGGTCGAAGCCACCCGCCAGCGCTTGAGCGATACGCCGGCCCGCGGCGTCGAATGTCACGTCACCGACTGCAACCCGTTGCCGATCGCCGATGGCACCGCCACGCGCGTGGTGTCCACGGAGGTCATCGAGCACGTCGACGACCCGGCGCAGTTCCTCGCCGAACTGGTGCGTGTCGGCCAGTCGGGTGCGCTGTACCTGTTGAGCGTGCCGCACCCCAGTTCCGAGGATCTGCAGAAAGACATCGCGGCGCCGGAGTATTTCCAGAAGCCCAACCACATTCGCATCATCAGTGAAGAGCAGTTCAAGGCGATGGTCAGCGAGGCCGGGCTGGAGATCATCAGCCACAGCCAGTACGGGTTTTACTGGTCGTTGTGGATGATGCTGTTCTGGGAAGCCAAGGTGGAATTCAGCAACCCGGATCATCCGCTGCTCAATCATTGGGCCGAGACCTGGCAGGCGGTGCTCGACTCGCCGCGCGGCGCGCAGATCAAACAGGCGCTGGATGCGGTGGTGGCGAAGAGTCAGGTGATCATCGCCCGCAAGCCCTGAGTGCTTTTGTGTAACCTTGCAGCCTGATGTCTCAGGGGTCTGCAAGGTATGCGCTTTTTCATCGGGTGGTCGGCCCTTGTGGCCACATTGCTGCTGTGTGCCTGTGAACGTCAGGACACCGTGCCGCTCGATGAACAACTTTATGTCTGGCAGCGGCAATGGACGCCGGCCCATGAACGCGCCCTGAAGGACAGTCGCGGCGACTTCTCGACGCTTCGGGTGCTGGCGCTGCAAGCGTTCCCGAATGACGGGTGGCGTCGGGCGCGAGTGGATTTCGCGCTGCTGAAACAGGATGCCCGGCCGCTGATCGCAGTGATACGCCTCGACGGCCAGCTCAAGGCGCTCGATCAGCAACAGGTCACGGCGCAGATCCTTCGGGTGCTCGCCGACTGGCAAGGGCAGGGCCTGACGCTCAGCGGTGTCGAGATCGATCATGATGCCGGCAATGCCCGATTGCCGGGCTATACCGAATTCCTCGTTCATTTGCGCAGCGCACTGCCGGACGGTCTGCCCTTGAGCATCACCGCATTACCCGCGTGGCTCGACAGCCCGCAATTGCCGACGCTGCTGGCGAGCGTCGACAGCAGCGTATTGCAGGTGCATGCCGTCAGTGATCCGCGTCGCGGTCTGTTCGACCCCGGGCAAGCACAACGTTGGGCCAGGGCCTGGGGGCGGGTGACTGAAAAACCGTTCTACCTGGCGCTGCCTGCCTATGGGGTGGCGCTGTTGCCGGACGCCGGTGGCGCTCCGGTGGTGGAGAGTGAAGTCACGCTGGAGCGCAGCGGCCAGCGACGGGAGTTGCTCGCCGATCCGCAGCAATCGAGCCGGCTGGCCAGTGAATTACGCGAGGATCGCCCGGCACACCTGGCCGGTCTGATCTGGTTTCGCCTGCCGCTGGCCAACGACCGCAGGGCCTGGAGCCTGGACACGCTGCGGGCGGTCGCCCGAGGGGACGCATTGAGCAGCCATCTCAGCCTGACGTTCACCGAACAGAACGGCCTGCAAGACATCGCTCTGCGTAACGTCGGCAACCTCGACAGCGCCTGGCCCGCTCGCATCACCGTCAAGGCCCGGGGTTGCGAAGGCGCCGATGCGCTCGCCGGTTATGCATTGCAACAGACCGCGGATCTGCTTACCTTCACCCGCTTGCGCGACGGTCGATTGCCGGCGGGCGGGCAGCGCGCCATCGGTTGGGCACGTTGCGCAACCATTGATCAAGGAGGTTCGCATGTTGACCCGTAACTGGCCCCGCCATCTGCTGTGCCTGAGCCTTGCCCTGCCGTTGGGATCGGCGCTGGCCTGCGGTCCGGATTTCCCGATGCGTCTGCTCGACGATCGCGGACAATCGCTGGCGGAATTGCCGGAGGGCAACTTCAGATTCGAGATCAGTCGCCTCGGCAAAACCATTGCCGGCCTCAAGAACGTCACAACGGCCACCTACAACCCCGATGCCTCCTATGGCGAAGCGAATGACCCTGCCGATCAGCGTGAGAAGGCCGAACAGCTCGGGCTGAGCGCGGAGCAGCAGGCGCTGGTCAAACAACTGCGCAGCCTCACCGATGCGCGTCAGGTCGAGGAGCAGGGCGCGAGCCTGCCGGCGGAACTGCGCCTGTATGTGGCGGGCGCCGTGGCGTTCGGCGCCGGTGATCATCCATTGGCTGTCGAATACTTCCGCCAGTTGCTGGCACTGCCGGCCGACCAGCGTCCGTTGCGCAGTACCTGGGCCGCTTATTCGCTGGGCCGGGCGTTCTTCGCCATGAGCAGCGAAGCCGGTGATGCGCTCGACGCGCTGGAAAACGCCATTGATGCGTTTCGTCAGACACGGCAATTGAGCATCGACGGTTTCAACGATCCGCTAGAGCTGGGTGTGGCCAGCCTCGGCGAAGAGGCACGAGCGCTGCGCACGGCAGGCAGTTTGGACAAGGCCATCGAACTCTACGCCACGCAAAACCTGCATGGCTCGGAGGTCGGCTACACCTCGCTGAAGCTGTTGATGAACGATCTGGCCGAAGAACCCGAAGACCGGCTGGAAAAGTTGCTGCGTGGCAAAGCGGTGCAGCAACTGGTGACCGCCTCGCTGATCAGCCGGATCGGCTGGTCGTTCGGCGATGAACCGCCCAGCCAGAAGAAACTCATCAAGGCGTTGCAGGACAGTACCCGCGGCAGCCTCGACAACGCTGATCGCCTGGCGGCCATGAATTACCAACAGGGCGATTACGTCAGCGCCAGGGCGTTCCTCGAACACGCCGGCGACAGTGGCCTGGCGTGGTGGTTGCGAGCGAAGCTGGCGGTGCGCGATGGCGATAAAAATGCCGCAGCGGCGGCCTATGCCAAAGCTGCGCAGGCCTTCCCGCAGGACGAATCCTGGGGCGAACGGCGCACGGCTGACTGGAATCTCGAGACCCTGCAGCCCAAGTGCCGGGTCGAGGGTGAAAGCGCGATTCTGGCGCTGCAACGTGGCGAATACCTGCAGGCTTTCGATCAGTTGTATCGCAGCCAGAGCATTTACTGGTTCGACGCCGCGACCGTGGCCGAGCGGGTGCTGACGCTCGATGAGCTCAAACAGTATGTCGATGCCAAGGTTCCTGCGCCGCCGGCGCTGAGTCAGCAGGATCGCGACAATTACGTGCCGCTGCCGGTGGCTGCGAGCCTGCGCAATCTGCTGGGCCGGCGGATGTTGCGCGAGGGCCGTTATGAAGAGGCCGTCGGGTATTTCGACAATCCCGATCTGCAGCACAAGGCCCGGCTCTACGGCGAGCAACGCCTGAAAGCCGATTCGGCGTGGTGGCCGACCAAACGCGCCAGTGCATTGTTCAATGCGGCGTGGACGGCCCGCGAGTGGGGCATGGACATCCTGGGCTATGAAATGGCCCCGGATTACGCGACCTTCGGTGGCAACTACAGCCTGGAAACCACCGAACTGAAAGTCGGGCCGCTGGTGAGCGAAGCCGAGGTGCAACGGCAGAAGGCCAGTGAAGCGCAGCCGGACGAACGTTATCACTATCGTTTTGTCGCCACCGCGCTGGCCAGCCGTGCGGCGGACAACCTCCCTCATACCAGCCAGGCGTTCGCCGCCGTGCTGTGTACGGCGGCCGGTTTCAACAGCAGTCTGGAGGAACAGAAGGCGCTGTATCAGCGTTATGTGAAGGAAGGTCCGTACATGGGCTGGGGCGGCTATTTCGGCCAGCAATGCCCTTATCCGGATTTCGCCAACGCTGACAAACGCTATGTGACTCAAGTTGTCGACGCTGTGCGCGGAGTGTTGCGACCCTACAAGCGGGCCGTGCAGATCGGCGCCATCGTCGCGGTGACAGCCATTGCGCTGGTGATCATTACCCGCCGCCAGCGCAAGGCCCGTAGAACCTAAGCCTGCTGGACGAACGTCAGGCGTACGGCGAAGCCGATCAACAGGCTGCCGAACAACCACTGTTGCACACGTTGGGCCGTCGGGCTGTGTTTCAGCCAGCGGCCCAATGCGGCACCGAGCAAGGCATAGACGCTGTCGAACAGCAATCCGGCGGCCACCAGCATCGCGCCGAGCGCTGCGAATTGCCTCAACACCGGCGCGCCATCCGCCACGATGAATTGCGGCAGCAGCACCGAGCAGAACAGCAGGGCTTTGGGGTTGAGCAGGTTGGTCAGCAGGCCGCGACGGATCGCTGCGCGCCATGGGCCATGGCTATCCGTCACGGTGCCGGCGTGCAAGTCCGGCAGCAGCGTGGTGCGCAGGCACTGGACGCCGATCCACAGCAGGTACGCCGCCCCGGCCATTCGCACCGCATCGAACGTCCACGGCGCCGCCTTGAACAGCGCCGCCAGCCCCAGTGCTGCGAGCGCGACATGACAAGCCCGGGCAATGGCCAGCCCCACCGCCGTGGCGAGCGCTGCACTGCGACCCTGACGGGCGCCGGTCTGCAACAGCAGGATCATGTCCGGGCCGGGCAGCAGATAGACCACCGCCAACGCCAGGAAAAACAGCCAGAGACTCGCCATGTCGCACCCCTTTCGTTGTCGATTCGGTGCAACCAGTCTATGGCCGAGGGGCAGGGCAGGTGCTTGCGTAGTTGGCTTCTAAAGCTGTCCGGATTGGCATAACCTGCTTTCTTTTTGCGGTTACACCATCAGGATCTGCCAACCATGAAACTCGACGCCTTTGATCGCAAGATTCTCGCCGCGCTGCAACGGGACGGGCGCCTGAGCAACGTGCAATTGGCGGACGAGATCGGCTTGTCGGCATCACCGTGCCTGCGTCGGGTGCGGATGCTGGAAGAGGCGGGCGTGATCCGCGGTTATCAGGCGATTCTGGATCGTGACGAAGTGGGGTTGGGGCTGACGGTGTTTGTCGGGGTCAAGGTCGAGCGGCACAACGATGAACAGGCCGAGGCGTTTCACCGGGCGGTGACTGCGTTGCCGGAGGTGATATCGGCGTTTCTGGTGTCCGGGGAATCGGACTTCCTGCTGCAGGTCGTGGTGCCGGATCTGCGCGCCTATGACCGTTTTCTCACCGGTTGCCTGTTGAAACTGCCGGGTGTCAGCGATATTCGCAGCAATTTTGCGATTCATACCGTGAAAACCCCAGGGGCGTTGCCGCTGGGGCATTTGCCGTCCTGATACCTACATTTGCGTTGCCATGCCCTCGACGTTCATGGCCGCCTGACGCAGCGCTTCGGAACGGGTCGGGTGAGGATGGCAGGTCAGGGCGATGTCCTCGGCAGACGCGCTGAATTCCATGGCCACGCAATACTCGCCGATCATTTCGCTGACGCTCGGACCGACCAGATGCACGCCAATCACTTCGTCGGTGTGCGCGTCGGCGAGGACTTTGGCAAAACCTTCGGTTTCGTGATTGATCTTCGCCCGGCTGTTGGCAGTGAACGGGAACTTGCCAACCTTGTAGGCCCGGCCTTCGGCCTTGAGCTGCTCCTCGGTCTTGCCGACGCTGGCCAGCTCCGGCCGGGTGTAGATCACGTTGGGGATCAGGTCGTAGTTGACTTCGCCCGCCTTGCCGACAATCTGCTCGATGCAGGCCATGGCTTCGTCTTCAGCCTTGTGGGCCAGCATCGGTCCTGAAGTGACATCGCCGATCACCCACACGCCCGGCGCTTCGGTGCGATGGTTCTTGTTGGCGAGCATGCCGCGTTTGTCGGTGTGCAGGCCGACGTTCTCCAGCCCCAGGCCCCGGGTATAAGGGCGACGGCCGATGGCGACCAGCACGTAATCCGCTTCCAGCAGCTCGGCGCTGCCGCCGGCGGCCGGTTCGATGCTCAGTTGTACGCCGTTGGCCGAGGAGGTGGCGCTGGTGACTTTTGAACTCAGTCTGAACGTGATGCCCTGTTTGCTCAGTGAGCGTTGCAGGGTCTTGCCGGCCTCACCGTCCACGCCCGGGCAGATGCGGTCGAGGTATTCCACCACCGTTACCTGCGCCCCGAGCCGCCGCCAGACCGAACCCAGTTCCAGGCCGATGACGCCGGCACCGATCACCACCAGATGTCTGGGCACTTCGCTCAGGGACAGTGCGCCGGTGGAATCGAGGATGCGCTGGTTGTCGATGTCGACGCCGGGCAGGGGCGTGGGCTCGGAACCGGTGGCGATGACGATGTGGGTTGCGGTCAATTCAATGCGGCTGCCCTGATCGCCGGTCACGCTGACTTTTCCGGGGCCGTCGATGTGGCCCCACCCCTTGATCCAGTCGACCTTGTTCTTGCGGAACAGAAATTCGATGCCTTTGGTCAGCCCGGCGACGCTTTCGTCCTTCTGCTTCATCATCTGCGCGAGGTTGAGCGTCGGTTTGACCTCGATGCCGAGGTTGGCAAATTCCCCGCCCGTCGCCGCGTCGTACAGTTCGGACGCGTGCAACAACGCCTTGGACGGCATGCAACCGACGTTGAGGCAGGTCCCGCCCAGCGTGGCGCGGCCTTCCACGCAAGCGGCCTTGAGGCCCAGCTGGCCGGCGCGGATTGCTGCGTTATAACCGCCGGGCCCGCCGCCCAGAATCACTACGTCATAGTTGCTCATGCGCTTACTCCTGGCTGAAGAATGCGGATCGCTAAAATTACGTACGTAATATGTGCGTTTCCGGACATTTCGGTCAAGGCTTCAGGAACGCGACAGGTTGGGCATCCTTGAATGTGAAATTGAGTACAAATATTTCACGGCCTTCGTTATATCGTAACGAGTTGTGCAGTGAGCCAGGGGGTTTGGGGGGATATGCAAGTCGATCTGGACGTTGATGGCACGCAAGTCACCGGTTTGCCGCGCTTTCAGCAGGCGACGACCCAAGGGCGTCGATTGCGCCGGTTGGCCGTCGGACTCGGTGGGTTGGCCGTGGTCGGGGTGGTGCTGGCGTTTTTTGTGGGCCTGTTTGCCTCGCAATCGCTGTGGCCCGCGCTGTTGGTCAATCAGAGCGCGGCGTTGCTGGTGCTGGTCGCCGGGTTGCAATCGGCGTGGTGGGTGACTGATTGGCGAGCGCGTGTGATCAGCCCGGTGGCGGCGGTTACCGGCGAGGAGGAAACGCCCGCGCCGGACGGCTGGTACGAGCGACTGCTGGATCGGCTGGGCCGCCGCAGTCTGCATCTGCTGGGACAGATCGGAGCGCCGACCTTGTGGCTGGGCGGTCTCGCGCTGTTGGCATTGCTGGGTATCGAGCAGGTGTGGAACCTGGCATTGCCCTCGGCCGCCGTGGGCATGTCCGCCTCCGTCAGCGCGGCGATTGCCCTGCTGCTGGCGTTCGGCCTGCTGGTGCTGGAGCGACAACTGGCCCAGGAACATCCGGCGCAATGGCCCGAGGCCGGTGCGCTGGCACAACTGACGCGTGTGACCATCATCAGCCTGGTGCTGGGCGCGTTGTGCTTGTTGTTCGCCAGCGAGAATTCGGTCTGGCCCGTACGGCTGGCGGTGCTGATCGGCATCCTGCCGGGGCTGGTCGCTGCGGAGTTGCTGCTGCGCGCTGTGCTGTCGCTGTTCAGCCCGCGCCGTGAACAGCTGGAGCCGGTGCTGCTGGCCCGCAGTTTCGTCGCTGATCTGCTGCGCTGGCCGCCGCAACCGTTACTCGCGTTGCAGCACGAATTGCACAACCGCTTCGGTATCGATCTGCGGCAGATCTGGGCGTTCAGCTACATGCGTCGCGCATTCCTGCCGGTATTGGTGCTGGTGGCGGCAGTCGGCTGGTTGCTCACCGGCGTTCATGAGATTCCACTGCAAAACCGTGGCATTTACGAGCGCTTCGGCAAACCGGTGCAGGTGTTCGGCCCCGGTTTGCATGCCGGTCTGCCATGGCCGTTGGGCCGGGTACTGAATGTGGAGAACGGTGTGGTGCACGAACTGGCGACCAGCGTCGGCGAGAACCCGGTGCCGGTTCAGGCGGATCCGGCGGAAGGTCCGGCACCGGTCACCGCCCACCGCTTGTGGGATGCCAGCCACGTCAATGACAAGTCACAGGTCATCGCCAGCAGTCGTAACGAGCAGCAGAGCTTCCAGATCGTCAACATGGACGTGCGGTTTGTTTACCGCATAGGTCTCAGCGATCAGGGCGCATTGGCCGCGACTTATAACAGCGCGGATGTGCCGACGCTGATCCGCAGTACCGCGAGCCGGATTCTGGTCCACGATTTTGCCTCACGCACCCTCGACGGTTTGCTGGGGCAGGACAGGGTAGGGCTGGCTGACGAGATCGGTCGTGCGGTGCAGAGCGATCTGCAGAAACTCGACAGCGGCGTAGAGATTCTCGCCACGGTGGTCGAGGCGATTCATCCTCCCGCGGGTGCCGCCAATGCCTATCACAGCGTGCAAGCGGCGCAGATCGGCGCCCAGGCGTTGATCTCTCGCGAGCGTGGCGCGGCGGCTGAAGCGAGCAACCAGGCGCAGTTGCAGGCCAGCCTCGCGCGCGATCAGGCCAATGCCAATGCCCACGAAACCCGCTCGATCGCCCGTGAGGCGGATCTGAAATTCAGCGCCGAACAAAAGGCCTATGTCGGTGCCGGCCAGGCCTTCGTGCTGGAGCAATACCTCAGCCAGCTCAGTCAGGGACTGGGCAAAGCCAAACTGTTGGTGCTCGACCATCGTCTGGGCGGCAGCAGCAACGCGCCGACCATTGACTTGCGTACGTTCACGCTCCCGGCTGACCCGTCGCCGGCGCGCACCACCGCTCAACCAGGAGCCACCCATTGAGCCAGTCGCACACACACGATCACCCTGACCACAGCGGTCATGACCATGCTCATGGCGGCCACCACCATCACGGGCATCATCACCACCATCATCATGGCGCGCCGGAGGAGGCGGGGCCTTTCCCGTGGCGCCGCATGGGCTGGGCCGTTTTGCTGGTGGCGTTCGCCATCGCAGCAGCCAGTCTGGTGCAGGTGCGCTCCGGCGAGGCCACGGTGATCACCCGTTTCGGCAATCCTTCCCGCGTGTTGCTGGAGCCGGGTCTGAGCTGGCGCTGGCCGGCACCGTTCGAAGCGGCGATTCCGGTTGATCTGCGCCTGCGCACCACATCCAGCGGTTTGCAGGACGTCGGCACCCGTGACGGTTTGCGCATCATCGTGCAGGCGTATGTCGCCTGGCAGGTGCAGGGTGATGCGGACAACGTCCAGCGTTTCATGCGTGCGGTGCAGAACCAGCCGGATGAAGCGGCGCGGCAGATTCGCACCTTTGTCGGCTCGGCACTGGAAACCACCGCCAGCAGTTTTGACCTGGCCAATCTGGTGAACACCGATGCCAATCAGGTACGCATTGCCGATTTCGAGGCACAGTTGCGCCAACAAATTGATCAGCAATTGCTCGCCACTTACGGCGTGCGTGTCGTGCAAGTGGGAATTGAGCGACTGACTTTGCCGTCAGTGACCCTTACCGCGACAGTCGACCGGATGCGCGCTGAGCGTGAAACCATCGCCACGGAACGCACGGCTATCGGCAAGCGTGAAGCGGCCCAGATTCGTTCGGGTGCCGAGCGTGATGCGCGAATCGTGCAGGCCGATGCCACAGTGAAAGCGGCGGAAATCGAGGCGCAATCACGGGTCGAAGCCGCGCAGATTTATGGCCGCGCCTACGCGAGTTCTCCGCAGCTGTACAACCTGCTGCGTTCGCTGGACACCCTCGGCACCATCGTTACGCCGGACAGCAAATTGATCCTGCGCACCGATGCCGCACCGTTTCGCGTGCTGGTGGACGGCCCGCCGACCCTGGATAGCAAGCGTGGAACGCAGCCATGAGTGATGAAGTTCCACGTGGAACACAATCATTGAACAGTCCGTGGATTCAGGCCGGTCGCCTGGCCTTTTTCGCTTTGTATGCGGTAACGGTTCTGGCGGCGCTGGCTTGGGCGTTTTCCAATGTAAGGCAGATCGACCCGCAGAATCGTGCGGTGGTCATGCATTTCGGCGCATTGGAGCGCATCCAGAATGCCGGGTTGTTATTGGCCTGGCCGCAGCCGTTCGAACAGGTCGTACTGCTGCCGGCGGCTGATCGGGTCATTGAGCGTCGTGTGGAAAATCTGCTGCGCAGCCCTGCCGCAATACAGGCGGATCGCGTCGCGACGTTCGCCACGCCAATCAGCGATGCATTGGCCGGTTCAGGCTATTTGCTCACGGGTGACGCCGGTGTCGTTCAGCTGGATGTGCGGGTGTTCTACAAGGTCACCGATCCCTATGACTTCGTGCTGCAAGGCGACCATGTGCTGCCGGCACTGGATCGACTGGTGACCCGCAGCGCGGTGGCCCTGACCGCGGCGCGGGATCTGGACACCATTCTGGTAGCGCGACCGGAGCTGATCGGTGCCGACAATCAAGCTGCCGAACGACGGGAGCGGTTGCGTGGCGATCTGGTGCAGGGTATCAATCGGCGCTTGGCGGAATTGAAGGCGAGCGGGCAGGGCATCGGTATCGAAGTGGCGCGGGTCGATGTGCAGTCGAGTCTGCCCGAGCCGGCCGTCGGTGCGTTCAATGCTGTGCTGACTGCCAGCCAACAGGCCGACAAGGCTGTGGCCAATGCTCGCACCGACGCTGAGAAAATCACTCAGACCGCCAACGAACTGGCCGACCGTACCTTGCAGGTCGCCCATGCCCAGGCCGGAGAGCGCCTGGCCAAAGCCTCCGCCGATACCGCTACCGTGCTGAGTCTGGCGGGGCAACAGAACTCCGACCCGCAGATGCTGCTGCGCCTTTACCGCGAACGGATACCGAAGATTCTCGGCCAGGCCGGTTCGGTCACCACGATCGATCCGAAAGATGATTCCCGCCTGATCATTCAGGGAGCCAGTAAATGACTGTCACCAATGCCGCACCGAGCCTGTTGTCCTCGGCCGAGCAACGTCGCGCTGCGCGCCAGTTGACCCTGGCGATGCTCGCTCTCGGTTTGCTCGGGCTCGGATTGGTCTGGCGCTGGTTGATGCCTGAACAGACAGGCGTCAGTCAGTTGCTGCTGGGTGTCGCGTCTTTGCTGGTGGCAGTGCCGGTGATGCGTTCGGCATGGTTCAGCCTGCGATACCCAAGCCTGCACGGCATCACCGATCAGTTGATTGCGCTGGCGATGCTCGGGGCCTGGGCCACCGGTGATCTGCTCACCGCTGCGTTGTTGCCCATCATCATGATCTTCGGCCATGTGCTGGAGGAGCGCAGCGTGATCGGCTCGCAAGAGGCGATTCATGCGTTGGGCCAGCTCACTCGCAGCCATGCACGAAAGGTTCAGGCAGATGGCACGGTCATCGAAGTCGATAACGGCACGCTCAAGGCCGGTGACACCGTCGAAGTACGGGCCGGCGATCGGGTACCGGCGGACGGTCGCGTGTTGTCCGGCCAGGCCAGCCTCGACACCGCGTCGATCACGGGTGAGTCGGTGCCCGTCGAGGCAAGCGTCGGAATGACCGTGTTCGGCGGAGCGATCAACCTCGATGGTCTGTTGCGGATAGAAGTGACCCGCACCGGCGGTGAATCGACCCTGGGCAAGGTCATCGCCCTGATGCAGAACGCCGAGCGCTCCAAGCCGCCGATCACCCGGCTGCTGGAACGTTATGCCGGCAGCTACATGGTGCTGGTGTTGCTGCTGGCGGCAGTGACCTGGTTTGTGACCCAGGATGCGCAGGCGATGTTGGCGGTGCTGGTCGCAGCCTGTCCTTGCGCATTGGTGCTGTCGGCACCGGCCACGGCGATTGCCGGGGTGGCGGTGGCGGCGCGGCACGGGATTCTGATCCGCAGTTCGGCTTTTCTTGAAGAACTGGCCGACCTTACTTCGCTGGTGGTGGACAAGACCGGCACGCTGACTTACGGCACGTTGCGCTTGCAGTCGATCAGCAGCACCCAGGCGGATCACGATTCGGTGATGGCACTGGCCGCCAGTCTTGGCGCTGCGAGCAGTCACCCGGTCAGTCGGGCGCTGGCCGGACTGATCCACGCAGACCAGATGCTGGTGCTGACCGACATTCACGAACGCCAGGGGCTGGGTGTGGTCGCCAGAACGGAGCAAGGTGAAGCCGCGCTGGGTCGCCCGGAGCTGTTTGCGCAGCTGGGGATCCCGACTACAACGATTCCCGAGCACGATGGCCCGATTGCCGGTCTGGCGTTGAACGGTGAATTCCTCGCCTGGCTCTTGCTGGCCGACAGCGTCAAACCGGAAGCGAAATCCGCCTTGAGCGAACTGCGCGAGTTGGGCCTCGGTCGGCAACTGCTGCTGACCGGCGACCGGCAGAGCGTGGCGCATACCCTGGCCCGGGATGTCGGCTTGCAGGAAGTCGAAGCTCAGGCGTTGCCCGAAGACAAACTCAATCGGGTATTGAAGGAAATCGACCATGGATTCCGGCCGATGGTGGTCGGTGACGGCATCAATGATTCGCTGGCACTCAAGGCCGGTGTGGTAGGCGTCGCGATGGGCGCGGGTGGGGCGGATATAGCGTTGGCGTCCGCCGACATCGTGCTGATCGGCAGCGATCTGCGCCGGCTCGGCACGTGTGTGCGCCTGAGTCGCCAATGCCGGCGCACGCTGCAGGTGAACGTGATCATCGGTCTGGGCTGGACGTTGGCCATCGTCGTATTCGCTGCATTCGGCTGGTTGGGGGCGGCCGGGGCAATGATTGCCGCGTTGTTGCACAACCTGAGTACCTTGCTGGTACTGGGCAACGCCGGGCGCTTGCTGCGATTCCAGGAACCGTTGTTGAAGCTTGACGGGCAGAACTGATCATTTTTCGAACGGTGCGCCGATCCCGCAGTCTTCTGTACAGGCGCACCGCAGGAGGGAGATCGGTGCTGCTGTGTGATAGGTGGCGACTATTGAATCGATAGCCTGCTAATTTTCAAGGATGGTCTACCCTCAGATCAGACGTCTGAAACCAGGGGGATATTCCATGCTCGCGCAACTTCCACCGGCCTTACAGAATCTGCGGCTTCCGCTTCGCCTGCGACTCTGGGACGGCCATGAATTCGATCTCGGGCCCGATCCCAGCGTGACCATCGTGGTCAAGGATCCGCAAATGGTGGCCCAGCTCACCCATCCCAGTCTGGATGCGCTGGGGGGCGCATTCGTCGAGGGTAAGGTCGAGCTTGAAGGCTCGATCAGCGAGGTCATCCGCGTCTGCGACGAGCTGAGCACCGCGCTGCTCGATGAAGATGAAGGCAGTCATCCCGTGCGCACCTTGCACGACAAGGAAACCGACGCCCAGTCGATTTCCTACCACTACGACCTTTCCAACGAGTTCTACCAGCTGTGGCTGGACAGCAACATGGTGTACTCCTGCGCCTATTTCGAGACCGGCAGCGAATCCATCGAGCAGGCGCAAGAAGCCAAGTTTCGCCATTTGTGCCGCAAACTGCGGCTACAGCCGGGCGAGTATCTGCTGGATGTCGGCTGTGGCTGGGGTGGGCTGGCACGCTTTGCTGCCCGGGAATTCGGTGCCAGGGTTTTTGGCATCACCCTGAGCAAGGAGCAGTTGGCGCTGGCCCGCGAACGGGTGAAAGCCGACGGCCTGGAAGATCAGGTCGAATTGCAGTTGCTCGACTACCGGGACCTGCCCCAGGACGGGCGGTTCGACAAGGTCGTGAGCGTGGGCATGTTCGAGCATGTCGGTCACGCCAATTTGCCCGAGTACACCCGCATCCTGTTCGGTGCGGTGAAAGAGGGCGGTCTGGTGATGAACCATGGCATCACCGCCAAGCATACCGACGGCCGCCCGGTGGGGCGCGGCGCCGGGGACTTCATCGAGAAATACGTGTTTCCCAACGGGGAGTTGCCACATCTGGCGATGATCACGGCCAACATCAGTGAAGCAGGTCTGGAGGTTGTCGATGTCGAGAGCCTGCGCCTGCACTACGCGCGAACCCTCGATCACTGGAGCGAACGTCTGGAGGACAATCTGGAAGCCGCCGCGAAACTGGTACCGGAACAGGCCCTGCGGATCTGGCGCCTGTATCTGGCCGGTTGTGCCTATGCGTTTGCCAGGGGCTGGATCAATCTGCACCAGATCCTCGCCGTGAAGGCCCATCCCGACGGCAGTCATGAGCTGCCCTGGACACGTGACGACATCTACAACCCTTGAACTAGAGAATCGGTGAAATCAGCCGGGCGATCCGCATGCCGAGCTGTTGCAGGCGATGGATCTCCCGGCTTTCTTCCTTGGCGATCTCGTAAGACAGGGCGAAGTCATCGTTGAGCATCTGTTCCACGTGGCCGGCGAATTCGCTGTCGACCGTCAGCAGCATCACTTCGAAATTCAACCGGAACGAACGGTTATCCAGGTTGGCGCTGCCGATGGCGCTGATCTCGTTATCCACCAGCACCACTTTCTGATGCAGAAAACCCGGTTGGTAGCGGAACACCCGCACTCCGGCGCGCACCGCTTCGAATGCATAGAGGCTCGACGCGGCATAGACGATCCGGTGATCGGGACGCGAGGGCAATAACAGTCGCACATCGACACCGCGCAGAACCGCAAGACGCAATGCAGCGAATACCGCTTCGTCAGGAATGAAGTAAGGACTGGTGATCCACACGCGTTCGGTGGCGGCATGGATGGCTTCGACGAAGAACAGCGAGCAGGTTTCACAGGCATCCGCCGGGCCGCTGGCGAGCAACTGGCAGAGTACGCCGTCATCCGGATAAACCTCGGGCAGGATCAACGGCGGCAGCGTGCGCGCGGCCCAGAACCAGTCTTCGGCAAATGACTCCTGCATGCAGGCGACCACTGGCCCCCGCACCTGCACATGCGTATCGCGCCAGGGCGCCAGGGGTGGTTTTTCGCCCATGTATTCGTCGCCGACGTTGTGCCCGCCGACAAACCCGATCATTCCGTCGACCACCACGATCTTGCGGTGGTTGCGGAAGTTCACCTGAAAGCGGTTGAGCCAGCCGCTGCGGGTGGCGAAGGCCTTGACCTCGACACCGCCGTCGCGCAATTGCTGCACGTAGTTGTGGGGCAGGGCGTGGCTGCCGATGCGGTCATAGAGCAGATGAATGGCGACACCTTCGGCGGCCTTTTTCAACAACAGTTGGAGCAGGCGCTGACCGAGGCGATCGTCGTGAATGATGAAAAACTGAATCAGCACCGCTTCCCGTGCCTGGCTGATTGCGTGGAAAATCGCCTCGAAAGTGCTGCTGCCGTTGATCAGCAATCGCACTTCGTTATTGGCCAGACACGGCATGCGTCCCAGCTTCGGCATCGCCCGCAACGAGTCGTAGGCGTTTGAAGCGCGAGCCGTCAGGGCTTCTTCCACCCAAGGGCGCCAGTTCAGTTCGGATACGGCCTGGCGCATCTGTTCGTTGGCCTGGCGCCGGGCCTTGATATAACCGTCGAAGGTGCTGCGACCGAACACCAGATAGGGAATGAGCGTGAGATAAGGGATGAAGACCAGAGACAGCGCCCAGGCGATCGAGCCTTGTGCGGTTCTGACAGTCAACACGGCATGAATGGCGGCAATGGTGCCCAGAGTATGTATCAGTGCAATCAGATAACCGAAGATGTGCGGGCCGAAATAATCCATGGGGCAACCTTGCTCCTGAAGATTCAATGCTTAACAGACCATGTTCCTTTGCGCTTGTCGCTATTTTATTTTCAGCCGTGAAAGCCGCCCATGAACCGAAACAGGCGGCTGGCGTCTAACGGCCACTACTGATCAGGAGTTTTGCAATGAACGTTCGTCTGCTGGGTTTGGCGCTGGGTCTGGGGTTGGCCTTGCCGTTGGTGGCTCAGGCGCAAATGCTGCAGCCGGGCTTGTGGGAAATGACGTCGAGCAACGTGAAAGTCGATGATCAGGCCATGGACGTGCAATCGATCCTTGGCCAGATTCAGGGCCAGATCACTCCGCAACAACGGGCGCAGCTGGAGAAGCAGGGGATCAATATCGGCGGCAAGGGCATTCGTGCCTGCCTGACACCGCAGCAAGTGGCGACCAATGATATTCCGCTGGCAGACCCGCAGTCGGGCTGCAAGCAGCAGATCACCGAGCGCAACGGCAATCAGTGGAAATTCCGCTTCAGTTGCCCGCGAGCCCAGGGCACAGGTGTGGCCACGTTCATCAGTGATCGCGAGTTCACGACCGTCGCCAACGGCACGTTCAATGCCATCGGGATCAACCAGAAGGGCAGTCTGGAAACCCGCGCCGTGTGGCTGGGTCAGGATTGCGGCACGGTCAAACCAAGAGCCTGAAAAACCAACCGCCCCCACAACAGTGTGGGGGCGTTTTTTAGCGTATGAATCGCAGTGGCAATCCCTGACAGCCTTCGTGCAGTCGATTGGCGTGCCATGCAATCTGCCCCGATACCAGCGTCGTACTCACCCGATGGCGAAAGCTGCGACGGGCAAACGGCGTCCACCCGCACTGTGACAGAACAGGTTGCCGCGATACCGCGACACCCTCGGGTTCTGACTGAATCAATACCAGATCCGCCCAATATCCCTCTCTCAGATAACCACGATCCGGAATGGCGAACAGATCCGCCACCCGATGGCTGGTCTTCGCCACCAGGGTTGTGATCGGCAGAACACCGTCCGCTACCAGCTCCAGCAACGCCGGCATCGCATGTTGCACCAGTGGCAGACCGGACGGCGCCTGGGCATACGACAGCTGTTTCTCCGCCCAGGTATGCGGGGCGTGGTCACTGCCGATCACATCCAGACGATTACTGAGCAAGGCAAGACGCAGGGCATCGCGATCAGCCCGGGTCTTGATCGCCGGGTTGCATTTGATCTGGTTGCCGAAGTCCGGATAGTCGCGATCATCGAACAGCAAATGATGCAGGCAGACTTCCGCCGTAATGCGTTTGTGCGTCAGCGGCTTGTCCTCGAACAGCTCCAGCTCCCGGGCGGTGGTCAGGTGCAACACGTGCAGGCGAGTGCCATGGCGTTTGGCGAGATCAACCGCCAGTGAAGATGAGCGATAACAGGCCTCGGCATTTCGGATCAAGGCATGGGCGTCGGGCGGAAGATGGTCGCCGAAACGCTCATACAGCTTTGCGGTGTTGGCCTCGATGCTCGGCGTGTGTTCGCAATGGGCCAGCAGAATCGTCGGCACCTCGGCGAATAATCGTTCCAGCGTCCGGGGATCATCGACCAGCATATTGCCGGTCGACGCGCCCATGAACACTTTCACCCCGGCCACCTCACTGGGATTGAGCGCCGCGACAGTGTCCAGGTTGTCGTGGCTGACACCGAAGTGAAAGCCGTAGTTGGCCACCGAATTGATCGCCGCCCGGCGCTTTTTATCAGCCAATGTTTCGAGGGTGAGGGTGGCCGGGTTGGTGTTGGGCATGTCCATGAAGCTGGTGATGCCCCCGGCCACCGCGGCGCGGGATTCGGTGTAGATGCTGCCCTTGGTCGGCGAACCCGGCTCACGGAAATGCACTTGATCATCGATCATTCCCGGTAGCAGCCATTGACCGGCGGCGTCGATTTCCAGTCCGGCGTTTTCGCCTTCGATACTGGGGGCGATCTTGATGATGCGTCCGTGGCTGACCAGCAGATCGGCGTCGAACTCACGTCCTTCATTCACCAGTCGCGCATTGCGAATCAGCACACTGTTCATGGTTCAGAACTCGTTCTGCAGGGCCTTGTAGCCGCGCACCAGATCGACATTGGTGCGCGCCACGTCTTCGGAAAACTCTGAAGCGCTGACACTCACTGGCGGGTACTGCGACAAATCGGTGTTCGGCCCGATGCGGGTGGTGGAGGGCACATAAAACGCATCCGGCAGATCCCGGCCATCGACCACCGAGTTGTGCCGTACCACGCAACCGTCGCCGACCACGCAGTTGAACAGCACGCTGTTGAAACCGATGAACACCCGGTCGCCGACTTTGCACGGGCCATGCACGATCGAGCGGTGGGCGATGGAGCTGAACTCGCCGATGGTCACCGCTGCGCCAGACTTGGAGTGAATCACTACGCCATCCTGGATGTTCGAGTTGGCGCCGATGGTGATCGGCTCCATTGCGCCCGAGGCGTCCACCTCATCGGCGCGAATGACCGCATAGGGACCGACGAACACGTTGTCGCCGATCACTACCTTGCCGCAGATGATTGCGGTTTTATCGACGTAGGCAGACTCGGCAATTTGCGGCAAATCGCCGGAAGGATTTTTTCGGATCATGGTTGGCTCAGGGCGTCGTAAAGAGTATTGAGGTTGGATTCGAACAGGCCGGTGAACGTGCTGGCCGGACCTGAAGCGGAGAGGGCGTCGGAGTACAGTGTGCCGCCGATGTGCGCGCTGCTTTCGTCGGCGATCTGTTTGAGCAGGCGCGCGTCCTTGATGTTTTCCATGAACACGGCTTTGACCTTGGCTTGGCGGATCTGGGTGATCAACGCGGCGACTTCGGCGGCGGAAGGTTCGCGCTCGGTGGACAACCCTTGCGGCGCCATGAAGTCGATCCCGTAGGCCTGGCCGAGATAACCAAAGGCGTCGTGGCTGGTGACGATCTTGCGATTGCCGGGCGGCAGGGAACCGAGTTTGGCCTTGGCTTCGGCGAGGAGGGCGTAGATCTGTTTCAGGTAGGCCTTGCTGTTGCGTTCGTAGTCGGCCTTGTTCGCCGGGTCAGCGGCGATCAGAGCCTTGGTAATGTTGGCGACATACAACTCGGTGTTGGCCAGGTTGTGCCAGGCGTGAGGGTCGGGCACGGTCTCGCCGTCTTCATCCAGAGAGCGGGGGATCACGCCGTGGCTGGCGCTGATGACCGTGGCTCGGGTGTCGGTGCTGGTCACCAGTCGATCCAGCCAGGGTTCGAAACCCAGGCCGTTTTTTAGGATCAATTTTGCTTTCAGCAGTGCCTTCGCATCTTCCGGTGTCGGTTCATAGGTGTGGGCATCGGCGTCGGGACCGACCATGTCGGTAATCTGGATATGCTCGCCGCCGACCTGATGCACCATGTCGGCAAGGATGCTGAAGCTGGTGACCACTGGCAGTTTTTCCGCAGCCGACAACGACATCGACAGCGTCAGGCTGAACAACACGAGTAGAGCGCGCATCGGGAAACACCTCATTGGGATGTGAACAAGGGTGGGCGACGCAGCAGGCCGTGAACCGGCCCGAGCACCACGGACAATAGGTAACCGATGCCTGCGACCAGCACGATGGCCGGGCCGCTGGGCAACGAGTAGTAGAACGACAGCAGCAGCCCGAGCCACACCGACAGGCAACCGATCACGGCGGCAATGGTGATCAGGATCGGCAGGCGTCGGCTCCAGAAACGTGAAGCGGCGGCAGGCAGCATCATCAGTCCGACCACCATCAATGCGCCGATGGCCTGAAATCCGATAACCAGGTTGAGCACCACCAGCATCAGGAACACCCCATGGGCGATCGGGCCGAGTCGGCTGACGGTGCGCAAAAAAATCGGGTCGAGGGTGTCGAGCAGGAGCGGGCGGTAGATCAGCGCCATGGCCATGAGACTTAGCAACGACACGCCCAGCATTCCGTTCAGGGTGGGGCCGTCGACGGCCAATGCCGAACCGAACAACAAGTGCAGCAGGTCGAGACGTTTGCCGGCGATGCCCAGAATCAGCACGCCGCTGGCCAGGGAGATGGGATAGATCGCCGCGAGGCTGGCGTCTTCGCGCAGGCCGGTACGACGGGTTATCCAAGCGGCGAGACCGGCCATGCTCAGACCGGCGCCGAGGCCGCCGAGGGTCAGCGCGGGAAGACTCAGGCCGGCAAACCAGAAGCCGAGCGCGGCGCCGGGAAGGATGCCGTGCGCGACGGCGTCGCCGATCAGGCTCATGCGCCGCAGGATCAGAAACACACCCAGTGGTGCGGTGCTGCACGCCAGCAGCAGACCGCCGAGCAGGGCGCGGCGCATGAACACGAACTCAAGAAACGGTTGCCATAAATGCGCGGCGCTGAGCATCAGGCCACCTGCTCGTCAGGTGTTTGCTGGGTCAGCTCGACACTGGGGCCGAACACACAGCCGCTGTCTTTGATCAGCAGCGTTTGTGGAATGTGTTGGCGGACGGCGGCGAGGTCGTGGCACACCATGACCAATGTCCGGCCCTGCTCATGCCAGGTATGAAGGTGTTTCCACAATAGTGCCTGGCCCAGTTCATCGAGAGCCGCATGGGGTTCGTCGAGCAGCAGCAAGGGTGTGTCGGCCAGGCTCAATCGAGCGAGCAGGGCGCGTTGCAGTTCACCGCCGGAGAGCGCCATCAGCGGACGCTGTTCCAGACCGCTCAAGTGCCAGGCTTCAAGTGCCTGGGACAGTCGTTGTGTGCGCAGTTGCGACGACAGTCGGCGTCCCCAGAAACCGGCGGCGACCAACTCCTGAAGACTGATCGGGAATTGGCGATCCAGGTGCTGTTGCTGGGGAAGGAATGACAGACCACTTTGGCGGGGCACGCCCAGCGCTACGGTGCCGGCGAGCGGTCGCTGCAATCCGGTGATGACTTTGAGCAGGCTGCTTTTTCCGCTTCCGTTCACGCCGATGATGGCCGTAAGACTGCCGCGTTCCAGTTCAAGGCTCAGCGGTGGTGTGAGCGGTTGGCCGGGTGCGCCCCAACTCAATGACTGCAGACGGATCATGCTGTCTCCCGGCTCCAGTGGCTTTCAGCGACTGCATCGTGGGCGTGAAGGCTTTCAGCGTGGATCACCCGCAGATGGAATTCGCGGATGCCGGGTGAGCGACGCAGTGCCAGATTCAAGCGTCGAGCGGCGTCTTCGCAGAACATCAGGTTCTGGCCATTGGCGAGGGCAAAGGCTTGTTCGTCGGCGCGTTTTACCGCGGTTTGCACGGCGGTGCCGAGAGCGGCTTCGGCGTCGTTGATGGTTGAGGTGAGCGGCAGTCCGTCGACGAATTCTTCGAGCTGCAGATGCAGTTGTGCAGTGCTGCGCTGGCTGTGAGGGGTAGCGATGATCCCATGAGTCGAGCCCAGCCAGGCGAGAACCTCAGCATGCTGCAATGGTTTGTTGGCAAAGTCGTCGACGAATTGCTGCTGGATCAATTGCCTCGCCAGAGCGGCAGAGCAGGGGCAAGTCGATGAGTAAGCCACTTCAATTTTCAGTTCCACGTGGAACACTGTGTTTTTCAGAGTGGCTGAAATGCTCACCGGATAGGTTTTCCAACCGCTCAAGGGACTGACCAGTGCGGGTCTTTTGAGCAGCAGCTCGGTATGGATATTCAGGTAAGCGTTGTTAGCCAAGCCTTCATGAGTGTCGAGAAAACGCTGCAGAACCTGGTGCAGAAGTGCCGGCGTCAGGTTTTGCTGTTCCAGCATTTCCAGCGCCAGATACAGTCGTGACATGTGAATACCACGGGCTTCGCCGTCATCCAGGCTGACACCCGCATCGGCTTTGGCAGCCAAGCGTTGACCTTCAAGAAATACAGGTAGAGCGATGCCACGCATTCCCACCCAATCAAGCGGCAAGGCTTGGCGGGCAGCTTGCGCGGCGATATCCGGCAACGTCAGCGCATTCATGTTCAGTACCGTCGTGTTGATTCGATTTAATGTTACATTATAACAAATCAAACCACGATGCCTTTTTCATGAATGGGCTTTCTCATGCACAGACGTCATTTGCTTAATCTGATGTTGGCCAGCGCTGCACTGGCTTTTCCTTTCAGCGTCAATGCCACGCAGATTCGTAACGCTCGCCTTTGGCGTTCGGATGACAAGCTCCGTCTGGTCTTTGATTTGAGCGGGCCGGTGACTTACAAGACGTTCACATTGAGTGCGCCTGATCGTTTGATCATTGATCTGAGTGGTTCCAGCTTGAATGGGGATTTCAGTCAACTCTCGCTCGGCGATACGGTTATCCGCAGTATCCGTTCCGGGAACTTTGGCAAGGGTGACACGCGCATCGTTCTGGATTTGAATCACCCTGTTCAACTGAATGCTTTCCTGTTGGCGCCTCAGGATGGGCAGGGGCATCGCCTGGTTCTGGATCTTTTGAACGATGAAAAAGTGACCAAGCCAAGTGTTCCACGTGAAACGCCGGCGAAAACCAGTCACCCAAAACGCGACATCATTGTCGTGGTGGACCCCGGCCATGGCGGCAAAGATCCTGGGGCAGTCGGTGCAAAGGGCGAGCGTGAGAAAGACGTTGTGCTCTCGATTTCACAACTTCTCGGACGTCGATTGAAACGGGAAAAAGGCTTCGAAGTGAAACTCGTGCGTAATGACGACTTCTTCGTACCGTTGCGCAAGCGGGTCGATATCGCCCGTCAACACAAGGCCGACATGTTCATCTCGATTCACGCGGATGCTGCGCCGCGTCTGACGGCTTCCGGCGCTTCGGTGTATTGCCTGTCTGAAGGAGGTGCAACATCCGCCACGGCGCGCTTTATGGCGCAGCGTGAAAATGGTGCAGATCTGCTTGGCGCGACGAGCCTGCTGACCCTCAAGGACAAGGATCCGATGCTCGCTGGCGTGATCCTCGATATGTCGATGAATGCAACCATTGCCGCCAGTTTGCAGTTGGGCAGCGCAGTCCTGGGAAGTCTGGCTGGCATCACTACGTTGCATCAAAAGCGTGTGGAACAGGCGGGGTTTGCGGTACTGAAGTCACCTGATGTGCCATCCATTCTCGTGGAGACAGGGTTCATTTCCAACGCGCGGGACAGTCAGCGACTGGTTACTGCGCGCCATCAACAGGCAGTTGCCGACGGATTGTTTGAAGGATTACAGCGCTATTTCCAGAAAAATCCACCGGCTGACAGCTATATCGCCTGGCAGCAAAACCAGCAACAGATCCGTGTCTAGCAGCCAGTGATTCGACTGCAGGTGAACTTTGCGCTGCTTCCGCCGGAGCTGGAAAAACGGTTGATGGTCGTCCAGCCCACTCGGCGGTTGTAGCCGACCCAGGTTTCGCCGTCCGAGGCGATCCCGGTGAAGAACGTCAATTGTCCGTAAACGCTATTGGTTTGAGCCCAATAGCGCCGGCCGATCTTGTCGAAACCGCGCAGATAAATGGTCTTGCCGACCGTGTTGACACTGTAGGCGCTGCCATCGGCATCGACACACGACAGCAGGTTCGCGCTCCGTGTGCAGGCGGCGAGTCCCGGGGCTTGTGCCCATGCATCAGAGGTCATCAACGCCAAAGCAAGGATTGAGAATTTCAGCGCAGTTTTCATGAGACGACTCGGCGGCGAAGTGTTTTCAGCTTCCTGCCCTCTGTCGTTTACGGCAAGAAGAATGTGGATCTTTAATATTGTTATACTATAACATATTTCTTGATCGAGCTTTCCTTGGCTCCCTGTTTACAAGCGTCTGCTGCTTCATTGACGCCCGAGAGCGCCTGCCACCGAGAGCATTTTCTGCGTTTAGCTACCGCTTGAAGAGGTTTATCCCATGTCTTCCAAACTTCCCGTGACCGTCTTATCCGGTTTTCTCGGCGCCGGAAAAAGTACACTTTTGAATTACGTACTACGTAACAGGGACGATCTACGTGTAGCTGTCATCGTCAACGATATGAGCGAAATCAACATTGATGGCGGCGAAGTTCAGCGGAATGTCGACCTGAACCGCGCAGAAGAAAAGCTCGTGGAAATGAGCAACGGTTGCATCTGCTGTACGCTACGCGAAGACCTTCTGGAGGAAGTGGCCAAGCTGGCGCGGGAAAGTCGATTCGATTATCTGCTGATCGAATCCACCGGAATCTCCGAACCGCTGCCGATTGCCGAAACCTTCACCTTTCGCGACGAGCAGGGGCAAAGCCTGGCCGACATCGCTCGCCTCGACACCATGGTCACTGTAGTCGACGGTTTGAATTTCCTGCCTGATTTCCAGGCGGCCGAAAGCCTGGCCTCCCGGGGTGAAATGCTCGCAGAAGAGGATGAGCGTTCGATCACCGATCTGTTGATCGAACAGATCGAGTTCGCCGACGTTCTGCTGATCAGCAAGATCGACCTGATCAGCCGCAGCGAGCGGGAAGAGCTGATGGCGATCCTCAAGCGGCTGAACGCCAACGCCGAGATCATCCCGATGGTGATGGGGGAAGTGCCGCTGAAAAAGATCCTCAATACACGTCGCTTCGACTTCGACAGAGCAGCGACGGCCCCGGGTTGGCTCCAGGAGATGCGTGGCGCGCATGTGCCGGAAACCGACGAATATGGCATCGCCTCCACGGCCTATCGGGCGCGCCGTCCCTTCCACCCACAGCGTTTTTTCGACTTCATCGCCAGCCCTTGGGTGAACGGCAAACTGCTGCGCTCCAAAGGCTTCTTCTGGCTGGCAAGTAAACCCACGGACGCCGGTAGCTGGTCTCAGGCGGGCGGTTTGATGCGCCATGGTTTCGCCGGGCGCTGGTGGTGCTTTGTGCCGAAGAATCAGTGGCCGCAGGATCAGGAAAGCACCGCTGCGATCATGGAAAACTGGACCGCCAGCGTAGGAGACTGCCGTCAGGAGCTGGTGTTTATCGGTCAGAACATCGATTTCGCACAACTCGAATCAGCCCTGGACGACTGCCTGTTGACCGATATGGAGATGGCGCTCGGTATTGAAGGCTGGCGATTGCTGGCCGATCCGTTTGGCCCCTGGCACGACGAGGTCGCGTGATGCTTGCGCTCAAACCGCTGCAAAACGGAACGCGCCATCAAGTCTTCGGCCCGACCCCGCAAACACTCGCGAGCATTCTTGAGGATGAAATCAACCTCGCCGTCTGGCAGCGCCAGCTTCCGATTCACGTCGCTGAATTTGCGAGCTTGTTGCTCTCGCTGGATGAACCTTATGCCGAAGCGCTGAGCCTTGAATTGCCCGATGAAGACAGCGAACCGGACCTGAGTGGCCTGGCCAGCGAATACCGTGACCTTGAAGGTCATGAAGGGTTTATCGCTGACCTGAGATGGTTGACCGGCGCCTTCGCCTGCCTGCTCGGCGCCCGACGGATCGGCTTGCGGCTGCGTGTGCTGGACAAGGCCATGTGCCCGCGTTTTCACGTTGACCATGTGCCTGTCAGGCTGATCACCACCTACGCGGGCATTGGCAGCGAGTGGCTGAAGGAAGAGGAAATGGATCGCCGAGAGCTGGGAAAACCGCTTGCCGAACCGCAGGAAAAATCGCGGATTCAACAGCTGACGAGCGGTGAAGTGGCGTTGCTCAAAGGAGAGAAGTGGCACGGCAACGAAGGGTTCGGCCTGATCCATCGCTCTCCGAAACCGGCGCCGGGCGAACGGCGTCTGATGCTGACCCTCGACTGGTTGGGCTGAAGGCTCAAGGCTTGAGCCAGTTACCCTGGCTCTGGTTTTCGCAGTACGGCTTCAAATACGCCGCATCGGTGGCCACGCCGTAATAGTGGATATCCTGGCGATAAGGCATATTGGCGACTTGCGCGTTGCTGCACACGCCAAACGCCCCGGCGGGGCACTGATCGACGTACTGCACCTCGACTGTCTGCCCCGGCAGCGTGGGTTGGCAGAAGCCGTCATTGAACAGTTTCTCCGGGATGTTGCGGTTCTGTTGGCACACCTTCACGTCGAGGCGTTCCGCCTGGCTGTGCACCACACACGCCTGTGCCAGGGCTTCGCCCGACACCAGCGCCAGCAGCAACGACCATCCCATCCACCGCATTCCCGACCTCCAGAAATCCTTGATCATGTTGCAGAACATTCCCACCCATGTCATCGCAGGCCCTTTGGGCGCCGGCAAGACCAGCCTGATCCGCCAGCTCATGGCGCAGCGACCGACCGGTGAGCGCTGGGCCGTGCTGATCAACGAGTTCGGCCAGATCGGCATCGATGCTGCGCTGTTGACCCAGGACGCCGATGGTATCGCACTGGGCGAAGTGGCCGGGGGCTGTTTGTGTTGTGTGAATGGCGCACCGTTTCAGATTGGGTTGGGACGACTGCTGCGCAAGGCTCAGCCGGACCGTCTGTTCATCGAGCCTTCCGGACTTGGGCACCCGGCGACATTGTTGCAGCAACTGCGTGAAGCGCCATGGCGTGACGTTCTTGCGGTTCAACCCGGCGTGCTGGTACTGGACGCTCAGGCGCTGGCGGCGGGCAAGTTACTACCGCCAGCGCAACGGGAGGCGATGCCGAATGCCGGTTTGCTGGTGTTGAACAAAGCGGAAAACCTCGATGAGCCCACGCGAGAGCGGATCGCCCGCCAGCTGCCATTCGGCCGGTTGATCTGGACGCAACAGGCGTTGTTGCCACTGAGTGAGTTGCCGGGAATCAAGGAACAGGCGCAGGCAGGTGTGGATAAGTTCGTCGTTCCCAAGGGGCTGGCGCAGATGCCGGCCGTCTGGAGCGATCCGGCTTTGCCGATCTGCCTGAGCCAGGCGCAGGAGGGCGGCTGGAGCATCGGCTGGCGCTGGCATCCCGGCCAGACGTTTGACGTGATTCGCATCACTCAGTGGCTCGAATCCCTGAACTGGCGTCGGGCGAAGCTGGTTATCCACAGTCTGACTGGTTGGGAATCAGCCAATGCCCTGGATAGCGCCAAACTGGACTGGCGGCCCAGCGAGTGGCGCAAGGACTCACGGATCGAGCTGATTTTCGACCAGCCGCAGAGGATCGACGAATTGCAGGCGGGATTGGCCGGTTGTCGGACTCAGGCGGTCTGACTCAAGGCTTCCACTTGGTGTGTTCCTGGCGCCACTGGCTCAGTTCGATGACTTGCGCGCTTGGCCTGGCCACTTCCACCACCGGCGGCGTGTCGTCGAACGGTGCCGGGTAGGGCGCCAGCTCGATCTGCACGCTGTGGGGGCCGAACTGGGTGATGCTGCCGTTGTGACGGGTTTCGCCGGTCACAGTGAATTCGAAGTTGTAAACCCGCGCCAGACGTCGCCGGCCGCTGGCATCCTTGATGAAACCGATCTTCTTCAACGCCACGTTGCCGTCGAGCAGCTCGACGCCGACATTCACGCAGTGCTGCTTGACCCGTTCCAGCGCCCGTTCACGCAGGCCGTGGTTGTGCCACAGCCACGCGCCGGCAACGGCGAACAGCATCAGCACGAAAATGTTTTCCAGGGTCAGCATCAACGAAAAACTCCAAAAGTTGGCGTCAGCTTAACTGCGTCGCCGGTCTGTCGTACAGGCTGCGTTTCGTCGCATACTGCGCGGCTTGAATTTCAATCGTTTTACGGAAAAAACCGAATGAAACGTACGCCTCATCTGCTCGCCATCCAGTCCCATGTGGTGTTCGGCCACGCCGGCAACAGCGCTGCGGTTTTTCCGATGCAGCGGGTCGGGGTCAATGTCTGGCCGCTCAACACCGTGCAGTTTTCCAACCATACCCAGTACGGCCAGTGGGCCGGGGAAGTGCTGGCACCACAGCGGATTCCGGAGCTGGTCGAGGGCATCGCGGCCATCGGTGAGCTGGGCAATTGCGACGCGGTGCTGTCAGGCTATCTCGGCAGTGCGGCACAGGGACGGGCGATTCTCAGTGGCATCGAACGGATCAAGGCAGCCAATCCCAAAGCCTTGTACCTGTGCGATCCGGTGATGGGGCATCCGGAGAAGGGTTGCAGCGTGCCGGCCGAGGTCAGCGATTTCCTGCTCGACGAAGCCGCGGCGGTCGCAGACTTCATGTGTCCGAACCAGTTGGAACTGGACAGCTTTTCCGGGCGCAAGCCTCAGTCGCTGTTCGATTGCCTGGCGATGGCGCAGGCGCTGCTGGCTCGCGGGCCGAAAGCGGTGCTGGTCAAGCATCTGGATTACCCGGGGAAACCGGCGGATGGCTTCGAGATGTTGCTGGTGACGGCTGAGGGCAGTTGGCATCTTCGGCGTCCGCTGCTGGCGTTTCCGCGTCAGCCGGTGGGAGTGGGCGACCTGACGTCCGGTCTGTTTCTGGCCCGGGTGCTGCTTGGCGACACCCTGCTGGCGGCGTTTGAATTCACGGCGGCAGCGGTGCATGAAGTGCTGCTGGAAACCCAGGCCTGCGCCAGTTATGAGCTGCAACTGGTGCGCGCGCAGGACCGGATTGCGCATCCACGCGTGAAGTTCGAGGCCACGCCTATCAGCCTCTGATGCGCCTCGGCTTCAATCGCGAGCAGGCCCGCTCCCACGGTTGATGTTTTCTCCGTGGGAGCGAGCCTGCTCGCGATAGCGGTCGTCAGATCGCTGCTAATCTCAGGCGTCGCCCTTGATTTCCTGATAGCGCTTTTCCAGCTCCTGGCGAATCTGCCGGCGTTGCTGGGCCTGCATGTAGCGGCGCTTGTCTTCGCTGTTCTGCGGCTGCAATGGCGGCACGGCAGCCGGCTTGCGCTGATCGTCCACGGCGACCATGGTGAAGAAGCAGCTATTGGTGTGGCGTACCGAGCGTTCGCGGATGTTTTCGGTGACCACCTTGATACCGACTTCCATCGAGGTATTGCCGGTGTAGTTGACTGACGCCAGGAACGTCACCAGTTCGCCGACATGGATCGGCTCGCGGAAAATCACCTGGTCCACCGACAGGGTCACCACGTAGCGGCCGGCATAACGGCTGGCGCAGGCGTAGGCCACTTCGTCGAGGTATTTGAGCAGGGTGCCGCCGTGGACATTGCCAGAGAAGTTGGCCATGTCGGGGGTCATCAGTACCGTCATCGACAGCTGGGCGTTTCCGGGTTCCATAACGTTCTCACGGGTCAAGGCAGGTTGCGGGAAGATGCACCTCTGCGGGTGCCTGGTCGCTTTTCAAAAGCACCGTTATCGGGACGCCGGGCGACTGGTCGCCGTCACGCTCGGGTCGATCTGTTTCCATATATTGCACCGCCTTTCAGCCGGAAGTCGCGGTGTTACCCTGCCAAAGCCCACCCCCAAGGGCGATTCCTGCACCGAAATCGGATTTTTACCCAGCTCGCCCGGACGTTTCACACATCTGCCGCGGGCATCGTCATTCAAGGAGCCCACGCCATGCATGCCATCAGCTTTATTCAGGATCTGGCAGTGATCATGTTGGTTGCAGGCGTGGTGACCGTGCTGTTCCACCGTTTCAAACAGCCGGTGGTACTCGGTTACATCGTCGCCGGCTTCATCATTGGCCCGCACACCCCGCCGTTTGGCCTGATTCACGACGAAGAGACCATCAAGACCCTCGCGGAGCTGGGAGTGATTTTCCTGATGTTCTGCCTGGGGCTGGAATTCAGCCTGCGCAAGCTGTTCAAGGTGGGGGCCACGGCGTTTATCGCGGCGTTCCTGGAAATCATCCTGATGATCTGGATCGGCTACGAAATCGGCCGCTGGTTCGACTGGAATACCATGGATTCGCTGTTCCTGGGCGCGATCCTGGCCATTTCCTCGACCACCATCATCGTCAAGGCGCTCAACGACCTGAAGATGAAAAACGAGCGCTTCGCCCAGTTGATCTTCGGCGTGCTGATCGTCGAAGACATTCTCGGCATCGGCATCATCGCCCTGTTGTCGAGTATCGCGGTCAGCGGCACGGTGAGTTCCGGGGAAGTGTTTTCAACGGTCGGCAAACTCTCGTTGTTCATGATCGTCGCGCTGGTCGTCGGGATTCTGTTGGTGCCGCGTTTGCTGGCCTACGTGGCGAAATTCGAAAGCAACGAGATGCTGCTGATCACCGTGCTCGGGCTGTGTTTCGGCTTCTGCCTGCTGGTGGTCAAGCTCGAGTACAGCATGGTACTTGGCGCGTTCCTGATCGGCGCGATCATGGCCGAGTCTCGGCAATTGTTGAAGATCGAGCGTCTGATCGAGCCGGTTCGCGACCTGTTCAGTGCCATCTTTTTCGTTGCCATCGGCTTGATGCTGGATCCGATGATCCTTTTGCAGTACGCGTGGCCGATTGCGGTGATCACCGTCGCTGTGGTGCTGGGCAAGATGCTGTCCTGCGGCCTCGGGGCGTTTATCGCCGGCAATGACGGACGGACCTCACTGCGAGTCGGGATGGGGCTTTCGCAGATTGGCGAATTCTCCTTCATCATCGCGGCGCTGGGCATGACGTTGCAGGTCACCAGCCATTTTCTCTATCCCGTCGCCGTGGCGGTCTCGGTCATCACAACGTTGCTGACGCCCTATCTGATCCGCGCAGCCGATCCGTTGTCGATCAAGCTGTCGGCCGCCATGCCAAAACGTCTGGGTCGGGTATTCGGGATGTACGGCGAATGGTTGCGCAGCATCCAGCCGCAGGGCGAAGGCGCGATGCTGGCGTCGATGATCCGGCGGATTCTGCTGCAGGTCGGGGTCAATCTGGCGCTGGTGATCGCGATCTTCCTTGCCGGCGCGTTCTTTGCCGGACGTCTCTCGACCTGGCTGCTGGACTGGATCAGCGATCCGAGCTGGCAGAAAGCGTTGATCTGGGGGGGGGCGCTGCTGTTGTCTCTGCCATTCCTGATTGCGGCGTATCGCAAGCTCAAGGCGCTGTCGATGCTGCTGGCGGAGATGGGTGTGAAGCCGGAGATGGCGGGGCGTCACACACAGCGAGTGCGACGGGTGATCGCCGAAGTGATCCCGATCCTCTCGCTGCTGGTGATTTTCCTGCTGCTGGCAGCCTTGTCGGCCAGTATCTTGCCGACCAACAAGTTGCTGGTGCTGGTCGCCGTGGTCGCGGCCGCCGTGGCGGCGCTGCTCTGGCGCTGGTTCATCCGGGTGCATACGCGGATGCAGGTGGCCTTGCTGGAAACCCTCGAAAATCACAAGGAATCATCGGGGCATTGACCCGGCGGGGCGCCTGGCGGCTCAGCTTTCCAGCCAGACGTCCCGGGCCCAGTGCCAGACCGATTCCCAGGACTCTTCGGTGATCAGCTCTTCTTCGCCGGACCACAGCACCACGGTGCCGTCCTCTTCGACGCAGTAGTAGTTGTCGCCGTCCTGGCAGATCGGAATCAGATCGCGCGGTACGCCGGCATCCCAGGCGTTGGCCGCCACATCCGGCAGATAGGTGTGGGACTGCGGGTCGGTGACGGTCACCGGCTCCAGGCTGCCATAGACCACATCGCTGACGGTCAGCAGGAATTCCTTGAAGACGAACGGGATGTTGATGAAGAGCTCTTCTTCGATTTCCACCAGTTGGTCTTCATCAGGCAGCTCCAGAGGAACCGGCACGGGTTCGTTGGCTTCGCGCAGTTGTTCGATGATTTCTTCCACGTCCGGGGTCCTCTTGCTTGAATGGCGCGGTGTATATGGGCCGGTTTATACAGTAGCTCGCTATAGATGCAACCGCGAAATAGAAAACCCCGGCCTGGGCCGGGGTTTGCTTTGCTGCATGTTTGACGCCGAAGGGATCAGCCGTTCTGGCGGATACCGGCGACCAGCCAAGGCTGGTTTTCGCCCTGTGGACGTTCCATGTTCCAGCTTTCGCTGAACGTTTCGCCCTGGTCGAAACGCGAGGTTTTCGACACGCCGCTGAAGGTCAGGGTGGCGATGGTCTTGTCCGCCCGATCATCCACGCCATCCAGCTGTACCTGAAGGTTGTCGATGTAGGTGGATTGGAAGCCGTCACCCAGATCCGCACGCTCACGCTTGAGGAATTCAAGCATTTGCGGGGTCACGAACTCGGCGATCTTGTCCATTTCATTGGCGTCCCAGTGCTGCTGCAGCGCCTGGAAGTGGCTGCGGGCGGCCTCGAGGAAGCGCTGCTCGTTGAACCAGGCCGGCGCGTTGATCACCGGACGGGCGGCAACCGGAGCGGCCGACCCGCCGAAGATCGAACCCATGGCGGCAGGTTTCTGCTCGAACACTTCACGCTGCATCGGTGCGCCGGCCGGAGCGAACTGCTCCTGCTGCTTGCGGCGACGAGCGGCGATGAAGCGGAAGATCACGAACGCGATCACGGCCATGATCAGGATGTCGAAGAACTGCATGCCCTGGAAGCCGCCGCCCATGAACATGGACGCCAGCAGGCCACCGGCGGCGATGCCGGCCAGAGGGCCGAGCCATTTCGAAGCGCCGCCGGCCTTGGCAGCAGCGCCTGCGGCACCGGCAGCTCCGGCGGTCGCAGCCGCTCCGCCCATGGCCGGAGAAGAAGGAGCCATCTGGCTGGTCTGGTGCGTCGGCGCAGCGCCGGCGCTTTTGCCACCACCGAAGCGCTTGGCGTTGGCGTCGAGGCTCATCGTCAGGCCGATGCACAACGCCATGGCGATGCTAAGAAAACGTTTCATAAAGGGAATTCCCGTTTGTGGAGACACGCGCGCCATGTTGCACAGCTGAAGTGTCACTGGCTAGCGAGAGAGTGTTTCGGGCTTTTGCCTGACAGGTTACGTTCAGCTCGGTCGAGGCAATAAGACCATGTACTTTTGTCTGTAGGAAAAGGATGTAGGTTCAGTGGGAAATTGATCAGCGTTTAAGCGCCAGCATCACCACGCCTGCCGTGATCAAGCCGATGCCGCCCCATTGGCGCAGGTCGAGTTTCTCGCCCAGCAGGATCACGCCGAGCACGGCCACCAGTACCACGCTGAGCTTGTCCACCGGAGCGACCAGCGAAGCCGGCCCGACTTTCAATGCGCGGAAATAGCACAGCCACGAAGCCCCGGTACCCAGCCCCGACAACAGCAGGAACAAATAGCTTTTGGCAGAGATCTCTCCCAGAGACTGATATTGGCCCGTGGCGTACAAAATCAAGGCCAGGCTGACCAGTACCACGATTGTTCGCAGGAGGGTGGCGAAGTCGGAATTGACGTTTTCGATGCCCACCTTGGCGAAGATCGCCGTCAGCGCGGCGAAAGTGGCCGAGAGCAGGGCCCAGAATGTCCAGGAAGAAAAGAAGCCTGAGCCCATGGATAACGCCCCGTTGGATGAATGGTGACATGAACCCTGTGGGGGCGAGCCTGCTCGCGATGGCTGCACCGTGGTTTATCAGGTAAACCGCAGCGCTTCGATTCGCGGGCAGGCTCGCTCCCACAGAACAGCAAAACCGGGTTTCAGATCGCTTCCAGCTTCGCGTACCCCAGCATCAGCCACTTGCTGCCTTCACTGAAGTTCACTTGAACCCTGGCCTGAGCGCCGGTGCCCTCGAAGTTGAGGATTACGCCATCGCCAAAGATCGAGTGACGGACGGCCTGGCCGAGGCTCAGGCCGGTTTCCGGAATCTCGCTGCCGCTGAACAGGTTGCTGCCGCTCATCGACTGATTGCCGCCGAACGGCCGGCTGACACTGTTCGACAGCCGCACCTCCTGGACCAGACCTTTCGGCACTTCCCGTACGAATCGCGATACCTTGTTGTAGGTTTCGCTGCCATACAGGCGCCGGGTCTCGGCATAGGTCATCACCAGATTCTGCATGGCCCGGGTGATACCGACATAGGCCAGGCGTCGCTCTTCCTCAAGACGCCCCGGTTCTTCCAGACTCATCTTGTGCGGGAACAGACCTTCTTCCATGCCCACCAGGAACACGTAAGGGAATTCCAGGCCCTTGGCGCTGTGCAGGGTCATCAGCTGAATGCTGTCTTCATGTTCGTCGGCCTGGGTGTCACCGGCTTCCAGCGAGGCGTGACCGAGGAATGCCGCCAGCGGCGTCAGGTCTTCGTCCTCTTCGGTGTTCTCGAAGTTGCGCGCAGCGCTGACCAGTTCTTCAAGGTTTTCCACCCGGGCCTGGCCTTTCTCGCCTTTTTCCGCTTCGTGGTAAGCGATCAGGCCGGATTGCTCGATGACGGTCTGGGTCATCAGGTGCAACGGCATCTCGGCGCACTTGGCGGCGAGGTTCTCGATCAGCTCGATAAACGCACCGAGGGCGCCGGCCGCACGACCGGTCAGGCCTTTGTTGGCCACCAGCTGGCGCATGGCTTCCCACATCGACACATCGCTGTGGCGTGCATGTTCGCGGATCGCCTCGACGGTTTTCTCGCCGATGCCCCGTGCCGGAACGTTGATCACCCGCTCCAGCGCTGCATCGTTGCCGCGACCTTCCAGCAAACGCAGGTAGGCCATGGCGTTCTTGATTTCCGCTCGCTCGAAGAAGCGCTGACCGCCATAGATACGGTATGGAATGCGCTCGCGCAGCAAGGCTTCTTCCAGAACGCGGGACTGGGCGTTGGAGCGGTAGAGAATCGCGATATCGCTGCGAGCCAGGCCGGTTTTCAGCGCGCTTTCGATGGTTTCGACAACGTAGCGTGCTTCATCGTGTTCGTTGAACGCGGCGTACAGATTGATCGCTTCGCCGTCGCCTCCGTCGGTCCACAGCTCTTTGCCCAGACGCCCGGTGTTGTTGGCAATCAAGGCGTTGGCCGCTTTCAGGATGCCGGCGGTGGAGCGGTAGTTCTGCTCCAGACGGATGGTCTCGGAATCCGGGAAGTCGGAGGAATACTGGTGAATGTTTTCGATTTTCGCGCCGCGCCAGCCGTAGATCGACTGGTCATCGTCCCCGACCACCATCAGGCTGTCGCCGCCCTTGCCCAGCAGACGCAACCAGGCGTATTGCACGGCGTTGGTGTCCTGGAACTCGTCCACCAGGATGTGCCGGAAACGCTTCTGGTAATGTGCCAGCAGGCCCGGATGGTCGCGCCAAAGGTCGAGGGCGCGCAGCAGCAGTTCGGAGAAATCGATGACCCCGGCGCGCTGGCAGGCAGCCTCGTAGGCCTCATAGATGCCGCGCATGGTGGCCAGGTACAGGTCGCCGCTGGCCTGAATGTGTTGCGGGCGGAGACCTTCATCTTTCTGCCCGTTGATGAACCACTGGGCCTGACGGGCCGGCCAGCGCTGTTCGTCCAGCCCCAGCTCACGGATCACCCGCTTGACCAGTCGTTGCTGGTCATCGCTGTCGAGGATCTGGAAGGTCTGGCTCAGCCCGGCTTCCTGCCAGTGGGCTCGCAGCAAGCGGTGCGCCAGGCCGTGGAAAGTGCCAACCCACATGCCGGCCGGGTTGATGCCCAGCAATTGCTCGATGCGGTGACGCATCTCGGCGGCGGCCTTGTTGGTGAAGGTCACCGACAGGATCGAGTGGGGCGAGGCGTTTTCCACCTGGATCAACCAGGCGATACGGTGCACCAGCACTCGGGTTTTGCCGGAGCCGGCACCGGCCAGGACCAATTGACGACCAACGGGGGCCGCTACGGCCTGGCGTTGGGCGTCGTTAAGGGAGTTCAGCAGAAGGGAGAGATCATCGCGCATCGGGGCATTCTAGGGTGCGTCGCAGGCCCGGGCAAACCGAGCTTTGCATTAGCCGATGAAAGTGCGGTCAATGACGACCGGTCGGTCATCGGCCACAGGCGTTGGCCCGCCTCGCTTCGGGGCTTTGACGGGTGACGGGAGACCGAAAAGTTTCGGCGAAATTATGATCTGGAGCAGTTTGGCAAGTGGTTGGGCTTGTGTATGCTCCGTCCACGTTTCCGGGCGCATGCTCACACTTATAAGAACAAGAACGTTGCCTATGACCCTCAGCTTCGACCTGTCGGGCCCCTCTGTGGAACCCCGGATGATCCGCAAGCATTACGCCACCCAGATGGCGGTCGAGCGCACGCGTCTTCTCTATCAGGGTTCGCTGTTGCCCACCCTGTTCATGTTGATCAATGGTCTGGTCTGCGCCGTTCTGCTCTGGAGTCCGCAGCGCTACTTCGTGGTCAGCGTCTGGCTGATCTGGCTGTTGTCGCTGGTGGCGTTGCGGGTGATCCAGGTCGCGGCATTCGATTCGGCGATACCCGATCGCCAGGCACGGCCGGTCTGGGGCCGGATGTTCCTGCTCGGGTCGACCATGACCGGTCTGACCCTGGCCGCAGCCGGCATCGCCCTTGTGCCGGCCGACAACTTCCTGCAACAGGCATGGGTTTTCGGCCTGATCGGCGCCGCGACGCTGTCAGCCAGTGTGGCCTACGCCGTGAGCATTCCGGCCTTTCTATCCTTTACCTTGCCGTGCCTGCTCCCGGCCATCGGCTATCTGTTCTGGGGAGGCGACGAACTGGCGCGTGGCTGGGGCTGGCTCGGTCTGATTCTGCTCGGTTCACTGAGCGTGGTGGCGTGGCAGGTCAACCGTTTGATCGACCGTGGCTTGCTGCGGCGCTTTCAGAATCAGCACCTGATCGAACACCTGCAACAGGCGCAAACTCGCAGCGATCTGCTCAATCAGGCGTTGGCGAAGGAAATCGAGCAGCGTCGTTCGGCCGAAGGCAAGTTGCGTGAGGCACAGGCCGAGCTGGAGGATCGGGTGGCCCGGCGCAGTCGTGAACTGGATCTCGCCAATCAGGCCCTGAGCAAGAGCGAAGCGCGCCTGGCCCTGGCGTTGAAGGCCAGTGAGCTGGGGTTGTGGGACTGGAACCTGCAGACCGACGAGGTTCACCACACGCAGATCCAGGAATTGTTCGGCATTGACCCTGAATACGTCACCGGCTTGCTCAGGCATTTACGGCCACGCTTGCATCCCGAAGATGTGCCGCCACTCAAACGGGCGCTGATCGAGCATTTGAAAGGCCGCAGCGAGGACTATCAGATCGAATACCGGGTGCGCCATGGCGACGGGCACTGGGTCTGGATCGAAGACCGTGGTCGGGCGGTCGAGCGCGATGACAGCGGGCGGGTGCTTCGCATGGTCGGCACCCGACGCGACATCAGTGCCAGCAAAAATCTGGAAGCCCAGCAGCAATTGGCCGCGACGGTGTTCGAGGCGGCCAGCGAAGGCATCGTGATCCTCGACCCGAATTATTCGCTGATCGCCGTCAATCAGGCTTTCAGCCGGGTCACCGGTTATGACATCGATGACATGCTCGGACGCAATGTCGTGGAACTGCCATGCAGCCGCGACGCCCGGCGGCACTACATCACCATCCGCCAGGCACTGGAGCAGCACGGCAGCTGGCAAGGCGAGCTGGTGGAGACCCGCAAGAACGGCGAGCTTTATCCGCAGTGGCTGCAATTGAATGCGGTGCGCGATAACCGGGGAAATGTCAGCCATATCGTGGGCTTCTTCGCCGATCTTTCCGCCCGTCGCGAATCCGAGGAACGGATGCGCTACCTGACCCACTATGACGAACTCACCGGCCTGGCCAACCGCTCGCTGTTTCGCGAAAGGCTGCACGAAGCGCATCAGCGGGTGCGACAGGGCGTACGACGGAATCTGGCGCTGCTGCACATCAACCTGGATCGCTTCAAATTGCTCAATGACAGCCTGGGTCATGAGATAGCCGACCAGTTGCTGCAAAGGATGTCGCGGCGTCTGGTCAATGCCTTGCCGGAAGCGGACACGATCGCCCGGTTATCCGGCGATGAGTTTGCGGTGTTGTTCGATGCTTACAGCAACCTGTCGAGTCTGGCGCGGGTCGCGACACGGTTGTCGTGCAAGCTGCGTCTGCCGCTGACGGTGGAAGGGCACGAATTGGTGGTGAGCGCTTCGATGGGGATCAGCATGCTGCCGGACAACGCCCGGGAGATCGCCGCGCTGGTCAGTCAGTCGAACATGGCGATGCAACATGCCAAGCATCTAGGCGGCAACAACTTCCAGTTCTACACCGACAGCCTGCAGGCCAGCACGCTGGAGCGTCTGCAGCTGGAAAACCAGCTGCGCAAAGCCATCGAAGAGCGGCAGCTGAGCGTGTTCTACCAACCGAAACTGTGCCTGGCGACGGGCCGTCTCAACGCCGCCGAAGCACTGGTGCGCTGGGATCATCCGACCATGGGCCGAGTGCCGCCGGGGGATTTCATCGGGCTGGCGGAGGAGACGGGGCTGATCGGTCCGATCGGCGAGTTCGTGCTGCGTCAGGCATGCCGGCAGGCGTGCGAGTGGCAGCGTCAGGGGCTGGAGCCGATCCGGGTTTCGGTGAATCTTTCAGTGCATCAGTTGCGCCAGGGAAAACTGGCCAGCCTGGTGCGCCAGGTGCTGGAAGAAACCGGGCTGGCGCCGCACTACCTTGAACTTGAGCTGACCGAAAGCCAATTGCTCGACAGTGTCGAGCACATCATCGCGACCTTTCAGCAGCTGCGTGATTTGGGTGTGAAGCTGGCGATTGACGATTTCGGTACCGGTTATTCGTCATTGAGTTATCTGAAGCGGATTCCGGTGGATTACGTGAAGATCGACCAGGCATTCATCCGTGGATTGGGGGAGGGGGGCGAAGATGCGGCCATCACTCGCGCGATCATCGCCATGGCCCATGGACTGTCGCTGAAGGTGGTGGCCGAAGGCGTCGAGCGGCAGGAGCAACTTGATTTCCTGAAAGCCGAGGGCTGTGACGAGGTGCAGGGGTATCTGATCAGCCGTCCGGTGGAGGCCGTCGGTCTCGCCGGCTTGTTGCGCCAGCAGGAAAATCCCCGATAAAGGGCTACATGCAATGCGTGTCTCCGGATATGGGGCGTTCCGGTTACGCATTGAGCAGGCAAAAAGCCGATTCATGTAGTATAACTACAAGCTTGCTACATCCCCGGCATCTGGCCAACGCACATCTTTCCATAACAAGAGTCCAGCCCCTTGAATCTGCTGCAACACATCGCCCAGTCACGTCACCTGTTACGCAAGTCGGAGCTCAAGGTCGCCGACCACGTGCTGCTTGACCCCGCGGCGGTGATGCACAGTTCCATGGCCGACCTGGCCCACAGCGTCGGCATCAGTGAACCGACCATCGTGCGCTTCTGTCGTGCCATCGGTTGTTCCGGTTTTCAGGATCTGAAACTCAAGCTTGCGCAAAGCCTCGCGGCGGGCGCAAGTTTCGGTCAGTTCGCGATCCATGAAGACGACTCGGTCGCCGACTACAGCCTGAAAATTTTCGACACCACCCTGCACACGCTGATGGAAGTTCGCGAGAAGCTCGATCCGCAGGAGTTGCAGCGCGCGGTGACGCTGATGTCTCAGGCCCAGCGCGTCGAGTTCTATGGTTTTGGTGCATCGGGCGCAGTGGCTGCGGATGCGCAGCACAAGTTCTTCCGTCTGTTGCTGACCGCTGCGGCGTATTCCGATCCGCACATGCAGGCGATGTCGGCGGTGACGCTGAAGCCCACCGACGTGGCGATCTGCATTTCCCAGTCCGGTCGTTCCAAGGATTTGCTGATCACTGCCAACCTCGTCCGGGAAAGCGGTGCATCGCTGATCACCTTGTGCCCGAGCCAGACACCGTTGGCCGAGCTGTCGACGGTCAACCTGGCAATCGATGTGCACGAGGACACTGAAATCTATACGCCGCTGACGTCGCGCATCGCCCACCTGGTCGTGATCGATGTGCTGGCCATGGGCGTGGCCATGGCGCGGGGTCCGAGCCTGGTCAACCACCTCAAGAGCGTCAAGCGCAGTCTGCGCAGCTTGCGACTGTCGCCAAAAGCGGTCAAAGCGCTGGATGACTGAAGGTCATGGAATGAGGTCAATCTTCATCTGTCTGTAACCCCGGCGAAGCCAAATCGTCATCCCCCGCGCCTATCGTGAAACTCCCGTACTCGCCTTGGGAGACTCGAAATGGCTCAGCCTTACGAAGAACGCAACAGCGCCGCGAAAACCCGTCGTCAGCAGGAAGACCAGCGCCGCATGGAATTTCGTCGCGCCATCGAAGATCGCTTCGAACTTCGTCAGCTTCAGTGCGAAATCAGCGATTTTCCCGAGGATATCGAACTCAATTACTGGCAGGCATCTCCCGCCGCTTCCCGTCGAAGCGTTCAGCCAGTGCGCTGACCTGCGCCCGCTCGCTGCGGATGAATGCCAGGAAGGCATGGGCCACCGGTGACAGTCGCTTGGCCTTGGCCTGTACCAGGCACCAGCTGCGAAAGAGCGGCAACTCTTCGACCGGAAGCTCCACCAGGCCGCCGGTCGCCAGCTCCAGGTTCAGGGCGTGACGCGTCAACAGCGCCACGCCCAGACCTGCCACAACGCATTCACGCTGAGCTTCGGCCGACGCCACTTCCTGTGTCTGCGTGAAGTGCACGCGTTTTTCCTTGAAGTACTCCTCGCAGGCCAGCCGCGTTCCCGAACCGGGCTCCCGAATCAGCAATGTGTAGGGTTCGAGGTCCTGCAAGCGCAGCGGGCCCATGTGCGACAGCGGGTGATCCGGCGGGGCGACCGCGACAATCGGATTGTTGAGAAACGGCAGAAACTCCAGGCCCATGTCCTGCGGCACCATCGACATGATCACCAGGTCGTCGCGGTTGTCGGAAAGACGGCGGATTACCTGGCCGCGGTTGACCACCGTCAGTTGCAGATTGACTTCGGGGTGCTGGCGCCGGAAAGCGGCGAACAGGTGCGGCACGAAATACTTGGCGCTGGATTCCACCGCCAGTTTCAACTGACCCTGCAAGGAGCCCTGCATGTCCGACAACTGCATGTCGAGGTTTTCCAGGCGACCGAAGATGTCGCGGCTGGCGCGCTGAAGGGCTTCGGCGGCCTCGGTCATGTAGAGTTTTTTGCCGACATAGTCGAACAGCGGCTGTCCGATCAGCTCTTCCAACTGACGAATCTGTAGGCTGACGGCCGGTTGCGTGAGAGACATTTCCTCGGCAGCGCGGCTGTAAGAGCGCAAATCACACACTTCGTTGAAGATCTGCAATTGACGCAATGTCATACGCATCAAGGACTTACGCATTTTTAACCGACTCTGGCCGCTGGCTGATGCTGTGACTATAAGTCTTTACTTATGCATGACCCAATTTTTATTCATTTTTGTTAATTCCTTGTGAGCGCTAGTGTGAAGCCGCGACCAGATTGAAACATTTGGTCACGCGTCGACCTGGGTCTAGCAGGTCGTGGGTACCACCGGCTCAAGGGAACCTCCAAGTGATAACAAAGATCCTGATCGCCAACCGGGGTGAGATCGCCGTACGAATCGTGCGTGCCTGTGCCGAGATGGGCATTCGCTCGGTTGCGATTTTTTCCGACGCCGACCGCCATGCCTTGCATGTGAAGCGTGCCGATGAGGCCCACAGCATTGGTGCCGAGCCGCTGGCCGGTTACCTCAACCCGCGCAAGCTGGTGAATCTGGCCGTGGAAACCGGCTGCGATGCGCTGCATCCCGGTTACGGTTTCCTTTCGGAAAACGCCGAACTTGCAGAGATTTGCGCCGAGCGCGGGATCAAATTCATTGGCCCGTCGGCGGAAGTCATTCGCCGCATGGGTGACAAGACCGAAGCCCGCCGCAGCATGATCAAGGCCGGCGTACCGGTCACGCCGGGTACCGAAGGCAATGTCTCGGGCCTGGAAGAAGCCTTGAGCGAGGGCGACCGTATCGGTTACCCGGTGATGCTCAAGGCCACCTCCGGTGGTGGCGGTCGCGGTATCCGTCGTTGCAACAGCCGCGAAGAACTCGAACAGAATTTCCCTCGGGTCATTTCCGAAGCCACCAAGGCTTTCGGTTCGGCGGAAGTGTTCCTGGAAAAATGCATCGTCAATCCGAAACACATCGAAGCGCAGATACTCGGCGACAGCTTCGGCAACGTTGTGCACCTGTTCGAACGGGACTGCTCGATCCAGCGTCGCAACCAGAAGCTGATCGAAATCGCCCCGAGCCCGCAACTGACCCCGGAGCAGCGTGCCTACATCGGCGATCTGTCGGTGCGTGCAGCCAAGGCTGTGGGTTACGAGAACGCCGGTACCGTGGAGTTCCTGCTCGCCGAGGGCGAGGTGTACTTCATGGAGATGAACACCCGGGTGCAGGTGGAACACACCATCACCGAAGAAATCACCGGGATCGACATCGTCCGCGAACAGATCCGCATCGCCTCCGGCCTGCCGCTGTCGGTGAAGCAGGAAGATATCCAGCATCGCGGTTTTGCCCTGCAGTTCCGGATCAACGCTGAAGATCCGAAAAACAACTTCCTGCCGAGCTTCGGCAAGATCACCCGTTACTACGCTCCCGGCGGCCCGGGCGTGCGTACCGATACGGCGATCTATACCGGCTACACCATTCCGCCGTTCTACGACTCGATGTGTCTGAAACTGGTTGTGTGGGCACTGACCTGGGAAGAGGCGATGGATCGTGGCCTGCGAGCCCTCGATGACATGCGTCTGCAAGGCGTGAAGACCACCGCCGCGTATTACCAGGAAATCCTGCGCAACCCGGAATTCCGTAGCGGCCAGTTCAATACCAGCTTCGTGGAAAGCCACCCTGAACTGACCAACTACTCGATCAAGCGCAAACCCGAAGAGCTGGCCCTGGCCATCGCCGCCGCCATTGCCGCCCACGCAGGCCTGTGAGGATTAGAACAATGACTAAAAAGATTTTCGTAACCGACACCATCCTGCGCGACGCCCACCAATCGCTGCTCGCCACCCGCATGCGTACCGAAGACATGCTGCCGATCTGCGACAAGCTCGACAAGGTCGGCTACTGGTCGCTGGAAGTCTGGGGTGGCGCGACCTTCGACGCCTGCGTGCGCTTCCTGAAAGAAGACCCGTGGGAGCGCCTGCGCCAACTGCGTGCCGCGTTGCCGAACACGCGCCTGCAAATGCTTCTGCGCGGCCAGAACCTGCTGGGCTACCGGCATTACAGCGATGACGTGGTCAAGGCGTTCGTCGCCAAGGCAGCGGTCAACGGTATCGACGTGTTCCGCATCTTCGACGCGATGAACGACGTGCGTAACCTGCGCGTGGCGATCGAAGCGGTGAAGGCTGCCGGCAAACACGCCCAGGGCACTATCGCCTACACCACCAGCCCGGTGCACACCATCGATGCCTTCGTCGCCCAGGCCAAACAAATGGAAGCCATGGGTTGCGACTCGGTGGCGATCAAGGACATGGCCGGCCTGCTGACCCCGTACGCGACGGGCGAGCTGGTCAAAGCATTGAAAGCCGAGCAGTCGCTGCCGGTGTTCATTCACTCCCACGACACCGCCGGCCTGGCTGCCATGTGCCAGCTCAAGGCAATTGAAAACGGTGCCGACCACATCGACACCGCGATCTCCAGCTTCGCTTCGGGCACCAGCCATCCGGGTACGGAATCGATGGTCGCGGCCCTCAAGGGCAGCGAGTTCGACACCGGTCTGGACCTGGAACTGTTGCAGGAAATCGGCCTGTACTTCTACGCCGTGCGCAAGAAATACCACCAGTTCGAAAGCGAGTTCACCGCCGTCGACACCCGTGTTCAGGTCAACCAGGTACCGGGCGGGATGATTTCCAACCTGGCCAACCAGTTGAAAGAGCAGGGCGCTCTCAACCGCATGAACGAAGTGCTGGCGGAAATCCCGCGTGTGCGTGAAGACCTCGGCTTCCCGCCGCTGGTGACACCGACCTCGCAGATCGTCGGTACCCAGGCGTTCTTCAACGTGCTGGCCGGCGAGCGCTACAAGACCATCACCAACGAGGTGAAGCTTTACCTGCAAGGCGGATACGGCAAGGCGCCGGGCATCGTGAACGAAAAGCTGCGCCGTCAGGCCATCGGCAGTGAAGAAGTGATCGACGTGCGTCCCGCCGATCTGCTCAAGCCGGAAATGACCAAGCTGCGTGCCGACATCGGCGCACTGGCCAAGTCCGAAGAAGACGTGCTGACCTTCGCCATGTTCCCGGACATCGGGCGCAAGTTCCTCGAAGAGCGTGCCGCCGGCACCCTCACGCCGGAAGTGCTGCTGCCGATCCCGGAAGCGGGCAAGGTGGCCTCGGCCGGCGGCGAAGGTGTACCGACCGAGTTCGTCATCGACGTCCATGGCGAAACCTACCGCGTGGACATCACCGGTGTCGGTGTCAAGGCCGAAGGCAAGCGCCACTTCTATCTTTCCATCGACGGCATGCCGGAAGAAGTGGTGTTCGAACCGCTCAACGAGTTCGTCAGCGGCGGCAGCAGCAAGCGCAAGCAGGCGTCGGCACCGGGCCATGTCAGCACCACCATGCCGGGCAACATCGTTGATGTGCTGGTCAAGGAGGGCGATATCGTCAAGGCGGGCCAGGCCGTGCTGATCACCGAAGCGATGAAGATGGAAACCGAAGTCCAGGCCGCTGTTGCCGGCAAGGTCACCGCCATCCACGTCGCCAAGGGCGACCGGGTGAATCCGGGCGAGATCCTGATCGAGATCGAAGGCTGAAATAACGGCCTCGATACAACGCTTTAAACCTCGGGGGAGCATGTGCTCCCCTTTTTTTTTCGGCCGCGCCCCGACGAGGATTCAGAACGCCATTCGCCATTGACCCGATACGCCGTGGTTGCGGCTGTCGGAGCCGATCTCCCCGGACAGACCGATATCCAGCGTGTGACTGTCAGAGAGTGCCAGTTCCAGTCCTGTGTCGAGTTTCAAGCTGTTGCGATCCAGTTCTGCTCCATAAACGGTGTAGTCGGACCCGCCGGCGACCAGCCGTTGTCGGGTACTGGTGAAGGTCTCTCCGTAAACGTGTTTCCACCCTGCGCTGAACCGCGGCGTGAGACGCATGCCGTTATCCAGTGTGCCGACCTTCGCCATGCGCAGACCGACGGTGGTGTTGAAGTTGCCTTGGGTTTGCGCGTGAACCTTGAGCGCCGCCGCGCCGCCTGTTTCGGTGTAACCGTTGCGCCGGTAGTGCTGATAACCGACACCGGCAAAGGGTTCGAAGGTCACGTTGGCCCCGCCCAGGTTGTATCCCGACTCGATGAACGCTTGTCGGGTGCTGGCGTGGTAGTTGCCCTTGAGCCGGTCATGGAAGCGACCAAATGCGACTTCGCGGCGGGTGCGGCCTTCATGACCGCTCCAGATTGCACCCAAGCGGAGTGACGACGGGCCGCTCTGGCGCAAGGCGTAGGCACCCAGGTGCCAACTGTCGAGATCGCCGTTCAGTGCTTTACTGTCGATGCGAGTGTCGGATATCCCTCCCATCAACCCCAGGTGCCATTCTTCGGTAACGCGCCAGTCCGTACCCAGCAGCAATCCTTTGGTGGAATGCTGCATGGGTTCCACATCGCGATCCAGTTTGCCGCCATGGCCGAGAGCCTGCAGCCAGACCCTGCCGCTGTCTGTGCTTGCGGCCGCATGACGTGGAGCGTTTCCCTGAACATCATGGGTGCCATCGAGTTGATGCATGGCCGACAGCAGGCTGTCGCTGACTGGTGTGACAGTGCTTAAAGTCGCCTTGGCGAGGGTGGCATTGCTTCCGCCCGACAGTTGATCCCAGGCGATGGCGGCTGTGGTTTCGTCGACAGCAAGTACGGCTTCGATGGCTGCGTTGCCGACGGATGGAGGAGCATCCGTTGACGCAGGCAGCTCAACCACTTGGGTTTGTTGAGCTACGGGCGTTTTCGGCCAGAGCCGGTTCCGGTGACGGCACCGGTTTTTCGATGCTTTCTTCGAGGGCGCTGCCACTTTCTGTCGTGGCGAGCCTCTTGGAAGCAATGTCATTGGAAGGAATGCCATCGGATGTGTGAACTGGAACCGCCAAGTCCTTGGTGCTGACCGGGCTTGTCATGGGCGTCGGAGTGTTCCTTTCTTCACGAGGGTGTTCTTCAGCGGGACTGAGTGGAGCAGGTATTTCCTTCTTTTTGCGCGGCTTTTTGACCTTCACTTCGATATCGACGTGCGCGTCGGGCTCTGATTGCTCCGCCAGTGAAAATTCTACGCAACCGGTAGCCAGCGCAATGGCCAGGACAAGATGTTTGAGCTTGGATTTATGTTGAAGGGGCATTCCGTTCGGCCTCTTGAAGGGTGAGGCCAAACTGTAAAAGTCGAAGCAGGTGCCTCGATGCCGGGCGATTCCGAACCGTACGAAGGTGTTGGCACCCGCTTTTGTAGCTCAATCAATGGCGGGTCATGAGCCCGCCATGATTACTTCATGGACCGGACGCCTTTGCCTACAACACCCGCTGAAGTATCGATTGGCGAAACCTCAGAAACTCATCTGCCACTGCCCGATCAACCCATGATTGCGACTGTTGCTGCCAATCTCGCCGCTGTAACCCAGCCCCAGCGTGTGCCGCGCGGAAACACCCAGATCCAGGCCGGCCTCAAGCACCAGGCTGTCACGATCCAGCGCGGTGCCATCGACGTTGAATGCTGTACCGCCAACGACGAAGGCCTGACGGGTCGAGCTGCTGACATCACCATAGGTGTGCTTCCAGCCGGCGGCCATACGTGGTGTCAGGCTCATGCCATTGTCCAGTGAGCCGAGGTGCGCCAGGCGTACGCCGAAGGTGCTGCTGAAGTTGTCCTGGGTCTGGCTGTCGACCTGCAAAGCCGCCGCGCCGCCCTTTTCCTGATAGCGGTCGCGGTGATAACGCTGGTAGCCGAGGCTGGCGTGAGGTTCGGCGCTGAGCCGGCCACTGCCCATGGCGTAGCCGAGTTCGGCGAAGGCCTGCTGGCTGTTGGCGTCGTAATCGCCTTTGGGGCGGTCGCTGAAACCGTTGAACGCGACCGTGCGTTTGCTTTCGCCTTGATGACCGCTGTAAGCCGCGCCCAGGCGCACTGCGAACGGGCCATTCCGATGCTGGGCGTAGACCCCGGCATGCCAGCTTTCGACATTGCCGTCGACACCGGTGGCGTCCAGATCGGTCTTCGAATACCCACCAAGAATGCCCAGTCGCCATTGTGGATTCAGTACCCAATCGGCACCGAGCACGCTGCCCCTGGTGCGCTGCTCGAGGCTGCCGTTGCCGTGTTCGCCATCGAGCTTGCCGTAGCCGCCGATGGCTTGTAGCCAGAGTCGTCCGCGAGCGTTCGGGTCATTCAGATTGCGCGCTTCGGACGGTACGCCGTTGGCGGCGAGGATCGGTGTGTCACGCTGATCGAGGCCGACCATCAAGCCGGGACTGCCGCCCATTTGCCGCATCGCTGAAAGCATGCTGCCGCCCACCTGGCTGCTGGCGCCGAGGGTAGCGCTGGTCAGGTTGGCGTTGCTGGCGCCGGCCAGTTGTTCGATGGCCGCGCCGGCACTGCCTTGAGTGGTGTTGAGCAAGGCGTTGTACAGCGCGTTGTTCTTGCCCATCGAGGCCAGGCTGTTGGCGGCGTTGCTGCCGTTGCCGGTGATGGCGTATTCATTGAACGCCACATCATTGCGGGTGTAGGTCAGATCAACCTGAGTCGGCGAGTAAGCAAGTGTCGGGGTGAGAAAGGCGTAGTCGCTGGTGACCGCACCGAACGTGCCGTTGACCTGCGCAGCCTGCAACACCGTGTATCGGCTTTGCCATGGATAGGTGCCGGTGCCGGGATTGACCGCCAGCGTCGCACCGTTGAGGTTGGCCGTGCCGCCGACCTGCACCGGTGCGCTGCTGCCATCGGCATTGACACCGTAAGCGAGGGTGGATGCGCTGCCCATGTTCAAGTCGTGCACGACGGTCGCGGTGCCGAGCCGGGTGTCGGTGCGCAACGTACCATTCACATTGAGGTTGCCCACTGAGCCACCGCCGGCATAAACGCCGCCGGCGTCTACGGTCAGGTTGCCGGCGATGCCGCCCTGGTTGATAAGGGTGGCGCCATTGCGCACGGCACCGCCGTCGCTGAAATCGCCGCTGCCGGTCAGCGTCCAGGCGCCTTGCTTGACCTCCAGCCACTCGAAATTGCGACTGGCACCGAAGCTGCCGCCCGCCGCGTCGTCCATCATTACGCGGTCATAACCGGTGCCGCCATCGACCACACCAATAAACCGGCTGCCGCTGCGCAGGGTCAGGCTGTCGTCGCCGCCGCCCAGATCCAGCGCCAGACCGTTGCTGCCGCTGAGGGTGCCGCCGTTGATGACGTTGTCGGCGAATTCACCGACGAACTTCACGCCGAAACCGTCGAGCCCTTGAATGGTGCCGTAGTTCTCCAGCGTGGTGGCCGCCAGTCCAGAACCACCGCTGCCGTCGTCCACCAGAATGGCACTGTTGGCGCCGCTGATCAGCGCGCCTTTGCCGTTGAGGATGTAACCGCCGCCAAGGGCGATGCCTTCACTGCCATTGGCAAAACCACCCTTGTCCACGCCGCCCGCGCCGATGCCCTGGATGGTGCCGTAGTTTTCGATGTGGGCGATCTTGTCGATGTCTACGCCGTCACCGTCACCATTGGCTTGCAATCCGGAATACGCGCCAGTGATGGTGCCGTGGTTGATCACCGTGCCGTCGCCATCGGAGCCGAAACCCGAGCCATTGCGCCCGGTGATCTGCCCGTAGTTGACCAGCGTCGCGCCAAGGTCGGTGGTGATGCCGTGGCGTCCACCGGAAATCACACCGTAGTTGGTCACGCTGACACCGGTCGCGGTGTCGATATCGATGCCGTCGAACTTCTGGTCGGCGTTATGCGAGTCACCGGTGGAGATCTCGCCGTAGTTGCTGATGGTCGCGTTGGCACCGGTCTTCATGCCGTCGCTGGCGTCGCCACGAATCAGTCCGCCCGCGCGGTTGATGATCGTGGTTTTGACGCCGTCGCTGCGCAGCGCATCCAGATCCAGGGCCTGGCCTGTGGTCGAACGAATGGTGCCGCTGTTGTCGATCAGCAGGCTGCCGCTGACGAAGTTGCTGTCGATGCGAATCGCGTCGTTGGAGCCGAGAATCTGCCCGCCGCTGCGGTTGTAGATCGCGTAATTGCGTGCCTGGGTCAGGTCGCCGCTGCTGTCGATGGCCCGGCCACCGGTGGAGATGATCTTGCCGGCGTTGTCGATGATCACGCCGACACCGCGGGTGCCGTCCTTGAGGCTTACGGCCTTGCCGCTGTTGGTGATGCTGCCCGGTGCCGAAATCGTCAGGGTGTCGTTGCCGCCCAATGTCTGCGACGCGGTGGTGGCGGTGTCGATCACGACATTCTTGCCGTGGGCGGCACTGGTGGCGATCAACAGGGCGGTGACAAGCGAAAGGCGCTGAGGCGGGATCGGCATTGGAGAACGTCCTTTTAGTTATTAGAGAGGGCGTTCTGTATAGCGGAGGGGGTTTACAGAATGATGTCCGTGATGAATTCAATGACATCTGCATTATTTTGCATCTATCGAGAAATTTGGCCGCCTGGTCTGCACTTTATTGCAGATAAGGGATCGTCTTGTGCTTCTTGAATGCACTATATTGCAGTTCTGATTCACTAAGCGATTGCAGAGATGCATTTAATTGCAGGTGAGACCCGCATGCACAACCTGACATTGCAGATATTCGAAGCCGGCAAATGGCACGACGCGATGGTGTTGAGTTTCGACTCGCCCGAAAAAGGCTTCGAAAGCCGTTGCAGCTTTGGTTACGAGTCGGCGTATCTGGTCGAAGACTATGAGGCCATTGGCTCTGCGTTTTCCAGGGCCGTGAGCGCGTCGTATCCGCTGGATTGGGAAGGCCGGCGATCCATCACGCCTGCATTCGTGCATGACATTGTACCGGCAGGCGCTGCCAAAAGGTTTCTTCTCGCACGTCTGGGGCAGGAGAAACCTGCAGACATCAGTGCTGATCTTTATCTGCTCGGACGCTGCACCCCGGCTCCGATCGGCAATATGCGGATAAAGGAATCAGCCGAGGCTGTCGACGAGCGCAAACCCATAGGGTTTCAGCGCCAGGATGTCGTCAGCCGTGACCACCGGTTTCTTGAATACGCTTATGAAATGGGGGCTGCGATCGGCGGTGCGACGGGAGCCGGAGGTGAAGCGCCCAAGATTCTTCTGGCTGAGGATCGTGCCGGTCTTTTGTACCCCGATGCAGTGCTGGAGGATGGAAACGTCCGTCAGCACTGGTTTGTGAAATTTGCCCGAAATAAAGGCAGTCAAACCGATCAAGACATCCTGCGCAGCGAATTCCATTACTACCAGGCGCTTCAGGCACTGGGTATCGAGACCGTCGCAGCGGAAGGTCTGGCGTTAGAGGAAGCGAGCAAACCGAGCTTGTGGATGCAGCGTTTTGATCGTCAGGTGACTGAGCGAGGTGTAGAGCGATTTGCTGTGGAGTCGATCTACTCGCTGGCCGGAGTGACGACGCCGGGAAGTGCGATGAACCATATGGATGTCATTCGCATGCTCGCCAGGCTCTGGCGCGAAGCGGGGCAAGCGGATGAGATTCCGGCACTTGTCGCAGACTATTTACGTCGGGATCTGATCAACAAGATTCTGGGCAACTCGGACAATCACGGTCGCAACACCGCAATCATTCGTTATGTCGACTCGTATCGTCTGGCCCCCATTTATGATCTGGCCCCCATGGTCATGGATGATGAAGGTGTGACCCGCACGACCAAGTGGCCAAAAGAGCTGGAGAGGGCGGGTGATGTCGATTGGCGGGGTGTTTGCCGCGCATTGGCGGACATTTCCGATCCGGATGACCCATTGACATTGTCCGACGCGCCGGAGTCTTTCGAGCGCTTGCGTGAAGATGCGCAGTGCCTGGCCGAGTTGCCGGATATTTTGAGCGCCAGCGGTTTGCCTGACCGGACAATGAATCATCCGGGCGTTCACCTGAAAAACCTGGAGCAACGTTTGAAAGAGTGGGATTTGAAATGAGCATGACCGTCGCCGAGCGCACCGTGCTCATCGAAAGCATTCAAGAAGCACTGGCTCAGGGAAGCGTGGAGATCGGTGAAGCCGTTCGCCGTTTGCGCGTGGAGGTCACCGGGTTGCATCAGACCCAGTTTGCGAAGATGTGCAGGATTTCGGTACGTACGCTGGTGCACATCGAGCACGGGGAGGGTAATCAGACATTGAAATCGCTGAATGCCGTGTTCCGCCCGTTCGGACTGAAGATGGGGGTGGTGCGGGTTCGGCGAAATGACAGCTGAACCCGCAACCCGATCAGTGTCGATCGAGTTTCAGCCGCGGCACTCGACCAACCCCTTCACCTGCCCCTCGGCCGTCTGGTTCTCATCGCTCAACCAGCGCTCGAATCCTGCCGCGATGGCCGGCCATTCCGTATCCAGAATCGAATACCACGCGGTATCGCGGTTCCGGCCTTTTACGACCATGTGCTGGCGGAACACGCCTTCGAAGCTGAAACCCAGGCGCTCGGCCGCGTATTTGGAGCGGGCGTTGCCGTTGTTGCATTTCCATTCGAGGCGGCGGTAGCCGAGGGCAAAGGATTCCCTGGCCAGCAGGTACACCGCCTCGGTGCTTTTCGGCGAGCGCTGCATGGGGGCGCCGAAGGTGACATGGCCGATTTCGATACGGCCATGAGCCGGGACGATCGACATCAGACTGAGAATGCCTTGCACCTGGCCGCTGGCGCGGTCGATGACACTGAAGAAATACGGATCGCTGTGGGCCGCGTGGTTGTTCAGCCAGTCATTGAAAGCGCTGCGTTCCGGGAACGGGCCGTAGGGCAAGTAATCCCAGAGTTTCGGATCGGCGCCGGGGCCTTGCAGAGCGTTGAACAGGTCGTCGCCGTGGCGCGCCGGGTCGAGTTTTTCCAGGCGAATGTAGCGGCCTTCGATCAGGGTGGTCGAAGGCGATGGAACGCCTTTCCAGTCAGCGAGAGAAATCGTCATGCGCGTAGATCCTTAAATGGCTTTGCGAAACTGGATGAAACCCGGGCGTTCGGCGATGCGCTCGTAGAGCCGGATCGCGGTGGCGTTGGTTTCGTGGGTCAGCCAGTGCACCTTGCAGCACCCGTCGGCCTTGGCCGTGGCGTAAACGTGTTCGATCAGCAGGCGGCCCACGCCGGTGCCACGGGTTTGCGGCTCCACCAGCAGGTCTTGCAGGTAGCAAGAGTTCTCGATGCTCCAGTTCGAACGATGATAGATGAAGTGCACCATGCCCACCGCTTTGCCATCGGCCCAGGCGAGTGCAGCGTGGGTCGGTTCGTTCGGGTCGAGAAAACGCTGCCAGGTGCTTTGGCTGACGGCCTCCGGCAATTGGGTGTTGTAGAAACGCAGGTAGACCTGCCACAGCGGCAGCCATGCGGCGTGATCGTCGGCGCTGACCGGACGGATGTCGATCTGACTCATGGTGATTTCCTTAACGCATCAGGTGAGCGAGGGTTTGATCGTTGATGTCGGAGCTGGCGGCCAGGCCTTCGCGTACGCCGGCGATATCGGCGGGGCTGCGGTTCTGGCTGAGCTTGCGCTTGCCTTCGAGGCGGTTGATCGGGATGGCGAAGCCGACGATGGCCTTGAGCATGCCGTCGATGTAGTCGGCCGGGGCATCGTCGACCGACCAGGGCTGGGCGCGGCCGGCCTCATGGCGATCGGTGAGGGTGCTGACGATGTCCAGCAGCCGCCCCCCATCGCTGAAGGTTTCGGCGTGACCGTAGGCGTGCACGGCGACGTAGTTCCAGGTCGGCACAACCTTGCCGTGCTCGGCCTTGCTCGGGTAGAAATCCGGGCTGACATAGGCATCGGCGCCGGGAAAAATCACCATGGCCTCGGCGCCGTCACGCAGGTCCTTCCATTGCGCATTGGCCTTGGCCAGATGCCCGTACAGCGTGCCGTTCGGGCCTTGTTCACGATGCAGCAGCACCGGCACATGGCTGGCCTGCAAACCGTGTTCACCGTGGGTCACCAGGATGGCGAGGCGAGTGGCGAGGATCAGTTCGTGCAGTTGGGACAAGTCGTCGATGGCAAAGGCGCGGGGCGTGTACATGGAGAGATTTTCCTTGGCGAATGCCTGCATCGTAGGCAGGCTATTGGTCTGTTGTAAGAGCCATTGAAGGCCAATTTCATAGGTCCATTGCCATGCCCGATCCGACCACACCGTCGCTGCCTTTCAACCCGGCCGGTATAGACCTTGACCGCCGCAAGGGCCTGAGTCGTCAGCTTTATCAGGCCTTGCGCCTGCGGGTACTCGACGGGCGCCTGGCCAGCGGCACGCGCCTGCCGGCCAGTCGTGATCTGGCAGCAGCGCTGGCGATCTCCCGCAACAGCGTTGTGCGTGCCTACGATCAGCTGTATGCCGAAGGCTTTATCGAGGGGCGAGTCGGGGACGGGACTTATGTGGCGCATTTGCCACGCTCGGCGGTGCCTGCGGAAAAACTGTCCACAAAAATATCCACAGGCCTTTCAACAGACTTGTCCACAACCTTATCCACAAAAAACGTCGATTCCACTGGGAATTTATCCAGCAAAGTTATCCACAGTGGTGCGATGCAGCGGCTTGAACAAAATCATCTGCCAACGCCGCCGAGCGGTCAGCCACGTGCATTCAGAGTGGGCGTTCCGGCGTTCGACCTGTTCCCGTTCGACGTCTGGGCCAAGCTGAACGCGGCGTTCTGGCGCAAGCCCGATCTGCAGCAACTGTGTTACGGCGACCCGGCAGGCGACGCGCGGCTTCGCGGACTGATTGCGGCCTATTTGCGCAGTTCACGCGGCATGCAATGTTCGGCTGAGCAAATAGTGATCACCAGTGGCGCGCAGCAAGGAATCAGCCTTTGTGCACAGTTGCTGGTGGAGCCTGGAACAGGTGTGGGCATCGAAAATCCCGGCTACCGCGCAGCGGGTCATGCCTTCGCGCTGGCAGGGGGGCGATTGCATGGCATTGCCGTTGACGATGAGGGGATCGACTGCGCAGCGCTGGCGGCCGCCGAAGATTGTCGGGTGGCGTATGTCACGCCGTCTCATCAGTACCCGACCGGCGTGGTGATGAGCCTGGCGCGGCGCCTGGAATTGCTGGCCTGGGCGGAGCGTACCGGCGGTTGGGTCATCGAGGACGATTATGACAGCGAGTATCGCTACACCGGGGCACCACTGGCTCCGTTGGCTGCGCTCGACCGCCAGGGCCGTGTACTTTACGTCGGCACTTTCGGCAAGGTCGCGTTTCCGGCACTGCGCCTGGGATATCTGGTGTTGCCGCCCGGGCTGGTGAAAGCGTTTGCGCATCGGCGCGCGGTGGATGTCCGGCACTCCGAAGTGAGTACCCAGGCGGTGATGGCCGAGTTCATGGCGGCAGGGCACTTTCAGCGGCACATCCGACGAATGCGCCGGGCAGCCCTGAGTCGGCGCAACACCCTGATCAACGGTTGGCCACAAGGTCTGGCCGGTGTGGGGCAGTTGCCGGCCGTATCGGCCGGACTGCATCTTGCGGTGACCGTCGAAAGCATGGTCCGTGAACGACAATTGATCGAACAAGCCGCCAGCGTGGAGGTGGAAGTTCAGGGCTTGAGCAGTTACTGGCTGCCGGACTCGGCAACGCCGATCGATCAGCGTGCCGGTCTGGTACTGGGATTTGCCGCAGTGCCGGAACCGGCGATAGAGTCGGCACTGGCCCGCTTGCGTCAGGTCTGGGTCGGATAGTCGCGTCAGGTGGCCGTCCGTGGCGGCCTGTCGACATTAACTGAAGAACATCGACGACGCCTGCGCGTGACTGATCTCGCTACGATAAATGGCGATCAGTTCCTGACCTGCATTGTCCTGTTCGATGGCGCCTCCCAACCGTCTTTGTGCAACGGTCTTCAAATGTGCGGCGGTAAACGATCCGACGGGATCCGCCATACTGGCGTAGTGGAAATGGGCGTACCACAGTACCTCGCGGGTCCTGCGATCAAGCACCTCGTACTCGTCCAGATAGTCTTTCCCGGGCCCTTTGAGTCGACGCCGGGTGGTGACCCTGGCAATGTCCACTTCGCCCTCACTTTTGAGCCACTCCACCCGTGCCGCCGTGGGTGGTTGCTCCTTGATCATTCTGATGCGCGTGTTGCGGCCTGTCTCATGAAGCGTGCTGACTGCGCTTTCGAGGGCGTTGCGCAGAACCATGGCCGCGCTGTCCGGCTTTTCGGTGCGGTTGCTGGCAAGCAGCGACTGATCGATGTGTTTGATGACTTCCCGCAAACGCCCGGCATGTTGCTGGTAGAGGTCCTGTATCTCGGCCGGGATTCTGGGAGCACGACTGATCTGGGCCTGCACGCGCCTGTCGAACGCGGCTAGTCCGTCGAGTAACGCCTGGCCGTCGGCAAGGCTCTCGGTCAGCCTGGGCGCGGGCTTCTCCGGTACGGAGCGCGACGTGACTCGGCGCAACCATACACCGGGGGATTTTTCATGGAAGGTGGCAATGACCTTGCCGGTCAGCGGCGCCTTGACGTCTACCAGTCCGGTGTCCCGGCCAGCGGTGCTTTTGCGTGGTTCACCGACAACCGTGCCCTTGAAGCGGGTCTTGATGATCTTTTTGGTGGGCGTCGTTACGGGTCTGGACGGGCCGGGTGCCGGCTCGACGAGGCGTCGTTCCTGCAGTAGACGCGTGAGATGGTTCAGCGTGTCCTGACTGAACTCGGCGACACGTGTGCGCACATGTTCCAGGCGATCGGCAATGACGTGTTCGGGATATTCGGCGACGAGATCGATAAAACGCTGATCGATGGTGGAAAACTGTTGGGCCAGCATGTCCATGGCCTCGATCCGTTCTCCGAGGTTGAGCAGACTTTCATCGCCGCTCAGATCCAGCGCGCTGCGGATGTTGAGGCTGGCGTCATCGATCAGCCGGTCCAGGCTCATCTGTGCGTCAAGGCTGGGGATGGATGCTTCTTTCAGGCAAAGGTGTTCGGCCAATGTAATCTGCAACAGTTTGAGATCACTGAGTGTAAAGGGCGGCAGCTTGGCCTTGTAGACACGAGTGACTTCACAGGCTTCCCTGCCCAGCAGGCTGAGTTCCTGAAAACGCGAATTGGCGAGCTCGATCTTTTCGATCATGCCCTGCGTCATGTCCGTCATGCGGGTGAAGGATGCCGAGCGCTCAGGGTTATTCAGGGGCTGCTCTTCATCCAGCAGTGTCAGCGTGGTGCTCAAACCGTCGCGAAAGTCCCGGGTGTGCTCGTCTAGCCAGGACTGCATCAGAAACAATTGCAGCGACAGTCGCTCGACGATGGCGGCGCGATAGTTCGGAACCGGTTCCAACGCATTCAGTGCCTTGAGTTCCTGAGTGTGGGCAGCGTACGCCCTGATCTGTGAATCCAGGGTGTCAAGAAAGTGCTGACGCGCAGCCGGTGCAGCATCCGGGGGAGCGCCAAGCATCGCCTTGCGCACATTGATCAATTCCTGCTGTTTGTCCTCCAGGGTGGCTTCGAAGGCGGCCAGCGCGACTTTTTTTTCGTTCAGGCGCCTTTGGTTCTCCTGCTGCATTTTTTTGCGCCGGCTGCCAGCCCGCCTCCCCGCAGACGCAATCGCAGATCGATGAACCACTGGCCCCCTGTGTTGTGGATCAGCAGCGGCCCCGCACGAATGACCCGTTGGCGCGAGTCAATGATCTGGATCTGTTCATCGTCGTTGATGGACACCTCGAACCAGCGCTCGCCTACAGGCGCATACCATCGGGATTCATGGCTGAAGAGGTGTTGGTGCGGTCCCGCGCTCGCGGGGCCGACGAGCGGCGCCGGCTTCTCGACTTCAAGTGTGTCGAGGAACATGCCGAGTGACGGCTTTGACCGACTCAGGGCGCTCACGGTGACCAGTGATGGTTCATGTGCCGATGGAAAAACCGCTCCGCCAATGTCCGCAAGACGCGTGACCTTGGGCTTGAACGGTATGGGTTTCTCCTTCGGGGTGATGACCGTTCGATGTTGAGTCTGTCGGCTGGACGCTGCCCGGTGGGCGAGGATCATGCCCAGCGTGAGCAATACGTCGGTCAGGGCCGTCCATTCGATGGTTCCCGGTTGTTCGTTCTGCGCGTCGATCAAGGTTTGCATGTCATCCATGATTTGCCAGATCCACGCGGCGGTGCCAATGCTGCGACCCAGGAAGGGCAAGGCGGTATTGAACAACATCCAGCCACCGCGCTTGAGCGTTGCCCAGCGTGCTTCGGCGTTGGACACGGACTGACGGTCTGCCTGAGTGATCATGGCCTGTACATTGGCATTGAACAGCGCTGTCACTACATCCGCTTCGATGGCATTGTCCTGCGCCAGTGAGACCGGACCGGTCATGTCCAGCGCGACAGTCGGGTCGACCAGCAATTGCGGGAGAGTCCATATCGACATCAGCGTGCCGGGAAACACGTACTGGGAATAATTGAAGCGCACGTCGTCAGGCAACCAGGCCAGTACCGATTGCCGGAGGGAACTGGAGTGCTGGATCGCATACAGCAAATTGGTCTGGCCCGGATACTGGATCAGCGGCGGGTCGAGCAATGGTCGATAGAGCAGGCATGGACCCTTGTCGGTATCCTCGGGACCAATGGTGAACATGTTGGCCACGGTGTCGGTGTTGCCGTTTGTGCGATGGGGCTGGAATGCCAGCGGGCGGACCACAATCCTTTGACCGTTCACCAGCCGGTCAGCGGGGGCCGTGGCGAGGGCGGCGATGACATAGCGATAACCCTGCTCATCCAGGCCTGCTGCCCCTCGGATCTTGCACTGCAACGCCAGCAGTGCCAGCTCGATCGGCAACTGATCGGTGTACAGCTGGCCCAGGGCAGGAGCCTCGATCGGATCTTCGATCAACCGGCGCTTGAGCATGGCGGGGTAGAGATTGCCGATGTCCATCGTGGTCACCAGGGTTTCCAGATACTGCGGGGTCATCCAGTCCGGAGTCGGTGAGCCGTCTGCGTGGCGAACAGTCTTGATGCCCATCGGCAAACCGGCGAGGTTTTGCAGCGCCAGCTCGATGAGCGTCAGTGTCAGGGTTTCTGTCTGCCCCGGCACGACGAATGTACCCCACACGACCAGGCTGGTGATGGTGATCTCGATATTTTCGACCCTGATGTCGGGCGTCGTCGGATGGTCCTTGCGAATCTGCGCGGTCAACTGCTCCACGGTGTAGGCGTGGAGCGTGGGAATCTCGTGTTGAAAGGATTTGCCGCGGGTGTGGTTTTGCAGGATTGCCAGGTCCAGCAGGTGCCGGCTGTAACAGGTCTGATCAGCCGTGGAGGCGCTGTCCAGCCAGCGTGGCAGCAGCGGCCGCAGCTGTTCGAAATCAGACGCTGCCCGTGTGTTCGCTGTCAGGCTTTCGCCGTCGGGGAAGGCTGAGGTATCGCTTGCGCGCTGCGACAGGTCGAATGAACCGATGACATCCGCATCCAGCGCCAGCAACGTGCAGGCCTGCTGATCGAAGAAGTTGCCTTCGGGCTCGAACAGTCGCCATTTCAAGTGTTCTGTGCGAGTCGTCCGGGCCAGCAGGTCTGCCAGCGCCTCACCGAGGTCATCGAATGAATCGAAATCGCGAAACCCCCGAGTGATGGAGTGAGTGGTGATGATTGTGCGCTGGCCCGAAGTTCCTGCCAGCACTGCAATCGGCAGCACATTCAGGTGCCGGTCTCCAGTACGGTGTTCCCGGTCGACATCGATCAGGCACGCTCGTGTCTTGTAAGGATCGATGTGCAGCCGCTGTTGTTTGTCGGGAAACCGGTACAAGGCTCTGGCCATGGCCAGTCGTTCGGCGTCCCATCCTTGTGAATCGACGACGTTCCACTGCTCCCGCAAGGCATCCGACAACTGATACCAGCGTGGCTCATCAGCCCGGGTGGCGGTGTTCCAGTAGGCGATTTGCTGCTCCTGGTACGCCACGAAGAGGAGCGTTGAGAGTTCGTTGACCAGGCGACCCACAGCTTCGATCTTTACCGGCAGATGAATGACCGGTCCGCCCCCCGGTTGTCGCGTCAGAAAGTGTTCGCCATCCAGCCAGGTCACCGTAGTGCCATGGACGCCCAGGCGTACCAGGACGTCGGTCAGTGATTCGAACTGCTCAGGTCCGGCGACGACGCGATCCTCTTCGATGCGCCAGGAAGGGGTCACGACGATTGCCAGTTGCGGGTCGATGTCGAGATTCGGGTACAGAGCGTTCAGCGCCGGGCGCAACGCATTCGATGCTGCGTCCCTGAGTGACGGTCCGGACAGCAGCCGGGTTTGCAGATCGACGATATCGGGGCGAAGAGTTTCAGGCATGTCCGTGTCCTTGTGTGTCGGTAGCGGCGCTCTCCTGCAACGCCGGGATCGGGACACGTTAAGGACTTGCTGACGGCACGGTGCGGTACATGGTTATCGCAAAAAAAGACCCGCCAAGGCGGGTCTTTCGGTGGCTGACGTCAGGTGCCGGACTTGATCCTGGTCCACGCCCGGGTGCGTGCCCGCTCCGCATCCCGAGGCAACGGTTGCAGGGTATACAGCGTATTCATCGCCGCATCGGTCGGGTACAGATTCGGGTTGTTGCGGATCGCCGGATCGACATGCTCGGTGGCGTCCTTGTTCGGGTTCGGGTAACCGACAAAATCGCTGACCGGCGCGATCACCTGCGGTTGCAGCAGGTAGTTGATGAAGGTGTAGGCGTCCTGCGGGTTCTTCGCGCCTTTCGGGATGGCGAGCATGTCGAACCAGATCGGTGCCCCTTCCTTCGGCAGGCGCATGTCGACCACCACACCGTTTTTCGCCTCTTTGGCGCGGTTGGCGGCCTGGGAGAAGCTGCCGGAGTAACCGACCGCGACGCAGATGTCACCGTTGGCGATATCGGCCATGTATTTGGACGAATGGAAATAGGTCACGTGCGGACGAATCTTCATCAGCAGCGCTTCGGCCCTGGCGTAGTCCGCCGGGTTCTTGCTGTTGGGATCCAGACCCAAGTGTCGCAGGGCCAGCGGCAGGATCTCCGACGGCGAGTCGAGCAGAGCGACGCCGCATTGCTTGAGCTTGCTGATGTTTTCTTCCTTGAAGATCAGATCCCAACTGTCCACCGGCGCGTTGTCACCCAAGGCAGCCTTGACCTTTGCCGGGTTGAAGCCGATCAGGATGGTGCCATACATGTAAGGCACGGCGAATTTGTTGCCCGGGTCGTTGGCCTCGATCAGCTTCATCAGTTTCGGATCGAGGTGGTTCCAGTTCGGCAACTGGCTGCGATCCAGCGGCTGGAACACCCCGGCCTCGATCTGCTTGGCCAGGAACACGTTGGACGGCACCACCACGTCGTAGCCGGAGTTGCCGGTCAGCAGCTTGGCTTCCAGCGCTTCGTTGGTGTCGAAGATGTCGTAGACCAGTTTGGTCTGACTGTTCTGCGCCTTGAAATCCTCCAGTGCCTTGGGGGTGATGTAGTCGAACCAGTTGTAGACGCGCAGGGTGCGTTCTTCGGCGTGGGCCACGCCGCTCAGCAGCGCCGCGCACAGCGCGGGAGCGATGAAGTGCTTGAGACTTTTCATGACTCGAAACCTTCCAGCACGTTCACCGCATTGATGCCGATTTCTTCCACTGCGTAGCCACCTTCCATGACGAACAGGGTCGGTTTGCCGAGGGCGGCGATGCGTTTGCCCATGGCCAGGTAGTCCGGGCTGTCGAGCTTGAACTGCGAGATCGGGTCGTCCTTGAAGGTGTCGACACCCAGCGACACGACGATGATGTCGGCACCGAAGTTTTCGATCTCCCGGCAGGCCTGACCCAGCGCAGCGCTCCAGACATCCCAGCCGGAGCCGGCCGGCAGCGGATAGTTGAAGTTGAAGCCCTCGCCGGCCCCTTCGCCGCGCTCGTCTTCGTAACCGAGGAAGAACGGGAATTCCGCTTCCGGGTGGCCGTGGATCGAGGTGAACAACACATCGCTGCGCTCGTAGAAAATCGATTGGGTGCCGTTGCCGTGGTGGTAGTCGACGTCGAGGATCGCGACCTTCCTGTGGCCCTGATCGAGGAAGGCCTGGGCGGCAATGGCAGCGTTGTTGAGGTAGCAATAGCCGCCCATCAAGTCGCCGGCAGCGTGGTGTCCCGGTGGACGGCACAGGGCGAAAGCCCCACGGGCGCCGCGCTGGATTTCCGCTTGAGCGGTCAGCGCAACCTGCGCTGCGCTGTACGCCGCTTGCCAGGTGCCAGCGGTGATCGGCGCGCCGCCGTCGAAGCTGTAATAGCCAAGCTGGCCGTGCAGGCTGGTGGGTTTGACCTGACGCAGGGTGCGCGCCGGCCAGGTGTAAGGCAGCAAGTCGCCGTCGGTGTTGAATTCGGTCCAGCGCGCCCAGGCGCCTTTGAAGAAATCGAGGTAATCGCGGCTGTGGATGCGTTCGATCGGTCCGAGGCCAAAATCCTTCGGCGCTTCGACCGGGCCGAGGTTTTGGGTTTTTACCCGTTGCAGCACGTGGTCGGCGCGGGACGGCATCTCGAAGCAAGGCTTGAGCTGGCCGTCGATCAATTCGCAGCGGCCATGGTGCAGATGGTGATCGTCAGAGTAGATCGTCAGCATTTGTTGTTCTCCGCAGGGGCTGATTCGGTGGGCCCCAGTGTTGCGGCGTAGCGCGCATCGGAAAACGGCCAGAGAGGCCAAAAGGGGATCGATATGGCCAAAAATGCTGACCTGATATCGCCCCTCGACGGTTTAACCGTGTGGACGGAACTGACTGGGTGCCACGCCGCTCCAGCGCACGAAGGCATGGCGGAAGCTTGCGGTCTCGCTGAAACCCAGGGTTTCGGCGATGCGGTAGATGGGTAGCTGATCCTCGCAGAGCATCTGTTTGGCTCGCTCGAAGCGCAGTTCGTCGAGCAGTTCCTGATAGCTGCAACCCATGTCCTTCAGATGCCGGCGCAAGGTGCGTGGCGAGCAGTTCATCTGCTGCGCCAGACCTTCCAGCCCCGGCGCGGCGTTGAGTTGCGCGCCGAGCAGCTGGCGGATACGCCCGAGCCACGCCTGACGACCGGTGAACTCGATGTTCTGTTTGCGGCAACGCTCGGCCATGGCCTGGTGGGTGATGATGTCGGCCAGTGGCAGCGGTTGGTCGAGCCAGCGCCGGTCGAAAGCGAAGGCATTGTCCCTGGCACCGAAGTGCAGAGGGGCATTGAAGTGTTCGGCGTAGCTGTCGCGGTAGTCCGGAGCGGCGTGCTCGAAACGGGCGGCCAGCAGTGGCAGTGAATGACCGAGCAGGTCGTCGCAGATGACTTTCAGCGACACCAGACAGAATTCGGCATTGAACACGGCCATCGCCGGACTCTCGCGGTAATCGGCGGCGACGAACCAGACGCGCTCGCCGTCGTCCTCCAGGCTCAGTTCGAAAAGTGTTCCCAGCAGCGCCGGATAACGGATCGCCAGCCGCAAGGCGTCACCGAAGGTGGCACAGGTCAGTAGCGCGTAACCGAGGATGCCGTAGCAGGAAACATGCATGCGTCGGCCCAGCTCCAGGCCGATGTCGTGCTTGAGCGCGACGGCGTTGGCGCACACCTGCATTTCCTGATTGGTGGTGATGCGGGTGTCGGCCCGGCTCAGATCCGCCGCGCTGATGCCGCTGCCGGCCAGCAGCGCTTCGCTGGAAAGGCCTTCGGTCTTGAAGGTGTTGAGGATCAACGAGACCGCATTGAGCGTCGTGAGGTGGGAGTGGAGCATGGGATCTTCCAGCCTTGGGGTGCTGGAAACGGCAGCAAGTTACATGCCGGGCCCGTGGGAGCGACGGTTGCTCCCACAGCCGGTTGCGATCAGATGAGCTCGCCGCACAGGTCGAGTTCGACCAGGCGCCGCACTTCAGCCGTCTCGAGACCTGCACCCAGCAAGGCATTCAACTTGCCGAACGCTGCTTCGCGAGTCATGCCGCCACCGGACAGCACGCCAACGCCCCGCAAGCGGCTGCCGGCTTCGTAGATATCCAGCTCCACGCCGCCCTCATGACACTGCGTGACCGCAACCACCACGACACCTTTATCCCGTGCCCGACCGAGGCTGGCGAGAAACTCCGGGTTGTCGCTCGGCCCGGTGCCGCTGCCGTAGCACTCCAGCACCAGACCCTGAATGCCGCTGACGAGCAAACCGTCGATGATCTCGGCGCCGATGCCCGGGAACAGTGGCAGCACTGCAACCCTGGCCAGTTGCCTCGGCTGGTTGTAGTTCAGTGCTGCCGGCAGGGACGTGGCTTTCACGCCGCCGCCCTGACGCTCCAGACGTTTGAACGGATGACGGCCGAAGCTGCGCACTTTTGCGCAACGGGTCGGAGCCAGCAGCTCGCCGTGGAAATACAGATGCACGCCCGGCGCCAGGCCGTGGCCGAGGGCGACCAGCGCGCCGCTGAGGTTTTCCCAGGCGTCGCTGTCGGTAACGCCGGCCGGCAGCATCGAGCCGGTGAAGCACACGCGGGCATTCAGGCCCAGCAGCTGGAAGCTCATGGCGGCGGCGCTGTAGGCCAGGGTGTCGGTGCCGTGCAGGATCAGCACACTGTCGCAGCCTTGCACATCGACGGCGTCGACCACGGCTTCACGCAGTTGCTGCCAGTAGACCGGCGTCATGTTGGCGCTGTCGATCAGCGGCGCCATTTCGCGAAAGCGCCACTGCGGCACGATCAGCTCGGGCTGGCTGTGCAGGTAGTCGCGCATCCGCGCTTCGAAACCGGAAGCCGGCGCCAGGCCGTTCGCGCTGGCCTGCATGCCGATGGTGCCACCGGTGTACAGCACCATGACGTGCCGGGCGGCAGGGTAGGTCGAGGAATTCATGGGGAGTTCTCCGAAACGATGAGTTCCTGTGGGAGCAAGCTCGCTCCCACAGTTTTTCGAACTGTAACTGACGGGCGCAGGGGATGCGCCCGTCATTCACCCATCAGCGTTGCGCTGCAGGGATGCCTTGCGCCTGAGCGTCCGCCTTCGCAGCAACCGAGGAGTCGGTTGGCCAGGCTTTCAGGTCCAGGTCCAGATCGCTGAACTTGCTGGCGTCGAACACCGGCTGGTCGACACCAGCACGGCGCTGCTCGTCGTAGTCGCGCATTACGCGCAGACCGACCTTGAACAGCATGGCCAGGGCCATCAGGTTGACGAAGGCCAGGCAGGTCATGGTGATGTCGGCGAAGGCAAACACGGTCGACAGGTCCTGCATCGAACCCCATACCACCAGCGCCAGTACCAGACCACGGAACGTCATCAGCACAGCGCGGTTGCGGCTGAGGAACTGCAGGCTGTTTTCGCCCAGGTAGTAGTTGTAGAGGATGCAGGTGAAGACGAACAGCGACAGTGCCACGCTGACGAACAGGCGGCCCCAGTCACCGACCACGGCGGCCAGCGAGTTCTGGGTCAGGACGATACCGTCACCTTCGAAGCCCGGCGTGTAGAAGCCCGACAGCAGGATCAGCAGCGCGGTGCAGGTGCAGATCACGAAGGTGTCGAGGAACACGCTGAAGGCCTGGACCACGCCCTGGGCGCCCGGGTGCTTCACCGCAGCCACGGCAGCGACGTTCGGCGCACTGCCCAGGCCCGCTTCGTTGGCGAACACGCCACGCTTCACGCCCATGACGATGGCGCTGCCAAGCAGGCCGCCGAAAGCCGGGTCGAGGCCGAAGGCGCTCTTGAAGATGGTTTCCAGCATGGCCGGCACGTGTTCGATCTGGGTGCCGATCACATACAGAGTCACGGCGATGTAGGCCAGGGTCTTGATCGGTACCAGCAGGTCGGACACCGCAGCGATGCGTTTGATGCCACCGATGAAGGTAATGGCCAGCAGCACCGCCAGGACGATACCGGTGTGACGCGGGTCGAAGGCGAAGGCGTTCTGCAGCGAATGGGTCACGGTGTAGGACTGCAGGCCGATGAAGGCGAAGCCGTAGGTCACCAGCAGCAGGATGGAGAACACCACCGCCATGCCTTTGAGCTTCAGGCCGTGCTGGATGTAGTAGGCCGGACCGCCACGGTACAGACCGTCACCGTCGGCGCGCTTGTAGACCTGGGCCAGGGTGCATTCGAAGAAGCTGCTGGACATGCCGACCAGAGCGGTCACCCACATCCAGAACACGGCGCCCGGACCACCGAGGGTCACGGCGATGCCGACACCGGCGATGTTGCCCGCACCGACACGGCCGGCGAGGCTGAGCATCAGGGCCTGGAACGAGCTGAGTTGACCGGCGTTGCCTTTGAGGCTGTCGCGGAACACCGCGAACATGTGGCCGAAGTGACGCAACTGGACGAAACGCGAGCGAATCGTGAAGTAGCTACCGAGCCCGACAATGAGCACGATCAGTACTTTCCCTGAGAGGAAGTCGTTGATGACTTCGAGCATGGATTTTTCCTCGCTGTTTTTTGTGTAAGCAAATACTGGATGGTCGGAAACATCGCGTTACACCGGTGTGCGTGCGGCACAACAGGCGAGGCGAAGGTTCGTCCCGGTTCCATATCGCGGGTTTGTTATTAGTTCGGGTTTCGCATGGGTTATGGCCTCGTTACCGACGACCGCTCACGCGAAGAGGGGCGGCACTATACCGATCAGTGCGGCGCCCGTCTGCACGGTTGTGGTGCAAGCGACGAAACGAAGCTTTGAAACACCCGACGTTACCGGCGTCGGGTTTGTCTGAAAGCCGGTGTTCAGCCAGCTTTCATACATACGGTTCTCAGGTTCAAACAGTTAAAAAAAAGGGCTTGGGGAGAGTCCCCCAAGCCCTCAAAAGGTGAGAGGTGTCTAGTCCCTCGACCTGGTGAGCGGTGCTACGAGTAACGCGTCGGATCAGGCCTTCAGAGGCACCAGACGCGGAGCAATCATGTTTTCCGGGCGCAGGATGTCGGCGAGCATGGCATCGTCGAGCAGGCCTTCCTCACGCACCAGTTCCAGCACGCCGCGGCCGCTTTCGAGCGCGATACGGGCGATGCGGGTGGCGTTTTTGTAGCCGATGTACGGGTTCAGCGCGGTAACCAGACCGATCGAGTGTTCGACCAGTTCGCGGCAGCGGGCTTCGTTGGCGGTGATGCCGACGATGCAGTGCTCGCGCAGCATGTCCATGGCGCGTTGCAGCAGACGGATCGAGTCGAGGATCTTGAAAGCGATCAGCGGCTCCATCACGTTCAGTTGCAGTTGGCCGCCTTCGGCCGCCATGGTCAGCGCCAGATCGTTGCCGATGACCTGGAAGGCCACCTGGTTCACGGCTTCCGGAATGACCGGGTTGACCTTGCCTGGCATGATCGAGCTGCCTGGCTGACGCGCCGGCAGGTTGATTTCGTTGATGCCGGTGCGCGGGCCGCTGGACAGCAGGCGCAGGTCGTTGCAGATCTTCGACAGCTTGACCGCCGTGCGCTTGAGCATGCCGGAGAACAGCACGAAGGCGCCCATGTCGGAGGTGGCCTCGATCAGGTCGGCAGCCGGTACCAGCGGTTGACCGCTGATCAGCGCCAGACGCTGTACCGCCAGGGCCTGATAGCGCGGGTCGGCGTTGATGCCGGTGCCGATCGCGGTGCCGCCCAGGTTCACTTCGGTCAGGACTTCCGGAGCCAGCGTCTTCAGACGGGCCAGGTCTTCACTCATGGTGGTGGCGAAGGCGCGGAACTCTTGACCCAGGGTCATCGGCACGGCGTCCTGCAGCTGGGTACGACCCATTTTCAGGACGTGATTGAATTCTTCACCCTTGGCCGCGAACGCCTGGATCAGGCTGTCGAGGCTGGCCAGCAGCGCGTCGTGACCCAGCAGCAGACCCAGGCGGATCGCGGTTGGATAAGCGTCGTTGGTCGACTGCGCCATGTTGACGTCGTCGTTCGGGTGCAGGTACTGGTATTCGCCTTTCTGGTGACCCATCGCTTCCAGCGCGATGTTGGCGATCACTTCGTTGGCGTTCATGTTGGTGGACGTACCGGCGCCACCTTGAATCATGTCGACCACGAACTCTTCGTGGAAATCACCGCGGATCAGACGTGCACAGGCTTCGCTGATGGCAGCGTGCTTGGCTTCGCTCAGGTGGCCCAGCTCACGGTTGGCGTCAGCGGCGGCCTGTTTGACCATTGCCAGGCCGACAACCAGTTTCGGGTAATGCGAAATCGGAACGCCGGAGAGGCGGAAGTTGTTCACCGCTCGCAGGGTCTGGATGCCGTAATACGCTTCAGCAGGGACTTCAAGGGAGCCAAGCAGATCGTTTTCTGTGCGGAAAGATGCAGCGGAGGACATGATGGAAATCATCTCGATATGGACCCGGTCTGTGCCGGAACGCTGCGAATCCTAGGCTTCTGCGATTTTTTGGGCCAATGCTGTTAAACACTGCCCTATGCATATTCGGCATAATGCCCGTGTGACGCCGCGTGCGCGGCAGACGTGTGACCTGTTTTGGTGCGTGTCCGGGAGGAGTGATGAATCTGGAAAGCAAATGGCTTGAAGACTTCAGTGCTTTGGCCGCTACCCGCAGCTTTTCGCAGGCGGCCGAACGGCGCTTCGTGACCCAGCCGGCGTTCAGCCGGCGGATCCGCAGCCTGGAGGCCGCGCTCGGCTTGACGCTGGTCAACCGCTCGCGCACGCCGGTGGAGCTGACGGCGGCAGGGCAACTGTTTCTGGTGACCGCGCGCACTGTGGTCGAACAGCTTGGCGAAGTGCTGCGCCATTTGCATCATCTGGAAGGCGGGCAGGGCGAAGTCATCCAGGTCGCGGCGGCGCACTCGCTGGCGCTGGGCTTTTTCCCGCGCTGGATCGCGCAGCTGCGTAACGAAGGCCTGAACATCGCCACGCGGCTGGTGGCGACCAACGTCGGCGATGCCGTGCACGCGCTGCGTGAGGGTGGCTGTGATCTGATGCTGGCGTTCTACGACCCGGATGCAGCGATGCAGATGGACCCGGAAATCTTCCCCTCGCTGCATTTGGGCCAGACCGAAATGCTCCCGGTGTGCGCGGCGGACGCCAACGGCAAGCCGTTGTTCGATCTGGAAGGTGACGCCAGCGTGCCGCTGCTGGCCTACAGCGCCGGAGCGTTTCTCGGGCGATCGGTGAACGGTTTGCTGCGTCAGCGTCAGCTGCGTTTCACCACGATTTATGAAACCGCCATGGCCGACAGTCTGAAAAGCATGGCCCTGGAAGGCCTGGGTATCGCCTGGGTTCCGCAATTGAGCGTGCGGAATGAACTGGCCCGGGGCGAACTGGTGGTGTGCGGCGGCCCGCAGTGGCATGTGCCGCTGGAAATTCGCCTGTACCGCTGCGCGCTGGTGCGCAAGGCCAACGTTCGGCTGTTGTGGCGCAAGCTGGAAGGCGGCGCGGCGCAAGCTTCCTGAGCCACCGCAGAGCCCATTGTGGGAGCAAGCTCGCTCCCACAGGGCATTTGCGGTGTTCTGTCACTGACCTTCGAGTCAATAAAACCGGGCTTTTGCGGCAGATGACAGATGGTCGCAACGGGGGCTGTTTATTGCTTTCTTTGCGGTATACTGCGCGGCCTTCGGCCGGTTCGTCCGGCCATTTTTCCTACAACAAGCCACGCAATCTGCGTGGCTTGTTGTTTTTGACGCGCCTGCGGGCGCCCAGAGAGAAGAGGCGCGACGATGAGTGCACTGGTTGGCGTGATCATGGGCTCCAAGTCCGATTGGTCCACCCTTAGCCACACCGCCGATATGCTGGAAAAGCTCGGCATCCCGTACGAGGTCAAGGTGGTTTCCGCCCACCGCACCCCGGATCTGCTGTTCCAGTACGCCGAAGAGGCCGAAGGCCGCGGCATCGAGGTGATCATCGCCGGTGCCGGTGGCGCAGCCCACCTGCCAGGCATGTGTGCGGCCAAGACCCACCTGCCGGTGCTGGGCGTGCCGGTGCAGTCGTCCATGCTCTCGGGCGTCGATTCGCTGCTGTCGATCGTGCAGATGCCGGCGGGCATCCCGGTTGCCACCCTGGCCATCGGCAAGGCGGGTGCGATCAACGCCGCGCTGCTATCGGCGAGCATCCTGGGCGCCAAGCATCCACAATTCCACGCGGTACTGAAGACCTTCCGTGCCGAGCAGACAGACAGCGTCCTGGACAATCCAGACCCACGTATTGCCTGAGGGTGTCGAGATGAAGATCGGTGTAATCGGTGGCGGCCAGTTGGGTCGCATGTTGGCCCTGGCGGGTACTCCGCTGGGCATGAACTTCGCATTCCTCGACCCGGCGCCGGATGCTTGCGCCGCTGCGCTGGGCGAACACCTGCGGGCCGATTACGGCGATCAGGATCACCTGCGGCAACTGGCCGATGAAGTCGATCTGGTGACCTTCGAGTTCGAAAGCGTCCCCGCCGAGACCGTGGCCTTCCTTTCGCAGTTCGTGCCGGTCTACCCGAGCGCCGAAGCCCTGCGCATCGCCCGCGACCGCTGGTTCGAGAAAAGCATGTTCAAGGACCTGGGGATTCCGACCCCGGCGTTCGCCGACATCCAGTCGCAAGCCGACCTGGATGCCGCCGTCGCGTCGATCGGTCTGCCGGCCGTGCTGAAAACCCGCACCCTGGGTTACGACGGCAAGGGCCAGAAAGTCCTGCGCAAGCCGGAAGACGTGGTCGATACTTTCGCTGAACTCGGCAGCGTGCCGTGCCTGCTGGAAGGCTTCGTGCCGTTCACCGGTGAAGTGTCGCTGATTGCCGTGCGCGCCCGCGATGGCGAGACGAAATTCTATCCACTGGTGCACAACACCCACGAGAGCGGCATTCTCAAACTGTCGGTCGCCAGTTCCGATCACCCGCTGCAGGCCCTGGCTGAAGACTATTCCAGCCGCGTGCTCAAGCAACTGGACTATGTCGGCGTGATGGCGTTCGAATTCTTCGAAGTCGACGGCGGCCTCAAGGCCAACGAAATCGCCCCGCGCGTACACAACTCCGGGCACTGGACCACCGAAGGTGCCGAGTGCAGCCAGTTCGAAAACCACCTGCGGGCCGTTGCCGGTCTGCCGCTGGGGTCCACCGCCAAGGTCGGCGAGAGCGCGATGCTCAACTTCATCGGCGTCGTGCCGCCGGTTGAAAAGGTCATCGCCATCGACGATTGCCATCTGCATCACTACGGCAAGGCCTTCAAGGCCGGGCGCAAGGTCGGTCACGCCAACCTGCGCTGCAAGGACAAGGCGACCCTCGAGCAGCAGATCCTCAAGGTCGAGGCGCTGATCGCCGAGTAACGAGAGTTTCATCTGGCAGCGGCGGAACCATTAAGGGGCCGCCGTTCTCTGATGGCAGGATGCCAAAGTCTGACTAGGCTTTTGCATAACGACCAATTCAGAGGGAAATGCCATGGGAATTATCGGAACCATCTTTATCGGCCTGATCGTCGGCCTGCTTGCGCGGTTCCTCAAACCGGGCGATGACAGCATGGGCTGGATCATGACCATCCTGCTGGGTATCGGCGGTTCGCTGGCAGCCACCTACGGCGGCCAGGCCCTGGGCATTTATCAGGCGGGTCAGGGCGCAGGCTTCTTCGGCGCGCTGGTGGGTGCGATCATCCTGCTGGTGATCTACGGCCTGATCAAAAAGAACTGATCCAAAGCGACAAGGCCCTCTCCGCCAAACCCGGGGAGAGGGCTAGAATGCTCGGCGATTGACCGTTTCCTCCTTCTACGAGCATCTCCATGCGCCGTTTTCTGTTGACTCTCCTTTTGCTGGGCTGCGGTCTGGCCCATGCCGGCGAACTGCCGGAAACCGACTGGCTGGAGCTGATGCCCAAGTCGGATCAGAAAGCCCTCGAGGCCATGCCGGAAATCGACCACAACTCCCCGGAAGCCACCGGCACCTTCACCCAGAAAGGCGGGATGAAGCAGGCCAAGGGTTTGCCGGCGGTGATGTATTCGACCAAGACCGTGGCGTCGATGAACGACAAGCACATCCGCATCGGGGGTTACCCGGTGCCGCTGGAATCCGACGCCAAGGGCCGTAGCACGTTGTTCTTCCTGGTGCCGTACCCGGGCGCGTGCATCCACGTGCCGCCACCGCCGCCGAACCAACTGGTGCTGGTGCGTTATCCAAAGGGTCTGAAGCTGGATGACATCTACACGCCGCTGTGGGTGACCGGCACGTTGAAGATCGAAAAGGTCAGCAACGATCTGGCCGATGCGGCTTATGCGCTGGACGCCGACAAGGTGCGGGTGGTGCAGGAGTCCGATCTCTGATGGTCACCGCAAAACAACTGTGGGAGCGAGCCCGTTCGCGAAAGCGCTGTATCAGATCCTGAAAGGGTGGCTGACGTAACGCATTCGCGAGCAGGCTCGCTCCCACATTTTGTTTACGGTATCGATTGAAGCGGCTTGCTGCCGACGCTGACACCCAGGGTGTGACTGGCCTGCGGTGCCAGGGTCACCACGTCATCCATCACATTCGCCGTCTCGATGCACAGCATGCGCTGCCAGCCGTCGTTGTCCATGTCGCTGAACGCGGCGGCACGGTCGATCCACGGGTTCCAGATCACGGCGCTGCGTGAGCCGGTTGCCGTCAGCACGATGCGCCGCTCCCAGGCGGGATCGACGATGCTCAAGTGCGGCGGAGCATCGAGGTAGATGCGGTCGGTTTCCCCGGCAAAACGTAGATCGCCTTGCTGGTGGTGAGTGTTCCAGTCGTCCAGCGTCTCGATGTAATCCAGACCTTCCACCCCTTCGACGCGCACGTTGCGCACATCGCTGACGGCGAAATAACTGTGCAGCGCCTGGCTGATGCTGACCGTATCGGTGCCACGGTTGTGGCTGGTCAGGCTGATGTGCAACTGATCGTCGAGGCGCAGGGTCAGCGTCAGGTCGACCTGATGCGGCCAACCGGGAAACCCGCCTTCGGGGCAGGGCAGGGTGAATTCCACCTTCAGGCTTTCGCCCTCGGTTTCGATGCCGCCCAGTTCCCAGTCCGTTGCCCGGACAAAGCCGTGAGCCGCCGCCGGCTCTTCGCTGACACGCATCGCCTGCACGCTCTGCGGGTTGCGGGCGAAGACGCCGAACCACGGCCAGCACACCGGCACACCGGCGCGGATGCTTTTGCCGGTCTTGAACACGGCCTTGTCGTTCAGCCAGATCAGCGGCGGCTGGCCGTCCACCTGATAACTGAGGATGTGCGCGCCTTGCTGGGCCACCAGCACTTCGGCCTGACCGTGGCGGATGCGCCAGCAGTTCAGTTCATCCAGTTTCACGGCTTCAACATTGGGCGTGTTCATGGGACAACTCTCGAATCAGCAACTTGGGACGACTATCGACCTGCGAACGGGCGCAAGGTTTAACGTGCGCGCGGTGGAACCGAACGAGTGCGACCGCTGCCATCGATGGCCACGAACACGAACACGGCTTCGGTCACTTTACGCCACTCGCTGGACAACGGATCGTCGCTCCACACCTCGACCATCATCTGGATCGAGCTGCGGCCGATTTCCAGGGTCTGGGTATAAAAGGACAACTGCGCGCCGACAGCCACCGGCACCAGAAACGCCATGCGATCGATGGCAACGGTCGCAACACGACCACCGGCGACGCGGCTGGCCATCGCCGTACCGGCCAGGTCCATCTGCGCCACCAGCCAGCCGCCGAAAATATCGCCAAAGCCGTTGGTTTCGCGGGGAAGTGCGGTGATTTGCAGGGCCAGGTCGCCTTGCGGGATCGGATCTTCTTGTTCGAGTTCTATCATGCCGGGGGTGCCTCGGACCCGTGACTCTTCGTTTGGTATTGCTGGTGGTAGCCGTCTTCAGGAAAAACGATTCAGCACCGAACATACTACGTTCGTCACGTTTTCCATAAGGCAACTGAAGGGAAACTCTGCGAAACCGGCTGCCGACACTGTGAGAACTACTGCGCTCAGCAATCCTGCGTCAAAAACAGGCTCGGACTGCTCATTTACAACCCGTAAACTCCGCGTCCAAGCCTGTTTTTTCCTTGTCTTGCTTTCGCTCGCTACGTTCTCACAGCGTCGGATGACAGCAACGTTTTCGCACAGCAACCCCTTACAAGCCGGAGCAGGATTGCGAGTATATCGGTCGGTAGACTCCGCGACGACCATCCGGTTCTCATTTCGGCCGTCAAATGCGCGCCTCTATGTGCTTTTTCGAACAATTTGCTATGGTGCCGAACCTGCCCGAGCCACAGCCAGCGTTGTTGTGGCGGCAGATCCGACTATAAGAGAAGACCTTGCCATGACCACAGCGCCCTCGAGCATCGCGCAGCCGGACCAGCCCGCACGACCCCTGACCCGCAATGACTACAAGACTCTCTCGCTATCGGCCCTGGGTGGCGCGCTGGAGTTCTACGATTTCATCATTTTCGTGTTCTTTGCCACCGTGGTCGGCAAGTTGTTCTTCCCCGCCGACATGCCCGAGTGGCTGCGCCTGATGCAGACCTTCGGCATTTTTGCCGCCGGCTACCTGGCGCGGCCGCTGGGCGGTATCGTCATGGCGCATTTCGGCGACCTGCTGGGGCGCAAGAAGATGTTCACACTCAGCATCTTCATGATGGCCGTCCCGACCTTGATCATGGGCCTGCTGCCAACCTACGCGCAGATCGGCCTGTGGGCGCCGATCCTGCTGTTGTTGATGCGCGTGATCCAGGGCGCGGCGATCGGCGGCGAAGTGCCGGGGGCATGGGTCTTCGTTTCCGAACACGTCCCCGGCAAGCACATCGGCTATGCCTGCGGCACCCTGACCAGCGGCCTGACGGCGGGCATCCTGCTCGGTTCGCTGGTCGCCACCGCGATCAACAGCATTTATACACCGGTGGAAGTCTCGGATTACGCCTGGCGGATTCCGTTCCTGCTCGGCGGCGTGTTCGGCCTGTTCTCGGTCTACCTGCGCCGCTGGCTGCACGAAACCCCGGTGTTCGCCGAACTGCAGCTGCGCAAGGCCCTGGCCGAAGAAGTGCCGCTGCGCGCAGTGCTGCGTGACCATCGCGGGGCCATCGCGGTCTCGATGCTGCTGACCTGGCTGCTGTCCGCCGGCATCGTCGTGGTGATCCTGATGACCCCGACCGTGCTGCAGACGGTCTATCACTTCTCGCCGACGGTGGCGCTGCAATCCAACAGCCTGGCCATCGTATTCCTGAGCTTCGGTTGCATCATTTCCGGCGCACTGGCGGATCGCTTCGGTGCCGGTCGCGTGTTCGTGTTCGGCTGCCTGGGTCTGCTGGCCAGTTCCTGGACCTTCTATCACAGCCTCGCCGATCACCCGGGCTGGCTGTTCCCGCTGTATGCGCTGACCGGTTTCCTGGTCGGCACCATCGGCGCGGTGCCATACGTGATGGTCAAGGCATTCCCGCCGGTGGTGCGCTTCAGCGGTCTGTCCTTCTCCTATAACGTCGCCTACGCGATCTTTGGTGGCCTGACCCCGATGGTGGTCAGCCTGCTGCTGAAAGAAAGTGCGATGGGGCCTGCCTACTATGTGGCGGTGCTGTGCGGGATGGGGATTCTGGTCGGCGGGTGGCTGTGGAGCAAAGATCGCTGAGTCCTCCCATACGCTGATCGTTCCCACGCTCCCGCGTGGGAATGCATCCTGTGACGCTCCGCGTCACGTCTTGAAGCCGGACGCCGAGCGTCCCTGGCGGCGT
>NZ_LRUN01000006.1 GCF_001679645.1 Pseudomonas bananamidigenes | reverse complement strand
CCACATTGGTTTTGTGTACGACACCGATCTGTGGGAGCGAGCCTGCTCGCGAAGGCGGCCTGGCAGACACCGCCAATCTCAAACTGAACACCCCTCCCCCAATCCCCGTATAATCGCCCTCTTTTTTCCGAAGGCCCTCCGCTCGTGGCAGACAAACGGTACAGCTGCATTGGCTTGTATAACCCCAAATCACCGGAAAACGTCGGTTCGGTGATGCGCGCCGCAGGCTGCTACGGCGTGTCGACCGTGTTCTACACCGGCAAGCGCTATGAACGCGCCGCCGATTTCGTCACCGACACCAAGCGCGTGCACTACGACATCCCGTTGATCGGCATCGACGACCTGAAAAAGATCCTGCCGCTCAATTGCGTACCGGTCGCCGTGGAACTGGTCGACGGCGCCCGCCCGCTGCCGGAATACACCCACCCGGATCGCGCCCTGTATATCTTCGGCCCCGAAGACGGCTCGCTGGATCAGGAGATCCGCGACTGGTGCGAAGACGTCGTGTACATCCCGACCACCGGTTGCATGAACCTCGCCGCCACGGTCAATGTCGTGCTCTACGACCGCATGGCCAAAGGCCTGAACACCCGTTCCGGGCCGAAATTCCGCTGAAGCGCCGCACATCCGATGGAACGAGCTGACTGCCGGTGCAGTCAGCTTGTTTATCCATCACTCATTGCCTGGAGAAAGATCATGACCGAGCTCAAACGCGTCGAGCGTATCGAATCCACCCCGTTCCAGACCCGTTCCGAACAGAACGTCGAAGGCTGGGAGCGCATCGGCTCGCTGGCCGGCGGCGTGATCATGGTCGGCAAGGGCCTTCGCCGTGGCGGCGTGTTCGGCCTGATCCAGGTGGCCATCGGCGGCGTGGCCATGGCCCGAGGCATCACCGGCCACAGCTCGGTGAAAAGCCTGCTGGAAAAAAGCCGTCAGGACATGAACAACGTGCGCACGAAGATCGAGCGCGCCGGTGAAGAGCTGAGCAAGCTGAAAGCCAACGCCGAAGCGGCGACCAGAACCGCGACCGTGACCGGCAATGATTCGGTGAAGTCGCCTGAAGCCGGAGTTTGACAGTCAGCGAAGCAACCCCGTATCAAGGACTTTGGACGACTCGCCGATGACGCTATCGGCGAGTTGCCCGAACGCCTTGGTATCCACCGTCCCCAGATGCATGGCCCCGCGCAGCACATCATCCAGCGACCGTTTGTTGCGGGTCTTCAGACGAATTTCACGATCCAGTTCCTGCAGCAGCAAAACCGCTTTGGATACCTGTGCCGGGCCGATCTGTTCACCGCGCAAGGTCGTCACCTTCTGGCTGTCTTTCGCCAATTTCACCTGATACGCCTGATAACGTTCGTCGCTAATGCCACCCGCACGACGCACCAGTTCGACGGCGTAATACTCGGCGAACCCTTCCTTGATCCAGTCGCTGCGCTGCTCGTCGTTGATCCGTGCGAACACTTGCGCCAACTCGCGAACCAAAGGGCTGCTGCCGCTTTCGCTGACCATGGGCAATCGGGTATTGAGATAGATGGACTCGTGTGCGGCCATGCTGCCGCGCCACATCGGGTCGTTGGCGCCGACGATCAGCAGCTTGCCCGGATGGCGTGGAAACACCGCTTGCACCTGCGGCCAGACAAATGTCAGCAGCGTCAGCACATCCATCCGGCGCATGCCCTGCCCTTGCGGCGAGGCCACCGTCACTTCGGTTTCGCCCAACCGCGTACGGCGGCTGCCAAGGTGGCCGGCCAGCATCCAGCCCGTGGGCCGGTCGAACAGACGGGATGGATTGTCGATGCGGAATTTGTTCTTGCCGATACGCGGCCAGGCGGTTTCGACGCTTTTCCAGCCGTCGGGCAGTTCGAATTGCAGGCGCGAGACCAGTTCAATGCCGTCCTGCTGATCGAGCTTCGCAGCGGGCACCAGTTCATCGCCGCGCATCAGCGCCCAGGTCGGAGTCATGCGCGTGTCGAAACTGCCGCTCTTGCGGCCGTGGCTGATGCGTACGCGGTAGGTCAGGCTGGCCTTGTCCGCCGTCGGTCGCCATACGCCGCGGGCGTGTTGGCCCGGTGCCAGTTGCCATTGGCCATCGGCCTTGAAGTCGCTGTAGCGGCTGCCGTCGCCGAGGTCGAAATCCAGACTGCGCACGGCCTCGCCTTTGGCCAGGGTCAGGCGTACCTCAGCCTGATCGCTCTGCGGCAGCAGGCGTACCTGATAATCCAGATCGACCTTCTTCGCCGCCCACACCGGCGCGCTCAGCGCCAGCAGCGTGACGATCAACGCCCGGCGCAATCCCGTCGCCATACCTGCTCCTTGGTCAGTCATTAACCTGCGCGGAAAATCAGGTGATCTTCCCAGTCCTCTTCCGGCACGCTGCCTTCGGCGAGCATGCGTCCGGACTGGGAAATCCGTTCGTGGTGCACCGCGTCGCGATCACCGCAGACCAGGTGGTGCCACAACGGCAGATCCTTGCCTTCGCTGACCAGCCGATAACCGCAGGTCGGCGGCAGCCACTTGAATGCTTCGGCCTGGCCCGGGGTGAGCTGGATGCAGTCCGGAACAAACTTGATACGGTTCGGATAATCGCTGCACTGGCAGGTTTTCAGGTCCAGCAGTTTGCAGGCGATGCGTGTGTAATAGACGCTGTTGTCTTCTTCATCCTCGAGCTTCTGCAGGCAGCACAGTCCACAGCCGTCGCACAGCGATTCCCATTCCTCGTGATCCAGTTGATCGAGGGTTTTGCGTTTCCAGAACGGTTCGACTTTGGCGGCCATGGCTCAAGCATCAACATCAGGTGGTGAAAAGGCCGCCAGTCTAGTGCCCAGGGCCCTGTGGGCCAAGCGTCGGCGACTGCCGGTTGTGCAGGGCTTGTCAGTTTTTGCGCGGCCAAGTAGCTTTGCCAGTCTCAAGAAGCCGGGCCGGAGGCCATTGACGCTCGACCGCGTTGCACTCCGGTGAACTGCACGGCTCGAGACTCGCCCCCCATCGTTCAGCCCAACTGATCCCGCCGGGTTTCGCTTCCAACCTGTTCTCAAACGTAGCAAGGAATCTCTCGATGAGTGCCAACCCTCGCGTTGCCGATTACGCCATTCACCCGCAGTTTACCGATCGCTGGTCGCCCCGGGCCTTCACCGGCGAAGCGATTCCGGAAGAAACCCTGCTGAGCTTCTTCGAAGCTGCGCGCTGGGCACCGTCGGCGTACAACTCGCAGCCGTGGCGTTTTCTCTACGCCCGTCGCGACACGCCCAACTGGGAGCGTTACCTGGGCCTGCTCAATGAATTCAACCGTGCCTGGGCGCAACATGCTTCGGCGCTGGTGATCGTGATTTCCAAAACCACCTTCACCGCACCGGGTGCGACCGAGGAAACACCCGCACTGTGGCACACCTTCGACACCGGTTCTGCATGGGGCCACCTGGCACTGCAAGCGAGCCTGAGCGGCTGGCACACCCACGGCATGGCCGGCTTCGATCAGGAGCTGACCCGCAAGGAGCTGAACATTCCGCAAGGTTATGCGCTGCACGCGGCGGTCGCCGTCGGCAAGCTGGGTGACAAGGCAACCCTGGCGGACTACCTGCAGGCACGGGAAGTGCCGAGCCCGCGTCGTCCTTTGAGCGAGCTGGCGGCCGAAGGCGACTTCACCCTCTGAGCCACACTGCAAAACGAACTGTGGGAGCGGGCTTGCCCGCGAAGGCGTTGTGTCAGTCAATAATGATCGTGACTGTTACACCGCTTTCGCGAGCAAGCTCGCTCCCACATTTGTATAGCGGCGGACTCAGTAACCGCGCGCGAAATCGACTTCCCCGCGCAACGCCTCGCCCGCTTGGTACGCCCGCAGGTTATCCAGAAACAACTGCACCATCATCGGCGGCGATGTCGGTGCCGAGCTGTGTCCGGTCAACAGCAAGCCCCATGCGGTCCAGAACGGATGACGCTGTGGCAGTGGCTCCTGACGGCAAACGTCGATCACCGCACCGGCCAGATGGCCTTCCTTCAGCGCTTCCACCAGATCCGCATCGACCACCGCCACACCGCGTCCGGCGTTGATGAACAACCCGGTCGGCTTGAATTGCCTGAACAGCGCTGCGTTGTAGATGTCATGGGTGTGCTCGGTGTTGGGCAGCAGATTGACCACGTAATCCACTTCACCCACCAGCCGTGGCAGGTCAGCCATCGAACCGACTTCGACAAACGGCGCCTGCTCCCGGGCGCTGCTGGCGATGCCATACAGCACGACGCCAAATGGCAGCAGGAACTGCGCCACGCTCTGGCCGATGTCACCGGTGCCGACGATCAGCACCTTGCGCCCCACCAGACTCTGGCCGGTGCGGTTGTCCCATTTGCGCTCGACCTGACTCACCAGCCGGGCCAGCACTTCACGCTCGTGACCGAGCATGTAAGTCAGCACGTACTCGGCCATCACCTGACCGAAAATACCGACCGCCCGGGTCAGGCGGTAATCCCGACGCAAGCCGTCGGCCAGCAGCGGCGTGATGCCGGCCCAGGTCGATTGCAGCCATCGTGGCTGATGGCCCTGACGCAACAGGGTCGCCAGCAGATCGGGCTGCCCCAGCCATACGGGGCAATCAACGGCCTGACGGGCCAGCTCGGCGGAGTCGCCGCTGGTCAGCACTTCAAGCTCGGGAGCTGCCTGACGCAGCAGCCGGGCGTATACCGCGTGGTCGTGTTCAGCAATCAGAACGCGCATCTTCAAACCTTTCGCAAGCCGTGCAAACGACCGCCCGTCTGGGGCAGTCATCTCGGTAAAAACAGTTTCAGGGATTACAAGAGGCCCAGGACAGGGCCTCGCAGGTCAGACCGGGTCGTTGCGTCGCAGCAACTCTTCCGGCAAGTGCTCGATGTACTCTTCTTCGGCCGGCGGCATCTGCAGGTGGTAGCCCTGCCTGTCGAGGTTTTCCAGCACCACGGCGATGTCTTCGCTGGCCAGCTTGCGCTCGGGGGTCAGCACCAGATCGAAAGAATGCTTCGCCTTGCCGAAAGCCGCCATCAGACCTTCCGGCACGCGCTCCAGGGCATCACTCTTGAGCACGTAGAGGTACATGCCGCTCTTTTTCGAACTTTGATAAATGGAGCAAATACGTTTCAAGGCTGTTCTCCGGCGGTGGCCAGGCTGTCGAGCAGCTTCTGGCCCATCAATTCGCGGCGCCAGCCACGCAGCGAATCAGGCAATTGATAAGGCCCCTCGGGGAAGCCGCTTTTGACCAGCGCTTCGAGGGTTTTCTTGCGCAGCATCAGTTCCGGCGCGATCCCCAGGCGTTCGGCTTCGGCCTGACCGAGGGCCCGCAACCGTTTGATCAGTGCGGCGGCTTCGATCGGCAGCGGTTCCGGCACGGCCGGCGGCCACTGGTCAGGCCCCACACTGCCAGAGCGCTTGATCAGATCAAGCAGAAATTCGCCGTCCTGACGCACGGTACGCGGATGCATGTCTTCGATCTTGCCCAGCGCGCTGAGACTGTCCGGTTGCGTGCGGGCCAGCGGCCACAGCGAATGCTCACGGACAATACGATTGCGCGGCAGGTCGCGGGCACGGGCCTCGCGCTCACGCCAGGCGCAGAGTTCGCGCAACACGGCCAGTTGAGCGCGGGACAGTTTCCACGCCAGCTTCGCCTCGCGATACACCTCGTAGGGATCGGTCTCGCGGCGCAGGTTGGCGACCAGTTCGGCGCCGTCCTCCAGCACCCAGGCAAATTTGTCGTCGGACAGTTTCGGACGCAGTTGTACGAAAACCTCCGCCAGATGCACGGCGTCTTCGGCGGCATAGCTGATCTGCGTGTCGGACAACGGACGCTGCAGCCAGTCGGAACGGGTTTCACCCTTCGGCAGTTCAATGCCGAGCACTTCCTGCACCAGACGCGAATAGCCCATCGAGAACCCGAGGTTCAGGTAGGCAGCCGCCAGTTGCGTGTCGAACAGCGGCGCCGGCAGGCTGCCGGTCAGGCGCAACAGGACTTCGAGGTCTTCGCTGCAGGCATGCAGCACCTTGAGCACCGCCGGGTTTTCCAGCAACGCCGCCAGCGGTTGCCAGGCGTCAATGGTCAGCGGGTCGATGAGATAGGCGCGTTTGCCGTCGCCGACCTGCAACAGGCCGGCAATCGGGTAGAAGGTGTCGACCCGCATGAATTCGGTGTCGAGGGCAACGAAAGGCAACTGCTGCCACTCGGCGCAAAACCGCGCGAGGCTATCGTTGTCGCGAATCCAGTGAATATCGATGGCCACACGGCTCTCCCTTCAAGAATGGCGCGCAGTATATATCGCCATCGGTGCTTTCCGCGCCTCCGCAAGGTCTGTGCTTTGATGAAATCTCCCGCCTGAGAACAAGAATAGTCTTACAGAAAGATTCCGCAGACTCGGTTCCTGGCCAGGACTGCCTTCTGTCTGAACCGCCAATGAACCTGTCAAACCCGCCAATCGACTGGCTATCGACTTTTTAAATACCACCCGGGATTTTCTGATTTGCCGCCGGCGGCACTGCGCTCGCTTAATCGCTGGCCGTTCGCTCAAAGGTCTGAACATGGAAAACACACGCGTCACTTCCCGCCCCGTTGTCTGGCTGATGCTCGGCATCATTCTGGTCGCCCTCAACCTGCGCCCGTCGATGGCCGCCATCGGGCCTTTGCTGTCGGCGATTCGCGGCGATATTGCGCTGAGCTTCAGCGTGGCATCGTTGCTGACCATGCTGCCGGTGATGGCAATGGGACTGGCGATGTTCTTCGGCGTCGGCATCAGCCAGCGCCTCGGCGAACAACGCACAGTGGTGCTGTCGTTGCTGATCATCGGTGTGGCGACCCTGTCCCGGCTGTTTCTCGATTCGGCACCGCAACTGATCGTCAGTGCCGTCCTGGCCGGGTTCGGCATCGCGCTGATCCAGGCCTTGATGCCGGCGCTGATCAAGTCGCGGTTTCCCGGCAACGTGGCACTCTGCATGGGGCTCTATGTCACGTCGATCATGGGCGGTGCTGCACTGGCCGCCTCGCTCGCGCCACGGGTGATGCTCGACACCGGCAGCTGGCGCGCCGGGCTGGCGATCTGGGCGGTATTGGCGCTGCTGGCGTTGGTGTTCTGGTGGTCACAACGCGATGACGCACCGCCCGGCACGATCACGGCAGTGAAGAAAAAATCCTTCATCAATCATCCCCGCGCCTGGCTGCTCGCCCTCTTTTTCGGTCTCGGTACGGCGTCCTACACCTGTGTGCTGGCCTGGCTCGCGCCGTATTACGTGGAAAAAGGCTGGAGTGAACAGAATGCCGGTCTGCTGTTGGGTTTTCTGACGGCCATGGAAGTGATTTCAGGTCTGGTGGTTCCGGCGATTGCCAACCGAAGCCGTGACCGGCGCCTGGTCCTGGGCGCCCTGCTGGGGCTGATCATTGCCGGGTTCTGTGGGCTGATCCTCAGCCCGCAATACCTGAGCCTGCTGTGGCCATGCCTGCTGGGGCTGGGGATTGGCGGGTTGTTTCCGATGAGCCTGATCGTCTCCCTCGACCACCTCGACAACCCGCAACACGCAGGTGGTCTGACGGCTTTCGTACAAGGTGTCGGTTATCTGATCGCCGGCCTCTCACCGCTATTGGCCGGGGTGATCCGCGATCGGCTGGGCAGCTTCGAATGGGCCTGGTGGTCGCTGACTGCGGTGATGGCGGTCATGCTGCTGATGGTGCTGCGTTTCGACCCTCGACATTACGCCCGGCACTTTCACTGATCGGGCGTTGTGCACGGGTCTTCCCCTGTCTGGCTAAAGGCTTCTGGCCATCTTTTGTACAAAGGATTTGACACGTCGTATTACTAAAACTTTCTGTCCCACAACTGTCCGTGAAAAATCCTACAGGGCTTTCTCCTGGCACCATCGTTCCGTTACGATCATGCGCACACGTTTGCGCGGATTCGGCGCAAGGAGCACAGCGAGACGGAACGGATGCTGAACAGTAACTTGCTTAGAAAGCTCGACATGCAGGATCTCATGGTGTTTGTCGCCGTGTATGAGCAAAGCAGCGTCACCGATGTGTCGGAGGCGCTGTTTGTCAGTCAGTCCACCGTCAGTTACTGCCTGAAGAAACTGCGCACCAGTTTTGAAGACGAACTGTTCGTCAACACCCGCACGGGCATGCGCCCGACCTACAAGGCCAGCAGCATGTATGGCCACGTGCAGAAAATCCTCGAAAGCATCAACCTGTGCCACGCCGGCGCCCCGGCGTTCGACCCGATGGCACAGCCGGTGACCTTCAACATCTGTGCACCGGAATACTTCGAACAACTGATCCTGCCGCGCATGTTGAAGCGTTTCGACTTCGACGATCTGCCGGTGATGGTCAACATGCACAAGTTCGAAACCGATGTCCCGGCACAGGAGTTGCGCGACGGCAGCCTCGACCTGGTGATCTGTTTCGGTCCGCACTTCCATCGCAGCCATGCCGACCTGAAATCCCGGATGTTGCTGGAAGATGATCTGGTCTGCGTTTTCGATAAACGTGCGACACCGCTGGAGCCACGTCTCAGCCTGCAAGCGTTCACCGAGCGGCGGCATGTGTTCCCCACGCCCTGGACCTCGACCACCAACATGGTCGATGGCTGGCTGGCACGGCAGGCACAGAAGCGCCAGATCGTCGCCCGCTCCAACAGCTACAGCGCCGCCTTGAAGATGATTACCGGAACGGATTTCATCCTGACCCTGCCCCGGCGCATCCAGCGCTTGCTGACCAACGATGCGGTGTTCAATCACTGCGAGGCGCCCAACGGCCTGCCGGGTTTCACTCTGGACATGCAGTGGAGCCACAGCGTAGATCAGGACAGCGCCAATCTGTGGCTGCGCGAGCAGGTCATCAAGACCTGCGCAGAGCTGGAAGCGGCCTGAGTCCTACATGCCGATGGCGGTTTTGCTGTAGGAATCGCGGTCGATATCCAGCAACTCCACACACAGCTGGACTTCGACCCCGGCCGGCCATTCGCACAACTCCTGCAGCACCGCCAGCAAGCTCTGCGAAAGTTGTTTCTTGATTTCCGGCGAGCGGCCACTGAGCAACGCCAGCTTCACATGCACGAAGGCGCGTTCGCCCATGCCGGTACCGACCTTGAAGGTCTCGACCTTCACCGCACGGCTCTTGATATCGAACTCCGCCGCGAACTGACCGGACGCCACCAACGTGTTATTGAGCCGGATCAACGCCACATCGGCGTTCAGTTGCGGCAGGTTGGCGGTGTATTCCATGTGCAGGTGTGGCATCGAAAGACTCCAATCGGTCGGCAGAAAGGCCGTACATATACCACAGCAACGGCTGACTCACGCCAACGATGGCATCACCGGCCGCTCGCTCATGAACTGTTCCAGCCGTGAGCGCAGCCAGCGCTCGGCCGGGTCGCTGTCGACATGGCTGAGCCAGACCATCGACAGATCGAGCGTCGGCGTCTTGAACGGGAATGCTTCCTTGAACAGCAGCCCCGATGCGGCCATGGCTTCGGCCGTGTAGTCCGGCAGGCTGGCGATCAGATCAGTGCCCGCGAGCAGCGCCGGCAAGGCGCTGTATTGCGGCACCGACAACACCACCTGACGGGTGCGACCGAGATCCGCCAGCCACTCATCGGCATAGCCACTGACATTGGCCGTGTGGGAAACCAGTACGTGCGGACGTGCGCAATATTCATCGAGGGTCAACGGGGTGTCGGATTTGTCGGCACGCAGGATGCTCGGCTGGATATGTCGCAACAGCTTGCGCTTGGCATTGGCCGGCAGGCCCCGGGTCTGGCTGATACCAACGGTGATGTCACCCGCCGCCAGCAGATCGGGAATCCGCCAGTAATCGACATGCTGCACCACAAACACCACGTTTGGTGCTTCCTGGCGCAAGGCGCGCAACAGCGGCGGCAGCAGACCGAATTCGACATCGTCCGACAGGCCGATGCGAAAGGTCATGGTGCTGACGGCGGGATCGAAATCACGGGTCAGGCTCAGCGCCACGGACAGCGAGTCCAGCGCGGGTTTGAGATGGCGATAGATGTCTTCGGCGCGGGCTGTCGGCTCCATGCGATGACCGACGCGAATGAACAATGGATCGTTGAGCATGGTGCGCAAGCGATTGAGCGCCGAGCTGATGGTCGGCTGGCCGAGAAAGAGCTTTTCCGCCGCCCGTGTCACGTTGCGTTCGAGCATCAAGGTTTCGAACACCACCATCAGGTTGATGTCGGCCTTGCGAAGTTCATTGCGGTTCATCAATTGCCCCCTGTCCCCGGATTGCGGGCAGTGTAGAAAGGCTGCAGGGGCAGCGTCCATCAAAACGGTGCGTCATTGCACCGTCAGAGACTTCAGCCCCAGGCCCATGACCCGCGAATCATCATTGATACCCAACTGCCGGGGACTGATGGCATCCGGCAATTGCAGTTCGATAGTGAGCCGGTCGTCTGTCGCAAGGCTCTGACTGAGCGCGGAACTGATCGGGACCTCCAGGCGATTGCTAAGGAGCTGTGTCAGACTCGTGCTCAATACCTGTTCGCCATTGAGGTTCACGATCACTCGCTGAGCAGGATGCTGTGGCTGGACGAAGGCCAGTGCGTCGAGCACGATTGAACGCGCCTGCGGCACCAGGCGCATTTCGATTTTCGCCTGTTGCCCGTCCGTCCATGTGCCCCAGCTTTCCGGTGTCGACCAGCCGTCGGCCAGTTGTCGATTCCGATAGTTGAATGTCAGCGTTTGCCCAGGCAACGAGAGGGGAATCATGGATATCCGCTGCCCCTCATCCTTGATGGACAGACACTGTGCGCAACGTTTCCACCCGGGAGCGAGCACAATGAGGCCATCCACACGGGTCAACAGATCGGTTTCACTGTTGACGCTTTTGGCTGCGTCCGCCAGGACGTCGTCGCTGAGGATGTACAACGAATCTGCGTCGTATTGGCCCGAGTCGAGCATGCGTCGCGCTTTCTGCTGTGCAAGCGCCAGTGCCGAAGCACTCACGCGTGCCAGATAGACGGCATCGGTCTTCATGCCGTGAGCAACGGCAAACCCGGCAATCACCTGCCATCGATCGTCCTGATTCTGCGGCATCAGACTGCGTACATTCGCGTAATGCCCGGCTGCGCTTGCCCAGAAAGAATCGTGCATCGGGCTGCCCCAGGCCGCCGATGGCGCAAGCATTTTCCCCTGTCTCAACCCAAGCCAGCCATTGCGGGTATCGACGACCTGGACCACCAGTGCCATGGCGAGCAAAAAAATGACAACACGTGGCCGGTAACCACGCACCACGAGATAAAGCACGCCCAGAACAAGGGCATACAGCACCGGCCAGAACATCCGCCCCGAGGCCCGGAAGACATTGGCCAACTTGAGGATCATCTCCGGCAGCGGGTAGCCCACGGTCAATGCACCGATCCCGATCTGATTCGACAGCGCGAAAACCCATAGCCCGAACAAGGCCAGCAACAGCCATGGACGGGCGCGCACCATACCCTTCAAGGATTGGCGATTGCCCACCCAGGCAATCAGCGCCACAGGCACCAGCAGAAGCACGCCCAGCCCCATGTAATTGAAGCCTTCAAAGTCATCTTCGCGTTTTGGCAAATCGGGCAGGACCCGGGACCAGCCCGCCGGATCGACCGGCGACAGCACATTCATCCGGTACAAGCCGAAACCGGCCGAGGCCGCACCATCGGCAATGCAGAAATAGCCGGCCTGCCAGCAGCACACACTCACCAGCGCAAACAGCAATCCACCTTCGATCAGCCCTTGACGCGGGGTCAATTGTCGACTGAATGCCTTGCCCAGCAGATCCGCCAGCCAGATCAGGGCCACCATGGCCAGCAGGTAGGCATGCACCCATGACGTCACCGCCAGCAACGAACCCCAGACCCAATGGCGTCGACGCAGACCCGGCACCAGCGCCAGATACAGCGCGGCCAGAATCAGGAAATGCCCCGCCAGAGAAAGATGCGCGCCCATGCGCAGAAGCATGACGGGCGAGAACACCAGCAGGCCCGTTCCCAACAGGCGAATCACGGGATTGCCACTGATCAGCCCGAGCAGTTTCCAGCCAAACCAGGCTTGCAGGACACAACACGCCAGCAGCCACAGGCCAAAGTACTGGAAGGTGTCCGGCAGCCACGCACTGAAAAGCTTGAACAACAACGCCAACAAGGGGTTGGAATCGGAAAAGATGATCGAACTGCTCAGTTCCAGGCCATAGGACGGATTGAGCCCGAGCGGAAAAGTCCAGGGCGCATGTCGGAAGAATTCCCAGCCCAGATAATGCGTCGCCGGATCTCCCTGCTCGAGCCAGGCAATGTTTTGCGGATTCAGCGCTTGCGGCCCGATCGCCAGGAAAAACACCAGCGCCCCCAATAGCAACGGCAGCAAGGAGAGCGCCGGGTGCTCGCGTATATCCTTCATCGATAGGTCCAGAAGTTGTGCAGCACAAAAGTGAATGCGGGAATGGTCAGCGCAACCGCCACGATACCCAGCAGGTAGTGCAGCCCTGCCATCTGCGCGGCCCAGGCGACGAACATCGCCAGGAAAAATCCTCCCGCCGAAACCAGCAGGAATCGCAGCAACGTCTTGCCGTGCAAGCGGGCCGAAAAACTCCAGGTGGTGTTGATCACGTAGGACACCACTGTCGCGATGGCAAATGCCACGCCGTTGGCCAGCGGCGGTTGGGGGCTTACGCCATTGATGAACAACACTGCCACCAACGCATGCAACGCAGTGACGAACAGCCCCGTCACGGCAAAGCGCAGGCCGCGTCGGATCAGCGCGTCTTTCTCGGCAGACGTCACGGTTTGCGCGCCAGCACGAATACACTCAGTCCGGCCAGGCGGTTCATGCCCATCAAAGGTAGCTCCAGGCTGCACAGGGTCTTGAGCAGCGCATTAACCAGCGGGTGATGTTTTTTCAGCTGCGAGCGCGGTTTCGAACCACTTGAACCACCGGGAATCAGGCGCGACGCAACGGCAATCGGGAACACTGCGCCGAAGTAATAAGCGCCCTTCTCGACCGTCAATCCGGCGTTCTTTGTCAGAGACTCGAACTGTCTCAGGGTGTAGCGGCGTTTATGCTCGAGAAAATCATCGTGCCCGCTCCACATGAACTGGAACGCCGGCACGGTCATCAGAAAGCGGCTGCCGGACGGCACTTTGTCGACGTAGGACTTGAGCAGACCCAGATCGTCGTCGACATGTTCCAGCACATCCATCAGCAATACCAGATCGGCGTCCACGGTATCGATCGCACGGCGGTAATGCACCGGTTTGCCACCCGTGCTGCCACTGGATTCGGCGGGGTAGCTGATGTCCACGCACCAGGCCTCATGCGCTCCCGTGCGGGCCAATAAATGATGAGAGAAAAAACCGGACCCGGCGCCGACGTCGAGGATGCTTTTTATCGGTGCCTCGCCCAGCAACCGGCGGGTCGCCGCTGCTTTGGAAGCGTAATACCAATGCTCGCCGATGCTGTCGCCGAGGATATCGGTTTCCTTGAGGTCCATGCTTCAGTCTCTGGATTCGTAAATGCGGCGCACCAGAAAAACCGGTCGGCGCTTGGCTTCGATGTAGGTGCGGCCCAGGTATTCGCCAAGTACGCCGATACCGATCAGTTGCAAGCCGCCGAGGAACGTCACCGCCACCATCAGCGATGCATAACCGGGCAGATCGACGCCGTAGATCAGCGTACGCACCACGATGAACATGGCAAAGGCAAATGACACCAGAGACACCAATGCTCCAAGGTACGTCCAGATCCGCAATGGCTCGGTGCTGAAACTGGTGATGCCTTCAAGCGCGAAATTCCACAGCCGCCAGCCATTGAATTTACTCTGCCCGGCCGCCCGCTCCGGGCGCTCGTATTCGACCTGAGTGGTGCGAAACCCGACCCAGGCAAACAGGCCTTTCATGAATCGCCGGGATTCCGGCAGCGTCAGCAACGCGTCCACCACACAACGGTCCATCAGACGAAAGTCACCGACGTTCTCCGGCAACGACTGTTCGGCAATCCTGTTGTGGAGGCGATAGAACCAGGTGGCGGAAGTCTGCTTGGCCCAGGAGTCGTTGCGACGGCTGAGGCGATGCCCCAGTACCACTTCGTATCCCTCACGCCAACGCTCGATCATCTGCAGAATGACCTCGGGCGGGTCCTGCAAATCGATATCGATCGGCACCACGATCTGCCCGGTACAGATCTGCAAACCGGCGGAAAGCGCAGCCTCCTTGCCGAAGTTGCGACTCAGATCGACGATGCGGATACGCGAGTCGTTTGGTTGGCAGATCAGCAGGCGCTCCAGCGTCGTATCGCTGCTGCCGTCATTGACGAAAACCAGTTCAAGGCGGATCTGCTCTTCTGGGTCGAAAACCTGATGGATGCGCAGAAGAAAGCCGTCGAGGCTGTCCTCTTCATTGAAGACGGGAACCACCAGCGACAACGTCACCGGCCCCGCGTTTTGCGTTCCGTGCGCTTGAGTCAATGGACTGCTCTTTTCTTGTCGTGTCTGTCGGTCGCCGAAAAGGATTCGACGCCATGAGCCGCACCGTATTAAGCAGCACCACTGAAGTATCGTGCAAGGGTAGCGCAAGGACGTACCGGCCAATCCGGATGCCGTTCCTGACGCATTGCGCTCTCTCGCAGAAACATTATCGAACGATTGGAAACAAATCCCCGATAGCCAAACAGGAAGGCTCCGCTAGGCTTGCGAACATGCGTCAAACAGGTTGTCGCAATATCCCCATCGCATGGAGCGAACTCAATGTATTTCGAGATTTACAGGCAATCCAAGGGCACCCTCAGCACTGGCAAAGGCCAATGGCGCTGGCGGTTAAGGGCGGGAAACCATGAAACGGTCGCCAGCGGGGAGTCGTATGTGAACAAGGCGGACTGTCTGCATGTGATCGAGTTGATCAAAGGTGTGCACGGGGAAACGCCGGTGAAGGAAATTTGAGACGGGCCGATCATCTTGCCGATACGAAAACGACCCATGGATTTTCATCCATGGGTCGTTTCCAGTACGGACAGAGTTTCTCGGGAATGTGCCGGAAGGGAGTCGTGTTACTGCGGCGTACTTCCGAGCCTGGAACAGGGTTCGAGATAGCGCTTACGAACTCTTGAACTGCCTCTCGGAGCTTGTTGGGCTCCTCTTAAGCTTGATGACGTCAATCGATTATCAAGCGGCGTTTTTTTCAGCACATAAAAAAAGCCCCGCAGCTTCTCAGCTACGGGGCTTTTTCAATGTATGGCGGAGAGATAGGGATTCGAACCCTAGGTACCCGCGAAGGTACAACGGATTTCGAATCCGTCCCATTCGGCCACTCTGGCATCTCTCCAACGGCGCGCATCATAACAACACTTTCGTTGAATGGGAAACCCCTGAACGAAATATTTTCTGTGCTATCAGATGCTTGCGTCGATTAAAGCGGTACGCCCAGACGGTTGGCGACTTCTTCGTAGGCTTCGATGACGTCACCGAGGCCCTGACGGAAGCGGTCCTTGTCCATCTTCTTCTTGGTGTCCTTGTCCCACAGACGGCAGCCGTCCGGGCTGAACTCGTCGCCCAGGACGATGGAGCCGTCGCTGAACACACCGAATTCAAGCTTGAAGTCCACCAGCAAGAGGCCTGCGTCGTCGAACAGCTTGCTCAGGACTTCATTGACCTTGAGCGACAGTTCTTTCATGCGCGCCAGTTGCTCGGCGGTGCCCCAGCCGAACGCCACGACGTGGGATTCGTTGATGAACGGATCGCCCTTGGCGTCGTCCTTCAGGAACAGTTCGAAGGTGTATGGGTTGAGCTTCATGCCCTCTTCGACACCCAGACGCTTGACCAGGCTGCCGGCGGCGTAGTTGCGCACGACGCACTCGACCGGAATCATGTCCAGCTTCTTCACCAGGCATTCATTGTCGCCCAGCAGTTTGTCGAATTGGGTCGGGATGCCGGCCGCTTCGAGTTTCTGCATGATGAAGGCGTTGAACTTGTTGTTCACCATGCCTTTGCGGTCGAGCTGCTCGATGCGCTTGCCGTCGAACGCCGAAGTGTCGTTGCGAAACAGCAGGATCAAGCGGTCAGCGTCGTCGGTCTTGTAAACCGATTTGGCTTTGCCGCGGTAGAGTTCTTCACGTTTTTCCATGATGGGCTCCGCTTGCTAAGTAGATGGGCTAGGCGATGTGGCGCCAGTCGAGCCCTGAATCTTGATCGGCCAGTTGCAGCCAGTCCGGGTCGCACCCGAGGGTGTCGACAAAACATTGCCGGGCCAGCTGCGGCAGGTTGTTCTTGCTGCTCAGATGGGCCAGGACCAGGTGTTGCAGGCCTTGCCAGCCCAACTCGGCCACCAGGAATGCCGCCTGGTGGTTGTTCAAATGTCCCAGCTCGCCGCCCACCCGCTGCTTGAGAAAGTACGGGTAATGACCACGGGCCAGCATGTCGCGGCAATGGTTGGACTCGATCATCAACGCATCGAGATCCCGATAGCCATCCAGCACCCGCTCGCAATATGAACCCAGATCGGTCAGCAGGCCGAAACGCCGCTGTTCCCGATCACTGAAGACATACTGGGTCGGTTCCTGAGCATCATGGGCCACGGCAATGACCCGGATGTCCAGAGCACCGATCTGCAGTTGCTCGCCGCCGGCCACGAAGCCTGCGGATTCAATCGGTTTGCGCATCCCGCGCAACGTGCCGCGACTGAGGTAGACAGGCAGATTGTAGCGCCGAGACAGCAAACCCACGCCATGCACGTGGTCGGCATGTTCGTGGGTCACAAGTATCGCGCTCAGTTGCGCCGGGCTCACACCCAGGCGCAACAGGCGTTTTTCGGTTTCCCGAAGAGAAAAGCCACAGTCCACCAGCACATACGTATCGTCACTGGCGATCAGCGTGCCGTTCCCTTGGCTACCGCTGCCGAGAACGGCAAAACGCATGGGATCAGCCCAGGTTGTCCTGAATCACGCTCAACACTTTACGGGCCACTTCGGCCGGCGCGACGGTGTTGATGTTTTTCTCCACGGTCACCTGAACGTTCTCGCCAACCTTGCTCAGGCGAACCTGATAACGCTCGGCACGGGCTTCAACTTCTTCCTTGGTCGGCGCACTGCCGAACAGGCTGCTGAAGAAACCGGGCTTCTCGTCTTTCTTCTCGGCCTTCTCGGCCAGGTTGATGTAGTACAGACCCAGGCTGCGGTTGATGTCTTCGACGCGCCACTGACCTTGCTCCAGCGCACGACCGACGCTCGACCAGGCACGGTCCAGATCGGAACCGACGTTCAGGACCGGGTTGCCGCTGCCGTCTTCGCTCAGGCTGACACGACTCGGGGTATCGAAATCACGCGATGCCAGCATCGACACCGACCCGCCCTTTTCGGAAGTACGGCTCATGCTCGCCAGCAAGTCGTCGACCAGCGCAGCGTCCAGACCGGTGTTGACCGAACGGTTGGTGAAATCGACATTCGCGGTGCTGCCGGCAGGACGCTCGGCGCTGACCACATAGATCTCACTGGTATTGCGCTGTACACCCGGCTCGATGCGCACCCGCACGCGGGTTTCACTGTCGGCACCGACGCCGGCGGCGCTCAGGCGCTTGGCCATGGCGGCGGACAGTTCGTCGGCATGCTGCCAGGTGGTGGTGAACTCACCGGTTTGCGGGCGTTGTTCATCCAGACGGAAACCGTTGTCCTGGAAGAACTGCACAGCCACTGGCCAGACTTCGGCCGGCGGATGCTGGCCCATGACCCAGCGCGAATCACCGCTTTTCTGCAGCGAGTAATCGCTGGCATCGGCGATTGCCGACAACGGTTGAGGACGCGGAACCACATATTCGCCGGTAGCGGTATCGTCGGCGACGTTGCGCGGGATCGGCAGCAGCGGATCCAGACGCTTGGAGGTGCTGACACCTTCCGGAAGTTGCATCGGTGCAGTCTGTTTCGCTTCCAGGTAGTCGCTACCACGGTCACGGAAATAACCTTCCGGGCCCCAGATCCATCCGCAGCCACTGGTGCTGGAGATAATCAAGGCAAGTGCGGAAAGTCCGGCCATTCGCTTCATGCGTTGTACTTCCTCAATTAAACCAGGACGCTGCACTGGCGCAGGGCCGAGCGCAACGTTTCATGACAAGGAGCGCTCAGCCAGGTCAGCGGCAGGCGGATACCTTCGTGCATCAGACCCATTTCGACCAAAGCCCACTTCACCGGAATCGGGTTGGCTTCGATGAACAGGTCCTTGTGCAGCGGCATCAGTTTTTCGTTGATTGCCCGTGCGGTCTCGGCGTCGCCCTTGAGCGCGGCCTCGCACAGGTCGGCCATTTCGCGTGGAGCGACGTTGGCAGTGACGGAAATGTTGCCTTTGCCACCCATCAGGATCAGCTCGACGGCGGTCGGATCATCGCCGGACAGCACGATGAAATCCTTGCTCACGCCATCGAGGATCGCCTTGGCGCGCTTCAGGTCGCCGGTGGCTTCCTTGATGCCGATGATGTTCGGCACGCTGGACAGACGGATCACGGTTTCGGCCTGCATGTCGCAGGAAGTGCGGCCTGGAACGTTGTAGAGGATCTGCGGGATGTCCACCGCTTCGGCGATGTGTTTGAAGTGCTGGTACAGGCCTTCCTGGGTCGGCTTGTTGTAGTACGGAACCACCAGCAGGCAGGCGTCGGCGCCGGCTTCCTTGGCATTGCGGGTCAGCTCGACGGCTTCGCGGGTCGAGTTGGCGCCGGTGCCGGCGATGACCGGAATTCGACCGTTGACTTGCTTGACCACGGCTTTGATGACGGCAATGTGTTCTTCTACATCAAGGGTTGCCGACTCGCCGGTCGTACCGACCGCGACAATAGCATGGGTGCCGTTCTTGAGGTGGAAGTCCACGAGTTTGCTGAGGCTGTCCCAGTCAAGACGCCCTTGTGCATCCATGGGTGTGACCAGTGCCACCATACTGCCCGCAATCATGAAACCGCTCCTGCCGGAAAAAGAGAGCGGTAATGGTACTGGCGCCAACATGCTTGCACAAGCGAAGTACGGTGCCGCCATTCCCCTGAGCGCCGCTTTTCGCTACCCTTCAGACTTTGATCGGTACAGATCAGCTTGTACGCCGGGTTCCTGCTCCCTGTTTCGGCCATCGAGGCCCCATTCCAGTGTCGCTGCCTTACGCTTCTTTATTATCGGAGCCGTGGCGATATGCAAATCGGGCTTTCCTTACAGGCATGTCCCGGCAATCAATGCCTTTAACCTACCGACCGCTCATCGCTTTAGGAATGCTGCATGTCCACCCCCACAGTTCGCGAACAATTCCTTGTCGTCAGTGCGCTCGGCGCCAATCCCATGGAGCTGACCAACGTCCTGTGCCGCGCCAGCCATGAAAACCGCTGCGCGGTCGTCACTTCGCGCCTGACCCGCCACGGCGAGTGCAGCGCGCTGGTGCTCGAAGTCTCCGGCAGCTGGGACGCCCTGGCCCGCCTGGAAAGCAGCCTGCCGATCCTGGCCAAACGTCACTCGTTCACCGTGAACGTAGTGCGCAGCGCCGCCCTGGAAAACCGCCCGCAGGCCCTGCCGTACGTGGCTTACGTCTCCTCGGCCTATCGCTCCGACATCATCAATGAACTCTGCCAGTTCTTCATGGATCACAACGTCGAGCTGGAAAACCTGACCTGCGACACCTATCAGGCGCCGCAGACCGGCGGCACCATGCTCAATGCCACATTTACCGTGACCTTGCCGGCCGGCACCCAGATCAGCTGGCTGCGCGACCAGTTCCTGGACTTCGCCGATGCCATGAACCTGGACGCGCTGATCGAACCGTGGCGCCCACAGAACCCAATGTAAGGAAGCTTTCATGGCCGTAACCATCGATCAAGCGGTTGCCGACTTCGAAGCACCCGCGACCAGCGGACAGACCGTGCGCCTTTCGGCCCTCAAGGGCAAGCAAGTGGTGATCTACTTCTATCCGAAGGACAGCACTCCGGGTTGCACCACCGAAGGCCAGGGGTTTCGTGATCAATACGCAGCGTTCAAGGCGGCCGACACGGAAATCTTCGGCATCTCCCGGGACAGCCTGAAGTCCCACGAGAACTTCAAGTGCAAGCAGGAGTTTCCGTTCGAACTGATCAGCGACAAGGACGAAGCCGTCTGCCAGCTGTTCGACGTGATCAAACTGAAAAAACTCTACGGCAAGGAATACATGGGTGTGGATCGCAGTACCTTCCTGATCGACAAGAATGGCGTACTGCGTCAGGAATGGCGTGGCGTGAAAGTGCCGGGCCACGTTGATGCGGTGCTGGCCGCCGCTCAGGCGCTGAACAAGGCTTGATCCTTTCGGCGCCCTGACGGGCGCCGAATCCGTTTCAGAGCAGTGGCGCTACCACCGGCTCCTTGCGTGGCCAGGCATCAAGCACAGCCTTGAACAGCGTCGCCAGCGGAATCGCGAAGAATACGCCCCAGAAACCCCACAACCCGCCGAACAACAGCACCGCACAGATAATCGCCACCGGGTGCAGGTTGACCGCTTCGGAAAACAGCAGCGGCACCAGCACGTTGCCGTCCAGGGTCTGGATAATTCCGTAGACCGCCATCAAATAAATGAACTGATCGCTCCAGCCCCACTGGAACAGCGCGATCAACATCACCGGTACCGTCACCACTACCGCCCCGACATACGGCACCACCACCGACACCCCCACCAGCAACGCCAGCAGCGCCGCGTAGTTCAGCCCGAGGCGACGAAGGCGATATAGGTCACGCCACCACAGATCACGATCTCGATGACCTTGCCGCGAATGTAGTTGGCGATCTGCCGGTTCATTTCCTCGGCAACCCGGGTGATCAGCGCTCGCTCACGCGGCAGATAACCGCGCACCCATTCGCCGATCATCACCCGGTCTTTCAGGAAGAAGAACACCAGGATCGGCACCAGAACCAGGTAGATCATGATGTTTACCAGAAGCGGCAGACTGGACAACGAAAACGTCAGCGCCCACTGCCCGAACTTGCCGATCTCGCCCCGTGCCGCCTCGATGGCTTGCAGCACCTGCTCGTCGGACACCAGATGCGGATAGCGCTCCGGCAGCAGCAACAACAACGATTGCCACTTGGCGAGCATGCCCGGCAATTCATTGAACAAGGTGATCAGTTGATGCCAAAGCAACGGCAACACCACGACGATGAACAACAGCAGTACGCCCATGAACAGCGCAAATACCAGCCCCACCGCCGCCCCGCCAGGCATCCGCAGGCGCTCCAGGGTCACCACCAAACCCTGCATCAGGTAAGCCAGCACCATCCCGGCCAGAACCGGCGCAAGCATTCCACCGAGGGTCAGTACGGCGGTGAAGGCAAGAAACAACAGCACCGCCAGCACCACGGCTTCCTCGTCGGAAAAGTAGCGCTGAATCCAGTCGCGTAACACTTTGAACATCAATAATCCTTAGGTCTTTTACGCTGTCGATTTCAGGCTTTTTTCAACCAGTAACGGTAGACGCCTGCCTCGTCTTCTTCATGCAGCAGCGTATGACCGGCCAACCGCGCAAAGGTGCGAAAGTCGCGCTGTGAGCCGGCATCCGTGGCGATCACCTTCAGTACCGCACCGCTGGGCAACCTGTTCAGTTCCATCTTGGCCTTGAGCAACGGCAACGGACAGTTCAGGCCGCTGGCGTCCAGTTCACAGTCGTGGGCTACGGCGTCGGTCATGCGTCACTCCGGATCAGGTGGTCAGGCTGCCTAGAATATCTGGTCGCAGGCCCGGTGTCCGGCTACAGTAAGGACTTTGTCGACTAAGGCTTTGTGCATGACATTTTTGCGCCCTACCCTGCTGACGCTCGCTTGCCTGCTCGCCTCACCGGGCTTTGCCGACGACCTGCCGTCACTCGGTGACGCCAGCTCTGCCATCGTCTCGCCACAACAGGAATACCAACTGGGCCGTGCCTGGCTGGCATTGCTGCGCAGCCAGGTTTCGCAACTCAACGATCCCCAGCTCAAGGATTACGTCGAGTCCAGCGTCTATAAACTGGTGGAAACCAGCCAGGTCAACGACCGACGCCTGGAGTTCATACTGATCAACAGCCCGCAGCTCAACGCCTTCGCGGCACCTGGCGGGATTGTCGGGGTCAACGGCGGCCTTTTCCTCAACGCCCAGACCGAAGGTGAATATGCCTCGGTGCTGGCCCACGAACTGGCACACTTGTCACAACGCCACTTCGCTCGCGGCGTCGAGGCCTCCCAGCGGATGCAGGTACCGATGATGGCCGCCCTGCTGGCCGGCATCGTGATCGCAGCAGCCGGTGGCGGCGATGCAGGGATTGCGACCATCGCCGGTACTCAGGCGGCAGCGATCCAGTCGCAGCGCACCTTCTCGCGCCAGAACGAGCAAGAGGCTGACCGCATCGGCATCCTCAATCTGGAAAAGGCCGGTTACGACCCCCGCTCCATGCCGACCATGTTCGAGCGCCTGATGCGCCAGTACCGTTACGATGCCAAGCCGCCGGAATTCCTGCTGACTCACCCGGTAACCGAATCCCGCATCGCCGACACCCGCAACCGCGCAGAGCAGGCCAAGCCCGGCGGCATTGAGGACAGCATGCGCTATCAGTTGATCCGCGCACGGGTACAGCTGATCTATGAAGAAACCCCCGGGATGGGTGCAAAACGCTTCCGGGCGCAACTGGACGAAAACCCGAAAAACAATGTGGCCCGTTACGGTCTGGCGATCGCCCAGATCAAGGGAGGCCAGCTGAATGAGGCGCGAGCGAACCTCACGCAGTTGCTGGCGCAGTCGCCGAACGAAATCATCTACAACCTCGCCCAGATCGATCTGGACATCACCAACAATCGCCTGGCAGACGCGCAGTCACGGGTCGACCGCATGCTGACGCAATACCCGGGTAACTATCCGCTGAACCAGGTACGTGTCGATCTGCTGCTGAAGCAGAACCGTACGGCCGATGCGGAAAAGGCACTTGAAGGCTTGCTGAAATCACGCCCGGACGATCCGGACGTCTGGTATCAGGTGGCGGAGACCCGTGGTTTGTCTGGCAATATCATTGGCCTGCATCAAGCCCGCGCCGAGTATTTCGCACTGGTCGGCGACTATCGCCAGGCCATCCAGCAACTGGATTTTGCCAAGCGCAAGGCCGGCAACAACTTCCCGCTATCGTCGCGTATCGACGCTCGTCAGCGTGAGCTGATGGAGCAGGAACGCATGATCAAGGACATGATGGGATAAAACTGCGGGCATGAAAAAACCGCCTCATTCGAGGCGGTTTTTTCATTTACGCGACAGCTATCGGATCATTCAGCCAGCTTGAAGGTAATGAAGCTGGCACGTCCCTGACGCAGAACCCGCATCGATACCGAGCGATTCTTCGGCAGTGCCTTGGCGATCTCCCCGAACTCCTTGGCCGAACCGATGGCCTGGTTGTTCAGATGGGTGATGATGTCGCCTGGCTGCAGGCCAATCAGTGCGGCAGGACCGTCCTGCACCTCCTTGATCACCACACCACCTTTGAGGTCGTAGGTTTTCTTCTGCTCAGCGGTCAGTTCGGCCACGGAAACACCGAGGCGATTACTGCTGGTCTCGACGCCGGATTTCGGCAAGGCATCCAGCTCCTTGTCTTCGTCAGGAATCGCGCCGACCGTCAGCTCGATATTCTTGCGCTTGCCCTCACGAATCACTTCCAGATTGGCCTTGGCGCCAGCTTTCAAAGCACCTACCAGGTGAGGAAGATCAGCGGACATGACAATCGGTTGACCGTTCATGCTCAGGATCACGTCGCCTACTTGCAGCCCACCCTTGGCAGCCGGGCCGTCATCCTGGATCTGAGCCACCAGCGCACCGGCCGGTTTTTCCAGACCGAACGACTCGGCCAGATCCTTGTTCACTTCCTGAATGACAACGCCCAACCAGCCGCGACTCACCTTGCCACCGCTTTTCAGCTGGTTGGAGACATCCATGGCAACATCGATCGGGATAGCGAAGGAAACGCCCATGAAGCCACCGGAGCGGGTGTAGATCTGCGAGTTGATCCCCACCACTTCACCGTTCAGATTGAACAGCGGACCACCGGAGTTGCCCGGGTTGATCGGCACGTCGGTCTGAATGAAAGGCACATAGTTTTCGTTCGGCAAACTGCGGCCAACGGCGCTGACGATGCCCTGGGTCACCGTGTGGTCGAAGCCGAACGGCGAACCGATCGCCACGACCCACTGACCGGCTTTCAGGTCCTGAGATTTGCCGAGCTTCAGCACCGGCAGATCCTTGCCTTCGATTTTCAGCAGGGCCACGTCGGAGCGTGGGTCGGTGCCGATCAGCTTGGCTTTCATTTCGCTTCGATCCGCCAGTCTAACGAGGATTTCGTCGGCATCGGCGATCACATGGTTGTTGGTCAGGATGTAGCCATCCGGCGAAATGATGAAGCCCGAACCCAGCGATTGCGCTTCACGCTGACGGTCACCACGTGGCGAACGCTGCTGCGGTGGCATGCCCCGCTCGAAGAACTCACGCAGCATCGGCGGCAAACCTTCCAGATCAGGCATCTGCTGGTTCACTTTGCGATCCGGCAGTTTTTGCGTGGTACTGATGTTCACCACCGCAGGCGAGGCCTTTTCAACCAACTGGGTGAAATCCGGCAGGTTGACCGGACTGGCCGCTTCAGCCGCACTGACTGCCGGGACAGCCTGACCGAGCACCAGCACAGCGGTGATGACGGAGAGATAAGACTTCAAACTTGGTATCGACATACAGCTCCCGTTACGACGAGCAGGGTTAAGCGATATGGAGCAAGGAACACCGGAAACCGCAGGCCGGCATTTTTGTTCCGGGAACAACAAACAAGGCCAGAGCCGAGAGGCTCTGACCTATAAAAAATTTTCGGGTTATTTGCAAATGAAAATGCTCAGCAAACATTTCACATCTCGAACACGAAGTGGAAACGGCTGGAATCAGCTCACTGCTTGCTGGTTGCAGCGCCATCATTGCGTATCGACAGGGCAATCCGCTCGGCAGTGCCAATCGGAATTTCGCCGACCACCGTCACCATCATTTCGCCCTGCGGCGTAGTCAAACGGCGGGATACAGCGACGGTAGGACCCAACTGAGTCCGGGTATCCGTGACGACTGCACCATTGAGCGGCTCCAGAAACACCGAGAAACGAGCCAGTCCATCGTCATATAGCAGACTGTTGACCTGGGTCTTGGTGTCGGGATCCTTGTGCGAGGAACTGCTGGTGAGCTCGAAGCCGGGGGGCAACCAATCGGATCGCCAGACTTGAGCGGCCTTGACGGCTGAAGCCTTGTCACTCTCGAGGTTGACCGGCTTACAGTCGGAGGCGGCCTGAAGTTCCTTGTCGGACGGAACCTCGGAGGTATCCAGACGAGTGAACTGGAACCGCTCAAGCAGCTGTCCCTTGTCATTGAGCAACAGAGACTTGAGTGGCAACCCGGTTTCCTTGTCCAGATGCAGCTCGAAACCGTAGCGATATTGATCTCTTGGCGTCAACGATACGATTACCGCCTCACGCCCGGCCACGCGTGACTTGCCGATTACGGCAAGCTCATACCAATTCTTCAGTTTCTGGGGGTCAAGAGAACGAGCGGCAGAATTTGGAGAATCTCCCAGCCCCGCAATCAGGGTTCCGCTGACGCATTGAGTATGCCCATCAACGCGCACGACTTCCTGTGCAGAACCATCAAGCTGGAGCAAGCGCTCACGCACTTGCCCGTTCTGGACACGATGCCAGATGCTGTGGGTAGAAAAACTACCGTTACGCTCGTAGACGAATGTGCCGTGAAAGCTTTGCTGCTGCTCCGCCTGGCCCAGACGGGTCAGCCAGTCCTGGGCCTCATCGGCATGGGCGGGAACAACGAACCAGCCACTGAGCAGAAGCGAAAGTAGAGGTATGGCGCGCATGATCCTCCTTAACGGTTTTCCAGACTGGCTGCTCGTGCATAAGGCAGGGCACTTTCAGTGCCTTTCAGCGCGGCTTGCTGGGCGTGTTGACGCAGGTAACCCGGCAGACGCTGATCGTGCCAGCCCGGCTGACCTTGCAGCACACCATTGGCCATAGGGCCGGTGGCTTCCGAACTCTCATTGTAGCCGGCCAATACAGCCGGGCCTTTTACTTGAGGAACGGCCAATGCTGGCTGATTGGATTGTTGCGCGAGTTCAACACCGGCGATTTCATCCTGGTTGTACAGACGAACACCGGCCAGCACGGCAACGGTCACAGAAGCTGCAACGGCCAGACGCCCCAGGCTGCGCCAAGGACCACGGGACACTTTGGCTGGAGTGGCTTCATCTTCCAGCGCAGCAGAAACCGCCGCAGCGAGATCCAGGCGTGGCAGCAGCAGATCCTTGTGCATGGCTGCCCGAGCGATCTGGTAACGAGCCCAGGTTTCGCGGGTTTCAACATCATCCAGTGCGTTGAGCACTCGACGCAATTCCAGTTCGTCCGCTTCGTTATCCATCACTGCGGACAGCGATTCCTGCAGGGCTTCCCGACTCATGGCGTTCCTCTCTTGGCTGTCGCCGCTGTCTTTAGTTTTCCTGCAACAACGGCTGCAGGGCTTTATCGATGGCCTCCCGAGCGCGAAAAATCCGGGAGCGCACGGTACCAACCGGACATTGCATGACACTCGCGATGTCCTCGTAACTCAGACCATCGAATTCACGCAAAGTTAAAGCCGTGCGCAAATCCTCTGGCAATTGCTGGATGGTTCGATGGACGGTGCCTTCGATCTCATCCCGCAGCAATGAACGCTCTGGAGATTCAAGATCCTTCAGGCCGTGATCGCCGTCATAGAACTCTGCATCTTCCGAGCTGACATCGCTATCCGGCGGCCGGCGGCCGCGTGAAACCAGATAGTTTTTCGCCGTGTTGATGGCGATGCGGTACAGCCATGTATAAAAGGCACTGTCTCCGCGAAAGTTTCCAAGCGCTCGGTACGCCTTGATAAAGGCTTCTTGCGCAACGTCCTGGGCTTCATGGGTGTCGTGCACGAAACGCACGATCAACCCGAGAATTTTGTGTTGATACTTCAACACGAGCAGATCGAAAGCTCGCTTGTCGCCGCGCTGAACGCGCTCGACCAGCTGCTGATCCTCTTCCTGGGTTAGCATGAACACTCCTCGATAAACTCGGAGGAGGCTTGCACGACCAATCGACCGGACTTGCAGACATAGACTCGGGCTTTTCGCAAAAGTTCTCCCCCTCCAAGCAAGTTTCCTGCGGGCTTCTGATTTGACACGCACGAAAAACGCAGCGCGGGACAAGCCGGCTGCGCGAATAATCTTTTCATCGGCTCACTGGCGAGAATCCAACCACGGATTCCGCCTTGAAGCCGACACTGTCCCTTGATTCAGGCAACTGTCTATTGATCTTGAGCCTTTGGCAAAAGTTCCAAACATTTATAGCCGGACAGAAGCGACATTGGGCAACCATGGCTGGAAAAAGCCTGTTTCATCCGCGATACAGCCGCTTTTTTCCTGATTCAGAGAAAAAAGCATCTGAAAAGGCGCCCGCATTTTTCCATCACGATAGTTTCACAATGCCATATCGGCCCGGCTATTGTGCCGCCCCACCCCTCTATATACTAGTGGGCTGTGTGGCTGTCTCGACTCGCCCCTCCGCCTGTCTTGCGCCAACCCCGACCCGGGTCGCATTGAGCGGAATCCTGAAATGAGCCAACAGTTTCAACACGATGTCCTGGTGATTGGCAGCGGTGCTGCCGGTTTGAGTCTCGCGCTGACCCTGCCCGGTCACTTGCGCATCGCCGTATTGAGCAAAGGTGATCTCGCCAACGGCTCGACTTATTGGGCCCAAGGGGGAGTCGCAGCCGTACTGGACGATACCGACACCGTCGAATCCCACGTCGATGACACGCTCAACGCCGGTGGCGGCCTGTGTCATGAGGATGCGGTACGTTTCACCGTCGAGCACAGCAAAGAGGCGATCCGGTGGCTGATCGACCAAGGCGTGCCCTTTACCCGCGACGAACAGTCCGGGGCAGAAGACGGCGGATTCGAATTCCACCTGACTCGCGAAGGCGGTCACAGCCATCGCCGCATCATCCACGCCGCCGACGCCACCGGCGCCGCCATCTTCACGACCTTGCTGGCCCAGGCCAGAAAACGCTCGAACATCGAACTGCTGGAACAGCGGGTCGCGGTGGACCTGATCACCGAACGCCGCCTCGGGCTGGACGGCGACCGCTGCCTCGGCGCCTACGTACTCAATCGCAAGACCGGCGAAGTCGACACCTACGGCGCACGGTTCGTGATTCTGGCTTCCGGCGGCGCCGCCAAGGTGTACCTCTATACCAGCAATCCTGACGGCGCCTGCGGCGACGGCATCGCCATGGCCTGGCGTTCGGGTTGCCGCGTGGCAAACCTGGAGTTCAATCAGTTCCACCCCACCTGCCTGTATCACCCGCAGGCCAAGAGTTTCCTGATCACCGAAGCCCTGCGCGGAGAAGGCGCGCATTTGAAATTGCCGAACGGCGAAAGCTTCATGCAGCGTTTCGACCCGCGCGCCGAGCTCGCGCCCCGGGACATCGTGGCCCGAGCCATCGACCATGAGATGAAGCGACTGGGTGTGGACTGCGTCTATCTCGACATCAGCCACAAACCCGATACGTTCATCAAAACCCATTTCCCGACGGTATACGAGCGCTGCCTCGGATTCGGCATCGATATCACCAGACAGCCAATCCCGGTCGTCCCGGCGGCGCACTACACCTGCGGCGGCGTGATGGTCGACCAACAGGGGCGCACTGACGTACCCGGTCTCTACGCCATCGGCGAAACCAGCTTCACCGGCCTGCACGGCGCCAACCGCATGGCCAGCAACTCGCTGCTGGAATGCTTCGTCTACGCCCGTTCTGCCGCCTCGGACATCCTCGAACAGCTGTCCGACGTCGCCATCCCCCACGCCTTGCCCGCCTGGGACGCAAGCCAGGTAACCGACTCCGACGAAGACGTGATCATCGCGCACAACTGGGACGAGCTGCGGCGCTTCATGTGGGACTATGTCGGCATCGTACGCACCAACAAGCGTCTGCAACGGGCACAACATCGCGTGCGACTGCTGCTGGACGAAATCGACGAGTTCTACAGCAACTATAAAGTCAGCCGCGACCTGATCGAATTGCGCAACCTGGCACAAGTGGCGGAACTGATGATTCGCTCAGCCATGGAGCGCAAAGAGAGCCGAGGCCTGCATTACACCCTCGACTACCCGGACCTGCTGCCCGAAGCCCTCGACACTATTCTGGTGCCGCCCACCTACGTCGGCTGAACTTGAGACGTACCCGCAGGCGTCGGTGCAGATCCGCCGCCTGCGCATCCCGGGGCACGCAGATCGACCTGACCCGCCACTCGCCGCGCAAACGAAAGCGCAGCACCACAATCACGGGTAGCGCCAGACTGTCCGGTCGCAACTGAACCGGCTGCCAGCCATCGGCCCGATTCCACAATTGCCAGCCATCGGCATCGCAACGCAATCGGCAGAAAGCCTTGGGATGACTCAACAGAATCTGGCGGGGCAGCACCCACGCCCCATGGATCAGGCAAGCGACTGCACCAAGCAGACTGCCCCATAAAGGCAGGACAAGCAGAAACAAAGCGCACAGGGCGAACGCCTGAGCCAGGAGATACGCCGCCAGCAATTGCCGCGAGGCCTGCCAGCGGCATTCGAACGTGTTACTTGGGCTGGACACGGTCCAGAATCATGCGAACCATGCGTTGCAGCTCGGGATCTTCCGATTCGCTGCGTTCCATGAACCAGCCGAACATGTCCTGATCCTCGCATTCCAGCAGGCGGACATACAGCGCCCGGTCCACCTCGTTCAGATTCGAGTAGACCTCTTTCACGAACGGCACCAGCAGCACGTCAAGCTCAAGCATGCCGCGACGGCTGTGCCAAAAGAGGCGATTCAGTTCAACTTGTTCGACCATGGGGCACTCCTCAAATAGGCCGCAAGTATACAGGCCCGAGACGGGCCGAACAGTCGGCTTTGGTCGGGCACCACCGATCCTTTATGAACTACCCATTTCAACACCACCCCCTTATGATGTGCCCCAGTCTATTTACCCTGCGATGACCCATGGCCGATTCTGCTTTTTTCTGCACCCTCTCTCATGAAGGCGTTCTCGCGGTTCGCGGCGCGGATGCCGGAAAATTCCTGCAAGGCCAGCTGACCTGCAATATCAATTACCTGAGCGATGACCGGGCCAGCCTCGGTGCCCGTTGCACGCAGAAAGGCCGGATGCAGTCGAGTTTCCGCATTGTGCTCGAAGGCGATGGCGTGCTGATGGCCATGGCCGGTGAACTGCTGGAGCCGCAACTGGCGGACCTGAAAAAATACGCCGTGTTTTCCAAATCGAAACTGACCGACGAAAGCGCCGCATGGGTGCGCTTCGGTCTGGATCACGGGGATGCAGCCCTGAGCAGCCTGGGTCTGGAACTGCCGGCAGACGCCGACAGTGTGGTTCGCCACGAAGGGCTGATCGCGATTCGCGTTTCCCCCGAACGTGCCGAACTCTGGGTCCCGGCCGCTCAGGCCGACGCGATCAAAGGCAAATTGTCCGCGCAACTGACCGAAGCCCAACTCAACCAATGGCTGCTGGGCCAGATCCGCGCCGGTATCGGCCAGGTCATGCCGGGCACCCGTGAGCTGTTCATTCCGCAGATGCTCAATCTGCAAGCGGTCGGCGGCGTGAGCTTCAAGAAAGGCTGCTACACCGGCCAGGAAATCGTTGCGCGCATGCAGTACCTGGGCAAGCTCAAGCGTCGCCTGTACCGCGTGCGACTGGACGCCAGCGAGTTGCCTGAGCCGGGCACCCCGCTGTTCGCCCCAAGCCATGGCAGTTCCATCGGCGAAGTGGTGCTGGCTGCCCGCGCCGAACAAAATATTGAACTGCTGGCGGTGCTGCAGGCCGAAGCTGCCGACGCAGGCGATTTGCGTCTGGGCACGGCCGAAGGTCCGGCGCTGCATTTGCTCGACCTGCCATACGAACTGGATCGCGACCGCGAAATCCAGCGTTGATCGCAGTATTTGTTGCAACACCCTAGAGAAATGACATGAGTGAGCTGGCGGATAAGGTCCAACAGGATTTGGTTGAGGCCATCGATAACGATGACCTGGTTCTGCCAACGTTACCGGAAGTGGCCCTGCAGATTCGCAAGGCCGCCGAAGACCCGGACATCAGCGTCAGCGACCTGAGCAAAGTGATCGGCCGCGACACGGCACTGTCCGCGCGGCTGATCAAAGTGGTCAACAGCCCGTTGCTGCGCGCCACCCAGGAAGTCACTGACCTGCACACCGCGATTACCCGGCTGGGCGTCAACTACAGCAGCAACCTGGCGATCGGTCTGGTGATGGAGCAGATCTTCCACGCCCGCTCCGAGGTGGTGGAACAGAAGATGCGCGAGGTGTGGCGCAAGAGTCTGGAAATCGCCGGGGTCAGCTATGCCCTGTGTCGGCGCCATACCCAACTCAAGCCTGATCAGGCTGCATTGGGCGGGCTGGTGCACCAGATCGGCGTGCTGCCGATCCTGACCTACGCCGAAGATCACTATGAATTGCTGTCCGATCCGGTCAGCCTCAACCACGTGATCGATCACATTCATCCGCTGATCGGCGACAAATTGCTGCAGGTCTGGGAGTTCCCCGAGCGACTCGTGGCGTTGCCCGGGCTGTATCAAGATCTGAAACGCGAATCGCCGCAGGTCGACTACGTGGATCTGGTACAGGTGGCCAGCCTGTATTGCCACAAGGACAGCGATCACCCCCTCGCCCGCATCGACCCGCTCAGCGTTCCAGCCTTTCGCAAGCTCGGAATCGACATCGACAACAAGGCGATGTGCGCGGATCTGGAAGAGTCGCGGTCGATGTTCTACTGAGTCTCAGCCCGCGATAAAACTCACCCGCACCTTCAAACCCGCCTGCTCACCATCATGCAGTGTGATCTGCGCCAGATGCGCGCGACAGATTTCCCCGACAATCGCCAGCCCCAGCCCGGAACCGGCAACCTGCTGATTGCGCCGGTAGAAGCGCTCGAACACCCGGTCACGTTCATCCTGCGGAATGCCCGGGCCGTCGTCCTCGACCTCAAGCACCGCCGGTGGCAACACCCGCAGAATGACGTTGCCCCCCGATGGTGTATGGGCCAGCGCGTTATCCACCAGGTTGCTCAGCAGTTCATTGAGCAACGTCGGCTCGCCGCGCAGCCACACGGGCTCATCGGCCTCCAGTGCCAGAGCGACGCCCCGCGCATGGGCCAGCGGTGCCATGGCCATGCCCAGTTCCCGGGCCAGTTGGCTCAGATCAAGCAATTGTGCGCCACCCTCGGCAATCGCCCGGGCACCGTTTTCCACCCGGGCCAGCGACAACAACTGGTTGGCCAGATGGGTCAGGCGATCGGTACTTTGTGCCGATGATTCGAGTGTCTCGCGCCAGGTCTGCGGCTCACCGGAGCGCAGACCCAGCTCAAGTCGCGCCTTGAGCGCTGCCAGCGGTGTACGCAGTTCGTGGGCCGCATCGGCAATGAATTGCGCCTGCCGCTCGAACTGCCCGCGCAGGCGTTCGGTAAAGTGATTGAGCGCTCGCACCAGCGGCCACAATTCGTGCTGCACTTCCACCAGCGGCAAGGGCCGCAGATCATCCGGCTGTCGCTCTTCCACCGCCGTGCGCAAGCGCTCGATCGGCCGCAGTGCCGCACTGACGGCAAACCACACCAGCAGCAACGCACCGATTGCCAGCATGCCGAGCCGCAGCAACGTGTCTGCCGCCAGGCTGCGGGCCATGCTGACGCGTGCTTCATCAGTTTCGGCGACACGGATTTCCGCCATGCCATTCATGTTCGGTTCGGTCACCGCTTTCAACAGGCTGACCACGCGCACGTTCTGGCCCTGATAGGTGGCGTTGTAAAAACGCGCGAGCGCCGGGTAACTGTCGGTTCGCGGCGTTCCGGGCGGCGGGCCGGGCAGGTTTTCGTAACCGGAAATCAGTTTCTGATGGATGTCGTTGACCTGGTAATAGATGCGCCCGGCGCTGTCGTAGGCGAAGGTGTCCAGCGCCACGTAGGGCACATCGGCACTCAGACTGCCATCACGTTGAGACAGACCTGCGGCAATGGTGCGGGCCGACGCCAGCAGCGTGCGGTCATAAGCGGTATCGGCGGCTTCGCGACCGTTCCAGTAGGCGCTCAAGCCGCTGGCCAGCATCAACACCACCAGCAGCAGCGCGAGGTTCCACAACAATCGCCAGCGCAGGCTGCTGGGCTTATGCATCGCGGCTTTCCAGCAGATACCCCAGGCCCCGGAAGGTCACGATGGCCACCGCATGGCCGTCGAGCTTCTTGCGCAGGCGATGCACGTAGATTTCGATGGCGTCGGGGCTGGCTTCCTCGTCGAGACCGAACACTTGCGAGGCCAGTTGCTCCTTGCTCATCACCCGCCCGGGACGGGCGATCAGTGCTTCGAGCACAGCCTGCTCGCGGGAAGTCAGCGTGAGTAACTCTTCGCCGAGGGTAAAGCGCCGGGTCTCCAGGTCATAGGCCAGCACACCACAGCGCTGCAAGCGTTCACCGCCGAGCACACTGCGGCGCAACAGGGCTTTGACCCGGGCCTCAAGCTCCGTCAATTCAAACGGCTTGGCCAGATAATCGTCAGCCCCGAGATTGAGCCCGTGAACCCGATCCTTGACGTCACTGCGAGCGGTCAGCATCAGTACCGGCAGATTCTTGCCCCGGGCCCGCAGGCGTGCCAGCACCTCGAATCCATCCATGCGCGGCAGGCCGACATCAAGGATCGCCATTGCGTATTCCTCGCTGCCCAGCGCCAGGTCGGCGGCCACGCCATCGTGCAACACATCCACGGTCAACCCCGTGCTCTTGAGCGCCTGGGCAACGCTTTCGGCCAGTGGCAGATGGTCTTCGACGAGCAGAACACGCATGGATCTCTACCTCATTCAGGGATGGCCGACGCCATTCTTTGCCGCGGAGTTTACAGCCGCAACCGCCGCTGTGAAGCCCGAAAACGCGTTAAAGGCCGCTGAAAGGTTAGCGAAAGGTTTGGCCGATAGAGTCGGGTTACGGAATGTTTCGGCTTCCGTCGCTGCTGCCACACAGCGATACGAAAAACGCCTCGAAGCGTTTTCGACCAATAAGAACAATAAACGGAGTACCCCTCGCATGCCGACCTTGCAGACCAAGGCTCCTACGCCTGTTCTTCCTTCCCGTTTCAGCCATACCGCCCTTGCCAGCGCCGCCGCCCTCGCCGGTTTTGCACCGATGAGCTACGCCGATTACTTCGAGATGAAGTGCGTCTGCTGGTGAGCTATAGCGTTGCCCTTTGGTAATTCAGTACGTCCATAACAACAACTCCCAAGGAGACATCGATGAACTTATCACTGCGTAAAGTCGCTCTGGCCGCTGGCGTCATGTTGTTCGCCGGTCAATTGATGGCTGAACCGAAACGCCCGGAATGCATCGCCCCGGCCTCCCCCGGCGGCGGTTTCGACCTGACCTGCAAACTGGCGCAAAGCGCGCTGGTCAACGAAAAACTGCTGACCAAACCGATGCGCGTGACCTACATGCCTGGCGGTGTCGGCGCGGTGGCGTACAACGCCGTCGTGGCTCAGCGCCCGGCGGATGCCGGCACGCTGGTGGCCTGGTCCAGCGGTTCGCTGCTGAACCTGGCGCAGGGCAAGTTCGGCCGTTTCGATGAAACCAATGTGCGCTGGCTGGCGGCGGTCGGCACCAGCTATGGCGCCATCGCGGTGAAAAGCGATTCACCCTACAAGACCCTTGATGATCTCGTTCAGGCACTGAAGAAAGATCCGAGCGCCGTGGTCATCGGCTCCGGTGGTACCGTCGGCAGCCAGGACTGGATGCAGACCGCACTGATCGCCAAGGCTGCCGGGATCAACCCGCGCGACCTGCGTTATGTCGCCCTCGAAGGCGGCGGCGAAATCGCCACCGCCCTGCTCGGCGGCCACATCCAGGTCGGCAGCACCGACATCTCCGACTCCATGCCGCATATCCAGAGCGGTGACATGCGCCTGCTGGCCGTGTTCGCCGAGAAACGCCTGGACGAGCCGGAAATGAAAGACATCCCGACTGCTCGCGAGCAAGGCTACGACATCGTCTGGCCGGTGGTTCGCGGCTTCTACCTCGGGCCGAAAGTCAGCGATGAAGACTACGCCTGGTGGAAAGAGGCCTTCGACAAGCTGCTGACGTCCGAAGAGTTCGCCAAGCTGCGCGATCAGCGTGAACTGTTCCCGTTCGCCATGACCGGCCCGGAGCTGGACACCTACGTCAAGAAACAAGTCGCGGATTACAAAGTGCTGGCCAAAGAGTTCGGCCTGATCCAGTGATCGTCTCTGTCTAGCGGCCATGGCCTCGCGTTTCGAGGTCGTGGCCCAGGAGTTCCTCATGCTTATTCAACGCATTTTTGCTTCGGTGTTGCTGCTGGCCTGTGCCGGCCTGGCACTGATGGCCTGGCCCTATCAGGCGGCGTTTTCCTACGAACCGGTCGGCCCGCGGGCATTTCCCCTGCTGATGCTCGGCCTGATGAGCCTGGCGCTGCTGTACATGCTGTTTCGCCCGGCGCCGATCAAACACAGCGAAGACGAACCGCCGCTGGACCGTGAAACCCTGACCAAGATCGGTATCTGCGTGCTGTTGCTGCTGGTGTTCGCCGGTCTGTTCGAGCCCTTGGGTTTCATCCTCAGCAGTTGCGTGATCGGCATCCCGATGGCGCGCCTGTACGGTGGCCGCTGGCTGCCGAGCATCGTGGTGACCACGCTGATGGCCATCGGTCTGTACCTGCTGTTCGACCGTCTGATGGACGTACCGCTGCCCCTCGGCCTGCTCGACGTTCTGGAGAACTGATATGGATACGCTCGGATATTTGGGACAGGGCTTCGGCGTCGCGCTGAGCCCGTATAACCTGGTCACCGCGCTGACCGGTACGCTGATCGGCACCGTCGTCGGCCTGCTGCCGGGCCTGGGCCCGATCAATGGCGTGGCACTGCTGATTCCGATCGCCTTCGCCCTCGGTCTGCCGCCGGAGTCGGCGCTGATCCTGCTGGCGGCGGTGTACCTGGGCTGTGAATACGGGGGCCGGATCAGTTCGATCCTGCTGAACATTCCCGGCGAAGCTTCCACTGTGATGACCACCCTCGACGGCTATCCGATGGCCCGTCAGGGATTCGCCGGTGTGGCGCTGTCGTTGTCGGCATGGAGCTCGTTCATCGGTGCGCTCATCGCCACTTGCGGCATGGTGCTGTTCGCCCCGCTGCTGGCGAAATGGGCCATCGCTTTCGGGCCGGCGGAATATTTCGTCCTGATGGTGTTCGCGATTGTCTGCCTGGGCGGCATGGCAGGTGACCGACCGCTGAAGACATTTATTGCAGCGCTGATCGGTCTGTTCCTGTCCAGCGTCGGCATCGACGCCAACAGCGGCGTGTACCGCTTCACCGGCGACAATATTCACCTGACCGACGGCATTCAGTTCGTGGTGCTGGTGCTGGGTCTGTTCTCGATCAGCGAAATCCTGTTGCTGCTGGAGAAAACCCACCGTGGCCAGGAAGCCGTAAAAGCCACCGGACGGATGATGTTCAACCTCAAGGAAGCGGCGTCGGTGTTCGTGGTGAACATCCGCTGCGGCCTGCTCGGTTTCATCATGGGCGTATTGCCTGGCGCCGGCGCGACCCTGGCCAGTGCCGTGGCCTACATGACCGAGAAACGCATCGCCGGTGCCGACGGCAAATTCGGTGAAGGTGACAGACGCGGCCTCGCCGCCCCGGAAACCGCCATCGGCGCATCCGCCTGCGGCGCGCTGGTGCCGATGCTGACCCTCGGCGTACCGGGCTCAGGCACCACGGCGGTGATGATCGGCGCACTGTCGCTGTACAACATCACCCCGGGCCCGCTGCTGTTCCAGCAACAACCGGACATCGTCTGGGGCCTGATCGCTTCACTGTTCATCGCCAACATCATGCTGGTGATCCTGAACATTCCGATGATCCGCATCTTCACCCGCATCCTCGCCGTGCCGAACTGGGCCCTCGTGCCGGTGATCGCGATCATTACCGGGATCGGTGTGTACGCGGTGCATGCCACCACGTTCGACCTGTTTCTGATGGTCGGCATCGGCATCTTCGGTTACATCCTGCGCAAACTGGACTTCCCGCTGTCGCCAGTGCTGCTGGGATTCATCCTCGGCGGCTTGATGGAGCAGAACCTGCGCCGTGCGCTGTCGATCTCCAACGGTGCGCTGGAAATCCTCTGGTCGAGCCCGATCACCTTCGGTGTCTGGATCCTGACCGCGATCATGTTGCTGATGCCGTTGCTGCGTATCTGGCGCAAACGTTCGGTCGCCCGGCGCGTCGTCGCCGATGTCTGATCGGTCCTTCAAAACCTGGTGGGGAACCCCGCTGGTCGGTCTGCTTGGCGGTTTTATCGCCAGCCAGATCGGCTGGCCGCTGCCGTGGATGGTCGGCTCGTTACTGGCGATCATCCTCGTGCGCTGCCTGACCCCGTGGCAACTGACGGAAATCCCTGGCGGCCGCAAGTGCGGTCAGTGGATCGTCGGGATCGGCATCGGCCTGCACTTCACTCCACCGGTGATGGAACAGGTGCTGAGCCACTTCGGCCTGATTTTCTTCGGGGCGTTGGTCACCAGCCTGTCGGCGGTGGTCGGCGTTTGGCTGATGCGCCGTACCGGTGAGGATCGCGCCACGGCGTTTTTCTCCAGCATGCCCGGCGGCTCCGGTGAGATGGTCAACCTCGGCGCCCGCAACGGCGCGATGCTCAGCCACGTCGCGGCCGGGCAAAGCTTGCGGGTGCTGGTGGTGGTGCTGTGTGTGCCGGCGGCATTCAAATATCTGCTGGGCGATGGTGCCCCGATTTCTCACGCCGGCAGCGTCGATTGGCGCTGGCTGGCGTTTCTGTTTCCGGCGGGCGGTCTGCTCGCCTGGTTCTGGCAACGTCTGCGCCAGCCCAATCCGTGGCTGTTCGGGCCGTTGCTGGTCAGCGCGGCGGTGAGCATCGGCTGGGATCTGCACATCGGTCTGCCCAATAGCGGCAGCCAGATCGGCCAGTGGCTGATCGGCAGCGGACTCGGCTGTCATTTCAATCGGCAGTTCTTTCGCCGCGCACCGTCGTTCATGGGGCGTACGTTGATCGGTACGGCGCTGACCATGTTGATCGCCACACTGGCGGCGCTGGGACTGAGTGCAATGACCCATCTGGATCTGCGTTCGCTGACCCTGGGCATGATGCCCGGCGGGATCGCCGAGATGAGCCTGACGGCGGAAACCCTGCAACTGTCGGTGCCTCTGGTGACGGCGATGCAGGTGATGCGGCTGCTGTTCGTGTTGTTTCTGGCGGAACCGTTGTTCAAGTACTGGAACCGCCAGCCCTGACGATCAGACGACGGCGGGCAAACGCCACTCGATCGGCGCTTCGCCGTTCTGCTCCAGGAACTTGTTGGTACGGCTGAAGTGCCCGCAGCCAAAGAAGCCGCGATAGGCCGACAGCGGCGATGGATGCACCGAGGTCAGTACCAGATGCTTGGTGGCGTCGATCAGCTTCTGTTTGCTCTGGGCATGGGAGCCCCAGAGCATGAACACCAGATGCGGCTGCCGCTGGCTGACCACTTCGATGATCCGGTCGGTGAAAAACTGCCAGCCCTTGTCCTTGTGCGCGTTGGCATTGGCGCGCTCGACGGTCATGGTGGTGTTGAGCATCAGCACCCCCTGATCGGCCCAGCTCTGCAGATAGCCATGGTTGGGGATGTCGATGTTCAGATCGCGTTTCAACTCTTTATAGATGTTGACCAGCGACGGCGGCGCCGGCACGCCCGGTTGCACCGAGAAGCACAAGCCGTGGGCCTGGCCGGGGCCGTGGTACGGATCCTGACCAAGGATGACCACCTTCACCTTGTCCAGTGGCGTCGAGTTCAGTGCATTGAAAATCAGCGGGCCCGGCGGATAGATTTCCTTGCCGGCCGCCCGCTCCTGCTGCAGAAAAGTGCGCAACTCTGCCATGTAGGGCTGGTCGAATTCGGCACGCAGTGCCTCCTTCCAGCTCGGTTCGAGTTTGATACGGTCGTCAGCAGTCATGGTCATACCCGGCAAAAACAATGGGGCGAACCCTAGGAAAGCCGACCACGCTTGTCAATTGATCTGACGCAGATCCGGCACTTTCCCACACAGCGATCATACTGATCGTTCAAATTCCCGATCGAGGTCACGATGAATCTGCACTTCGAAGAACTGACCGGCACCGACGGCGCGCGCATCGGCGTGGCCACTCTCGATGCCGAAAAGTCGCTCAATGCGCTGTCCCTGCCAATGATCCACGCCCTGAACGACAAACTGAGCGCCTGGGCCAAAGATGCGCAAATTGTCTGCGTGCTCTTGCGTGGCAACGGTGCCAAGGCCTTCTGCGCCGGTGGCGAAGTGCGCAGTCTGGTGCAAGCCTGTCGTATGCATCCCGGCGAAGTACCGCCGCTGGCTGCGCAGTTTTTCAACGCCGAATACCGCCTGGACTACAGCCTGCACACCTACCCTAAACCGTTGATCTGCTGGGGCCATGGTTATGTGCTCGGTGGCGGTATGGGTCTGTTGCAAGGTGCGAGCATTCGCATCGTCACACCGAGCAGTCGACTGGCGATGCCGGAAATCAGCATCGGTTTGTACCCGGATGTCGGTGCCAGTTGGTTTCTGTCACGTCTGCCGGGCAAGCTCGGTTTGTTCCTCGGCCTGACCGGCGCGCAGATGAATGGCCGCGATGCACTCGATCTGGACCTCGCCGACCGTTTCCTGCTCGACGAACAGCAGCAGGAACTGATCGACCGCCTGCTGCAACTGAACTGGCAGGAACAGACCGCCATGCAGCTCAACAGTCTGCTCAAGGCGTTGCAGCAGGAGGCCGTGGCGCAAATGCCGGAAGCGCAATGGCTGCCGCGTCGTCAGGCAATCGATGATCTGCTGGATGTCAGCGATGTGAGCTGTGCCTGGAAAGCCCTCAGCCTGCAACGGGACAGCAACGACCTGCTGATTGCCCGGGCGGCGAAAACCATGAGTGAAGGTTCGCCACTGACCGCGCATCTTGTCTGGGAACAGATCGTGCGCGCCCGCCACTTGTCGTTGGCTGAAGTCTTTCAGATGGAATACACCCTGAGCCTCAATTGTTGCCGGCATCCGGAATTCAGCGAAGGGGTTCGCGCGCGGCTGATCGACAAGGATCACAAACCGCACTGGCATTGGCCGGACATTACCCGGGTGCCGGAAGCGGTGGTCGAGGCGCACTTTCACAAGGTCTGGGAGGGACGGCATCCGTTGGCGGATCTTTCCGGTTACTGAAATCCGGGCATAAAAAAGCGGCGCTCAATGCGCCGCTTTTTTGCGGTCGGCGGTTACCAGCGGTTACCGCGCCAGTGATCGCCACGACCGCGGTGATCGTCCCAGCCACCACGACGGTGGCCATCCCAGCGTCCACGATCATCGCCGTGCCAGCGGCGGCTCTCGTAGTAGCGCGGGGCCGGTTGGTAGTACCGGGGCGCCGAGTAATAACGTGGCGCCGGTTGGTAATAGCGTGGTGCTGGCTGGTAGTAACGCGGGGCTGAATAGTAGGTGCTGCCACCGCTGTAATAGGTGCCACCGCTGTTGTAGTACGACGGAGATTGGGAGGTATAGACCTCTGAGGTGTAGTAGCCATCTCCGTAGGAGTAAGGGACACAACCGCCAATCGAAAAAAGCATCACGGCAAGCAGAAGAATTCGGCGATACATGGCGGCCTCCTGGACCGCGGGTAGCCACACCAGCGACGCTGGCAGGCGTCAGTCTTTCATTCGGCGACTGACGAAATATCTGACAGCGTTTTCCGAATCTGGTGCGTTTCTGTAACAAGTTGAAACATGTGATTGATGAAACCTTGTTCACGAAAACATCGATTCATTCAGCCGCTGATTAATGGTGGTCACCGTGATATCCGCCGCCGTGATATCCCCGTCCGTACCCTCCGCGATAACCATGGCCTCCATAGTAGTAATAGCGCCCGCCACCGTAATAGCGCGGGCCGTAATAGCCACCGTAGTAATAGGGGGAGTAATAGCCGGGGTAATAATAGGTTGCGGGGTAGGCATCGTAGCTGCCGGCGTAGTAATAACAACCGGACAGTCCCAGACCGAGCACTGCACCCAGCAGCACCCGACGCAGCAATTTTGCAGTACTCATGACGGCCTCCTGGAAGACCTGTGACAGCAGTCGGAAAAGACCGGCTGACAACAGATTTGACTGGCTGCCCCCTGCCAAGTGCCAGCTTCCATCGTCCGTCGGATCAGCGGTGCAACAGGCTGCTCATTTCAGGCCGATATGCCGCAACCTTTTCCCCGTCACTGCCACTAGAATGCTGCCATCGGGCCACCGTCAACGGAATTGCCAATGCCGCTCAGATCTGTGTTTTACTCCCAACGTTCGCTGGTGCTGACGCTGGTCGCCCTCCTCGGCGCAGGTTTCTTCACCACCTCGCTGCTCAGCTATTACGCCTCTCGGGCCTCGATCCGCGACAGCATCGTCAACACCGAACTGCCGCTGACCTCCGACACCGTTTACTCGGAAATCCAGAAGGACCTCGTCAGACCGATCCTGATTTCCTCGATGATGTCCCGCGACACTTTCATGCGCGACTGGGTGGTGAACGGCGAAAAAGACAGCGACCAGATGACCCGTTATCTCGACGAGGTCATGACCCACTACGGCGCCTACACCGCATTCTTCGTCTCCAACAGCAGTCACACCTACTACCACGCCAAGGGTGTGCTCAAGCAGGTGAAGATCGACGAGCCACGCGACGCCTGGTACTTCCGCGTGCGCGACATGAAAGATCCGTACGAGATCAATGTCGACCCGGACCTGGCCAACAAAGACAACATGACCTTCTTCATCAACTACAAGGTGTTCGATTACAACGATCGCTTCATCGGTGCCGCCGGTGTGGGGCTGACGGTGGACGCGGTCATCAAGCTGATCGACAAGTATCAACAGCGTTATCAACGCAGCGTTTACTTCGTCGACACCTTTGGCCGACTGGTGCTGACCGGCGCCGAGGGCGGGCCGGAAGGTGCGCGGGCCGGCAAAAGCCTGACGGATCTCGACAGCATGAAAGGCCTGGTCAGCCAGTTGCCCAAACCCCACAGCGGCAGCTACGAATATTCCGCCCACGGTCAGGGACATTTCCTCAATGTGCGGTTCATTCCAGAGCTGAACTGGTATCTGTTCGTCGACAAACGTGAAGACGGCGCGCTGAGTGAAATCCGTCAGTCGCTGTACCTCAATCTGCTGATCTGTCTGCTGGTGACCTTGATCGTGCTGTGGCTGGTCAATCGCTTGATCAAACGCTATCAGGACAAGATCCACGCCCAGGCCACCCTCGACAGCCTCACAGAACTGCCCAACCGCCGCGGCTTCGACCTGCTCGCCGCACAGGCCCTGCAGGAAGCGCATCGCGAGCCGAAACCACTCACGGCACTGCTGCTGGATCTGGACCACTTCAAAGAGTTGAACGACACCTGCGGCCACATGGCCGGCGATCAGGTATTGATCGGCTTTGCCCGGGACCTGCAAAGCTGTCTGCGACATTCCGATATCGTCTGCCGTTGGGGCGGTGAGGAATTTATCGTTCTGCTGAAGGACACTGACGGCGAGACCGGTCAGAGGATTGCCGAGAAGATCCGCCGACACGTCGAACAGCATGAATACGCCTACAACGATCACACCCTGAATCTGACAGTCAGCATCGGCGCCACCACCCTGCAACCGGATGACACCTTGCACAGCCTGCTGTCCCGGGCCGATCATGCGATGTACCGGGCCAAACAGACCGGCCGCAACCGCACCTGCATGGAAATGCCTCACTCTGCCTATGCCTGACGACCATGAACAAACCTGACCTCTGCCCGGCCTGCGGCGCCCGCAACGACTGCACCCTGGCTGATCCGCGTACCGCCGACCGTGCCTGCTGGTGCTACGGCGTTTCCATTGACCCGGCGGTCCTCGAAGCCCTGCCGCCGGAACTGCGCAATCAATCCTGTCTGTGCCCGCGTTGCGCCCGGGTCGAGGCGCAACTGCAAGCGGCAAAGCCATCGATCCCGTAAGATGCGCGCCCCGCCCCCTGCCAATTCCTGATCATGCGCGTCGACCGCTTCCTCAGTAACCTGCCCCGCTACAACCGCAAGCAGGTTCGCCTGTTGCTGGTGGAAAAGCGCGTGCGTATCGACGGAAAAATCGTCAGCGATCCCCACAGCGAGGTCCTGGACTTCAGCCGTGTCGAAGTCGACGACGAAGTGCTGCAAACGGGGAAACCGGCGCGCTACTTCATGCTGCACAAGCCGCAGGGTTGCGTCAGCGCCACACGCGATCCCGAGCATCCGACCGTGCTCGACCTGATCCACGAGCCGGACAAGGACGACCTGCACATTGCCGGGCGCCTGGATTTCAACACCACCGGCCTGATGCTGATCACCAACGATGGCAGCTGGTCGCGGCGCCTGACCCAGCCTCAGACCAAACTGCCGAAGGTCTATTACGTCGAGACCGAGCAGGACATCGGCCCGGAATATGCGATCAAGTTCGCCGAAGGGATCTACTTCGCCTTCGAAGACCTGACCACCCAACCGGCGCAGCTGGAATTGCTCGGCCCGCGGACGGCGCGACTGAGCATCGTCGAGGGTCGCTACCACCAGGTGAAGCGCATGTTCGGTCACTTCAACAACAAAGTGCTGCGCTTGCACCGCGAATCCATGGGTCTGTTGCACCTGGATAACGCGCTAAAACCGGGCGAATACCGCGCCCTGCGCACCGAAGAGATCCATTTGTTCTAAGCCGCCGACCGCTCAGCAGAAGTTGTCGAACAATTTGCCAACGGCACTTGCGCGATCCGGATCCCCCTGCTTGAATCAGGACGTCGGCCAAATTGTGACCAATGAGTCACACACAACATCCAAGAAACCTTTTGCCGGTAGAGAGCCCCCAGGGCCTCGCCTCAGCCGGCAGATTGCCCGCCAATAACAATACCCGTCGACCTGCCGTTCCGGATCGACATGGGCTCCAAATTCCAGGCGTATGCCTACCTGTCACAAAGCTCGTGCAATCTCTATTTGCGCGCATACCCGCTTGCCAGGAGTCTTATGACATGAGGCCAGAAATCGCTGTGCTGGATATACAGGGTCAGTATCGGGTTTACACGGAGTTCTATCGCGCAGACGCCGCGGAAAAGACCATTATTCTGGTCAACGGCTCGATGGCCACGACTGCGTCGTTTGCACAGACCGTGAAAAATCTGCACCCGCAATTCAACGTGGTCTGCTACGACCAGCCCTACGCGGGCAAGTCGAAAGTCCACAACCGTCACGAGAAAATGCTGACGAAGGAAATCGAAGCCCAGATTCTCCTGGAACTGATCGATCACTTCGCCGCCGAGCATGTGCTGTCGTTTTCCTGGGGCGGCGCCGCGACCATGGTCGCCCTTGCGCACCAGCCACGGCGTATCGAAAAGGCCGTGATCAGCTCCTTCTCGCCAGTGATCAACGAACCGATGCGCGACTACCTCGAACGGGGCGTGAATTATTTGAGCAACCTGGATCGCAACCGCGTCGGCCATCTGGTGAACAACACGATCGGCAAGCATCTGCCATCCCTGTTCAAGCGTTTCAACTATCGTCACGTCAGCAGCCTCGCCGAGCACGAATACGGGCAGATGCACTTTCACATCAGCAACGTGCTGAACAGTGATCGCCAGTGCTATCTGAATGCGGCGAAAAAGATCAACGTGCCAGTGCTGTTCATGAACGGCGAATGGGACGAGTACACCGCCGCCGAAGACGCCCGGTTGTTCGGCAACCACGTGGCGCAAAGCACCTTCACCACACTGCAGGCCACCGGGCACTTCCTCGACATGGAACACAAATCCGCTTGCCGGGACAGCCGGAACGCCCTGCTCGGTTTCCTGAAACCTGCGCAGCAGCCCATGAGCCGAACGCGTCACCCGTTTGTCCAGGATCACCATGCATTGGCCGTTTGAAACAGCGTCGTCGCGAGCGAGCCTGCGGGTCTGAGATAAAGCCGTCCTCCAGCCCGCAGCGCTTGCCCGCGATCGACCGATCCGGCCCTGATTCAGGCTTTTGCGCTCGCCACACGCAAAGAAAACTTCAAATCCGTGGCCGAGTCTGGTACAAAGTCAGCCGCTCAGAGCGGGTGTCGTATAATGGCATTACTCCAGCTTCCCAAGCTGATAACGAGGGTTCGATTCCCTTCACCCGCTCCAATCGAATTCATGTCCTGCGTCGTGGTTTGGCGGGGGATGCGCAAACAGAAAAAACCGGCCTTGATAGCCGGTTTTTTTGTGTCTGGGGTTTGAGGTCTGCTGCTCATTCGGCAAAGAACAATTCCGAAACACACCGTTGATTGCAGATACCGTATCCCTCTCTACTCTTCATTCTCTCCCGCGACAAAAATACAGTTTGCTCAAAGGAATGATCCATGCGCACGGTTTTCCCATCAAGGCTTTGACCGATTGGAAGCCACCACACTGCGGTAAATCCAGAGCGCAAACGGTAAATGACCTTTCAACCGAAGAGGGTTCATATCCAGTGCAGGAAGACAAAAGGCTTGGAATGACGGATGAGGAACAGGCCATCTGGGACGATGCGATCAAACAAGAAGACTATTGGCAAGCGACTCACGGATCAGACCCGGTATCCGCCCGAAAAAGAGCCTGTTTCAGTCTTTATGGCTGGATCGCCCGGCGCCGGCAAGACAGAGGCATCATTAGCCCTGCTGAACCTTTTCTCTGATACGCCGATCCTGCGAATTGATCCAGACGAACTCAGAAACGAATTTGAAGCCTACCAAGGGGGCAATGCCTGGCTTTTCCAAGGCGCCGTTTCAATTCTGGTAGGGAAGCTGATTGATCTTGCCCTGGATCGAAAACAATCTTTCCTGCTTGATGGGACGCTTTCGAATATAGAGATCGCGAGGAACAATGTGCGGCGTTGCCTGGACAAGGGGAGATTCGTTCAAATTCTCTATGTCTATCAAGACCCCAGGCTTGCTTGGTCATTTGTCACGGCTCGTGAGGAAGCCGAAGGACGGAGGATTCGACCGGAGCATTTCGTCGACCAATATTTTGCAGCACGTGACGTGGTTAACACGCTTAAGCTAGAGTTTGGCAAGGATCTTCATGTCGATCTGCTTGTGAAGCACATTGATAATTCTGGTCGTCTCTACAAGGCTGGTGTTGACAAGATCGACTACCATATCCCGGAGAAGCATACGAAACACGACCTGATGGTCATGCTCGGGATAAATAACGGAGTAACCCCATGTTTTCCATGAAACTCGGATCCCCAAAGGAGTCCACGAGTCCATTCGCAGACTTCATTCGTAATGCGAAATCGGAAGAAAAAAAGCGCGTTTACAGTGAAGTGCTGACCGAAGCCACCAAAAAACAGAATGAAGTGATGCTGGCTGCACGTGAAAAGCAAGCCTGATTACGTTAGTGGATTCCAAAATTGCCCGGCCAAGTGCCGGGCTTTTTCATTCTGCCGTTGACGTGCTTTACGTGCTCCGGCGTACACGCTTTTGGACGATAGGTGAGGAGTGCGGTATGAAAAAAAACGGTCTTGATGGCCGAGTTTTTATGCCTCTAATTTGCAGGAAATAGGAGCTCAGCCCCTTGGATTTCATGGAAACGGCCTGCAATACACTCCCCATCCCGCTGAAGTATCCCCACCTAAACTCCTTCGTGACCACCAGCCCCATCAAAGGACGATGACCGCTCGGTGGTTATAGTGTTGATCAATAAAAAATCGTGGGTATAGTAACCACCAAGCACACCACAAGGAGGTGTTGTGAACAGCCGTTTTCTAATTGGCCAGCTCGCCGCAGACGGTTGGTATCTGGTGCGGATCAGGGGCAGTCATCATCACTTCAAGCATCCGACCAAACCTGGTTTGGTCACAGTGCCTCACCCGAAGAAGGATCTGCTCAAGAAAACGGCCATCAGTATTTTGCAACAGGCGCTGCTTTGACTCGTTCGCTCAATGGCGCCGTGGAGGAAGTCACATGCTTTACCCGATCGCGATTTCAGTGGGTGATGGAGAACATGCCTGGGGAGTGGAGGTGCCGGATATTCCGGGCTGCTTCTCCGCTGGTGATGATCTGGACGATGCAATGGCAATGGCCCGGGAAGCCATCGAAGGGCATTTCGAGATTCTGGCCGAGGACGGCTCGTCCATCCCGCCCGCCAACAAGGTCACGCTGCATGCGGCCAATCCAAAATACGCCGGCTGCACGTGGGCGGTGGTGGATATCGATGTGACCAAATACCTGGGCAAAGCCCAGAAACTCAACATCACATTGCCGGGCTACCTGCTCAACCGTATCGATGAATACGTGTTGCACCACCCGGAAGAGAAAAGTCGCTCCGGATTCCTGGCCTCAGCGGCGCTCAAGGTGTTGCAGCAAGGTTGAAGCTAAATTGAGAAACCGGTCCTGCTGACCGGTTTTTTATGTCCGTTTTTGATGAAACCTCAGGCCGTCATTCCTTGATAAATAATTCAGATCACATGCTTCAACGTGGACCCCTACGCTTACGACAAAGCGACTCACCCGCTTTGCTCAATGGATATCAGAGATTGCATCTCTGTTAGGCGAAGACTACCATCTCCCAAAACGGGAGGAGGCATGGATGCGGATAATTGCCAGAGCAACCTTGCGGGAATTTTGGGAGAGCAATCCGGCTCATCTTGATTCCCAAACCCCGCTGGTTGAATGGTATCGCCAAATGGAAAAGGCACTCTACCGCACGCCACAAGAGATCAAGGCCGAGCTCAGAACAGCCAGCATCCTCAAGGGTGCAAGGGTTGTCTTCAATATCGGTGGAAACAAATATCGAGTGATTCTGGCAATTGATTACCAGCGGCAGCTTGGCTTCATCCGGTTCGTCGGCACCCATGCCCAGTATGACCAGATCAACGCGGAGACCGTGTAATGAACATCAAGCCAATTCGTAGCCAGGAAGATCTGGCTGCGGCGTTGACACGAGTAGAACAGCTCTGGGGAGCCGAGATCGGCTCGGCTGAAGGTGATGAACTGGAAATCCTCGTGCTACTCATCGAGAAGTACGAAGAAGAACATTACCCAATACCGCCGTCTGATCCGATTGAGGCAATTAAATTTCGCATGGAACAGCAAGGCCTGACTCCTCGTGACCTGGAGCCTTTCATCGGCACCAGCGGACGCGTGTCAGAAGTACTGAACCGCAAACGAAAATTGAGCCTGTCGATGATCAAACGCCTTCACGATGGATTGCGCATTCCCTATGAAAGTTTGCTTTCGGGCGTTTCCTGACAGAAATCATCCAGGGATACGGAAACCAAAAAACCGGTCGCAATGACCGGTTTTTTTATGCCTGCCAGAACAGCTGCAATTCAGCCCTTCACCTCAACATGATCCAGCGCCTGATTCACCGCCAATTCCCCCAGCATCACGACCTGTGCGATCCCCAGTGCCGTCTTGCGATGGGACGGATCGAGCACGGCGGCGAAATTGCTGAGCATTTCGCTGGCCGAGCCCAGGGATTCGCTGGCGTTGGCAAGCAGGGATTCGGTGTTGTAGGCCGGGTTGGCGAGGAACATCGGTTCAGGCTGATTGGTCGTACCCATGACATGGGCGCCGGGGCAGAGGTAGTGATCGAGGGCGCGGTTGGCGGCGTCGTTGAGTTTTCTGGAGTCGATCGAGGTGTAGGGGGACGTTGGGTCGGTTTCGACTTCTGGGGGATTCGGTGTCGGCTTCTTCATAATGGCTTCTTTCTAGTCGATAGGTGGAGCTGACCTACTCGGTTCCAATCGAAGAGGTGGCAGCTGTACACGAGTTGGAACCCGGGCGAAAAAAGCCAAAAGCCCGACAGACTCGAAGTCTCTCGCGCACAGCCGCCATAACAGAATGCACACCATGAAGGCGGGCAAGCATACGTCATGAAAGCTGCTTTTGCTTTTTTGGAAAGCCGCGGGGTTCCAATCCCGATCGCCGATTCGTCAGCGACCTTCACAGGCTAGAGCCCGCACTTCCGACGGACAACCTGAAAACCGTGTGGGAAGGATCAGCAAACAGGACCCACTCTTTAAACATCCCGAATCGAAAAACCACATTTACAGATCCCCAACACTCCGTCAGTTCTCACGTTCGCCCCGACCCGCTAGCATTTCCCCATCACCCACCACCCTCCCCCTGCGCGGCCATCGACGAATACGCGCCATCACGTTTCGAGGGACTTCAAATCGTGGCCGTTGAGCCACCCGAATCAAATTCAGACGAGCACCCGACCATGACCCAGAACATTTACGACGACCCAGAATTTTTCGAGGGCTACAGCCAGTTGAACCGCTCCCTCGGCGGCCTCGATGCCGCGTCGGAATGGCCGGCGCTGAAAGCCTTGCTGCCCATCCTGCACGGTTTGCAGGTAGTGGATCTGGGCTGCGGCTATGGCTGGTTCTGCCGCTGGGCCAGCGAACAAGGTGCAGCCGACGTACTGGGGCTGGATGTCTCGGAGAAAATGCTCCAACGGGCGAAGGAAACGACTTCAGCCGCGAACATCCGCTACGAACGTGCCGACCTGGAACACCTCGACTTGCCTGCGTGCACTTTCGATCTGGCCTACAGCTCGCTGGCGCTGCACTACATCAAAGATCTCTCGGGGCTGTTTGCCAAGCTGCATGCGGCGCTGAAACCCGGTGCGCACTTCGTGTTTTCCATCGAGCATCCGATCTTCATGGCGCCGCGCAATCCGGGCTGGCTGATCGACAGCGAGGGTAACAAGCGCTGGCCGCTGGACAGTTATCAAAGGGAAGGCGAACGGGTGACGAACTGGCTGGCGGACGGTGTGATCAAGCAACATCGCACGGTCGGGACACTGCTCAACGCATTGATTGGCGCCGGATTCACGATTCAACACGTCAACGAATGGGGGCCGAGCGATGCCGAGGTGGCCGCACAACCGGCGCTCGCCGAGGAACGCGAGCGGCCGATAATGATGCTGGTCGCCGTACAGCGCTGAATTTTCAGATCATCTGTGGCGAGGGAGCTTGCTCCCGCTGGACTGCACAGCAGACCGGAATTCGGCGCACGCTTTGCAATCGAGCGGGAGCAAGCTCCCTCGCCACGGGGTATCTAGCGTGTGGCGACGATGAACAACCGCGGAAACGGCAACAACACCGAACCATCCGCCAGCGCCGGATAAGCCTTCGCAACCTCCGCCAGATAGTGCGCCAGATAATCCGCACGCTCCGCTTCCGTCAGCGGACTGAGGAACGGAATCAGACCGCTGCCCTTGAACCACTCGACAACGCCTGAAGCCCCGTCCGCCAACTGATGGTGATAGGTGGTGCGCCACACATCGACCCGCGCACAATGCGGACGCAGCATCGAAAAATAAGCGCTGGCATCCGCCATCTCGGTCCGCTGCCCTGCCGCGCCGACCAGTTTGCTGGCCCATGGCCCGTTGGCAGCCACTTCGCGCATCAAGCGATGGGATGGTTCGTTGAGGTTGTCCGGCATCTGTATCGCCAGAGTGCCGCCCTGCGCCAGCTTGCCCGCCAGTGCCGGCAACAACGCCGCGTGATCCGGCACCCACTGCAACACCGCGTTGGCGAAGATCACATCGAATGGCCCTTCATCGGCCCACGTATCAATGTCCGCCACCTTGAACTGCAACTGCGGCAGACGCTTGCGTGCGGCCTCGATCATGTCCTTTGAGCTGTCGAGCCCCTGCACGTTCGCCCCCGGAAAACGCTCCACCAGAAGCTCGGTCGAGTTGCCGGGGCCACAACCGATATCGACCACGGAGCGTGCTCGCTGTGTAGGAATCGCCGCCAGCAGGTCACGGGCCGGGCGGGTGCGTTCATCTTCGAAAGCGACGTATTGTCTGGCGGACCAGGTCATTGCGTTCTCCTGTCTTGGACGTGTTGGCGAAACATGGAAAAGCGACTGCCGTCACGATACAGCGAACTTGCAGGCCTGCCTTCCCCTACCTGCGTCCGATAACGCCGGTCTGGCAGTGAACACCGAGATTTGTAAGTAGAATTTTCACCACACCTCAGATGTCTGAATTTCAAGCGGCCCTCAATAAGGAACAAGGTCATGAAATTCGCAAAGATTTCGCAAACGCTCGCACTCTGGGCCGGCAGCCCCAAGACGTTCATGGGGGCTTTGATTCTGATTGGACTGTGGGGACTGAGCGGGCCGATTTTTCATTTCAACGACACCTGGCAACTGATCATCAACACCTCGACCACGATCATCACGTTCCTGATGGTGTTCCTGATCCAGAACACCCAGAACCGCGACACCGACATTCTGCATTTGAAGCTCGACGAACTGTTGCTGGTGACCAAAGAGGCACAGAACGCAATGCTCGGGCTGGAAGCGCTGGATCTCAAGCAACTGGAAGCCTTGCGCAAGCACTACCGGACATTGGGCGAAGGCGAAGTTTTCAACCTGGACGGGTTGGGGGAAAAGAGCAAACCGAAGCAGGACTTGAATGATTGCTGAGCAGAAAAAACGGCGCATCGAGCGCCGTTTTTTGTTTTACCCGGTTTCAGCGACTGGCTTGCAGCGCTCGGGCCATTTCCAGATGGCTTTGCAGCTTCGGCAGGGTCTCGTCGGCGAAGGCCTTGATTTCCGGCACGTCGGTAGTCCGGGCTTCCTGCTGGATCTGGTCAATGGCTTCTTCGGTGGCTTTGACCTGGCTGGCGGCGTAAGCCTGATCGAAAGACGCGCCGTCCTTCACCTGCGGAATCAACGTCTTGGCCTTGTCGGCGAGTTCTTCGCGGGGGGCCACCGGCAAATCGAGTTTTTTGGCGATTTTCGCCAGATGCTGGTTGGCCGTGGTGCGGTCGTTGATGACCACGATGGTGTAATCCTTGACCTCTTTGGATTCGGCCTTGCCGTGCGCCTGACGGCTGGCTTCGATGTCGGCCATGCCTTTGGCCGAGGCTTCGTTGATGAAGTCGGCGGGCGACTGGGCAAATGCGCTGCCGGCACACAGGCCCAGCAGGCTGACAAAACTGATGCGGCGTACTCGGGTGGCCATCCGGCTCATGGTCGCGCCCTCCTTCTCGGCAAATTCAAGCGGGAGCTTGCGCCCCCGCCTCTCAATCAAAACAACCTTCGCCGACTACTTCGATTTCTGAGCGGGCTTGCGGCCCATTTCGGTTTTAGGCTCTTTGTCGACAGTCGTGGTGGTGGTTTTCCCACCTTTGCGACCGGCTTCAGAGGCCTTTGTTCGATCGTTGGCGAAGTTTCCCGAGTTCGAGTTTCTTGAGTTAGGCATGATTCTCTACCTCTTGGTATTGATCGTAAGCGAGCTGTTGCCCGCCTAAGTTGAGAAAAACACGGCCCTCAAAGGTTTATAAAAGTTGCCGTTGCCGCGACGAACGGCCAGGCCGTCAGATATCCCGGGCCTGATGATTCTGTCTTTTGGCGGCATACATGGCTTGGTCAGCGTGGCGAAACAGCTGCTGCTCGTGAAGGCCATGTTCGGGAAAGCGCGCAACCCCGATGCTCGGTTCGATGTTCAGGTTGTGCCCGTCCAGGCGCATGGGTTGCACCAGCACCTGTCGGATCTTTTGCGCCACGCTGTCGGCATCGTCAGGGGCATGGACGCTGTGCAGCAGTACCACGAACTCGTCACCACCGATCCGTGCCACGGTGTCGGTCTCGCGTACGCAGCCCTTGAGGCGGTTGGCCACGGTCTGCAGCAACATGTCGCCGACGCCGTGGCCAAAGGTGTCGTTGACCTGCTTGAAGCGATCCAGATCGACATACAGCAGGGCCATGTGCCCCGAGCCTTCCCGGGCAGCGGCCAGCGCAGCCTTGAGTCGCTCGCGCAACAGTCCGCGGTTGGGCAGTTGGGTCAACTGATCATATTGCGCCATGCGTCGCAGACGGGCGTGCAATTGCTGGCGCTCGATGGCCGTGGCGACCTGGGCGCAGACGTATTGCAGCAGTTCCTTGTCGCGCTCGGTGTAGCGCTCGCCGCCGGGCAGGCTTTTGACGATCAGGGCGCCGATGGTGCCGTTCTTCGAATTCAGCGGTACGCCGAGCCAGCACGGTGATTGCTGCCCGGCCACCAGCGCTTCGAAACCCGGCGGCGCCTGCGGGCAATCCGGGGTCAGCAGGATCGGCTGGCCGCTGCGGATCACCTCGGCGCACAGGCGCCCGGTCACCGTGCCCGGTTGCTCCGGTTGCGCCTCGTCATCGTCGACGTGATAGGGAAAATCCAGCTTTGCACAGTGCTCGTCGTACAGCGCCACGGAAAAATTCAGCGCCGGCAGCCACTCACCGATGATCGTGTGGATGCGTTTGAACAATGCCAGCAGATCTTCCGCCGCATGGGCCGCTTCGGAGATCGCATACAACGCCGCCTGACGGGATTCGGCGAGTTTGCGCTCGGTGATGTCCCGCGCCACGGCAATGCGCAGTTGATCGACTTCCGACCAGCGTGCCGACCAGAGGATGTGCACGATGCTGCCGTCCTTGCGCACGTAGCGGTTTTCGAAATTGTGCTTGGGCTCGCCGCCCATGATGTCTCTGGCGGCGGCCAGGGTGCGTTCCCGGTCGCCGGGATAGACGTAGTCGATCATCGACTGACCGATCAGTTCGTCAGGGGTGTAGCCGAGAATCCGCTCGCAGGCCGCGCTGACAAAAACGAAACGACCTTGTTTGTCGACCGCGCAGACGGCGTCCAGCAACAGATCGATGTAACTCGCCAATGGCGCAGAATTTCGGCTTTCCATGGTTCAGCGTGGGTGTCCGGCAATGCAGCACTGATCAACCGTCCCTGACCTCGACCTCGCATCCCGGCGATTACTTTCAAGCCTTGTTCGGCATCAGCCCCGGCAGCGCATGCACCAGCGCGTTGATGGCGAAACCGATGAACATTATCCCGCACAGCCGGGTAATGGCCAGTTCATGGCGTTGATACAGCGTACGCACCTGACGGGCGCCGACAACGCCAATGAGAATAGCGTAGGCGAGCAATCCGCCGAGGAAACTCAAGGCAATCAGCATCGGCAACATCGACCAGTTGAGCAGTTCGGCACGGCTCGACAGCAACGCGGTGAACGTCGCCACCGCCACCGGATAGGCCTTGGGGTTGGTCAGGCCGAACAGGATGCCATGCCAGAACGGCTGGCGTGCCGCGCCCCGGGGTTGATCGCCGTTGCTGCGTCTGGCCCGCACGGCGCGCCAGCCGAGCCAGAACAGGTACAGACCGCTGAGCACACCGAGCACATCGAACGCAGTACTGCCGATTTCCCGGGCACCGACAATCGCGATCAGTGCGGTGCTGCACCAGATCACATCGCCCAGCAGATGTCCGCACAGAAACCCCGCCCCGGCCCGACGACCGCGCGCAGCGCCGATGCCGAACACCGCCAGCACACCCGGCCCCGGCGTGATGCCGTAGATGAAACCCGAGGCCAGCACGGCCATAAGCAACGATGGAGTCATGGAGAACCTGCAAGTGCCGGAAAACGTGGCCGCCAGTCTATCCCAGCGGCTTTTGAATATTCACGGCTCGTTGAAAAAACGCATCCCGACATAGGGCTTTTGCCGACACGCGGCCAGCCGCGAGGCCAGATCGCCGACGTGGGCCTCGAGCTTGTGCCCGTCCGGGTCGAGGAAGTAGAACGATGCGCCTTCGCTGCGGTTGTCGCGCCATTCCGGCACGTTCGCGGCACGAAGCTGATGCACGAACAGCGGGAAATCCGCAGCGCCGAGGGTGAAGGCGTAATGGGTGTAGTCGGCGGCGGGCTCGGATTGGCGTTGTGCATCGAGGGAGAGACACAACCACAAGCCCGGCAGCGACAAGTAGGCACCGGCGTCCCACGTGGCCTCGACCCGCAAGCCCAGCACGTCGCGGTAAAACGTGAGGCTGCGATCCAGGTCGCTGACGGCGAGGGTCAGGTGGTTGAGGCCGGTGAGCATCGGTCAGTAACCTCGCAGGTCTTCGGGGATGGTGTATTGCTTGCCGTCGTAGGTCAGGGTGATTTGGGTTTTCTTCAGTGGGGAATCCTGGGAAACGCATTCCTTGCCGGCCTTGACAGTTTTCATCGCCGTACCGCTTGTGGTGACGATCAGGTCGGAATAACCGTTGTGGCTGGTCGGGCCGATTTCCACGGTGCGGCGAATTTGCTGACCTTCACCCACGCAGTTTTCCAGCCACTCACCGTTATTTTTGTAGACCACCAGACCATCCAGTACCGGACGCAGTTTATTACCCTCGCGCACATAGAGTGTGAGGTCGGTTTTTTCATAGGGGGTGGCACTTGAACTGTGCGAGAACTTTGACCGCAGCCCGAACGCGCGAACATCCGGGGCCAGCCGATAGCGAGCGGTATCGACCAACAGATCGGTAAAACGAATGGCATCGGAGTTATAGGCACCGGGTTTCGCATACGTCGCCAGCGTTTTCCAGTTGCTGGTATCTATGATCGCCAAATCAAGATCAAACACACCGGCATCGTCACTACCAGCATCCGGCACGTAGGTGGATTTAAGGGCAATCGCCTGATTCTTGAACGCCGGCCATGTCTTGCAGCGTGCCATTGACTGGTTGTCGAAATCCTTGGTGACACAGGAAACCTGAGCCTGAGCTGGAGCGGTTACGGCCAGAAAACCGAGGGCAATGAAAAGTCGGGTCGAGGTGAGCATTGTTCTTCCTTGAAATAAGTCGCGTTGGCTCTGTATCACTCGATGGCTTTGAAACCTTTAGGCAAGACGTATGATTTGCCGTCGTAGTGAAGGGTTGTCAGCACAGGTTTACCGGTTGTGGTTTTCTCATTACAAGTGCCTGGATCACCTTTGCCAACCGTTCCCGTAGTCACCGATTTGACGATCAGATCGGCGTAACCATGAGAACTGGTCTTTCCAATTTCGATGGTGCGCTGGGTACTGGCGCGTTCGCCTGCACAATTGCCATCCCACTCTCCGTTGTAGCCATACACCACAAGCCGATCCAGCACTGGACGTAACGTGTCACCCTCTCTCACGTAAAGGGACAGCGAAGTCTCATCCATGGGATTGACGCGGGAGGAACCTTTGAAGGCAACCCGAACACCAAAAGCCCGAATTTCAGGGGTCAATTTGTAGCGCGCGGTATCGAACTCCACACTTTCCAGTGCGAAAGCATCGGACAGAAATGCAGAAGGCTTGTAATAGCTGGCCAGAGGTTCTGACCCCCCGCCCGAAACGACAGAGAGAGCAAGGTCATAACTGCCGACATCACCGCTTTTGCCATACACCGGATCCGGCTCAAACTTCGAAACCGCATTCAGCGTCAGTCCGGGATACGCCGGCCAATCCTTGCAAACAGAAAAATCCCGTTCGTTCGTCACCGGCGCAGGCACACAATCAGCCAACACCGCCCCCGCCATCAGCGCCCCGCAAAGCGCCAGCCCCACCGTCACCACAGACTTCACTGTCACGCCCCACTCCTTGATGTTTTTCAGCCGCGCACTATCCCCTCCCCGATCCGCCGATTCAACCAGTTCAACGCCTGATCCCCACCCCGTCGCTTGTGCCACGCCGAGACAAAGGTGAACGGTGCGATCTCGAACGGCGGCGGCACGACGATTAGCGATTTGTCATCCACACCATTCAGGGCCCGCGAAGCTACGGTCAGGATCAGATCCGTGCCGCTGATGAACTGCGGCGCAACGCTCCAGTGCGGCAGGCTGACGGCGACGCGGCGGCGCTCGCGCAGGGCGGTCAGGGTGCGTTCGATTTCCGGCGTGCCGCTGCCGCGCATCTCCAGCAGGACGTGGGGGCGGGAAAGGTAGGTTGGCAGATCGAGAGCACCACCGGCGGGAAGGCTCTGGCGATCCAGCAGGCAGACATAGCGTTCCTCGAACAGCGGCATGCTGCACAACTCGCCGGGCAATTCCGGGAGTACGCCGGCAGCGAGGTCGATGTCGCCGTTGAGCAAACCTTCGACCATGCCTTCGCGGCTGGCATGACGGATTTGCAGGTCGATGCCCGGAGCCTCCGTGCGCAACGTGCGAATCAGCCCGGGCAGGATGATCGCCGCACCGTAATCCGACATCGCAAGCCGAAAGATCCGACGGGCACTGGCGGGATCGAAGGTGTTCGGCGCCAGCAGCGATTGCACCTGGGCCAGGGCTTCGGACAGCGGCGCAATCAGTTCCAGTGCCCGGGCGGTGGGCACCAGCCCCGAACCGGCACGCACCAGCAAGGGGTCACCGAGCAAGTCGCGCAAACGGGCCAGCGCATGGCTGACCGCCGGCTGGCTCAAGTGTAGACGCTCGGCAGCGCGGGTCACGTGTTGCTCGGCGAGCAAGGCGTCGAGGACGACCAACAGGTTGAGATCGATGCGCCGAAGATCATTCATCTGATGCATGTTCCGCATGACAAAACAGAATTTAAATCTGCGCGACGAATACCCTAGAGTCCAGCAAAACCTTGCTGGAGAACGAACATGAGTACATTGCATTGGGCTGGCCTGTTGCTGCTGGCCGCATTCGCCGGGGCGGTAGTGCCGTTTCAGAGTGCGATCAACACCAGCCTTGCCCGGGGACTGGGCCATCCGTTGTGGGCGACATTGGCATCATTGCTGGTCAGTGTGCTGGTGTTGTTGCCGGTCATCGTCGCGCTGCGCTTGCCGCTGCCATCCCTGGCGTTCATCGGCAAGGCGCCGCTGTGGATGTGGGCCGGTGGCGCTTTCGGGGTGTGCTTTGTGGCATTGGCGGTGGTGCTGGTGCCGAAGCTCGGTGCATCGGGGTTCTTCGCGCTGGCCCTGGCCGGGCAGGTCCTGGCGTCGATGGTGCTGGATCACTTCGGGTTATTCGGCCTGCTGGAAAAACAACTGACCTTGCCACGGGTTTTCGGGGCAATGCTGTTGATCGCCGGTGTGGTGTTGATCCAGTTTTCCACTGCGATAGAAAAAAGCGCTGTGACGGCAGGATGATTCATCACCCGGCAGTCGTCAGGCGTTTCACGATCTGACGCTTCTGCCTGGCATTGCCCTACAAACAAAACTCCAACGCCCCTCAGCGCTATCAGATATGACCGATTCTGACCCGGTATCGCTCTCTGTAAAGTCTGGCAACACACACAAATTGCAACATCCCATGGATTGCCATGCTCAAGGAGAGCTGCCGTGAATCATCTGTCCGATACCGCCGCCCACACCTTCACTCACTATCGCAAGGTCATCACTCTGGCGGACCACGACTGGGAAGCCGCCGAAGCCGGAAAAATCGCCGCCCTCAATGTCGAAGTCAAAGGCTGCAACGAACTGGTCGATCAGCACGGGCGCTCCTTCCATCACTTTTGCACCACGTCCTACCTGGGCCTCGATCACCACCCGGCCCTGCTCGAAGGCGCCATCTCGGCACTGCGGGAAACCGGCACGCTGCGGATCGCCAACTCTAAAAACCGCTGCAAACTGGCGCTGCTCGATCGTTACGAATGCGAACTGTCTGAACTGTTCGGCGCCGTGTGCCTGAGCAGTCTGTCCTGCAGCGCCGCCAGTGCCGGGATCCTGCCGCTGTTAGCCAGCGGGGCGTTCACGCACAACCGCCCGCCGGTGATGGTGTTCGATCGTCTGGCGCACTATTCGATGAACCACCTGAAGGCCAGTTGCGCCGATGAAACCCTCGTGTTGACCTGTCCCCATAACGACATGGATTTTCTCGAATCGGTGTGCCAGCGCCATGCCACGGTCGCCTACGTTGCCGACGGTGCCTACAGCATGGGCGGCGTCGCCAATCTGGACGGTCTGCTGTACCTGAAAGAACGTTACGGCCTGTTCCTTTATCTGGACGACTCCCATGCGCTGTCGGCGGTCGGCAACAACGGGGCCGGACTGGTGCGGCCAAGAATGCCGGCATTGGAAGAGGAGTGTCTGATCGTCGCGTCACTGGCCAAATCGTTTGGGGCCAGCGGCGGGCTGGTGATGTTGGGGAATGAGCGGCAGAGGAAGTTGATTCAGCGTTACGGCGGGCCGAGCAACTGGTCGCAAAGCCTCAATTGCGCCGCCATCGGCGCGGGCCTTGCTTCGATCCAGTTGCATCGCAGTGCTGAACTGCGCGCACTGCAGGTTCGGCTCCAGGCCAACATTCGCCTGTTCGACAGTCTTCTGAGCACCGAACAGCATGGCAGCCCCATGGCCATTCGCTTGATCAATTGCGGTGAGGCCACCCTGGCCACGCGTATTGCCATAGAGCTGGCCGAATACGGCTTTTTCACCAGCGCGGTATTTTTTCCGGTGGTGGCTCAAGGTAAAGCCGCGATTCGCGTTACATTGCGCGCCGATATGGAATCGACACTGATCCACCACTTCTGCGATGTGATCATCGGGTTGTTTCTGGCTCACCGCGGCCATCGCGACCACTGAGCCTGCACGGACGACTCATGAACCCCGGCCTTATCCTGCTTCTTACCTGCGCCACCGTGTTCCTCGCCCAACCGGGCATGAGCATTTATCTGGCGGCGCGGGGAGGTTACGGGCTGGTGTCAGGCGCGGTGCTCTGCACGAGGTTCGCGCCCGATCGTCAGTCCGCTTAAAACGCGCTGCGGAAAATCTCCTCGATCTGCCGTTGATCCGCCGCCCGAGGGTTGGTGAAACCGCAGGCGTCTTTCATGGCATTGGCGGCGAGTATCGGGATGTCAGTGCATTTGGCGCCGAGGTCGCGCAAGCCACCAGGGATGTCGACGTCCCTGGCCAGGCTGCGGATCGCGTCAATCGCAGCTTTTGCACCCTCCTCCGGGCTGAAACCACGAATGTCGGCGCCCATGGCGTGAGCCACATCGGTGAGGCGATCGGCGCAAACCAGCGCGTTGAACGTCTGCACGTGGGGTAGCAACACCGCATTGCACACCCCGTGCGGCAGGTCGTAGAAACCGCCCAACTGGTGCGCCATCGCATGCACGTAACCAAGGGACGCGTTGTTGAATGCCATGCCGGCGAGAAATTGCGCGTAGGCCATGTTTTCCCGCGCCGCCAGATCGCTGCCGTCACGTACCGCCAGACGCAGGTTGTTGCTGATCAGAGTCATCGCTTTCAGCGCGCAGGCGTCGGTGATCGGGTTGGCCGCAGTGGACACATAGGCTTCGATGGCATGGGTCAGTGCGTCCATGCCGGTGGCGGCGGTCAGGCTTTTCGGCATGGCGACCATCAGCGCCGGGTCGTTGACCGACAGCAGCGGCGTGACGTTGCGGTCGACGATGGCCATTTTCACGTGCCGGGTTTCGTCGGTGATGATGCAGAACCGGGTCATCTCGCTGGCCGTGCCGGCGGTGGTGTTGATGGCGATCAACGGCAATTGCGGCTTGGCCGACTGATCGACGCCTTCGTAATCACGGATCTGCCCGCCGTTGGTCGCGCACAGCGCGATGCCCTTGGCGCAGTCATGGGGCGAGCCGCCGCCGAGGGAGACAACGAAATCGCAGCGGCTGTCCTTGAGCAGCGCCAGCCCGGCCTCGACGTTGGCGATGCTCGGGTTGGGTCTGGCGCCGTCGAAGATCACCGAATCAATGTCCTGCATCGCCAGTTTCTCGGCGATCATCGTTGCCACGCCAGCCTTGGCCAGGCCCGCGTCGGTGACGATCAGCGCCTTGCGAAAACCGTGGTTGCGGATGGCATTCATGGCGTCGTCGAGGCAGCCGCTGCCCATGATGTTTACCGCGGGAATGAAAAAGGTGCTGCTCATGGCGCGTCTCCTGACAGGGGCCGGTTCGACTCCTGCGATCCGGCGGATGCATACAGGATCGACCGATCGGTCACGGCGGATGTTGATCTGGCTCAATGCCCGCTCGTGATAAAGTCGCCGTCCATCTGCCCCTTAGTTTTGAGACGTGCCCTGCAATGACCGATTTTCTGGATGTCGACGCCACCCTCGAAGACTGGAACGCGTTGCGCGCCACCACCGACTTCAGCGGTTTGCTGGTGGGCAACGGCGCCAGCCGCACAGTATGGGACGATTTCGGCTATGACTCGCTGTTCGAAAACGCCCGCACGGTGGAGGAAAAACCGTTGAGCCCGTCGGAACTGAGCGTGTTCGACGCCCTGCAGACACGCAGTTTCGAGCAGGTGCTCGGCGCGTTGAAAACCACCAGCCGGGTCAACAAGGCACTGGCCGTCAGCTCCGCCGCACCGCGCAATCGTTATTACGCGATCAAGGAGGCGCTGATCAACACCGTCCATGCGGTGCATATTCCGTGGCGGCTGATTGAAACCTCGACTCTGGCTACGCTGAACAAAGAATTGGCAAGCTATCGCACGGTGTTCACCACCAATTACGACCTGCTCAACTACTGGGCCCTGCAACACGACAGCGACGCCATCGACGATCTGTTCAACGGCCCCGACGCCAACTTCGATCTGTGCGCAAGCCGCAGCGACAAGCCCCGTCTGCTGTACCTGCACGGCGGCCTGCATCTGGTGCGCAATCTGGACGGCAGCGCCCGCAAGCTGACCGCCACCGAAGGCACGCTGCTGGGCAACTTTGCGATCAACAACACCCTCAAGACCCTCGACGACGTACCGCTGTTCGTCAACGAAGGGCCGAGTGCAGACAAACTCAAGACCATCCGCAGTTCGGATTACCTGTCGTTCTGCTACGACCAGTTGCTGGGGCACGGTGACAGCCTGTGCATCTTCGGCCATGCCCTCGGCGAGCAGGATGCACACATCGTGCGTGCCCTGCGCCTGGCAAAACCGAAAACCGTGGCGATCTCGATCTACCCGCGCAGTGCTGCGTTCATCCAGCACCAGAAGCGGCATTACGCGAAGGTGTTCGACGGAACCGGCGTGGAACTGCGGTTCTTTGACTCGAAGTCCCATGCACTGGGCAACCCGAAGCTGTCGGTGCCGGTCGAGGACTGATCATTCCTCGCTGCTGTGCACCACCACCAGCAACTGAGCCTGCTTCTCGCCCACCGAGCGGATCCGGTGCGGTTTCTGCGCATTGAAGTGCAGCGCATCGCCCCGCTCCAGCAGCACCCGTTCGTTCATGAAATCCACTTCGACCCGGCCTTCATGGACGAACAGAAACTCCTCGCCCAGGTGTTCCTTGAAGGTCTTGTCAGTGAATTCGGTCGGCGGATAGATGATGAACGGCAACAGACTGCGCTCGCTGACCTGGTGAGCCAGCACCGCGTAACCGGGGCTGTGATCGTTGGCCGCCAGTGACTGGCGTTCGTGGCTGCGCACCAGGCTGTAGCTGTCGAGGCTGACGTTGTCTTCGGAGAACAATTCCTCGACTTTCACGTTCAGCGCTTTCGCCAGTTTCAACGCGGCGGCAATCGACGGCGTGTTCAAGCCGCGCTCCACCTTCGACAGGTAACTCTTGGTCATGCCGGATTTCTCGGCCAGCGCTTCCAGGGTTACACCAAGTTTTTTTCTCAATAATTTCAAACGGATAGACATGCGCAGCGATTATTCCAGCAGAGGAAAGACGATTTGCCCTTGCCAATGACACAAAGTGTCATATAGCCTCTCAAGTATCATCCATGTGCAACACCACAGGACACCGATATGGCCAAGACATTAACACTCCCCAAAGACCAACTGGTCAGGCAAGCGCTGACACAGATGCAAAACACCCTGGCGGATAATACGTGGACGGACCGGCAAAAGCTGGCCCTGACCTGCCGGATCCTCTTCGAAAACGGTCACGATTCGGGCCTTGCCGGGCAGATCACCGCCCGTGGCCCGCAGCCGGGCACTTACTACACCCAGCAACTGGGGCTGGGTTTCGATGAAATCACCGCGAGCAATCTGCTGCTGGTCAACGAAGATCTGGAAGTGCTCGAAGGCCACGGCATGGCCAATCCGGCCAACCGTTTCCACAGCTGGGTTTATCGCGCCAGGCCGGACGTGAACTGCATCATCCACACCCACCCGACACACATCGCCGCGCTGTCGATGCTGGAAGTACCGCTGCAGGTTTCCCACATGGACCTGTGCCCGCTGTACGAAGACTGCGCATTCCTTGAAGGCTGGCCCGGCGTTCCGGTGGGCAACGAAGAAGGCGAACTGATTGCCGGCGCGTTGGGCGACAAGCGGGCGATCCTGCTTTCCCACCACGGTCAACTGTCCACCGGGGCGACCATCGAGGAAGCCTGTGTCATCGCGCAACTGATCGAGCGCGCCGCCAGACTGCAACTGCTGGCCATGGCCGCCGGCACGATCAAACCGATCATTCCCGAACTGGGGCGCGAGGCGCATGACTGGGTGTCGAAACCCAAGCGCCACGCCGCTGCCTTCAACTACTACGCCCGGCAGAACTTGCATCAACACGCCGATTGCCTGAACTGAATCCCCATCCTTGCGGAGCACTCACATGACCAACATTCACGGCATCATCGGCTACACCATCACCCCGTTCGGCGCCCATGGCGAAGGCCTTGACCTGCCGGCCCTCGGCCGCTCGATCGATCGTCTGATCGCCGGTGGCGTCCACGCCATCGCACCGCTGGGCAGCACCGGCGAAGGCGCCTACCTGAGCGATGCGGAGTGGGACCAGGTCGCCGAGTTCAGCATCAAACACGTCGCCGGACGGGTACCGACCGTGGTCAGCGTCTCCGACCTGACCACCGCCAAAGCCGTGCGTCGGGCACGCTTCGCCGAAGCCCACGGCGCCGACGTGGTGATGGTGTTGCCGGCGTCCTACTGGAAGCTCACCGAAGCGGAAATCCTGGCCCACTACCGCGCCATCGGCGACAGCATCGGCGTGCCGATCATGCTCTACAACAACCCGGCCACCAGCGGCACCGACATGTCGGTGGAGCTGATTCTGCGCATCGTCAACGATGTGGAAAACGTGACCATGGTCAAGGAGAGCACCGGCGACATCCAGCGCATGCACAAGCTGCAACTGCTCGGCGAAGGCCGGGTGCCGTTCTACAACGGCTGCAACCCGCTGGCGCTGGAAGCGTTCGCCGCTGGCGCCAAGGGCTGGTGCACCGCGGCGCCGAACCTGATCCCGCAACTCAACCTGGATCTGTACGAAGCCACGCTGGCGGGGGATCTGGGCAAGGCACGGGAATTGTTTTACCGCCAGTTGCCGCTGCTGGATTTCATCCTCAAGGGCGGTTTGCCGGCGACGATCAAGGCAGGTTTGCGCCTGACCGATCTGGAAGCCGGCGATCCGCGCTTGCCGGTCTTCCCGTTGAACGAGGCCGGGCGCAGCCAGTTGCAGGGCATTCTCAAAACCCTGAGCTGATCTTTAAACCACACATCAACCCTGTGGGAGCGAGCTTGCTCCCACAGGGTTTTGTGCTGGATTCAAAGTACCGGCAGGGTTTTGTCCTTGATCACTTTCGTCGGCCCGTTGCTCTTCACGGCGGCGATCCCCTTGGCACACGCCGCGTCCGATGAATAGGACTCGCTGCTGCCGATGATCTGGTGATTGGCGGCCTTGAGATTGAAGTAGGGATGCCCGTCCTTCGTCGTTTTCTTCTCGTAGCGCTCATCCAGCGGACTGTTGCCCTGCACCGCAGCGATACCGTTTTCAGCAGCGCTGTGGGAGGTGTACAACTCGCTGGTCAGAATCGTTTCGGCATTGGCCGCTTTCAGTACGAACCTGAACTGGCCGTTGCTGCTTTTGCTCAACTCATACCACCCGGACATGCTGTGCCTCCTGGTCGATGGATCACAGGGTGATTTTAGTCCCGAGCAACCCCAGGAACCCGGCCAGCCATTTTGGATGCGCCGGCCAGGCGGGCGCAGTGGCCAGATTGCCCTGCACATGACCGTCCGTGACCGGAATATCGATGTAGGTGCCACCGGCCAGCCGCACTTCCGGTGCGCAGGCCGGATAGGCGCTGCACTCCCGCCCTTCGAGAATCCCCGCCGCCGCCAGCAGTTGCGCGCCGTGACAGACGGCAGCAATCGGCTTGCCGGCCTTGTCGAAGGCTCGCACCAGTTCCAGGACCTTTTCGTTCAGCCGCAGATATTCCGGCGCACGCCCGCCTGGAATCAGCAGCGCGTCGTAATCCTTGGCATCGACTCTGGCGAAATCGAAATTCAGGGCGAACTGGTGACCGGGTTTCTCGCTGTAGGTCTGGTCCCCTTCGAAGTCATGGATCGCGGTGCGCACGGTCTTGCCGGCAGCTTTATCGGGGCACACGGCGTGCACGGTGTGCCCGACCATTTGCAGGGCCTGGAACGGCACCATCACTTCATAGTCTTCGACGTAATCGCCGACCAGCATCAGAATCTTTTTCGCGGCCATGGACAGGACTCCTCTGGTAAATGCACAGGAGTATTCAAAGTAGTCCAATTCGTGGCGAGGGAGCTTGCTCCCTCGCAACGGGCATTACCCTAACTGTACGGCTAACTCTGTGCAGGACTGTAACAGCGTGAAACGCGAGGTTTGTGGCTAGATGAAGCTTCCTCCCTGTCATCTTTGAATCTGGTTGCCATCATGTCTTCGCGCGAAAACACCGGCATGGCCCTGGGCCTGCTCGGCGTTGTGATCTTCAGCCTCACCCTGCCCTTCACCCGCATCGTGGTGCAGGAACTGCACCCGTTGCTCAACGGCCTGGGCCGCGCATTGTTCGCGGCGATTCCGGCGGCATTGCTGCTGTTGTGGCGACGGGAAAAGTGGCCCACCTGGAAACAGATCAAAGGTCTGAGCCTGGTGATCGCCGGGGTGATTCTCGGGTTCCCGGTGCTGTCGGCGTGGGCCATGCAGACCTTGCCGGCGTCCCACGGCGCGCTGGTCAACGGTTTGCAGCCGCTGTGCGTGGCGCTGTACGCGGCGTGGCTGTCCCATGAGCGTCCATCGAAAGCCTTCTGGGCCTGCGCCGCGTTGGGCAGTGCGCTGGTGCTGGGTTATGCGTTGTACACCGGCGCCGGCAGCATTCAGGCCGGGGATTTGCTGATGTTGGGTGCGATTGCGGTGGGCGGTCTGGGTTATGCCGAAGGCGGGCGCCTGGCCAAGGAGATGGGCGGCTGGCAGGTGATCTGCTGGGCGCTGGTGCTGTCGACGCCGCTGCTGATCGGCCCGGTGCTGTACCTGGCGCTCCAGCATCAGGGCGCGGTGTCGGCGAAAACCTGGTGGGCCTTCGGTTACGTCGCGCTGTTTTCGCAGTTTCTGGGCTTCTTCGCCTGGTACGCCGGGCTGGCCATGGGCGGTATTGCCCGGGTCAGTCAGATCCAGCTGTTGCAGATCTTCTTCACCATCGCCTTTTCCGCGCTGTTCTTTGGTGAGCACGTGGAGCCGATCACCTGGCTGTTCGCCTGCGGGGTGATCGCGACAGTGATGCTCGGGCGCAAGACCGCCATCAAACCCCATGTGGGAGCGAGCTTGCTCGCGAAGACGGACTGACAGTCAACGATGATGTCGCCTGTTATGGCCCCTTCGTCGGATCGCCGCCCGGAGCAAGCTCGCCCCACAGGGGCCCAGGTCAAGCCAGCAGGCCATCGGCGAGCAGCAGGGTTTCCAGGCAATGCTCGCTGATGTGGTAGAACGCCTTGAGTTCCTGGATTTTCACCAGCAGCTGAGTCGGGTCCACCGGCTCGGCGCGCTTTACGGCGAGGATCATCTTGTTCTTGTTGGTGTGTTCCAGCGAGATGAACTCGAAGACCTTGGTCTCGTAACCGCAGGCCTCAAGGAACAGCGCGCGCAGGCTGTCGGTGACCATTTCCGCCTGCTGGCCCAAGTGCAAACCGTATTGCAGCATCGGCTTGAGCAGCGCCGGGCTCTGGATCTGCAAGCGGATCTGTTTGTGGCAGCACGGCGAGCACATGATGATCGACGCGCCGGAGCGGATGCCGGTGTGGATCGCATAGTCGGTGGCGATGTCGCAGGCATGCAGCGCGATCATCACCTCCAGTTCGCTCGGCGCCACGCTGCGCACATCCCCGCATTTGAACACCAGCCCGGGATGCTCGAGCTTCTGCGCGGCGGCATTGCACAGGTTGACCATCTCTTCGCGCAATTCGACGCCGGTGACTTCGCCCTCGGCCTTCAACGTGTTGCGCAAGTAATCATGAATGGCGAACGTCAGGTATCCCTTGCCCGAACCGAAGTCCGCCACCCGCACCGGTTTGTCCAGGGCCAGCGGCGAGGACGTCAAAGCATGGCTGAAGACTTCGATGAACTTGTTGATCTGCTTCCACTTGCGCGACATCGCCGGAATCAGCTCGTGTTGCGCGTTGGTCACGCCCAGATCCTTGAGGAACGGGCGACTCAACTCAAGGAAGCGGTTCTTCTCGCGGTTGTGCCCGGCGGACGGCACTTCGCGCAATTGCTGGGGCTTGCTCATGAACAGCGAGCTCTTGCCCTTTTTGCTGTATTCGAGCTGGGCTTCATCCGTCAATGTCAGCAAATGCGCGTTCTTGAAAGCCGCCGGCAGCAGCCCTGCAATCGTCGCCACCGCCTCGGTCAGCGGCAGGTTCTTGGTGATGTCGCGAGTCTTGTAGCGATAGACGAATGACAGATTAGGCTGCGCCTTGACCGTCACCGGTTTGATGATGATCCGCTGCAGATCCGCTTCTTCGCCGACGTACCTGGCCAGCACCAGTTTGATGAAACCGTTCTGTTCGAGGCTGGTTTGCAGCAACTCGATGAAACGGGCGTGGTGATCGGGGGTGGAAACGGCGGTGGCAGACATGCAGAAAACGGCCTCGGACGGGCAAATCGGGAATGGCCGCTAGTTTAAGGGGGGATGGCGTTCGAGGGCACGGCTATTTTCCCGAACGGCTTATCCCAACACCACCAACCGATTCGGCAATTCATTGCGCACCTGCGTCACCGGCACATGCACCTTGAGCAACTCGCCGCACGCCTCGATGCAAGTGACGAAGCCCTGCAACGTCTGGCCCTGACGCACCTGCTCGGTAAACGCCGCGACAATCGCGTCCCAGCTTCTGTCGTCCAGCCGTCTGGAAATACCTTCATCCACCAGAATCTCCACATACCGCTCGGCCTCGCAGACAAAAATCAGCATCCCGGTGCCGCCCACCGTGTGATGCAGGTTCTGCTCGAGAAATTGCCGACGCGCAAGGTTCGAGGCGCGCCAGTGCCGGACGTGGCGCGGGACCAGATGAGTGGTGACCCTGGGCAGGCGAAACACCAGGCACAGCAAGACAAAACTGATCCACTGCACCAGCAACAGACTGTGCATCGTCAGCCATCCGGTCAGGTAGTGCAGAATGCCCGGCACCACCAGCGCCAGCAGACTGGCCCACAGCAACGGAATGTACGCGTAATCATCGGCGCGGGCCGCCAGCACCGTCACCAGTTCGGCGTCAGTGTCGCGCTCGACCCGGGCGATGGCCTCGGCGACCTTGCGTTGTTCGTGTTCAGTCAGTAGTGCCATGTCGTGAAATGCCCGCTCGTTATTGTTATCACCAGCCGCCGGAGGAACCGCCCCCGCCGAAACTGCCACCGCCGCCGCTGAAGCCCCCGCCTCCACCGCCGCCGCCGAAACCACCGCCACCGAAGCCGCCCCCTCCTCCGGAACCACCACGGCCGGCGGGAAGGATACCGAGCATCTGGCAGACAAAAACAGTCAGGATGAACAACATCACCAGAAATACGAATATTCCCGGGTGTCGCGAGACAAAGTCGTCCGAAGGGTCGCCAGACGATTCGTACACCGTGGACGGTTCATCCAGCGGATTGCCGCCCAGCACCACCAGCATCGCCGCCACGCCGTCGCTGATGCCCTTGCTGAAATTACCGGTCTTGAACGCCGGTGTGATCACCTGATGGATGATCACCGAGCTCTGGGCATCGGTCAGCCGGTCCTCCAGCCCGTAGCCGACCTCGATACGCAACTTGCGCTCGTCCCGGGCGACGATCAACAGTGCGCCGTTGTTCTTGTCCTTCTGGCCGATGCCCCAGTGCCGACCGAGTTCAACGCCGTAATCCTCGATAGTGGCGCCTTGCAGGTTCGGCAACGTCACGACCACCAGTTGCTCGCCGGTGGCCTGTTCGTGGGCCTGCAGTTGCTGGCTCAGTTGCGCGCGCACCGACGGCTCGATCATCTGCGCATCGTCCACCACCCGTCCGGTCAATGCCGGAAAGGTCAAATCGGCCCGGGCGCTGACCGCGAACAGCCACAGCATCAGCACCAGGCCCCACTTCAACGCACGCATGGGCATCCCCGGCTCAGAACTTCACTTCCGGGGCCTTGTCCGCGCCGGGGCTGGTGGCTTCGAAGGTTTCGCGGATCGGCAGATCGCTGTACATCACGCTGTGCCACAGGCGACCAGGGAAGGTGCGGATCTCGGTGTTGTATTTCTGCACCGCCAGAATGAAATCCCGGCGCGCCACGGCGATGCGGTTCTCCGTGCCTTCAAGTTGCGATTGCAGGGCGAGGAAATTCTGGTTGGCCTTCAGGTCCGGATAACGCTCGGACACCACCATCAACCGGCTCAAGGCACCGGTCAGTTGATCCTGCGCCTGCTGGAACTGCTTGAGCTTTTCGGGGTTGTCGAGGGTGCTGGCATCCACCTGGATCGACGTTGCCTTCGCCCGGGCCTCGACCACCGCCGTCAGGGTGGCCTCTTCGTGTTTCGCGTAGCCCTTCACGGTTTCCACCAGATTGGGGATCAGGTCGGCGCGGCGCTGGTACTGGTTCTGCACCTGACCCCAGGCGGCCTTGGCCTGCTCGTCGAGGGTGGGAATGTTGTTGATGCCGCAAGCGGTCAACAGCATGGCCAGCACCAGCAAGGTGGCGACCTGCAAGCGCGAGCGGTAGACAGGACTGACATTCATCGTTTCGAAGCTCCCTTGCACATGACATGAATGACCGCACACCGGACCTTCCGGGCCGGCTCCCGGGACATAATCAGCCGCGCCACTGGATTGCAGCGGGCCGATGGGCTAAAAAGAGGCCCTGCGCGATCACGTCGCCGACATTGGCGCCGTCTATTCGGCTGTCGTTTTTTGAATCAGCACCCGAACAACAATAGTCGCTCCCTAAATTTTGGCTGGCCGGTGTTGTAACGCCGTTTAGGCCCTTGAGAAAACTATTCATGAAGAAGCTGTGTTTGCTGGGCCTGTTCGTCAGTCTGGCCAGTCATCAAGTACTGGCCGCCACGACCCCGGTACCTCTGGAAAACAAGGACGCGTTCATCAGTAACCTGATGAAACAAATGACCCTCGACGAGAAGATCGGCCAGTTGCGCCTGATCAGCATCGGCCCGGAAATGCCCCGCGAGCTGATCCGCAAAGAGATCGCTGCCGGCAACATCGGTGGCACGTTCAACTCGATCACCCGCCCGGAAAACCGTCCGATGCAGGACGCTGCGATGCGCAGCCGCCTGAAGATTCCGATGTTTTTCGCGTACGACGTGATCCATGGTCACCGTACGATTTTCCCGATTCCCCTGGCCCTGGCGTCGAGCTGGGACATGGATGCCATTGGCCAGTCCGGGCGCATCGCCGCCAAAGAGGCCGCAGCCGACAGCCTCGACATCACCTTCGCGCCGATGGTCGACATCTCCCGCGACCCGCGCTGGGGTCGCAGTTCCGAAGGTTTCGGTGAAGACACCTACCTGACTTCGCGCATCGCCAAAGTGATGGTCAAGGCCTATCAGGGCGACACGCCGAGCGCGGCCGACAGCATCATGGCCAGCGTCAAGCATTTCGCCCTGTACGGCGCGGTCGAAGGCGGTCGCGACTACAACACCGTGGACATGAGCCCGGTGAAGATGTACCAGGACTATCTGCCGCCGTACCGCGCCGCCATCGATGCCGGCGCCGGTGGCGTGATGGTCGCGCTGAACTCGGTCAACGGCATCCCGGCCACCGCCAACACCTGGCTGATGAACGACCTGCTGCGCAAGGAGTGGGGCTTCAAGGGCCTGGCGGTCAGCGACCACGGCGCGATCTTCGAACTGATCAAGCACGGCGTGGCCGCCGACGGTCGTGAAGCGGCGAAGCTGGCGATCAAGGCCGGCATCGACATGAGCATGAACGACACCCTGTACGGCAAAGAGCTGCCGGGGCTGCTCAAGTCCGGCGAGATCGAACAGAAAGACATCGACAACGCCGTGCGGGAAGTCCTCGCCGCCAAGTACGACATGGGCCTGTTCAAGGACCCGTACCTGCGCATCGGCAAGGCTGAAGACGATCCGGCCGACACCTACGCCGACAGCCGCCTGCACCGCGCCGAAGCACGTGAAGTGGCCCGCCGCAGCCTGGTGCTGCTGACGAACCGTAACGAAACCCTGCCGTTGAAGAAAACCGCCAGAGTCGCGCTGGTCGGCCCGCTGGCCAAGGCGCCGATCGACATGATGGGCAGCTGGGCCGCCGCCGGTCGTCCGGCGCAATCGGTGACCCTGTTCGACGGCATGAGCAATGTGATCGGCGACAAGTCGAACCTGATCTACGCCCGTGGTGCCAACATCACCAGCGACAAGAAGATCCTCGATTACCTGAACTTCCTCAACTTCGATGCCCCGGAAGTGGTCGATGACCCGCGCCCGGCCAACGTATTGATCGACGAAGCGGTGAAAGCCGCCAAAGAGGCCGACGTGGTGGTTGCCGCCGTGGGCGAATCCCGTGGCATGTCTCACGAATCGTCGAGCCGCACCGACCTGAACATTCCGGAAAATCAGCGGGAGCTGATCCGCGCTCTGAAAGCCACCGGCAAGCCGCTGGTGCTGGTGCTGATGAACGGCCGTCCGCTGACGATCCTTCAGGAGAAGGAACAGGCTGACGCGATCCTGGAAACCTGGTTCAGCGGCACAGAGGGCGGCAACGCCATCGCCGACGTGCTGTTCGGTGACTACAACCCGTCGGGCAAACTGCCGGTGACATTCCCGCGTTCGGTGGGCCAGATCCCGACTTACTACAACCACCTGAGCATCGGTCGGCCTTTCACGCCGGGCAAACCGGGCAACTACACCTCGCAGTATTTCGATGACACCACAGGTCCGCTGTTTCCGTTCGGTTACGGCCTGAGCTACACCGATTTCAGCCTGAGCGACATGGCGCTGTCGTCGACCACCCTGAACGCCACCGGCAAGCTTGACGCCAGTGTCATGGTCAAGAACACCGGCAAGCGGGATGGCGAAACCGTGGTGCAGTTGTACATTCAGGACGTTACCGGTTCGATGATCCGCCCGGTCAAGGAGCTGAAGAACTTCCAGAAGATCATGCTCAAGGCCGGCGAACAGAAAGTCGTGCACTTCACCATCACCGAGGATGACCTGAAGTTCTACAACGCCCAGCTCAAATATGCCGCCGAGCCGGGCAAGTTCAACGTGCAGATCGGCCTGGATTCCCAGGATGTGACGCAGCAGAGCTTTGAATTGCTGTAACAGTAGGCACACTGCAAAACCTGTGGGAGCGAGCTTGCTCCGGGCGGCGATCCGACGAAGAGGCCATCACATTCAACATTGATGTTGACTGTCAGGCCGCATTCGCGAGCAAGCTCGCTCCCACAGTTGTTTTGGGGCAGCGACTAGCCGCGTCTGTCCAGCAGGTTGACCACCACCCGATCCACCCAGCCCCAGATCCGCTGCTTCACCCGGCGCCACAATGGCCGACGCTGCCATTCTTCCAGACTCACCTGCTGACTCAGGCCGAAGTCCTTCTCGAAACTCGCCACCACCTCTGCCGTCAATGACGGGTCCAGCGCTTCCAGATTCGCCTCGAGGTTGAAGCGCAGATTCCAGTGATCGAAGTTGCACGAACCGATGCTCACCCAATCGTCCACCAGCACCATTTTCAGGTGCAGGAAACACGGCTGGTATTCAAAGATTTTCACCCCGGCCTTGAGCAGGCGCGGGTAGTAGCGATGGCCGGCATAACGCACCGACGGATGATCGGTGCGCGGCCCGGTCAACAGCAGACGCACATCGAGACCACGGGCGGCAGCCTTGCGCAGGGAGCGGCGGATCTTCCAGGTCGGCAGGAAGTACGGCGTGGCCAGCCAGATGCGCTGTTGGCCGCTGTTCAGGGCACGGAACAAGGACTGCAGGATGTCGCGATGCTGACGGGCGTCGGCGTAAGCCACCCGGCCCATGCCCTCCCCCGTGTCAGGCACTCGCGGCAGTCGAGGCAGACCAAAATTCGCGTGGGGCTTCCAGGCCCGGCGATGGCGGTTGGCGATCCACTGGCGGTCGAACAGCAATTGCCAGTCGAGCACCAGCGGGCCAGAGATGTGCACCATCACTTCATGCCATTCACTGCTGTCATGGCCCGGCTTCCAGAACTCGTCAGTGACCCCGGTGCCGCCCACCACCGCCAGCCGCTGATCCACCAGCAACAGCTTGCGGTGATCGCGGTAGAAATTGCCGACCCAGCGCCGCCAGCTCAGGCGATTGTAAAAACGCAGCTCGACACCGGCGAGGGTCAGGCGCTGACGCAAGGTCAGGGTGAAGGCGAGACTGCCGTAATCATCGAACAGACACCGCACCCGCACCCCGCGCTCGGCCGCCAGCACCAGCGCCTGGACCACGGTTTCGGCACAGGCGCCGGCCTCCACCAGATACAGTTCCAGCTCGATCTGCTCCCGGGCCGCCGCGATTTCTTCAAGCATGCGCGGGAAGAATTGCGGGCCGTCGATCAACAGTTCGAAGCGGTTGCCGTCACGCCAGGGGAACACTGCGCCGCGCATGTCAGCGTGCCGCAAAGATCAGCACCGCACCCACCGGCACCGACAGACTGATGGCCGACAGGCCGGCCATTTTGCGCAGGCTTTCCAGCCCCGGCAGCAGATCGAAGTCCTCGGCACTGATCACCAGCGGTTCAAGGGTCACCACTTGAAAACGTCGGTCATCGAGGCGCGTGGCAAGCAATTCGGCGGGATATTCACGCTGTTTGCCATGCAGATTGACGGTCAGCGGCAGGCGCAATTCAAGCTGCGCGCCAGGCGCCAGATCGTTGATCGGGCGCAGGTCGATCTGTGTGGTGATGGTCGCTTCGGGAAATTGTTCGATCTGGAACAGTTCCTTGCGCATGCGCTCGTCGCGCAGCGGAATGCCGCTGTTGATCGAATCCAGTTCGACCTCGACTTCGGCGCGACCATCGGGATCGACCTTGCCGTGCAGTACCAGAAAGCGTTGAACTTCGGACACGTTGGCGTTTTTCGTGCTGACGAAGGAGAGCCGCGACGACTCGCCGTCCAGATACCAGTTGGCCTGGGCCGGCAGCGCAGCGGCGCCCAGCAGCAGGCCGGCGAAGGCGTTGCACAGAGAACGGTTGAACATTGAAAACTCGTGGGGCCGATTAACCTGCACGAACCTTAACTGCCTGAAGCCGGGTTGCAAACTGGCAGTTCATTTTGCTGATCAGGGATTGAGACGACAGCCCTGACGCTCGCCCTGCCATTGGGCGCTGTTGATACGGCCCATGCCGCTGGCACTGACGAGTTTTTGTGCAGCGTTATCGGTCAGCTCAGCGGGCAACCACTGCTTGACGTAACCCCGGCAATATTCGGCATCGTTGTTCATTACGTAGCGGCACGAACAGTATTCCTTGGCGGTATAGGCGCTGATGATATCGGGGAAGGCCCACAGGTTTTCCCGTTCATGCCAGCCCCAGCCCAGCAGCACGACAAACAACACCAACAGGAGGCGTCTGAACAATTTCATGGCCGCACCGCCCCGAGCACGCGCTTGAGCAATTCGTTATGGCGATAGCTGCCGTCGCGGTCATCGCCGTAGCGCACGATCACCAGTCTTTCGCTCGGGATCACGTACAGCGCCTGGCCCCAGTGACCGAGGGCGGCGAAGGTGTCGGGCGGTGCATCGGGCCATGGCGAGGGGGCGCCCTCCGCCGAGCGATTGAGCCACCACTGTCCGCCGGGTACGGCTTCGTCCTGATCAGCCTTGTAGCCGCCGAAGGGCTGGCGGTTGAACGCCACCCATTCTTCTGGCAGCAACTGCCGGTCGTTCCAGCGCCCGTTCCGTTCCATCAGCAGGCCGATCCGCGCAAGATCCCGGGCCGTCAGGTAGGCATAGGACGACGCGACGAAGGTGCCTGTGGCATCGGTTTCCCAGGTGGCGTGGCGGATGCCCAACGGATCGAAAAGCGCTGTCCATGGATAGTCCGGATAACGCTGCGGACCGACCATGGTTTTCAGCGCCGCCGCCAACAGATTGCTGTCGCCGCTGGAATAGCGGAACGCCTGGCCCGCCGGCGCGTAGCTGTCGTGATCGGCGGTGAACGCGGCCATGTCGCGGTGGCCACGGGTGTAAAGCATCGCCACCACCGAGGACTTCAGCGGGGCGTATTCGTAGTCTTCCTGCCAGTCGATGCCCGAGGCCCAGTGCAGCAGATCGGCCATCTTGATCGCGGGGTGTTTTTCCAGCACCGGGTAAAACTTTGCGACGGGATCGTCCAGCTTGAACAAACCTTCGCCGTAGGCCACCCCCATCACCGTGGCCATCAGGCTTTTGCTGATCGACCAGGTCAGGTGTGGAGTGTCGGCGGTGGTCGCGGCGCCATAGCGTTCATAGACGATCTGGCCGTCGCGGACCACCAGCAAGGCATCGGTGCGGATGCCCAGGCGGGTGTTGTCGTCGCGGGCGGGAAAGGCGTAAGCCTCCAGTGCCTCGACGGCCGGGCCGGTGATTTTCGGAGCGGTCGGCCATTGTTCGCCCGGCCATTGTTCGGCCTGGACCGTGAAGCTGATCAGCAGCAGAAAAAGGGGCAGGCCTTTGAACATGTTGAGGGCTCTGGAGATGAACCCGCCAAGCCTAGCCGGCGTTCATGACAGATGTGTGGTGTTTTTGAGGGCGCCATCGCGAGCAGGCTCGCTCCCACATTTGATCGAGTTCCTCCAATTGGAAAGCGTTCGAATGTGGGAGCGAGCCTGCTCGCGAAGGGGTCAGTCAATTCACTGCCAATGCCTTGGCCAGCCGTTTGGCCCGAGCCCCCGCCGCCAACTGCATCAACGCCTGATCGCGCTGCCACATCGCCGCCCACTCCGGACGGCTGTCGCGCAACGCCTGATCGACCTCCGGCTTGAGCCCGTCGAACTGCGCAAACAACCCGCCGAGCAACACATGCCCCGCCGGATTGTTCGGCGGCTGGCGACTGGCCTCCGCACACCCGGCCAACAGCGCCAGCAAGCGCAATTGCAGCGGCTGCGGCCAGCCGCTGTCCTGACCGACGCCGAACAACCACGCGGTCATGGCGCTCAGTACATAGACATCTTCAAGGGTACGGAAGGGTTTGACGTAGGCATCCCAACCGTCTCCGGCGAGCAACTCGCACAGGGCGTCGTCGAGGTGCAAACGACCATGACTGATATCCGGCATCAACGGCAACGCCGGGAGTTTTTCCACACGCACGCCGGACTCGCCGGGGTACACCACCGCCAGACTCAGACGCGGTGATTCGCCGGGTTGCTCACTGCGCGCGGCGATCAGCAGCCAGTCCGCCGCATCGCCGGCGGTGACGAAATCCTTTTGCCCGGTGAGGCGCAGATCCGTGAGGCGGGTCTGCATGTCCGCCGGACGCAGGCTGCGCTGCTCGGTCGCACACAACGCGCCCAGGCTCGGCGGTGCGCTCGGCCAGAGCATGCGCAACGCCGCCTGATAGCCCACCAGAAACGCCAGCCCCGGCGTCGCCATCCGCCGCCCTCCCGCCACCGCCAGTTCGAACGGCGTGACGCTGCCCAGTTGATGCAACAGCGTGGCGAAACCCTCCGCCAGATCGGCAACGGCGGGCAGGCGTTCGCGGCATTCAAGCAGGGTCGACCAGGTCATCAGAGGCTCCTTGTGGGCTGTCATATAAGCATCACCAAACATTCATGGCGATGACACCGGGGCTACATAGCCTGACTTTGCACAACACAGCTGCATAAAGAAAGTCGATCGGCTGTAACCCACGACGGGTTAAAGGCCCGTACGGAGATTCAAATGACTCAGATCGCCCGCATCAGCGACACCGGCAATGAACGCCGCCTGCAAGCCGAACGCCTGATCGGCGCCGAAGCGTTGCAGCAAGCCCAGGCCTTGCGTTTCAACGTGTTCAGCGGCGAGTTCAACGCCAAGCTGAAAGGCGCGGAACTGGGTCTGGACATGGATGACTATGATGTTCACTGCAGCCACATCGGCGTGCGTGACCTGAACACCGGTCGCCTGGTGGCGACCACCCGTTTGCTCGATCACACCGCCGCCAGCAGCCTGGGCCGGTTCTACAGCGAAGAAGAATTCAGCCTGCATGGCCTCGCCGGTCTTCAAGGGCCGATCCTGGAAATCGGTCGCACCTGTGTCGACCCGGCCTACCGCAACGGCGGCACCATCGCCGTGCTCTGGGGCGAACTGGCCGAGGTGCTGAACCAGGGCGGCTACAGCTACCTGATGGGTTGCGCGAGCATCCCGATGCAGGACGGTGGCGTACAGGCGCACGCGATCATGCAGCGTCTGCGCGAGCGTTATCTGTGCACCGAACACTTGCGTGCCGAACCGAAGAATCCGCTGCCGGCGCTGGATATTCCTTCCAACGTGATCGCCGAAATGCCGCCGTTGCTCAAGGCCTACATGCGCCTCGGGGCGAAGATCTGTGGCGAGCCGTGCTGGGACGAAGATTTCCAGGTCGCCGACGTGTTCATCCTGCTCAAGCGCGACGAGCTCTGCCCGCGCTATGCCAGGCACTTCAAGGCGGCCGTGTGATGAGCCGGCTGCGGGTGTACGCGCGAATCGCGCGGGTGCTGCTGGTGGTGACGCTGGGCCTGAGCATGGCCAGTGTCTTCGGGGTTTTCGAACGCCTGGGGCTGGCCCATTCGATGCAGCGCCGGCAGCGCTGGTCGCGTTTTTTCATGGCGCGCCTGAGCAATGCCCTGCCCTTTCGCGTGACCGTCCACGGTGAGCTGCCGAAGCAGCCGATGCTGTGGGTCAGCAACCACGTTTCATGGACTGACATTCCATTGCTCGGCATGCTGACGCCGCTGTCGTTTCTGTCCAAGGCCGAAGTGCGTACCTGGCCGGTGGCCGGTTGGCTGGCGGCGAAGGCCGGCAGCCTGTTCATCCGTCGCGGTTCGGGCGACAGCCAGTTGATCCGCAAACAGATGACCCGTCACCTGCAAACAGATCATCCGCTGCTGATGTTCCCGGAAGGCACCACCACCGACGGTCGTTCGCTGCGCACCTTTCATGGTCGCCTGCTGTCGGCGGCGATTGATTCGGAAGTGATGCTGCAACCGGTGGCGATCCGTTATCTGCGCAATGGCGAGATCGATACGCTGGCACCGTTCATTGGTGACGATGATTTGCTGTCGCACCTGATGCGTCTGTTCAGCAACGATTGCGGCGAGGTGGACATTCACCTGCTCAAGCCGATTGCCTGCCAGGGTCGGGAGCGCGCGGCGCTGGCGTATGAAGCCCAGCAAGCGGTGCAGAAAGCGTTGTTCGGCGAGGTGGCCAAACCGGCCGAGCCACGCCGCGCAGGCGAACTGATTGCGGCCTGATCGTCATCCTCTGCCTACAGCTGTCGGCCTGCAAAGTCCTGCAGCTGTGGGTAGAACAAGCGAAAGTCATCACTGAGCGGTTCATACAACTGCCGCAATTCCTGCATCGCCCCCGCCAGTTCTTCAGGTTTGCTCAGGCGCCGGGAAATTCCGCGCAGCACCTGCTCCAGCACTTCGAACTCCTGATACGAACCCAACCAGTCATTGGCCACCATGTGCGGCGCGATCTTCGCCAGGCGCTCGGGCAATTGCCGCTCGCTGGACAGCACGCGGTAAACATCGGTGGTGAACTGCCCCAGCGGTCGGTCGGCGTACAGCGCCCAGTCCCGGGCCAGGCAATGGTCGAAGAACACGTCGAGGACGATGCCGGCGTAGCGGCGGCGGGTCGAGGTGAACCGCGCCAGTGAAGCGTCCACCAAGGGATGACGATCGGTGAACACATCGATCTGACGATGCAGGGCGATCGCCGCTTCGATCTCCGGGTCAAACTGCCCTTGCAGCCGCCCTTTGACGAAATCGCCATACAGACTGCCGAGCAATTGACCGGGACGCTGGCCACCAAGGTGCAAATGTGCGAGATAGTTCATGGGCGCAGCTTAGCACCGCGCCGGCGTTTGTTTACACCTCACATATCGTTATAACCCGATATACCGATTTATGCGGTCGTCAGATCGAATTCATATTGGTATATCGCGAAATACCGATTTAAAGTTCGCCTCATCGCGATATAACGCTACATACATCACGAGCAACCAGCCATGAACATTGACCTCGACGAAATAATAAAAGCCCTGGCACACCCAGTACGGCGAGACATCCTCAACTGGCTGAAAGACCCGAAAGCCGAGTTTCCGGAACAGATCCACAACCACGAGTACGGCATCTGTGCCGGGCAGATCGACCAACGCTGCGGCCTGTCGCAATCGACTGTCTCCGCCCACCTGGCCACCCTGCAACGCGCTGGATTGATCAGCAGCCAGAAAGCCGGCCAGTGGCACTTTTTCAAACGCAACGAGGACGTGATCCAGGCGTTCCTCAGCACCCTCAGCAAAGAGCTCTGACCCTTAACGTCAGCCAGCCAAAAGGACCAAACGATGCCCCTCTCGCTACTCATACTCGCCTTGAGCGCCTTCGCCATCGGCACCACGGAATTCGTCATCATGGGCCTGCTGCCCAATGTGGCGACCGATCTCGGTGTGTCGATCCCCGGTGCCGGCTGGCTGGTGACCGGTTACGCCCTGGGCGTGGCGATCGGTGCACCATTCATGGCGATGGCCACTGCGCGATTGCCGCGCAAGGCTGCACTGGTCGCGCTGATGGGCATCTTCATTATCGGCAACCTGCTTTGCGCCATCGCCACTGACTACAACGTACTGATGTTTGCCCGAGTGATCACCGCCCTCTGTCACGGCGCGTTCTTCGGCATCGGCTCGGTGGTTGCCGCCAACCTGGTGGCGCCGAACAAACGCGCGTCTGCCGTGGCGCTGATGTTCACCGGCCTGACCCTGGCCAACGTGCTGGGCGTACCGCTGGGCACCGCCCTCGGCCAGGAAGCCGGCTGGCGTTCGACCTTCTGGGCAGTGACCGTGATCGGCGTGATTGCGCTGCTCGGCCTGATCCGCTTTTTGCCGGCCAAGCGTGACGAGGAAAAACTCGACTTGCGCGCCGAACTGGCCGCCCTCAAGGGCGCCGGGATCTGGTTGTCCCTGAGCATGACTGCGCTGTTCGCCGCGTCGGTGTTCACCCTGTTCACTTACGTCGCACCACTGTTGGGTGATGTCACCGGCGTCTCGCCCCGTGGCGTGACCTGGACCCTGATGCTGATAGGACTGGGCCTGACCGTCGGCAACATCATCGGCGGCAAACTGGCCGACAAGGGCCTGGCAGCCACGCTGATCGGCGTGTTCATCGCCATGGCCTTGACCTCCACCGTTCTGACCTGGACCAGCATCGCGCTGATCCCCACCGAAATCACTTTGTTCCTCTGGGCCACCGCGTGTTTTGCCGCGGTGCCGGCCCTGCAGGTCAACGTCGTGACCTACGGCCAGGCCGCACCGAACCTGGTGTCGACCCTGAACATCGGCGCCTTCAACGTCGGCAATGCGCTGGGTGCCTGGGTCGGCGGCAGCGTCATCGCCCACGACTACGGCCTGACCAGCGTGCCTCTCGCCGCTGCCGCGCTGGCGGTCCTGGCGCTGCTGGTGACCCTGATCACATTCCGCCAGAACGGTAACCCCGAGCTGGCCACCGCTAACTGATTCACTCACTGACTTCACGAGGGTTGTATCTCATGGCAACAATTTTCGATCCGATCAAGCTGGGCGATCTCGAGCTGTCCAACCGCATCATCATGGCGCCGCTGACCCGCTGCCGCGCCGACGAAGGCCGCGTACCGAACGCACTGATGGCCGAGTACTACGTGCAGCGTGCCTCCGCCGGGCTGATCCTCAGCGAAGCCACTTCCGTCACTCCGATGGGCGTCGGCTACCCGGACACCCCGGGCATCTGGTCCAACGATCAAGTGCGCGGCTGGACCAATGTGACCAAGGCGGTTCATGCCGCCGGCGGCAAGATCGTCCTGCAACTGTGGCACGTCGGGCGGATTTCCCACCCGTCGTACCTGAACGGCGAAACCCCGGTCGCCCCTAGCGCCATCCAGCCGAAAGGTCACGTCAGCCTGGTTCGCCCACTGGCCGACTTCCCGACCCCGCGTGCGCTGGAAACCGCTGAAATCGCCGACATCGTCGACGCCTACCGCGTCGGTGCGGAAAACGCCAAGGCCGCCGGTTTCGACGGCGTGGAAATCCACGGCGCCAACGGCTACCTGCTCGACCAGTTCCTGCAAAGCAGCACCAACCAGCGCACCGACAACTACGGCGGCTCCCTGGAAAACCGTGCCCGCCTGCTGCTGGAAGTGACTGACGCGGCGATCGAAGTCTGGGGCGCCGGCCGTGTCGGCGTACACCTGGCACCACGCGCCGACTCCCATGACATGGGCGACGACAACCTGGCCGAAACCTTCACTTACGTCGCCCGCGAACTGGGCAAGCGTGGCATCGCCTTCATCTGCTCCCGCGAGAAAGAAGGCGCAGACAGCCTCGGCCCGCAGTTGAAAGAAGCCTTCGGCGGCGCGTACATCGCCAACGAGCGCTTCACCAAGGACAGCGCCAACGCCTGGCTGGCCGAGGGCAAGGCCGACGCCGTGGCATTCGGCATCCCGTTCATTGCCAACCCGGACCTGCCGGCTCGTTTGAAGGCCGATGCCCCTCTCAACGATGCTCGCCCTGAACTGTTCTACGGCAAGGGCCCGGTCGGATACATCGACTACCCAACGCTGTAAGCCACTGCGCCGAAACGCAAAAAGCCCCGACTCGCCAGAGCCGGGGCTTTTTCATGGGCGCTGATCAGGTTGGGCGCTGACACCTGCTCACAAACATGAAACAAAATCCCTACAAAATACGTAGTTCGCTACGTATCAACTCGATTCGATGAGGTATATAAAAGCAGTCCGTTGCAGCAAGGCGAACGAACAGGGATCTTCTTTCGCCTGCTTGATTGATCCAACCTGATCCGATTTTGCATTTTGTTTCATTTGCGCAGGCCGGGACTCCAGCGCAGCATATCCAGCCCTGTATCGACCCAGCGCTCGGCTTCGGCGTACAGCTCGAAGCTGTCCGGGGCCAGCAGCCACTGATACAGGATGCCGTCGATAAAGGCGTGAATGCTGATGGCAGCACGGGCGGTGTCGAGGTCCGCTGGCAGTTGCCCACGATTGACCGCGTTACTCAGTGTCAGCGCGATCCGCACATTGCAATCGAGACTGGCAGTCCGGCGCTGTTGGCGCAGGTCGCACATTTCATCGGTGAACTCGCACTTATGAAACAGAATTTCGTTGATACGCCGAGTCTTCGGATCCAGCGCAACCTGCTGAAACAAATGAATCAGCAACTGACGCATGCAGCCCAGCGGATCCAGCTCGTCCTCGCTTTCGCTGGCCTTGGCCAACTCGTCGAGCGGCTCACGCAACGTCTCGAGCATCGCCTGCAACAGATCCGCCTTGTTGCTGAAGTGCCAGTAGATGGCACCGCGGGTCACACCGGCCAGGCTCGCGATGTCGGAGAGCGTCGTGCGGGCCACGCCCCTTTCGAAGAAAGCTTTCTCGGCGGCTTCCAGAATCTGGCTTCGCGTTTCCTGAGCTTCCTCTTTGGTACGACGAACCATGGCAGTAAAACCTCAAACAGGATGGTTCAGGGATGGCTGAATATCCGCTGAATAAAAAGGGGCGGATCTCTCGCGGATCACTTCCCCGGCCTACAATTTCAGACCTTGCCACGACTTTTGTAACCGATTGGGTACGCAGCCAAGGTGTTTACAAACAACCATGAACGTAAGTATATTCATTAGCAAGCTACTTATCCACCCGGCACCCATTTTTTACCCTTCCACACTTCTTGTGCGCTTTTCGCGCGCCTGACCCGAGGATCTTCATGCAATTCAAGCCAGCTGTTACCGCTCTGGTCACTGCCGTCGCCCTGGCATCGCTGCTCAGCGGATGTAAAAAGGAAGAGGCGGCTCCCGCCGCACCGCCTCCTCAGGTCGGCGTCGTCACCCTGCAACCACAAGCCTTTACCCTGACGTCGGAACTTCCGGGCCGCACCAGTGCGTTCCGCATCGCTGAAGTCCGCCCGCAGGTCAACGGCATCATTCTCAAGCGTCTGTTCAAGGAAGGCGGCGATGTCAAAGCCGGCCAGCAGCTGTACCAGATCGATCCGTCGGTCTATGAAGCGACCCTGAAGAGCGCCGAAGCCAACCTGCGTTCGACCAAGTCGATCTCCGACCGCTACAAGCAACTGGTCGACGAGCAGGCCGTGAGCCGTCAGGAATACGACACGGCCGTGTCCAACCGCCTGCAATCGGAAGCCTCGCTGCAGAGCGCGCAGATCAACGTGCGTTACACCAAGGTCTACGCGCCAATCTCCGGGCGTATCGGCCGTTCTTCGGTCACCGAAGGTGCGCTGGTGAGCAACGGTCAGGCCGATGCGATGGCGACCATCCAGCAACTGGACCCGATCTACGTTGACGTGACGCAGTCTTCGGTCGAACTGCTGGAACTGCGCCGCGAGCTGGAAAGCGGCCGTCTGCAGAAGGCCGGCGACAACGCCGCCGCGGTCAAGCTGACCCTGGAAGACGGCAGCCAGTACAAGCTCGACGGTAAGCTGGAATTCTCCGAAGTGTCGGTCGACCCGACCACCGGTTCCGTGACCCTGCGTGCCGTGTTCCCGAACCCGGATCACACCCTGTTGCCTGGCATGTTCGTGCGTGCCCAGTTGCAGGCCGGTGTCAACGCCGCGGCCATTCTGGCACCGCAACAAGGCGTGACCCGTGATCTCAAGGGCACTCCGACCGCGCTGGTGGTGGGTGCGGACAACAAGGTCGAACTGCGTCAGCTCAAGGCCAGCCGCACCGTCGGCAGCCAGTGGCTGATCGAAGACGGCCTGAAAGCCGGCGATCGCCTGATCACCGAAGGGCTGCAATTCGTGCGTCCGGGTGTCCAGGTCAATCCGACCGAAGCGACCAACGTCGCCAAGAACCCGGCACCCGCCAAGGCAAATGACAAGGCCTACGGCGGCAAAGGGGAGTAACTCATGTCGAAATTTTTCATCGACCGTCCGATTTTCGCCTGGGTAATTGCCCTGGTGATCATGCTGGTCGGGGCTCTATCGATCCTCAAGTTGCCGATCAACCAGTACCCGAGCATTGCGCCACCGGCCATTGCGATTTCCGTGACCTATCCAGGTGCTTCGGCACAGACGGTCCAGGACACCGTGGTGCAGGTCATCGAGCAGCAGCTCAACGGTATCGACAACCTGCGTTATGTGTCGTCGGAAAGTAACTCCGACGGCAGCATGACCATCACCGCGACCTTCGAGCAAGGCACCAACTCCGATACCGCGCAGGTCCAGGTCCAGAACAAGCTGAACCTGGCCACCCCGCTGTTGCCGCAGGAAGTGCAGCAACAGGGTATCCGCGTGACCAAGGCCGTGAAGAACTTCCTGCTGGTAATCGGCGTGGTGTCCCGTGACGGCAGCATGTCCAAGGACGACCTGTCCAACTACATCGTGTCGAACATGCAGGACCCGATTTCGCGGACCGCCGGTGTCGGTGACTTCCAGGTCTTCGGTGCCCAGTACGCGATGCGCATCTGGCTCGACCCGGCCAAGCTGAACAAGTACAACCTGACCCCGGCCGATGTCAGCGCAGCGATCTCGGCGCAGAACGTCCAGGTGTCTTCCGGTCAGCTCGGCGGTCTGCCGGCGCTGCCTGGCCAGCAACTGAACGCCACGATCATCGGCAAGACCCGTCTGCAGACCGCCGAGCAGTTCAAGGCGATTCTGCTGAAGGTCAACCAGGATGGCTCGCAAGTGCGTATCGGCGATGTCGCCGACGTCGGTCTGGGTGGTGAGAACTCCAGTATCTCGGCGCAATTCAACGGCAAGCCGGCTTCCGGTCTGGCGGTGAAACTGGCCAACGGCGCCAACGCTCTCGACACCGCCAAGGCCCTGCGCAAGACGATTGACGACCTCAAGCCGTTCTTCCCGCAAGGCATGGAAGTGGTGTTCCCGTACGACACCACCCCGGTGGTGACCGAGTCGATCAAGGGTGTGGTTGAAACCCTGGTCGAGGCGATCGTACTGGTGTTCCTGGTGATGTTCCTGTTCCTGCAGAACTTCCGCGCCACCGTCATCACCACGATGACCGTGCCGGTGGTATTGCTCGGTACGTTCGGCATCCTCGCGGCCGCCGGTTTCAGCATCAACACCCTGACCATGTTCGGTATGGTATTGGCCATCGGCTTGCTGGTGGACGACGCCATCGTCGTGGTGGAAAACGTCGAGCGGGTGATGGCCGAAGAAGGCCTGTCACCGAAGGAAGCGACCAAGAAGTCCATGGGCCAGATCCAGGGCGCACTGGTCGGTATCGCCCTCGTCCTGTCGGCGGTACTGCTGCCGATGGCGTTCTTCAGTGGTTCCACCGGCGTGATCTACCGTCAGTTCTCGATCACCATCGTCTCGGCCATGGCCCTGTCGGTGATGGTGGCGCTGATCTTCACCCCGGCGCTCTGCGCCACCATGCTCAAGGCAATTCCAAAAGGCGAGCACGGCGCGCCGAAACGCGGTTTCTTCGGCTGGTTCAACCGCAACTTCGACCGCAGCGTACGCAGCTACGAGCGCGGTGTCGGCAACATTCTGCAGCGCAAGGCACCTTATCTGCTGGCCTACCTGCTGATCGTGGTCGGCATGATCTGGCTGTTCACCCGCATTCCGACGGCGTTCCTGCCGGAAGAAGACCAGGGTGTACTGTTCGCCCAGGTGCAGACCCCGGCCGGCTCCAGTGCCGAGCGCACTCAGGTGGTGATCGACAATATGCGCTCCTACCTGCTGGACAAAGAGGCCGGTGCGGTTGCCTCGGTGTTCACCGTGAACGGCTTCAACTTCGCCGGTCGCGGCCAGAGCTCCGGCCTGGCGTTCATCATGCTCAAGCCGTGGCACGAGCGTGACGCGAGCAACAGCGTGTTCGCCCTGGCGCAACGTGCCCAGCAGCACTTCTTCAGCTTCCGCGACGCGATGGTGTTTGCCTTCGCTCCGCCGGCCGTACTGGAGCTGGGTAACGCCACCGGTTTCGACGTGTTCCTGCAGGACCGCGCCGGTATCGGCCACGAAAAACTGATGGAAGCACGTAACCAGTTCCTCGGCATGGCCGCGCAGAGCAAGGTGCTCTACCAGGTGCGTCCGAACGGTCTGAACGACGAGCCGCAATACCACCTGGAAATCGATGACGAGAAGGCCCGCGCCCTGGGCTTGAGCCTGTCCGACATCAACAGCACCCTGTCGATTTCCTTCGGCAGTAGCTACGTCAACGACTTCATCGACCGCGGTCGGGTGAAGAAGGTGTACGTGCAAGGCCAGGCCGGTGCGCGCATGAGCCCTGAAGACCTGAAGAAGTGGTACGTGCGCAACAGCGCCGGCACCATGGTTCCGTTCTCCGCGTTCGCCAAGGGCGAGTGGATCTACGGCTCGCCGAAACTGGCGCGCTACAACGGTGTGGAAGCGATGGAGATCCTCGGTTCTCCGGCGCCGGGTTACTCCACCGGTGAAGCGATGGCCGAAGTCGAAGCCATTGCCAGGAAACTGCCGCCGGGTGTGGGTATTTCCTGGACCGGTCTGTCCTACGAGGAACGTCTGTCCGGCTCGCAAGCGCCAGCGCTGTACGCTTTGTCGCTGCTGATGGTGTTCCTGTGTCTGGCAGCGCTGTATGAAAGCTGGTCGATTCCGATCGCGGTCATGCTCGTGGTACCGCTGGGGATCATCGGTGCATTGATGGCTACCAGCCTGCGCGGTCTGTCGAACGACGTGTACTTCCAGGTGGGCCTGTTGACGACCATCGGTCTGGCGGCTAAAAACGCCATTCTGATCGTCGAATTCGCCAAGGAATTGCACGAGCATGGGCGCAGTCTGCGTGATGCGGCGATCGAAGCCTGCCGCATGCGTCTGCGACCGATCATCATGACCTCGCTGGCTTTCATTCTCGGTGTAGTACCGTTGGCTATCTCCACCGGTGCCGGTTCGGGCAGTCAGCACGCGATCGGTACGGGCGTGATTGGCGGTATGCTCACGGCCACGATCCTGGCGATTTTCTGGGTTCCACTGTTCTTCGTCACTGTGTCGTCCATGGGCCAGCGCAAAATTGCCGGCGAGGATGACACCATCGAAACTCCTAAAGAGGCTGGCCAATGAGCAAGTCGCTACTCTCCATCGCAGTCGCCGCCTTCGTGCTGAGCGGTTGCTCGCTGATACCGGATTATCAGCGGCCTGAAACACCGGTGGCCGCGCAATTCCCGCAGGGTCCGGCGTATTCGTCGGCCCAGGCACCGGCGCAGGCCGCTGCCGAGCAGGGCTGGAAGCAGTTTTTCCATGACCCTGCCCTGCAACAGCTGATCCAGGTGGCCCTGGAAAACAACCGCGACCTGCGCGTCGCGGCGCTGAACATCGACGCCTATGCCGCTCAGTACCGCATCCAGCGCGCCGATCTGTTCCCGGCGGTTTCGGCCAATGCCAGCGGCAGCCGTCAGCGGGTTCCGGCCCGTGCATCGCAGACCGGTGAAGCGACCATCAACAGTTCCTACACCGCCACCGTCGGCATCAGCGCCTACGAACTCGACCTGTTCGGTCGGGTTCGCAGCCTGAGCGAGCAAGCGCTGCAGCAATACTTCGCCACCGAAGAAGCGCGCCGCAGCACCCAGATCAGCCTGGTGGCCAGCGTGGCCAATGCCTACCTGACCTGGCAGGCCGACAAGGAGCTGCTGAAGCTGACTCAGGAGACCCTGGGTGCCTTCGAGGAAAGCTACAAGCTGACCAGTCGCAGCAACGAAGTGGGTGTGGCCTCGGCGCTGGATCTGGCGCAGTCGCGCACCTCGGTCGAGAACGCCCGTGCCCAACTGGCCCGTTACACCCGCCAGGTGGCCCAGGACGAAAACAGCCTGACCCTGCTGCTGGGCACCGGCGTGCCGGCCAACCTGCAAGCGGCCAGACCGCTGTCGGATGACCTGCTCAGCGATGTGCCGGCCGGTCTGCCGTCGGATCTGCTGCAACGCCGTCCGGACATCCTTCAGGCCGAATACAACCTGAAGGCCGCCAACGCCAACATCGGCGCGGCCCGTGCAGCGTTCTTCCCGAGCATCAGCCTGACCGCCAATGCGGGCAGCCTGAGCCCGGACCTGTCCGGCCTGTTCAAGGGCGGTTCGGGGACGTGGCTGTTCCAGCCGCAGATCAACCTGCCGATCTTCAACGCCGGCAGCCTGCGCGCCAGCCTCGACTACGCCAAGATCCAGAAGGACATCGGCGTGGCGAACTACGAGAAGTCCATTCAAACGGCCTTCCAGGAAGTCGCCGACGGCCTGGCCGCGCGCCAGACCTACACCGAGCAGTTGCAGGCCCAGCGTGATTTCGTCGCCGCGAACCAGGACTACTACCGTCTGGCCGAGCGTCGTTATCGCATCGGCGTCGACAGCAACCTGACCTTCCTCGATGCCCAGCGTCAGCTGTTCAGCGCCCAACAGGCCCTGATCACCGACCGCCTCGCGCAATTGACCAGTGCGGTCAACCTGTACAAGGCCCTGGGTGGCGGCTGGAATGCGCAGACCGCGCAGAACGAGCCGCTGAAAGAAGAAGCGCCGAAGATGAAACTGTTCTGATCGTGTCGCGATAAACAAAGAGCCCACCTTTCGGTGGGCTTTTTGTTGTCTGCGCAACGCCTTCAGCCGCCGACTCCGTTGAGTAGAAACACCGGTTCTTCCAGATAGTCGAGTCCCAGACGGTTTTCGAACATTTCATCGCGCAATGCCGCCGTGGTGAAGCATCCGAGATTCAGCCCCGTGGCCACCAGTGAAAACGTCTGGCTCAAATGCCCGGCATCCATCAGCGCCACCCGCAGCGCACGGCTGAACTCGTATTTCCAGGCCAGCCGCTCGACCCGCGCGGTAGACACAAATACCGCTGCCGCGTCTTTCACCCAGGGTTGCCCGCCACAGGCCTCGCCTATCCAGCTCCGAGGATCCTCCCGTGACAGCAGTTCCAGTCCATGTCGGCGCACCGAGTAGTGATAGAGCCCCCGCTCGAAACCCTGCACATTCATCAGCACTGCATACACCTCGGTGACCTGCAGCGAGCCGCCGGAGGGCGAGGTTCTTTTCAGGAAATAGTCGCCCATGCCGTTCGGTTCCATGGCCGTCATCCCCCAGGTGTAATAGAGCAGCAGCGACAGCTGCGTCGGGGTCAACGGCTTGCCGCTGAATGTCCGGGATGTACGCCGGGCACAGAGTGTATCGAGCAGCGTTGCTTCGGCGATGGTCTCACCGGGCACCAGCAGCGGGTTTTCCAGCGCAATGAAGGGATGCGAGTGATAGTCCTTGAAAGACGAAGGCTGACGCTGCTGCGAAGCTTTCTTCTCAAGTTCGGCCTCGAGTTCGACGACACTGACATAAGGTGTCTGCAGACCGGTGCGGGTACTGAGGTAGAACTCCAGCGCCGCTTCCCAGCGGGACCAGAGCTGCAGCGGTTGTCTGTGAACCCGATCGCGCCGGGGCGTGACGGGTTGCACGATTCCCTGGTTGACCAGCGTCTGCAGGAACGCCAGATTGTTGCCCTGCCCGGGCCCCTGCAGAATGTCCGGCAGCATCAAGGCACTCTCCAGCGTGCGCGCAACCATGAAGTGCTTCAACAACGGCAGCAGGGTCAGGCAGAACTCCAGACTCAGCCCCGACTGCCGGTCCCGCAACACGAAGGATGAAGGTCCGACACTCACCCATACGCTGCCCCTGAGTCTGAGCAACTCACCGGGTTCGAGGGCCGGAGTCTCCGGCTCGGAGGGTGAGTCGCGGCCCTGCCAGAACAGCACCCTGGGCTTGAGGCGCTTGATGTCGCGAATCAGACATTGCAGTTGCGCGTCGTCGTCCCTGTCGGCGATATCCCATTCCAGTGTCACCGCCCGCACGGGAGACACGGCAAACAACTGCGTCAACAGATCCCAGTCCCTGCGCGGATGACCGGTGTGGATTTCGATCAACCGGTCCAGCGGCAACGAACGCAGATAATCGTTGAGTTCATACCCCTGAGCCTTGGCGGTCGCGATGGCGCTGTCCAGATCCAGCAGAAACCCCGCACCGCTGCGCTGCACCACGCTGGAAATGAACGCGCCTTCCGACTGTTCCGCCGCATCCGTCAGTGAAAACAGGCGCGGAGCATTCTCCAGCACCAGCGGCGTCGCGGTCAGTGCCTGCAGCTCAAGAGCGTTGGCGACCACCGTATCGGCCACCTCCGCGGCCAGGGTCGGCAAAATGAAGTGCTGGGTGTCGCCGCCATGAAACCGCGACCAGGAAATGTGCTCCGCCAGCCAGGGTGAGCGGGTTCTGTCGCACAGCCGTCGGGTCATCTGCAGAAACTCGCGATCCATCGCGATGCCCACACTGCCCAGAGACAGGCTGGAAGAATGCAGCAGGCTGGGCGTCTGCTCCCCGACCTCGAGCAAACGCGGTTCGAGAATGCTGTGGGTTGGCTGAAACTCCAGATAATCAAAATACGGCAGACCTTCGGCGAGGATCCGTTCGAGGGCCGGATCGACGGCATGATCGGCAACCCGGTGACGGGGCAAGTGGTACTCCAGCCCTACCCCGGCCTCGGGAAATCGCGAAGCATCGAACATCGTCATGCTTGCCTCCCGGCTCAGGCCGTTGCGCCCAATACCGACGGCGTCGTGGTCAATGTCGGCGAGGCGGCCAGCCGCCCGGCATATTTGCTCTCCATGGCCCGGACTTCAGCGGCCAGGTTGTCCAGCAACTGGCGCCCATGGGGTGTGAAGTCCGCACTGGCTTGAAAGTCCGGCAAAGCCCGGATCAGCCCCCGCAGAATGAACAGCAGACGGTTCTGTGCCCGCTGCATTTCCTCCGCGGAACGCGATCGCACTCGCTCCATGTACTTGACCAGCGCGATGTACACGTAAAACGCATGAAAGTAGCCATACAGGTCACGCTTCTGCCCTGACCACGGCAAACTGAATGACGGCTCCTGCGAGGCATCAGGGTCGACCACGTCGGACACTTCGACGATGTGATAGAGCAACTGGTGAGTCGCCTCATGCACCAGGGATTCTTCAAGATCGAGAATCGACTCGTCCCGGCTCGCCAGGAGAATGACGCCGGTGTAGCGCGAAGCCGAACAACTGCGAAAAGTACCGTCCGGCACGAAGCAAATCGACTTGATCAGGGACTTCATCTGTTCACGGCAGGCCGGCCAGGTGTGTTCGATGCGCAACAGGGCAATTTTCACCACGTCGGCGAAGAAACGGCTGGAAAATCCGCCCCGCTCCAGGCGCTTGCGCGTCGCTTCGTCTTCCGGGAACTCGTAGCTGGGCGGAGTGGCCTGCATGATCAAAGGATCGGCATCGAACCGGTAGACCGGCGGATCGCTCTGAGCGGCCACGGACGTATTGCGCTCCTTGACCCTGTCGAGCATGTCGGAGAATTCCAACAATGCCTTTTCAAGTTCGACCGTATTATCCGACTTGCCGACCAGACAATGATTGGTCAACCGAAAAGTCTGTCCCGCCCATATCTGAAAAACCGGATCATTGATAATCGAAGCCTGCTCACGAGGCGGCAACAATACAAGTTCCACCGCTCGCTGGAAGAATGCCGACAATCGCGAATCTTCGCCAAGCAGCTTGAACAGCTCGGCATATAAAACCATGAATGTCGTGAAACGATTGCGACTGACATGCTCAAGTAATATCTCAAACCTGGAATACCGAGCATCTGCAAGAAACGTATTCCCTTTAAACAAGTCATCAACCGTCGAATCGAATTCGCGGTGGTTTCCAATATCCATTTTTCAACCATCCTTTCAGGCAGGCGGTAATGGTTTCGCCATGGTCAGACTGGCGACTTCATAGCCCAGTTGTTCATAAAGACCACGGGCCGGCAGGTTGCGGCCAAACACATGCAGACGCATTTCCTGGCAGCCGTTGCGGCGAGCCCAGTTTTCGGCGGCCAGCATGGCTTGACGGGCATGACCCTGACGGCGTTCACCAGGTTCGATGTAGATATCCAGAATGAAGGCAATCGGCTTGGGGCCGACGTGACGTCGGGCAATCCACAATTCGCCGATGCGCCGCTGATCGTCCCGGAGCACCCAAAGCTGATGCCCCTCGGTGAGCCGACCCTGGTCCAGCAACTGCGCGAACGCCGTACCGGAACGGTGTGGCGCCTCTGTCTGGCTCCACTCTCCCGAAGCGACCATGCCTTGGGCGTACTCCTCGACCGCCCTTTCGGTGAACGCCGAAAATTCCGTGTCGTCCATGGGAACCAAGGTGACAGGCATACACCGCTCACTCCCTGTTCGAGTTTTTCAATCGGGCCATTTGGCGTGTGGCGCAAGCGGATCACTGCTGCGTGGCACGCCAAACGGCCCCCGGCATCAATCCATCCGAGCCTGCTGCTGTTGCTGGTCAAAGATCGCAGCGGCTCCCAGCTTGCTGCGAATACCCTCCCCGACGGTGCCCAATTTTGTCACATCAATACTCTTGACGGCGCCCAGTTCGGATGCGCTCAAATGCACACCGATGCCCTTGGCCGCGCCTTCAGCATCCTTGTGCAACTGTTCCGCAAAGTCCTTATCAATAAGGGCACGACCGACCACCGTCGCGAGACGCTCCTGATTAACTTTTGCAGGCATGTTATCTCTCCTTGTTTTCAATAATTAATCTTCTCGAAAGTGACAATCAGCCTCCATGCCCCCTTCGAGAATCTTGAATATAGCAACGACTCTTTCCTTTGCCAGATACAACACAATATCCCGTTAAACCTTTTCACGATAAGCGATAACACCAATTGGCAAGTTGAAACCCGCGATTAATTACCCAGCCTTTATTGCAATAACTTCTGTAGTTGATTTCCTACAACCAAAGCAATAACCACATCCACAATTGCCATTAATAGAACACCGCCGGAACAGCCACCAACACGAAGCATAACCACGGGTTTCAATTAAGAATGTGTACCTGGCAATGAATAAAACCACCGTCGATTATCGTTCGATAATCGCACACAACCCCGCTCACCCCGATTGAATCCCCTCGTCGATCCCCTTCACCATTGCCCACAACAACAAAACCAATAAAAAGGCTCCCCCCATGACGACACGTCCTCGCCGCTCGGGCTGATCCGCCCTTCGTCTCCTCACATCCCGTTTCTTGTCTGCAACCTCAGGTTGCGGCCACGCTCTGCTGCACCCCGAACAATAAGAGAGACCCGAGCCCATGACACACTGCAAAACCCCTTGCGCACTTCCTGGCTTGATTGTTTTGGCACTGACCGGCGCCGCTTTACCCGCCATGGCCGAAGAGGCCGGTTTCATCGACGGCGCCAAGGCCAGCCTCAACCTGCGCAATTTCTACATCAACCGCAACTTCACCAACCCGACCAAGGCCCAGGGCATGGCGCAGGAATGGACGCAGAGCTTCATCCTCGACGCCAGATCCGGTTTCACCCAGGGCACCGTCGGTTTCGGCATGGACGTATTGGGGTTGTACTCGGTGAAACTCGATGGCGGCAAAGGCACCGGCGGCACGCAACTGTTGCCGCTGGATCATGACGGTCGTCCGGCAGACAACTTCGGTCGCACCAACGTGGCGTTCAAGGCCAGGCTGTCGCAGACCGAAATCAAGCTGGGCGAATGGATGCCGGTGCTGCCGATCCTGCGTTCGGACGATGGTCGTTCGCTGCCACAGACCTTTCGCGGCGGGCAGATCACCTCGAAGGAAATCGATGGCCTGACCCTGTACGGCGGCCAGTTCCGCGCCAACAGCCCGCGTGACGACAGCAGCATGAGCGACCTGTCGATGTTCGGTAAACCGGCGTTCACCTCGGATCGCTTCAACTTCCAGGGCGGCGAATTCGCATTCAATGACAAACGCACGCAGATCGGCCTGTGGAATGCCGAACTCAAGGACATCTACAGCCAGCAGTACGTCAACCTGATCCACAGCCAGCCACTCGGCGGCTGGACCCTGGGCGCCAACCTCGGCTTCTTCTACGGCAAGGATGACGGCAGCGCCCGGGCCGGCAAGCTCGACAACAAGACCTGGTCGGGAATGTTCTCTGCGCGATATGGCGGCAACACTTTTTACCTCGGCCTGCAAAAACTGACCGGCGACAGCAACTGGATGCGGGTCAACGGCACCAGTGGCGGGACCCTGGCCAACGACAGCTACAACTCAAGCTATGACAACGCTCAGGAACGCTCCTGGCAAATCCGCCACGACTACAACTTCGTCGTCCTCGGCCTCCCCGGCCTGACGCTGATGAACCGCTACATCAGCGGCGACAACGTGCACACCGGCGCCATCACCGACGGCAAGGAATGGGGCCGCGAATCGGAGCTGGGCTACACCGTGCAAAGCGGCGTGCTCAAGGACCTGAACGTGCGCTGGCGCAACTCGACCATGCGCCGTGACTACAGCAATAACGAGTTCGACGAGAACCGGGTGATCGTCAGCTATCCGATCAATCTGCTGTAACTAATGCGAGATGACTGGATCCCGCCAGGACGCGAATGTCCTGGAGGGGGCCAGCCCGGAGAAGATCACGCTCGGGATTCGACACCCAGCTCATCCCACACCGATTCGGCCAGATGAAAGGTCGCATTCGCCGCCGGAATCCCGCAGTAGATCGCGCTCTGCATGATCACTTCCTTGATCTCGCCACGGCTCACGCCGTTGTTGGCCGCTGCGCGCAGGTGCAACTTGAGTTCGCCCTCACGGTTCATGCCGATCAGCATGGCGATGGTGATCAGGCTGCGGGTGTGGCGCGGCAGGCCCGGGCGGGTCCAGATGTCGCCCCAGGCATGCCGGGTGATCATTTCCTGGAATTCCGAATTGAACTCGGTCAGGGTGGTCAGGCTGCGGTCGACATGGGCATCGCCGAGCACCGCCCGGCGCACTTGCATGCCGTCGTCGTAACGTTGTTTCTCGTCCACAAAAGTCCCCTCAATCAGCCAGCAGGAAGCTCAGCACGCGGTCGCTGAACGCGTCGCCGGCCTGAACGTTGGAAAGGTGCGCCGCATAAAACTCGGCGTACTCGGCGCCGCGTACATGCTCTTGAATGAAATGCCCGCCGGACGGTGGCGTCACCGCATCTTGCGTGCCGGCAATCACCAGCAACGGAGCCTTGATCGACGACAACTGCTCACGAAAATCCGCATCGCGCACCGCCGCGCAGTTGGCGGCGTAACCTTCAGGATCCGTGGCCGCGAGCATGTCGGTGATCTGCTTGGCCGCTGCCGGATTGGCCGTCGAAAAATCAGGCGTAAACCAGCGGGCAATCGATGCATCGCGCAACGCGACCATCGCCGCCGGGCCGTCACGCAGCACGGTTTCGATGCGCGGATTCCACACCGACGGGTCACCGATTTTCGCCGCCGTGTTGCACACGATCAGTTTGTTCAGACGCTGGTGGGCGTTGATCCCCAGCCATTGACCGATCAGCCCCCCCATCGACAGACCGCAGAAATGCGTGCGTTCGATGTGCAGCGCATCCAGCAGCGCCAGCACGTCGCGGCCCAGTTGCTCGATGCTGTAAGGGCCCGGCGTCACCAGCGACCGGCCGTGGCCGCGAGTATCAAAACGCAGCACCCGAAAATGTTCAGTGAACGCCGGCATCTGGGCGTCCCACATGTGCAGGTCGGTGCCCAGCGAGTTGGACAGCACAAGCACCGGCGCACCGGACGGACCTTCCAAGGTGTAATGCAGTTCGCCATCGGCGAGTTGAACGAAAGCCACAGCCCTCTCCTTTCAGTCAGACAATGCGTTGTGTTCGGCCACGGCCCGCTCGACCCAGACCTGCGCCTGACCGAGGTAACGGGCAGGATCGAGCAGATGATCCAGTTCGGCTGCGCTCAGTTGCGCGGTCACTTGCGGCTCGTCGCCGAGTACCGCACGCAAATGGCGTTGTTCGGCCACTGCCCGTTTGCAGCACTGTTCGAGCAGATGATGCGCGGTGTCGCGGCCGACCCGTTGCGCGAGGACGATGCTCACTGCTTCGGCCAGCACCAGGCCTTGAGTCAATTCGAGGTTGCGGGCCATGCGCGCCGCATCGACTTCAAGCCCCTCGGCCAGCAGCCGCGCCTGTTGCAGCGCGCCCGACACCAGGCAGCAGATTTCCGGCAGGGCTTCCCATTCGGCGTGCCACAGGCCGAGGCTGCGTTCGTGTTCCTGGGGCATGGCGCTGAACAGCGTCGAGACCAGCCCCGGCACACGGGTCGCCGCGCCGATTAGTACCGCCGCGCCCACCGGGTTGCGCTTGTGCGGCATGGTCGAGGAACCGCCCTTGCCCGGTGCCGACGGTTCGAACACTTCCGCCGCTTCGGTCTGCATCAACAGGCTGATGTCGCGGCCCAGTTTGCCGAGGCTGCCGGCGATCAGACCGAGCACCGCGCCGAACTCGACGATGCGATCACGCTGGGTGTGCCAGGGTTGTTCGGGCAGGGCCAGATTCAGTTCTTCGGCCAGGGCACGGGCGATCGGCAACGCCTGTTCGCCCAGCGCCGCCAGAGTGCCGGATGCGCCGCCGAATTGCAGCACCAGCAGGCGCGGCTTGAGTTCGCGCAGACGCTGACGGCTGCGAGTGATCGCACCGAGCCAGCCGGCGATCTTCATGCCGAGTGTCACCGGCGTCGCGTGTTGCAGCCAGGTACGCCCGGCCATGGGCGTCGCGGCGTGGCGCTGTGCCTGAGTGGCGAGGGCGTCGGCCAGTTGCGCCAATTCCCCTTCGATCAGCGCTAGCGCCTGACGCAATTGCAGCACCAGCCCCGAATCCATCACGTCCTGACTGGTGGCGCCCAGATGCACGTAGCGCTCGGCCTCGACATCGGATGCCGCGATCCGTTTGCCCAACACCTTGACCAGCGGAATCGCCGAATTGCCCGCCGTGGCGATGGCTTCGCCCAACGCGGCGAAATCGAACAGCCCGGCGCGGCAGGCGTTTTCGATGGAGGTGACAGCACTCGCCGGAATCACCCCGACCCGCGCTTCGGCCCGAGCCAGCGCGGCTTCAAAATCGAGCATCGCCTGCACCCGGCCCTGATCGCAGAACACGTCGCGCATTTGGCGGGCAGTGAAGTAGGCATCGAACAATTGATTGCCCGGTCGCTGAGTCATAAACAGTCCTTGCCGGCGCGGGCCATCGCGGCCCGCGCACTTCGGTTTAGAGATCGTGATGCAAGTACGCCGCCTGTTTCGGCAGACGCAGGCTGAACAGGAACGCCACCGCCATCATCACCGTGACATACCAGTAGAAGGCGTTTTCCATGCCCCCGGCTTTCAGGCTCAGGGCCACGTATTCCGCAGAGCCGCCGAAGATCGCATTGGCCACCGCATACGCCAGGCCGACGCCAAGAGCGCGCACTTCCGGCGGGAACATTTCGGCTTTTACCAGGCCGCTGATCGAGGTGTAGAAACTGACGATCGCCAGCGCCACGGTAATCAGCACGAAGGCCAGGACCGGACTGCTGACGCTTTTCAGGCTCAGCAGGATCGGCACGGTGAACAGCGTGCCGAGGGCGCCGAACCAAAGCATCGAGTTACGCCGCCCGATCCTGTCGGCGAGCATGCCGAACAGCGGCTGCATGCACATATATAAGAAGAGCGCGCCGGTCATGATGAAGCTGGCGGTCTTGGCGTGCATGCCGGCGGTGTTCACCAGGTATTTCTGCATATAGGTGGTGAAGGTGTAGAAAATCAGCGAGCCGCCGGCGGTGTACCCCAGCACGGTAATGAACGCGGCCTTGTGATCGCGGAACAATGCACCGATGCTGCCGGCGTCCTTGTGCTCACGGGTTTCCTTGTTGGTGGTTTCTTTCAGGGCGCGACGCAGGAACAGCGAAATCAGCGCCGCCACCGCGCCGACCACGAACGGAATCCGCCAGCCGTAGGCCCGCAGTTCGTCTTCGGAGAGGAACTGCTGCAGGATCACCACCACCAGCACCGCCAGCAGTTGCCCGCCGATCAGCGTCACGTACTGGAACGAAGCGAAGAACCCACGCTGGCCCTTGAGCGCGACTTCACTCATGTAGGTCGCGGTGGCGCCATATTCGCCGCCCACCGACAAACCTTGCAGCAGACGCGCGAACAGCAACAGCACCGGCGCCCAGACGCCGATGCTGTTGTAGGTCGGCAGACAGGCGATGAGCAACGAGCCGAAGCACATCATCAGAATCGAAATCAGCATCGAATTCTTGCGCCCGTGCTTGTCCGCCACCCGACCGAAAATCCAGCCACCGATCGGGCGCATCAGGAACCCGGCGGCGAACACGCCGGCGGTGTTGACCAGTTGCACCGTGGGGTTGTCCGAGGGGAAGAACGCCGGGGCGAAGTAGATTGCGCAGAAGGCGTAAACGTAGAAGTCGAACCATTCGACCAGGTTGCCGGAGGAGGCGCCGACAATCGCGAAGATGCGCTTGCTGCGCTCTTCGCCGGTGTAATGCGTGGTGGTGGTTGTCATTGTTATGTACTCGAAGGGGACACGTGAAAGTCTAGACACACTTCGCAACAGTCCCGTTCCTCATCCTGTATTGATCGTTCCCACGCAAACGCATTCGGCGCCTCGACGTTGATCGTTCCCACGCTCTGCGTGGGAACGCCGCCATGGACGCTCTGCGTCCACTGTGACGCAGAGCGTCACGGGATGCATTCCCACGCGGAGCGTGGGAACGATCAGTACTCTGCGCGGGAAGGTGCTGTGTTCTTTCAATAATCGAAGAACACGGTTTCCGCATCAGTGCCCTGCAGAATCACATTCCACTGATAAACGCCCGCCGCATCCGGCTTCGCCAGCAACGTGGTGCGGCGCTCGGCCGGCACGCATTCGAGCAGCGGATCATTGACGTTCGCCGGATCGCCTTCGAAGTAAATCCGCGTCAGCAAGTGCTTCACCAGACCTCGCGCAAACACCAGCACCACCAGATGCGGCGCCTGGGTCGTGCCTTTCAGGCCTTCGACCGTCCCCGGCTTGATCGTGGTGAAACGAAAGCGCCCTTCGGCATCCACCGGTACCCGGCCAAAGCCTTCGAAATTCGGGTCCAGCGGTTTGGGCTGCTGATCTTCCGGATGGTCATATTTACCAGCGGCGTTGGCTTGCCAGACTTCGAGCATGGCGTCGTTGACGACATCGCCGTTGCCGTCCAGCACTTGCCCGGTGATCGCCACGCGCTCGCCGAGGGACAGCTCGGTGGCGAGGTTTTCACGGTTCAGCCAGGTCAGGCCGATGTGGTAATACGGCCCGACGGTGTGGGACGTGGTCGCAGTCAGGGTCATCTCATTTCTCCATCGGCGTGGCTTCGCGGCCGCGCAGCACGATGTCCCAGCGATAAGCGAGGGCGTAGGACGGAATGGTTTTTTCCAGATCGAAGGCAGCGATCAGGCGTTCCTTGGCCGAGGTGTCCGGCACGCAGTTGTAGATCGGGTCGTACGCCAGCAGCGGATCGCCCGGGAAATACATCTGCGTGACCAGGCGCGTCAGAATGCTCGGCCCGAACAGCGAGAAATGCACGTGGGCCGGGCGCCAGGCGTTGTGGTGATTACCCCATGGATAGGCGCCGGGCTTGATGGTCTGGAACTGATACCAGCCGTCAGCGTCGGTCACGGTGCGACCGGTGCCGGTGAAGTTCGGGTCCAGCGGCGCGTCGTGCAGATCGCGGGCGTGGTTGTAGCGACCGGCGGCGTTGGCCTGCCAGATTTCCACGAGAATTCCCGGCACCGGCAGCCCGTCTTCGTCGAGCACGCGCCCGTGGATGATGATCCGCTCGCCCAAGGGTTCGCCGGCATGCTGGGCCGTCAGATCGTTGTCAGTTTCGGCCACACGCTCGGCACCGATGGTCGGGCCGGTGATTTCCGACAGCGAATGGGGCAGAAACACCAACGGTTTGGACGGCGAGCGCAGATTGGTGGATTGATAGGTCGGGTGCAGGTACGGCGGCTGGGTGCCTTCCTGCGGGCGGCGGTAACCAGGCTTGTCAGTCATTTCGCTTTCCTCTGTTCTTTTTCGTCACGGCTTGCGTCAGACGCGTTCGATGGCCAGGGCCAGACCCTGACCGACACCGACGCACATGGTCGCCAGACCTTTCTTGCCACCGGTCTTTTCCAGATGATGCAGCGCGGTCAGCACCAGACGCGCGCCGCTCATACCCAACGGGTGGCCCAAAGCAATCGCGCCACCGTTCGGGTTGACCTGGGCCGCGTCGTCCGCCAGACCCAGTTCGCGCAGCACCGCCAGACCCTGGCTGGCGAAGGCTTCGTTGAGTTCGATCACATCGAAATCGCTGACCGCCACGCCGAGGCGCTCGGTGAGCTTGCGCACCGCCGGCACCGGGCCGATGCCCATCACCCGTGGAGCGACCCCCGCGCTGGCCATGCCCAGCACTTTGGCACGGGCGGTCAGGCCGTGTTTTTTCACCGCTTCGGCGCTGGCCAGAATCAGCGCGGCGGCACCGTCATTCACACCCGACGCGTTGCCGGCGGTGACGGTCTTGTCCGGGCCGTTGACCGGTTTCAGTTTGCTCAGCGCTTCAAGGGTCGTGTCGGCGCGGGGATGTTCATCCTGGCTGACCACGGTTTCGCCTTTCTTGTGGGCGATCCGCACTTCGATGATCTCTTCGGCGAAGTAGCCGGCAGCCTGGGCGGCGGCCGTGCGTTGCTGACTGCGCAGGGCGAATGCGTCCTGATCTTCGCGCGACACTTTATAGTCGTCGGCGACGTTGTCGGCGGTCTGCGGCATCGCGTCGACGCCGTACTGGGCCTTCATCAGCGGGTTGATGAAACGCCAGCCGATGGTGGTGTCTTCCAGCTTCATGTTGCGCGAGAACGCCGCGTCAGCCTTGCCCATCACGAACGGTGCGCGGGACATCGACTCGACGCCACCGGCAATCGCCAGCTCCATTTCGCCGCTGGCGATAGCGCGGAACGCGGTGCCGATGGCGTCCATGCCCGATGCGCAAAGACGATTGAGGGTGACACCGGGCACGCTCTCCGGCAGCCCGGCCAGCAGCAGCGCCATGCGCGCCACGTTGCGGTTGTCTTCGCCGGCCTGGTTGGCACAGCCGAGGAACACTTCGTCGAGGGCGTTCCAGTCCACCGACGGATTGCGTTCCATCAGGGCCTTGATCGGCACCGCTGCCAGGTCATCGGCGCGCACCGCCGCCAGACCGCCACCGAAACGACCGATGGGGGTACGAATCGCATCGCAGATATAAACGTCACGCATCATGCTTCTCCCGGAGCCTGGCCGTGGGCCGCTGCAGTGCGGGCCTCAAGATCGCGCAGGGCGGTCAGCTCCACCTCGGTCGGTTCGGCAGTGACCGCAACGCTGTCGGCGAACCGGATCGCCCAACCGGTGGCGGCGACCACTTGTTCGCGGGTCACGCCCGGATGCAGGGCGGTCACCACGAACTCGTTGGTGCCCGCTTCCGGTTCCATGATGCACAGGTCGGTGATGATGCCGACCGGACCGGCACCCGGCAGGCCCAGACGTTTGCGCGAATCGCCGCCCTCGCCATGGCCGACCGATGTAATGAAATCGAGCTTGTCGACAAACGAACGCGCCGACTGCTTGAGGATGATCAGCACGCTTTTCGCGGAGCCGGCAATTTCAGGCGCGCCACCGGCACCCGGCAGGCGCACTTTCGGCTGGTGATAATCGCCGACCACGGTGGTGTTGATGTTGCCGAAACGGTCGACCTGCGCCGCGCCGAGGAAACCGACGTCGATGCGCCCGCCCTGCAGCCAGTAGCGAAAAATCTCGGCGGTCGGCACGACGGTGTCGGCAGTTTCCGCCAGCTCGCCGTCACCGATCGACAGTGGCAACACACTGGGTTTGGCGCCGATCGGACCGGACTCGTAGATCAACACCACGTCCGGCGACGAGGTCAGGCGCGCCAGGTTGGCGGCTTTCGACGGCAGGCCGATGCCGACGAAGCACACCGAGCCGTTCTTCAGGCGACGGGCCGCAGCGACGGTCATCATTTCGTTGGTGGTGTACGTCATTATTTGGCCTCCGAAGCAGCGGCCAATCTGGCCTGGAATTCGCTGAAGTCAGCGCAGCCATGGATGTATTCGTTGATCCACGCGGTAAACGTCTCACGGTCGCGGGCGATCGGATCCCACGCCTGATAGAAACGGTTGTCACGCTCGGTGTAACCGTGGGCGTAGGACGGATGTGCGCCACCGGGTACATGGCAGACTGCGCTCAAAGCCCAGGTCGGCAGCACACAGGCGTTCATCGGCGCGTCGAGGTTGTCGACGATTTCTTCAACGGTGACGATGCAACGCCTGGCGGCCAGTGCGGCTTCTTTCTGCACACCGAGAATGCCCCACAACAGCACGTTGCCCTGACGGTCGGCTTTCTGGGCGTGGATCACGGTGACGTCCGGGCGCACCGAAGGCACGGCGGCCAGCACTTCACCGGTGAACGGGCAAGTGACGGATTTGATCAGCGGGTTGACCTTCGGCAGATCCGAACCGGCGTAGGCCCGCAACACCGCAAATGGCAGGCCGGAAGCGCCGGCGACATAGGCGTTGGCGAGGTCGGCGTGGCTGTGCTCTTCGATTTCCAGCGCATGGGGCCATTGTTTCTCGACTGCGTCGCGCAGACGGTGCAGCGAGCCCACGCCCGGGTTGCCGCCCCAGGAGAAGATCAGTTTGCGGGCACAACCGGCACCGATCAGTTGGTCATAGATCAGGTCAGGGGTCATCCGCACCAGGGTCAGACCTTTCTTGCCCTGACGAATGATTTCATGACCCGCCGCCGTAGGGATCAGGTGCGTGAAGCCTTCGAGCGCGACGGTGTCGCCGTCGTTGACGAATCGCTTCACCGCGTCGTGCAGCGAAAGAATCTCAGCCATGGAGCGGGCTCCCGTTTTTCCAGTGAATCGCCAGTGATAAAAAAGGCGCGAGGTCATGCGCCGAAGTCACTGAAGATTAAGCCGCTGATTTTCACCAAACAATCCGATAATCGACTGAGTGTTCGTTTATCGAACAGATTGTTATCAACCTATCGTTCCGCCCCTGATCGTTCCCACGCTCTGCGTGGGAACGCAGTCCGGGACGCTCCGCGTCCCTTCCTGAGCCGAGCACGGAGCGTCCTTTGAGGCCGGTTCGACGTGGGAGCGATCCTGCAATGAAACTCAGGTTGCGTCCGCGTGACTGACCAGGCCCTTGATGACCACCGCTGCTGTCGCCAGCCCCGCCGGGATCACCAGTGCCGTGAGCACTTGTTCGAAGTTCCAGCCCAGGCCCAGCAGGGTCGCGCCCATCCATGCGCCGAGAATCGCACCGAAGCGGCCGATCCCCAGCATCCACGACACCCCTGTCGCCCGGCCCTGGGTCGGATAAAACCGCGCCGCCAGTGACGGCATTGCCGATTGCGCGCCGTTGACGCACATGCCCGCCACCAGTACCAGCGTCGCCAGCAATGTGATGTTGCCCAGGCTTTGCCCAACCGCGTAGGCAAACACCCCGGCCAGCAGGTAGAAAATGCCGATGACCTTGTGCGGATTGAACCGGTCCATCGCCCAGCCTACGCCCACTGCGCTCAACACCCCTCCGAACTGGAACAGCGCGCCGATGAAGGCCGCCTGCTCCATGCTCGCGCCGCTGTCACGCATGAGGGTCGGCAGCCAACTGGTCAACAGATAAACAATCACCAGGCCCATGAAGTAAGTCAGCCACAGCAGCAATGTGCCGACGCTGTAGGTGCCGGAGAAAATCACCGCGAACACATTGCGGGCTTTTACGGTTTTCTGTTCCGGCACACTGAAGCTCGCCGCTTGGGCGACGGTGGCCGGGTCGATCGGTGCGAGGGTTTTGCGCACCTTGTCGGTGCCGCGATTGCGTACCACCAGATAGCGCGCCGATTCCGGCAACCAGGCCAGCAATACTCCGGCGAGGATCAACGGCAGGATTCCGCCGATCAGCAACAGACTGTGCCAGCCGAACGCCGGAATCAGCTTGGCCGAAATGAATCCGCCACCGGCCATGCCAAGGTTGAACCCACAGAACATGCTGGTCACCAAAAGCGACTTCTTGCGCTCCGGGGTGTATTCCGACAACAGCGTGGTGGCGTTCGGCATGCCCGCGCCCAGTCCCAGCCCGGTGAGGAAACGCAGCACCAGCAATTGTTCGACGCTGGTGGCATAGGCCGAAGCCAGGCTGAAAGCACCGAACAGAAAAACCGCGCCGACCAATACGACTTTTCGCCCGAAGCGGTCAGCCAACGGCCCGGAACCCAACGCGCCGAAGACCATGCCGATCAGCGCGGCGCTCATCACCGGGCCGAGGCTGGCGCGGTCGATGCCCCAATCCTGAGACAGGGCCGGCGCGATAAAACCCATGGCCGCCGTGTCGAGGCCATCGAGAAAGACAATCAGGAAACACAGAATCACCACCCGCCACTGATAGCGCGAGATCGGTTGGGCATTGATGAAGGACTGCACGTCGAGGCAGTGACCTACAGCGGACTGAGGCTGGTTCATTATTTTTATTCCACGCAGAAAACGCAGTCGAACGGCGACCGGCCAATGACCGGCACGGATACAACTCTATAAGGAGGGAATCAGGCGTTGCGCTGAAATCGGCAACAGGACCGGGAGCGGCGACAGTCGGGGAACGTGCACATGGGAAGTTGCCTCTTGTCATTATTATGGAAGTCGACGATCCGGCGGGCTCATTCATTTCGGTGCCGGATGACGCTGCCGCGACATTAATGATCCGAGGGTTTTAGCGTCAATTCGATAAACGCAACTCTGTGCGTTTATCGAACAGCTTCATCAGGCGAACAACTGCGCACTGAGATCGCGGCTGGCGCTCAACAGGCCCGGGAGAAAACGTTGTTCCAGTTCGCTGCGACTGACGCGGCCGGCATGAGTGCTGACATTGAGCGCCGCCACCACCTGGCCGGAAGCGTCGTACACCGGCACTGCGATCGAACGCAGACCCTGCTCCAGTTCCTGATCGACGATGCACCAGCCTTGCTGCCGTACCTCTTGCAGACAGGCGAGCAAGGACTCGGGGGTGTGCAATGTGCGACTGGTCTTGGCCACCAGTTCGGCGTGGTCGAGGTATTCGCGCAGCGAGGTGTCGTCCAGCGCCGCCAGCAGGATCCGGCCCATGGACGTGCAGTAGGCCGGCAAACGCCCGCCCACTGACAGATCCACCGAGATCAGGCGCTGGGTCGTGGCCGAACGTGCGATATAAAGGATGTCGTCCCCTTCCAGCGTGGCCATGTTGCAGGCTTCGTGCAGTTGCTCGCTCATGCGGTCGAGGTACGGTTGGGCGGAGACGGCCAGCGGCGTCGACGACAGATAGGCGTGACCGAGGGTCAGCACTTTCGGCAACAAAGAGTAGGTACGCCCGTCGGTGGTGGCGTAGCCGAGTTTGATCAAGGTGTGCAGGCAACGGCGCACGGCGGCGCGGGGAATTTCCGTGCGGTGACTGATCTGGGCGATGGTCAGGTGCCGTTTGCGCTCCTGAAACGCCTGCACCACCGCCAGGCCACGGGCCAGAGAAGTCATGAAATCAGGATCGCCGGTCATGGCCTGGATGCGCTTGGCCGGTGAGGCAACGATCGGCGGCGCCACTGACGTAAAGGAATTGCGCATTTGATCGTTCATGTCGGGACTTTTTTCCTGTACGGATCGACGGCTATACAAGCGACTCGCAGTCCGATGCACAAGTACCGGCCTGCCAACTTCGGGCGATTATCGAACCACCGACCGATAATCGCAATTGCCTCACAAGCGACAGGCCGACGATTTTTAACAACTTCTTACTTCCGGGTCCGCAACCATAGTTGTTCGACCATTGGCGCCAGAAACACATCACTGATGAACAAGGTCGCAACTACTGCTGACAGTTGCGCGTCACAAAACAATCACACATCCGGAACCGTTTTTAACTTGGCAAAGATAGTCAATCCAGAATCGGCCGCTATAATGCCCCTTAATGGTGTCGCGCTTTTATCTGCTGCCGACACCATTCGCTGAAGCAATGTCCATTGCATTCAGCCCGGCCAGCGCCTGATGTTCATCACCCATGCACCGCCAGCGCGCTCGCTGAAATCAGGAAACTGATGCTGCGTCAGTTTTAATCTGGTGCCGTAGCCGCCTGTAACATGGAAGTCCTGGCCACTTTGCCGATTGCACCGCTGCCCTTTCGAGCAGTGACTTGTCGGCGAACGGGTCAATCGATTCGTTGCAGTGCGTTTCACCAGACATTTATCTCAACTCATACAGGTAGCACTGTGACGAAAGACGAACTGCGCGCGGAACTTGAGCGCCAGGAACAACGTTACAAGGAAGTTTACGGCGGGGAAGTCACCACCTACGCCGCCCAGCCCGAACCGGAACGCAAACCCTGGCGCAAACGCGCCACTGTTCAGGATCAGGTCTTCCAGCAGGAACTGCAGAAGATGGAAAAGGAACTCAAAGCCGAAGAGCCTTGACGTCGTCCTTTGTATCTTTCGAAGGTCAGCGTACTCACCGGGTTACAAGCACGGTGGACTGACGAGGCCTTGCGCGCCCGCTACCCGCGGGCAGCGGCCAGCTTCCCCGTATTGCGCGGGCCTGGAGCACGTCAGACACGTCTTTCAGATTTTTCATACAAGATTCCACCCCCTCTCGGACACCGGCCAATCTGCCACCCCTAAGCACTTTTTCCAATTGAATCAACAGGTTGCAAAACCCTGCAAAATGCTCGGGCAATGCACCTTGATACAAATTAATTGAGCGAAGAGGGTGACCGATGAGCAGGTAGGGGATCGATTTCCAGTCTTTTCTGGCATAATCGCGCCCCCTTATGACCGGGTCAGAAAACCTTCATGATCGATTTATTCAGCGGACTGGATGCCTGGGTGCTTGTGAGCCTCCTGCTCGCCCTGACATTTGTCCTCGCCTTCGAGTTCATCAATGGATTTCATGACACCGCTAACGCGGTAGCCACTGTTATCTACACCAAAGCGATGCCGCCTCATCTGGCGGTGTTCTTCTCGGGCGTGTTCAACTTCCTCGGCGTATTGCTGGGCGGCGTCGGCGTGGCGTATGCCATCGTCCATCTGCTGCCGGTAGAACTGTTGATCAACGTGAACACCGGCCATGGTCTGGCCATGGTGTTCTCGCTGCTCGCTGCCGCCATCGCCTGGAACCTGGGCACCTGGTACTTCGGTATCCCGGCTTCCAGCTCCCACACCCTGATCGGCTCGATCCTCGGTGTCGGCCTGGCCAACGCCTTGATCAACGATATTCCGCTGGGTGATGGCGTGAACTGGCAGAAAGCGATCGATATCGGTGCTTCGCTGGTGTTCTCGCCGATGGCTGGCTTCCTGGTCGCCGCGCTGGTGCTGATCGGCCTGAAATGGTGGCGCCCGCTGTCGAAAATGCACAAGACGCCGGAACAGCGTCGCAAGATCGACGACAAGAAACACCCGCCGTTCTGGAATCGTCTGGTGCTGGTGATGTCCGCAATGGCCATGAGCTTCGTGCACGGCTCCAACGACGGTCAGAAAGGCATCGGCCTGATCATGCTGGTACTGATCGGTATCGTGCCTGCGCAGTTCGTGCTCGACCTGAACAGCACCACCTACCAGATCGAACGTACCCGCGATGCGACCCTGCACCTGAGCCAGTTCTACCAGCGCAACGCCTCTTCCCTCGGCGAGTTCCTGGCCCTGGGCAAAAGCGTGGAAGGCGATCTGCCGGAGAAATTCCGCTGCAACCCGCAGCAGACCGAACCGACCATTTCCGCCCTGCTCCACACGCTCAAAGGTGTATCGGACTACCACTCGCTGCCGGCGGAAAGCCGCATCGAAGTGCGTCGCTACCTGCTGTGCCTGGACGATACCGCGAAGAAAGTCGCCAAACTCCCGGGCCTGGAAGCGCGTGAAAAAGCCGACCTCGACAAGCTGCGCAAAGACCTGACCACCACCACCGAATACGCCCCGTTCTGGGTGATTCTGGCGGTCGCCCTGGCCCTGGGTCTGGGCACCATGATCGGCTGGAAACGCGTGGTCCTGACCATTGGCGAGAAAATCGGCAAGCAAGGCATGACCTATGCCCAGGGCATGTCGGCGCAGATCACTGCCGCGAGCATGATCGGCCTGGCCAACATCTTCAGCCTGCCGGTGTCCACCACCCACGTCCTGTCCTCGGGCGTGGCCGGCACCATGGTCGCCAACAAAAGCGGCCTGCACAGCGGCACCGTGAAAACCATCCTGCTGGCCTGGGTTCTGACCCTGCCGGCCACCGTGGCCCTGTCGGCCGGCCTGTTCTGGCTGGCATCGAAGGCGCTGGGTAGCTGATAGATCGTGGTAATGAAAGAGGCGTGATTCGAGAGGATCACGCCTTTTTTGTTGCCTTCGGAAATGGAACGCGGAGCGTCCCGGGCTGCATTCCCACGCGGAGCGTGGGAACGATCAAAGCAAAAGCACTCCGTCGCCCTTCGCCTTTCGCATCTCACCACTCAACACGATGAGCGTTAGCTCGAGTACCGCTTTTGGCGTGCCGGCCCCTTCGGCAGGCTGAGTGGAGGGATTTATCCGGGGGTGGGAGCGAAGCGACCGTTCGACGAAGTCGAACACATCGAGAGGAGGTGCAGCGAAGCAAACCGGAGGCGATGCTCCTCGGATGAGTCCCGGAGCGAAGGAACACCGAGCCTCAGCGAGGTGCCGTACGCCGGGGCCCAGCGTTTTTGGTTA
>NZ_LRUN01000059.1 GCF_001679645.1 Pseudomonas bananamidigenes | reverse complement strand
TTTTTTTCACCCGCTGATCAGAGGTCGCCGAGACCGTCGATCAACGCCTGATTCTGCTCCGGCGTACCGATCGAGATCCGCAGGAACTGGGCAATCCGTTCCTGCTTGAAGTGGCGCACGATCACACCCTGCTCACGCAGTTTGGCCGCCAGCCCTGCCGCATCATGTTGCGGATGCCGGGCGAAGATGAAGTTGGCCGCTGACGGCAGCACTTCAAAACCTTTGGCCTGCAACTGCGCAACCACCCATTCGCGACTTTCGATGACCAGTGCGCAGGTCTTGTCGAAGTATTCGCGATCCTCGAACGCCGCCGCCGCGCCGACATTGGCCATGCGGTCCAGCGGATAGGAGTTGAAACTGTTCTTGATCCGCTCCAGCGCCTCGATCAGATCCGGGTGCCCGACCGCCAGACCGACCCGCAGGCCCGCCAGCGAACGGGACTTGGACAGGGTCTGGGTCACCAGCAGGTTTGGATATCGATCCACCAGACTGATCGCGGTTTCACCGCCGAAGTCGATGTAGGCCTCGTCGACCACCACCACGGAATCCGGGCTGGCCTTGAGGATCTGCTCGACCGCTTCCAGTGCCAGCAGGCAACCGGTCGGCGCGTTCGGGTTGGGGAATATGATCCCGCCGTTCGGTTTGGCGTAGTCCGCCGGGTTGATCCGGAACTGTGCGTCCAGCGGCACCGCATCGAACTGGATGCCGTACAGGCCGCAGTAGACCGGATAGAAGCTGTAGCTGATGTCCGGAAACAGGATCGGCTGATCGTGTTGCAACAGGCCGTGGAAGATGTGCGCCAGCACTTCGTCCGAACCGTTGCCGAGGAACACCTGATTGCTCTGCACGCCGTAGTAGCTGGCGACGGCGTTTTTCAGCAGATCACTGTTCGGATCCGGGTACAGACGCAGGTTGTCATTGAGCTCGGCCTGCATCGCCGCCAGGGCTTTTGGCGACGGGCCGTACGGGTTTTCGTTGGTGTTGAGCTTGACCAGACGGGTCAGCTTCGGCTGCTCGCCCGGCACGTAAGGCACCAGATCCTTGACGAACGGGCTCCAGAATTTGCTCATGTTCAGTTCCCCTTCACTTCGTCTTTGATGCGGTACTCGGCACTGCGTGCGTGGGCGCTCAAGGATTCGCCACGGGCCAGGATCGATGCGGTCTTGCCCAATTCCGAAGCACCGGCCTCGGAGCAGAAGATGATCGACGAGCGCTTCTGGAAGTCGTACACACCCAGCGGCGAGGAGAAACGTGCAGTGCCGGAAGTCGGCAATACGTGGTTCGGACCGGCGCAGTAGTCACCCAACGCCTCGGAAGTGTGACGGCCCATGAAGATCGCACCGGCGTGGCGAATCTGTGGCAGCCAGGCCTGCGGATCGGCGACCGACAGTTCAAGGTGCTCCGGCGCGATGCGGTTGGCAACTTCGATGGCCTGGGCCATGTCGCGCACGTGAATCAGGGCGCCTCGGCCATTGATCGAGGTTTCGATGATGTTGGCGCGCTCCATGGTCGGCAGCAGTTTGTCGATGCTGGCGGCGACCTTGTCGAGGAACCCGGCGTCCGGGCTGACCAGAATCGCCTGGGCGTCTTCGTCGTGCTCGGCCTGGGAGAACAGGTCCATGGCGATCCAGTCCGGATCGGTCTGGCCGTCGCACACCACGAGGATTTCCGACGGACCGGCGATCATGTCGATGCCGACCTGACCGAACACGTGACGCTTGGCGGTGGCGACGTAGATGTTGCCCGGGCCGACGACCTTGTCCACTTGCGGCACGCTTTCGGTGCCGTAAGCCAATGCGGCAACCGCCTGGGCGCCACCAATGGTGAACACCCGGTCAACGCCGGCGATGCATGCCGCTGCCAGCACCAGTTCGTTGACCTCGCCACGCGGGGTCGGCACCACCATCACCACTTCGGTGACGCCAGCGACCTTGGCCGGAATCGCGTTCATCAGTACAGAAGACGGATACGACGCCTTGCCGCCCGGCACATACAGACCGGCGCGGTCCAGCGGCGTGACCTTCTGGCCCAGCACCGTGCCGTCGGCTTCGGTGTAGCTCCAGGAGTCCTGCTTCTGCTTTTCGTGGTAGCTGCGAACCCGGGCGGCGGCTTTTTCCAGCGCTTCGCGTTGCGCCACGCTGATGCGGGTCAAGGCCAGTTCCAGGCGCTCGCGCGGCAGGATCAGATCCGCCATCGAGGCGACTTCGAGGCCATCGAATTTCTGCGTGAACTCGACCAGCGCCGCGTCACCGCGTTCGCGCACAGCCTTGATGATGTCCAGCACCCGCTGATTGACCGAGTCGTCAGACACACTTTCCCAGCTCAGCAGATGATCCAGATGATGCGCGAAATCCGGGTCAGCAGCGTTGAGTCGGCGAATTGCAGTCGGTGCGGTCATAGCGAGAGCCTCATAGGAATGGCGGAAAACTCAGGCGCCCGAAACTACCATTCGATCCGCTTGGGCACCTGAGAATTCTGGCTATGAGGCGGATAGACGGCGCGACACGGGGTCGCGCAGGTACATCAGCCGCGGTGTCGAGACTCCACTGCCTTGCGCAGTGTGTCGATCAACGCCTGGATCCGGGCGTGTTGCATTTTCATCGAAGCCTTGTTGACCACCAGGCGCGAGCTGATCGTGGCGATCAGTTCCTGGGGTTCCAGACCGTTGGCACGCAGGGTGTTGCCGGTGTCGACCACGTCGATGATCTTGTCGGCCAGACCGATCAGCGGCGCCAGTTCCATCGAGCCATAAAGCTTGATGATGTCGACCTGACGGCCCTGTTCGGCGTAGTAACGCTTGGCAACGTTGACGAATTTGGTGGCGACACGCAGACGGCCCTTGGGCTCGACGGCGCCGACCTTGCCGGCGGTCATCAGCTTGCACCGGGCGATCTGCAGGTCCAACGGCTCGTACAGGCCCTGGCCCGTATACTCCATCAGCACATCCTTGCCGGCAACGCCGAGGTCGGCCGCGCCATGTTCGACATAGGTCGGCACGTCGGTGGCACGCACGATCAACAGGCGTACGTCTTCCTGGGTCGTGGGGATGATCAGCTTGCGGCTCTTGTCCGGATTCTCGGTCGGCACGATGCCCGCTTCAGCGAGAAGCGGCAGGGTGTCGTCAAGGATGCGGCCCTTGGACAGTGCGATGGTCAACATGGGAAACGTCAGTCCTTATCAAGGTACTCATGTCCGGTCGCAATCGGCGCCGGACATACATCGAGGGTGTCACCACCCCCGATCGAAACGAATTCAACGGACACTTCCCTGTGCCCCGATGCAGCGACTAGCCCGGAACGCGACGGATCTTCGCGCCCAGCATCTGCAGTTTTTCCTCGATGCACTCATAACCACGGTCGATGTGGTAGATGCGGTCGATCAGGGTATCGCCTTCGGCCATCAGCGCCGAGATCACCAGGCTGGCCGAAGCCCGCAGGTCGGTCGCCATCACTGGCGCGCCCTTGAGCAGTTCAGCGCCGGTCACGATGGCGGTATTGCCTTCAACCTGAATTTTGGCGCCCATGCGGTGCAGTTCGTACACGTGCATGAAGCGGTTTTCGAAGATCGTCTCGATCACTGCACCGGTGCCTTCGGCAATGGCGTTGAGCGAGATGAACTGCGCCTGCATATCGGTCGGGAACGCCGGGTACGGCGCGGTGCGCACGTTGACCGCCTTCGGGCGCTTGCCGTGCATGTTCAGCTCGATCCAGTCTTCACCGGTGGTGATTTCTGCGCCGGCTTCACGGAGTTTTTCCAGAACGGCTTCGAGGATGGTCGGATCGGTGTCCTTGACCTTCACGCGACCGCCGGTGACCGCTGCGGCCACCAGGTAGGTGCCGGTTTCGATACGGTCAGGCATGACCTTGAAGAAGGCCGAACCCAGGCGCTCGACGCCATCGATGGTGATGGTGTCGGTGCCGGCGCCGGACACCTTGGCGCCCATGGCATTCAGGAAGTTCGCCAGGTCGACCACTTCAGGCTCGCGGGCGGCGTTCTGCAATACGCTGCGGCCCTTGGCAAGGGCGGCGGCCATCATGATGTTCTCGGTACCGGTCACGCTGACGGTATCGAAGAAGAAGTGCGCGCCACGCAGACCGCCTTCGGGGGCCTTGGCCTTGATGTAACCGCCTTCGACGTCGATGATCGCACCCATGGCTTCCAGGCCACGGATGTGCAGATCCACCGGACGCGAGCCGATGGCGCAACCGCCAGGCAGGGCGACTTCGGCTTCGCCGAAACGTGCGACCATCGGGCCGAGCACCAGGATCGACGCGCGCATGGTTTTCACCAGCTCGTACGGAGCGACCAGGGTCTTGATGGTGCGCGGGTCGATTTCGACACTGAGCTTTTCGTCGATCACAGGCTCGATGCCCATGCGGCCGAACAGCTCGATCATGGTGGTGATGTCGTGCAGGTGCGGCAGGTTGCCGACAGTGACCGGACCATCGCACAGCAGGGTGGCGGCCAGGATCGGCAGGGCGGAGTTCTTCGCCCCGGAGATGCGGATCTCGCCATCAAGACGAGCGCCACCGGTAATAATCAATTTATCCATAAGAATCTCGACGCCCTAGGGCTCAGGTGCGCTCGGCCCAGGCCGCGCTGCTGAAAAATTTCATAGTGACCGCGTGGATGCTGCCATCGGCGATCCAAGGGTTCAAATGGGCATAGATGCTCTGCTGACGCTTGACCGGGCTCAACGCTGCCAGTTCATCGCTAATCACGTTCAGCTGAAAGTTGCAGCCTTCGCCTTCGACTTCCACCTGCGTTCCTGGCAACTTCCCTTCAAGGAAGCTCTTAACTTCTACGGCCTGCATGCTCAACCTCAATCGGCGCCCTGTGCGCACGGGTCGGACATCATACAAAAAAGCCCCGCGCCTGCGAACCCCGCTGCGCAGGACTCTGACGGGGGGCTTCTTTATAGATGCGGGTTCAGGGTTGCGCCAACAGCTCGGTCAGTTCGCTGACCTGAGCGATTTCACGCATGTCTTCGGGCATCTCGCGGATGCTGACGGTCTTGCCGGCGGCTTTCGCATCACGAATGAAGCACAGCAGCAACGACAGACCGACGCTGCTGGACTTCTCCACCGCCGAGCAGTCGATCACCAGTGCCGGGGCATTGCACGACTTGATCAGCGCCCGGCCCTGCTCCCGAAGGCCGGGGCCGGTGCGATAATCCAGCACGCCAGTGAGCTGCAGCACACTGGCTTCGTCCAGACGAACAGCCGACTCGGTCATTGGGCCGGCTTCTCTTGTTGCTCGGCAGCCTGCTTGGCCTTGGCCACTTCACCGGCCCAGCCGTTGATGGTCTTGTCCAGGTCGTTGCCGTTGCGCTGCATCGCGTCGGCGAACTGGTCACGGAACAGCTTGCCGATGTTGATGCCGTTGATGATCACGTTACGCAGCTTCCACTCGCCGTTGATCTTCTCCAGCGTGTACTGAACCGGATAGATCGCGCCGTTGTTGCCCTTGACGGTCATGCCGACGCTGGTGCGGTCGCCCGACTCATCCTTCGGCGCATCGACGGTGATGCCCTGGTTGTTGTATTCCAGCAAGGCGTTGCCGTAGAACTGGAACAGGCCGCGCTTGAAGTTTTCCTGGAAGGTCTGCATCTGCGCCGGGGTGGCCTTGCGCGAATACTTGACCGTCATGATGCTTTTGGAAATGCCTTCGGCATCCACCACCGGCCCCACGATGCTGTTGAGCGCGGCGTAAAAGTCCTGCGGATCCTGCTTGTACTTCTCTTTATTGGCTGCCAGATCGGCGAGCATCCGGTTCGTGGTGTCCTGAACCAGATCGTGCGCCGATTGACCGGGCGCAGCATTTGCCAGCAGTGGCAGTGTCGCGAGCAACACCAACAGGCCACGTCGCAAGATAGAGATCATTCAAAAGCTCCTCATTTGGCGTCTTTGCTAACGGTATTGAGCAGGAATTTACCGATCAGGTCTTCCAGCACCAGTGACGACTGGGTGTCATGAATGGTTCCACCATCCTTGAGCCGGGTTTCTTCCCCGCCCACGCTGATACCGATGTACTTCTCGCCCAACAGGCCAGCGGTCAGAATAGACGCTGTGGAGTCGGTCGGCAGGTTGTCGACCTTTTTATCCACCTGCAAGGTCACCCGGCCGGTGAAACTGTCACGGTCCAGATCGATCGCCGTGACCTTGCCGATGGTTACACCCGCCATGGTCACTTTGGCTCTGACCGTCAACCCGGCGATATTGTCGAAGTAGGCATAAAGCTTGTAGGTATCGGTGGTCGAAGTCGGAGACAGGCCACTGACCCGCAGAGCAAGCAGCAGCAAAGCCAGGATCCCTGCCAGCAGGAACAGGCCGACACCGATTTCCAGGGTGCGGTTTTGCATCAGAAATCTCCAAACATCAAAGCGGTCAGAATAAAGTCCAGGCCGAGCACTGCCAGCGAGGCGAACACGACGGTCTTGGTGGTGGCACGGCTGATTCCCTCGGAAGTGGGTTCACAGTCGTAGCCTTGAAATACGGCGATCCAGGTCACGACAAAGGCGAAAACGATACTTTTGATCACGCCGTTGAGTACATCGCTGGAGAAATTCACGCTGTTCTGCATGTTCGCCCAGTAGGACCCTTCATAGACCCCCAGCCAGTCGACCGCGACCCACGAACCGCCCCAGATGCCGACCACGCTGAAGATCATCGCCAGCACCGGCAGGGAAATGAACCCCGCCCACAGGCGCGGGGCAATGATGTACTTGAGCGGATCGACACCGATCATTTCCAGGCTGGACAACTGCTCGGTGGACTTCATGTTGCCGATTTCCGCCGTCAGTGCCGAGCCTGCGCGACCGGCGAACAGCAGTGCGGTCACGACCGGGCCCAATTCACGCAACAGGGTCAGCGCAACCATCTGCCCGACAGCCTGTTCCGAGCCGTAGCTGGACAGGATGTTGAACCCCTGCAGCGCCAGCACCATGCCGATGAATATCCCGGAAACCACGATAATCACCAGCGACATCACGCCGACCGAATGCAACTGCTTGACCAGCAGGCCGAAACTGCCGCCGATACCGCCACGCCCGAGCAGGGCATGAAACAGGAACAGGGTCGATCGACCGAATACGGCTACGGTGTCGATCCCGGCCTGGCCGAAACGGCGCACACGCTCCATTAAAGTAATTCTTCGCATCAGCGGCGCTTCCCCAGAAGATCTGCGCGGTAATCCGTCGCTGGAAAGTGATACGGCACCGGCCCATCGGGGTCGCCGGTCATGAACTGACGGATACGCGGTTCATCCGAATTCATCAGTTCGTCCGGCGTCCCCTGCCCCAATACCTGGCCATCACCGACCACATAGATATAGTCGGCAATGCTGGCCGTTTCGGCGAGATCGTGGGAAACCACGATGCTGGTGATCCCCAGTGCGTCGTTGAGCAGACGGATCAGACGCACCAGAACGCCCATGGCGATCGGATCCTGGCCGACGAACGGCTCGTCATACATGAGAATCTGCGGATCGAGGGCAATTGCCCGGGCCAGGGCTACACGACGCTTCATGCCGCCGGAGAGCTCATCGGGCATCAGCTCGATGGCGCCCCGCAGGCCGACCGCCTGCAATTTCAGCAGGACGATGTCGCGGATCATTTCTTCCGGCAATTGGGTATGAACGCGCAGGGGAAAGGCGACGTTCTCGAACACATCGAGATCGGTGAACAGTGCACCGCTCTGAAACAGCACACCCATATGCTTGCGCGCATCGAACAGATCGCTGCGCGAAAGCGTCGGCAGGTTCTGGCCATTGACCCAGACCTCGCCCTGCGATGGCCGCAACTGGGCGCCCATCAGGCGCAGCAGCGTAGTCTTGCCACACCCGGAAGGCCCCATGATTCCGGTGACCTTGCCGCGCGGGATGCGGATATCGACGTTATTGAAAATGCTCCGCGCACCGCGCTTGAAGGAGACTCCCTTCAGCTCGACCGCGTAGGCGTTATCGGCACTCATCTAAACTCCTTGCGATGCAGCCTCTCACTCGGACGCCTGGCTTTCTGGAGAAAGCCCCTACATCCCGGGCAGGCCGAACTGGCGGCGAACTATATCACTGCAAAGGGCGAGCGCCCAAGGCCTCTCCCCGGCCACGTTCAGCGATATGACAGGCCGCAAGCGTCTATTGAGAGGTTTTAACAAGGAGGAATGACAAAGCACGTCGAACTTGCGTGAGGCTTTTCAACATAACCGCTATAATCGCCGCCTTTTCATCGGGCTATACGATTTCTGACATGAGCCAAACCAGCGACCTGATTCAATCGGCACAACGCACCATCCGCCTCGAAGTGGAAGCCATACAAGGCTTGCTGCCCCTTATCGACGCCGATTTCGTACGCGCTTGCGAGATGATTCTGGCCAGCAAGGGCCGTGTCGTGGTGGTCGGCATGGGCAAGTCCGGCCACATCGGCAACAAGATTGCCGCCACCCTGGCCAGCACCGGCACCCCGGCGTTTTTTGTGCATCCGGCCGAGGCCAGTCACGGCGACATGGGCATGATCACCCGTGACGACGTGATTCTTGCCCTGTCGAATTCGGGTTCCACCAACGAAATCGTCACGCTGTTGCCGCTGATCAAACGCCTGGGCATCCAGTTGATCAGCGTGACCGGCAACCCGCAGTCACCACTGGCCAAGGCCGCGGAAGTCAATCTCAACGTTCACGTCGAGCACGAAGCCTGCCCGCTGAACCTGGCACCCACCTCCTCCACCACCGCCGCACTGGTCATGGGCGACGCCCTGGCCGTGGCGCTGCTGGAAGCCCGCGGTTTCACTGCCGAAGACTTTGCGTTCTCCCATCCCGGCGGTGCTTTGGGTCGCCGCCTGCTGTTGAAAGTGGAAAACGTCATGCATTCCGGCGAGGAATTGCCGCAGGTTCAGCGCGGCACCCTGCTCAAGGATGCATTGATGGAAATGACCCGCAAAGGGCTGGGCATGACTGTCATTCTGGAGGCCGATGGCAGGCTCGCCGGGATCTTCACCGACGGCGACCTGCGTCGCACGCTGGATCGCAGCATCGATATTCACAGCGCCACCATCGATCAGGTCATGACCGTACACGGCAAGACCGCCCGCGCCGAGATGCTCGCCGCCGAAGCCCTTAAAATCATGGAAGACCATCGAATCAACGCACTGGTCGTCGTGGACGAGGACGATCGCCCGATCGGCGCCTTCAACCTCTCCGATCTGTTGCGCGCAGGAGTGATGTAAATGAGCACCGATCTGCTGCAACGCGGCAAAGCCATCAAGCTGGCGGTTTTCGATGTCGACGGCGTCCTGACCGACGGGCGCCTGTACTTCCTGGAAGACGGCAGCGAGTTCAAGACCTTCAACACCCTCGACGGCCAGGGCATCAAGATGCTGATGAACGCCGGTGTACAGACGGCCATCATCAGTGGTCGCAAGACTCCGGTGGTCGAGCGCCGGGCGAAAAACCTGGGCATCCCGCACCTGTTTCAGGGGCGCGAAGACAAACTTGTCGTCCTGGACGGCCTTCTCGAACAACTGGGCCTAAGCTATGAACAGGTCGCCTATCTTGGTGACGACCTGCCCGACCTGCCGGTGATTCGCCGGGTGGGGCTGGGCATGGCGGTGGCCAATGCGGCTGCCTTCGTGCGCGAGCATGCCCACGGCGTCACCCAGGCCCGCGGCGGTGAAGGTGCCGCCCGTGAATTCTGCGAACTGATCCTGCGCGCCCAGGGCAGCCTCGATGCGGCCAACAACGCGTACCTGTGAGTCAAACCATGTTTAGCAAAAAGTTTCGCAACATACTGCTGTTCGGTTGCATCGCTGCGATTTTCGGCGCAGTCGGCTACTGGAACATCAGCCCGGAACGCTTCCTCGACAAGCCTCCTGTCTCGGCAGAAGAGAGCCCGATCGACTGGTACGCGACCAATACCCACACCCTGCAGTACCTGGAAGACGGCAAGGTGCAGTACGAAATGACGTCCGAGAAGGCCGAACACGTCAAGGCGACCGACATTACACTGGTCACCAGACCTGACCTGAACATGTTTCGCGGTACCGATTTCCCGTGGCACGTGACCAGCGAGCGTGGCGAAGTGAACTCCGGCGGCACCGAGGTCGAACTGATCGACTCGGTCCGGATCAAGCGTACCGACGAAAAGAACCGCGACACCCTGATCACCAGCACCCGCATGACGGTGTTCCCTCAGCAGCAATATGCGCAGACCCAGCAACCCGTTAGAATCGACGGCGCTGGCGGTGTATCGACCGGCGTGGGAATGAAAGCGTATTTGAAGGAAAGCAGGATACACCTGCAATCGAACGTAAGAGGACAGTATGAGGCTCGTTAAAACCCTCCCTATTTTGCTCAGTCTGGGCGCAGCACTGGGAAGCGTGAGCGCCTGGGCTCTGCCGAACGATCAGGAGCAGCCGATCCGCATTCAGGCCGACGATGCCCAGCTGGACGACAAGAATGGCGTTGCCACTTATAAAGGCGCGGTGATCATCACCCAGGGTTCGATGATCGTCAAAGGCGACACCGTGACGCTGACACGCAACCCGGCCGGCGAAATCGATGTGGTGACTTCGGTAGGCAACCTGGCCTACTTCGAACAGCTGCAGACCGCTGGCGACAAGAAACCGGTCCAGGGCTGGGGCGTGACCATCCAGTACCACGCACAGCAAAACCGCGTCGTACTGATTGACAAGGCCAAGGTCGTCGACAAGGACAACAACACCACTCAAGGCGAGAAGATCGTCTATGACACGGTGAAAAAACTCGCCAGCGCAGGTCGCGCCACCGGCAACAAGGTCACCGAAGCCCGTCCGCGCATCGACATGGTGATCCAGCCGAAGAAGAAAACCGACGAGAAAACCCAGTAATGGCAACTCTGAAAGCTCAGCACCTGGCCAAGGCCTACAAAAGCCGCCAGGTCGTGCGCGACGTCAGCCTGTCGATCGACAGCGGTCAGATCGTAGGCCTGCTCGGACCGAACGGCGCCGGCAAGACCACCTGCTTCTACATGATCGTGGGCCTCGTGCAGGCCGATCAGGGCCGCGTCCTGATCGACGACCTGGACGTCAGTCACCAGCCGATGCACGGCCGCGCCAAGGCAGGAATCGGCTATCTGCCGCAGGAAGCGTCGATCTTCCGCAAACTGTCGGTCGCCGACAACATCATGGCCATCCTGGAAACCCGCCAGGAACTCGACAAGGCTGGTCGTCGCAAGGAGCTGGAAAGCCTGCTGCAGGAATTCCACATCAGCCATATCCGCGACAACCTCGGCATGAGCCTGTCCGGTGGTGAGCGTCGCCGGGTGGAAATCGCCCGCGCGCTGGCCACCGCACCGAAATTCATCCTGCTCGACGAACCGTTCGCCGGTGTCGACCCGATTTCCGTGGGCGACATCAAGCAGATCATCCACCACCTCAAGGCCAAGGGCATCGGTGTACTGATCACCGACCACAACGTCCGCGAGACCCTGGACATCTGCGAAACGGCCTACATCGTCAACGACGGTCAGCTGATCGCCGAAGGCGACTCCGCCACCATCCTGGCCAACGATCTGGTGAAGGAAGTGTATCTGGGTCACGAGTTCCGCCTCTAAGCGAGACAGCATTCGACCAGCCGTCCGGTGCTGTAACGTTGAAGCGCATTTTTATAGGCTTTTATTGTTACAGCGCTCTAGGCAAACCCGACAGTTTCAGGCATATAATTTGCTTGAATTTGGCGCTTCGGCGCCCTGTAGTGGATGGCGCATAGCGCCGGCGAATAAGGTGTTAAGCCCCTGCCATGAAACCATCGCTAGTCTTGAGAATGGGCCAGCAGCTGACGATGACACCGCAGCTGCAACAGGCCATCCGCCTGCTCCAATTGTCGACCCTGGATCTGCAGCAGGAGATCCAGGAGGCTCTGGAATCCAATCCGATGCTCGAACGCCAGGAAGATGGCGACGACTTCGACAATTCCGACCCGCTGGCCGACAACGCCGAGCAGAAGCCCAATACCGAGATTCAGGAGCCTTCCTATCAGGAAACCGCGCCGACGGTCGACAATCTCGAGGACGGCGAATGGAACGAACGCATCCCCAACGAATTGCCTGTTGACACCGCCTGGGAAGACGTCTACCAGACCAGCGCCAGCAGCCTGCCCAGCAGCGATGACGACGAGTGGGATTTCACCACTCGCACCTCCGCCGGCGAAAGCCTGCAAAGCCACCTGCTGTGGCAACTGAATCTGGCGCCGATGTCCGACACCGACCGCCTGATCGCCGTAACCCTGATCGACTGCATCAACAATCAGGGCTATCTGGACGAAACCCTCGAAGAAATTCTCGATGCGTTCGATCCGGAACTGGATATCGAGCTGGACGAGATCGAAGCCGTCCTGCATCGCATCCAGCAGTTCGAACCCGCCGGCATCGGCGCCCGCAACCTGGGCGAGTGCCTTTTGCTGCAGTTGCGCCAGCTTTCGGCCAAGACCCCCTGGCTCAATGAAGCCAAACGTCTGGTCACCGATTACATCGACTTGCTCGGCAGTCGCGACTACAGCCAGTTGATGCGGCGCATGAAGCTCAAGGAAGATGAACTGCGCCAGGTCATCGAGTTGGTCCAGAGCCTCAACCCGCGCCCAGGCTCGCAGATCGAATCCACCGAAGCCGAGTACGTGGTGCCTGACGTGATCGTGCGCAAGGACAACGAGCGCTGGCTGGTGGAGCTGAATCAGGAATCGGTGCCGCGCCTGCGGGTCAACGCTCAATACGCCGGTTTCGTGCGTCGCGCCGACACCAGCGCCGACAACACCTTCATGCGCAACCAGTTGCAGGAAGCCCGCTGGTTCATCAAGAGCCTGCAGAGCCGCAACGAAACCCTGATGAAAGTGGCAACCCAGATCGTCGAGCATCAGCGCGGCTTCCTGGAGTATGGCGACGAAGCCATGAAGCCCCTGGTCCTGCATGACATTGCCGAAGCGGTGGGCATGCACGAGTCGACGATTTCCCGGGTGACCACGCAAAAATTCATGCATACCCCCCGGGGCATCTATGAACTGAAATACTTTTTCTCCAGCCACGTCAGCACCTCCGAAGGCGGCGAATGCTCGTCCACGGCGATCCGCGCGATCATCAAGAAACTGGTCGCTGCGGAAAATCAGAAAAAGCCGTTGAGCGACAGCAAGATCGCTGGTTTACTGGAGGCACAAGGCATTCAGGTGGCTCGCCGCACCGTCGCCAAGTACCGCGAATCCCTCGGAATCGCGCCTTCGAGCGAACGCAAGCGGTTGATGTAAGCCACGTTACAGCGTTCCAGTGGCAGGCTCTTCGGCCTGCCGCTTTATGCACTGGCAACGAAGGAGAAGCTGTATGCAAGTCAACATCAGTGGACACCAACTGGAAGTTACCCCACCTCTCCGTGAATACGTTGAGCAAAAGCTCAAGAGGCTTGAGGGACATTTCGACAAGATCACCAACGTGCAAGTCACGATGTGCGTCGAAAAACTGAAGCAGAAAATCGAAGCCACGCTGCATATTCCCGGCAACGAGGTCGTCGCCAACGCTGAACATACCGATATGTACGCGGCGATCGACGCGCTGACCGACAAGCTTGATAAACAACTCAAAAAGCATAAGGAAAAGACCCAGAGCCTGCTCCAGGGCGCAACCGGTCGATAACCCCCACCCCCATGATCCGACTTGAAAGCATCCTGACCCCCGGCCGTTCCCTGGTGAACGTGCCGGGCGGCAGTAAAAAGAAAGCCCTCGAACAAATTGCCAATCTGATCGCCCGGGAAGTCCCGGATCTGGAGATGCAAGATGTCTTCGAAGCGCTGATTGCCCGTGAAAAACTCGGCTCGACGGGTTTTGGCAACGGCATCGCCATTCCTCACTGCCGTCTCAAGGGCTGTGAAGCGCCCATCAGTGCCTTGATGCACCTGGAAGCGCCTATCGACTTCGACGCCATCGATGGCGCGCCGGTTGACCTGCTGTTCGTGCTGCTGGTCCCGGAAGCTGCCACTGATGCGCACCTGGAGCTGCTGCGTCAGATCGCCAGCATGCTCGACCGCAAGGAAGTACGCGAGAAACTGCGTCGCGCCACAACCAACGAAGCCTTGTATCAGGTTGTCCTGGACGAGCAAAACGGGCACTAAACATGCGCTTGATCATCGTCAGTGGCCGTTCCGGCTCGGGCAAGAGCACCGCATTGGATGTCCTTGAGGACAACGGTTACTACTGCATCGACAATCTGCCGGCCGGCCTGCTGCCGGAGCTGGCGGAACGCGCACTGATTCATACGGAACTGTCTCAGCCACTGGTCGCGGTATCGATCGATGCACGCAATTTGCCGAGCCATCTTTCGCGTTTTCCGGAGTTGCTCGAGGAAGTCCGCAGCCGGCACATCCAGTGCGACGTCCTGTATCTGGATGCCGATGAGGAAACCCTGCTCAAGCGCTTCTCGGAAACCCGTCGTCGTCACCCGCTAAGCAGTGCGAACCGCTCGCTGGCTGAAGCCATCAACGATGAAACAGCCCTGCTGGGCCCGATCGCCGATCTGGCCGACCTGAAGGTCAACACCACCAATCTCAATCTTTACCAGTTGCGCGACACCATCAAGCTGCGGCTGCTGAACCAGCCGGAACCCGGCACGGCGTTCCTGGTGGAGTCGTTCGGTTTCAAACGCGGCATGCCGGTGGATGCGGATCTGGTATTCGATGTACGCTGCCTGCCCAATCCGTACTGGAAACCGGAGCTGCGCGCACAATCGGGTCTCGACGAGCCGGTGGCCGAGTATCTGGCGGGGCAGCCGGAAGTGGAAGAGATGTTTCAGGACATCTACGCCTACCTGTTCAAGTGGTTACCGCGCTTCGCTGCAAGCAATCGTGCCTACGTCACCATTGCCATTGGCTGCACCGGCGGGCATCACCGCTCCGTCTACCTGACCGAACGTCTGGGTCAGGCCCTGCAGAAAACCCTGAAAAACGTCCAGGTCCGCCACCGCGACCTCAGCTAGCCATAGGACTCACACCGCGATGCCTGCTCGTGAAATCGAAATCATCAACAAGCTGGGCCTGCATGCCCGGGCGTCGGCAAAGTTCGTTGGCGTGGCGGGTCAGTTTCCCGACTGCACGATCCGGGTGGGCCGCACGCCCGACACCACGGTCGATGGTAAAAGCATCATGGCCATGATGATGCTCGCCGCAGGCAAAGGCACCAAAATCCACTTGAGCACCGAGGGACATCAGGAGCAGGAAGCCATGGATGCACTGGTCGCCCTGATCAACAACTACTTCGACGAGGGCAGTTGAAAATACCTTGTGGTGAGATCCGCCCGAAATGGTGCAGACACAAAAAAGGCGCGCCACCCTCACCGGTGGCGCGCCTTTTTTTGTACCAGACTGTGGCTTAACTGCCCGCGACAGTCATCCGTTCGATCAACACCGAACCGGTGCGAATGTTGCTGCGCAGTTCCAGATCGTTACCGACCGCGACGATCTGCCTGAACATGTCGCGCATGTTGCCGGCGATGGTCACTTCCTGCACCGGGAACTGGATTTCACCGTTCTCGACCCAGTAACCGGCTGCGCCGCGGGAGTAATCGCCGGTGACCATGTTCAGGCCGTGCCCCATCAGTTCAGTCACCAATAACCCACGCCCCATGCGCCGCAACAAAGCCGCCTGATCTTCATCCCCGTGGGTGACGAACAGGTTGTGCACGCCACCGGCGTTGGCGGTGCTCGGCATACCCAGCTTGCGGCCGGAATAAGTGCCGAGGATGTAAGACACCAATTCACCTTTTTCGACAAACGGTTTGGCATAGGTCGCCAGGCCGTCCCCGTCATAGGCGGCGCTGCCCATGGCGCGCATCAGATGCGGACGCTCATCGATGGTCAGCCACTGCGGAAACAGCTTCTGCCCCAGCGTGCCTTCCAGGAACGACGCCTTGCGATACAGACTGCCGCCGGACACCGCCGACAGGAAACTGCCGAACAATCCGCCGGCCAGTTCAGCGGAAAACAGCACTGGCACTTCGCAAGTCGGCACCGGACGCGCGCCCAGGCGGCTCGCAGCCCGCTGCGCCGCACGCTGGCCGATACTCACCGGATCAGCCAACAAACCGCCCTGGCGATTCACGTCGTACCAGTAATCACGCTGCATCTGACCCTCGGCCTCGGCGATCATCACGCAGCTCAGGCTGTGCCGGGTGGAGGCGTACCCGCCGATGAAACCGTGGCTGTTGCCATACACGCGGCAGCCCTGATGAGTGCTCAACGTGGTGCCATCGGCGTTCTTGATGCGCGCATCGGCGTCGAACGCGGCGGCTTCACAGAGCAACGCCTTCTCGATGGCCTGCTCCGGAGTGATGCCCCACTCGTGGAACAGATCGAAGTCCTGAACATCCTTGGCCATCAGTGCCGCGTCAGCCAGCCCCGAGGCTTCGTCTTCGGAAGTGTGTCTGGCAATCGCCAGCGCCGCGGCAACGGTCTCGCGAATCGCATCCGGACCGGTGGCGGAGGTGCTGGCCGAGCCCTTGCGCTGGCCGACGTACAAGGTGATGCCGAAACCCTGATCGCGGTTGAACTCGACCGTTTCGACTTCACGCTGGCGCACCGAGGTCGACAGGCCCTGCTCCAGCGACACCGCCACTTCGCAGGCACTGGCGCCCTGACGTCTGGCTTCGGCGATGATCTGCTCGACCTGTTCCTGCAGTGCCGGCAATGCCTGCGGGCCGACGCTTTCAACTGCACTCATGCTCATCTCCACTCAAATTCTGCTTTCGGCTGGGGCCTTCGAGCGACCGGGCCGGACAAGTGGCCCCCGACTGGTTATCATGGCGGCGTTTCTTTGCGGACTGCCACCATGGTTGATTCTTACGACGACTCCCTCGATACGGGAGAAAAAAGCAAATCCCAGGTCAAACGCGAGCTGCATGCTCTGGTTGACCTCGGCGAGCGCCTTACGACACTCAAGCCGGACCGGTTGGCCAAACTGCCACTGACCGACGCCCTGCGCCGGGCTCTGGCCGATGCGCCCAAACACGTTGCGCACATTGCACGTAAACGGCATTTGCAGTTCATCGGCAAACTCATGCGCGATCAGGACACCACCGCGATCCTTGAGCTGCTCGATCAACTCGATGCCTCTACCCGCCAGTACAACGAGCGTTTCCACAACCTCGAACGCTGGCGTGACCGCCTGATCGGCGGTGACGATGCCGTGCTGGAGAAATTCGTCGTCGAGTACCCGGACGCCGACCGCCAGCAACTGCGCTCCCTGATCCGGCAGGCCCAGCACGAGGTTGCACATGACAAACCTCCTGCCTCGAGCCGCAAGATCTTCAAATACATCCGTGAGCTGGACGAGACTCAACGCGGTCTGCGTTGATATTCGCCACCGGGTGGCCGCACTGCGCGCCACCCGAAGCTCCCTCCCCGCTTATGCGCCCGTGCCACCCACGGTGATCGCATCGATTTTCAGCGTCGGCTGACCCACGCCCACCGGCACCGACTGCCCGTCCTTGCCACACGTCCCCACACCGCTGTCCAGCGCCAGATCGTTACCGACCATCGACACCCGGCTCATCGCTTCCGGACCGTTGCCGATCAACGTCGCGCCCTTGACCGGTGCGGTGATCTTGCCGTCCTCGATCAGATACGCCTCGCTGGTGGAAAACACGAACTTGCCGCTGGTGATATCGACCTGGCCGCCGCCGAGGTTGGCGCAGTAGATGCCTTTCTTCACCGACGCGATGATTTCCGCCGGATCGCTCTGGCCGCCGAGCATGTAGGTGTTGGTCATTCGTGGCATCGGCAGGTGCGCGTAGGATTCACGACGACCGTTGCCGGTGCGGGCCACGCCCATCAGGCGCGCGTTGAGCTTGTCCTGCATGTAGCCTTTGAGCACGCCGTTTTCGATCAGCGTGGTGCACTCGGTCGGCGTGCCTTCGTCGTCGACGCTCAGGGAGCCGCGACGACCGGCCAGCGTGCCGTCATCGACAATGGTGCAGAGTCTGGAGGCAACCATTTCCCCCATCCGCCCGCTGTAGGCCGAACTGCCCTTGCGGTTGAAGTCGCCTTCCAGACCGTGTCCGACCGCTTCGTGCAGCAGCACACCGGACCAGCCCGAGCCCAGAACAACAGGCAACGTGCCGGCCGGTGCAGGAATCGCCTCCAGATTCACCAGCGCCTGACGCAACGCCTCACGGGCATACCCCATGGCGCGGTCTTCGGCGAGGAAATAACGGTAGTCGGTACGCCCGCCGCCGCCATGGCCACCCCGTTCGCGACGACCGTTCTGCTCAACGATCACGCTGACGTTGAAACGCACCAGCGGACGCACGTCGGCAGCCAGGCCGCCGTCGGTCGAAGCGACCAGGATCCGCTCCCAGACCCCGGCCATGCTCACGCTGACCTGCTGGATTCGCGGATCGAGGGCGCGGGTCGCCACATCGATGCGCTTGAGCAACTCGACTTTCTCGGCACGGCTCAGCACTTCCAGCGGGTTATCCGGCGCGTACAGTTGGGCGACGTCCTGCGCGCTGAACGCCTGCACCGTGCCATTCTGCCCGGCGCGAGAAATAGACCGCGCCGCACGGGCCGCCGCGCCGAGGGCTTCGAGGGTGATCGCGTTGCTGTAGGCGAAACCGGTTTTTTCACCGGACTGGGCCCGCACGCCGACACCCTGGTCGAGGTTGAAACTGCCTTCCTTGACGATGCCGTCTTCCAGCGACCAGGACTCGGAAATCTGCCCCTGGAAATACAGATCGGCCGCATCGATGCCCGGGCCGGCCAGATCACCAAGCACGCCTTGCAGGCTCTCGATCGTCACGCCGCCGGGCGCCAACAGATGATCACTGACTGAGGACAACAACTGGCTCATAGGTTTACGCCTTAAATTCGTGTTCTGAAGCAGGTCGCTGCGCGCCCTGCGAAAAAAACCGCCGATGATTCGTCACCGGCATGCGCGCCCGGATGGACGCCTGTTCGTCACTGTCGCGCTCGGCCAGCAACACGGCCTCGCCTTGTTCCTGTTGCGCCAGCACGCGACCCCACGGGTCGACAATCGCCCCGTGACCAAAGGTTTCCCGAGGCCCCGGATGGATCCCGCCCTGGGCCGCCGCCAGCAAGTAGCACTGGGTTTCAATCGCCCGCGCACGAATCAGCACATCCCAGTGCGCCGCCCCCGTCACGGCGGTGAAAGCCGAGGGTGCGGTAATCAGTTCAGCCCCGGCAGCCCGCAGTTCGCTGTACAGCTCCGGGAAGCGCAAGTCGTAACACACCGTCAGGCCGAGCCGGCCGACAGGGGTGTCCGCCACGACCACGCCACTGCCATAAGCATAGTCATCGGATTCGCGGTAACGCCCGCGATTGTCCGCCACGTCCACATCGAACAAATGCAGCTTGTCATATCGGGCAACCATCTCGCCCTGATCGTCCACCAGCAACGAACAGGCATGGGATTTCGCCTCGGGCTGCCCCGCCGGCGGCAACGGCAAGGTGCCGGCCACTATCCATAACCTGAGGTCACGGGCGGTCTGTTTCAACCACGGCAGGATCGGGCCTTCGCCCAGCGCTTCGGCACGACCGATATCGGCGATGTCGCGACGCCCCATGGCGGCGAAGTTTTCCGGCAGCACCGCCAGCTTCGCGCCGGCGCTGGCCGCCTGTTCGAGCAGACGTCGGGCATCACGCAGATTGGCCAGCACATCGCTCTGGCTGACCATTTGAATCACCGCAAAAGACATGGCGAACTCCGCAAGAGGTAGACGGCCATGCTACTCCATCGGTTTGCGGCGTGGCTGATCAAAACGGTTTGTCGAAGGTGATTTTCGGTTCTTTCCACGGACCTTTGACGGTGTATTTGACGCTGGCGAAGCGCGCCACGCGGTCACCGATCAGTTTGTCGATCAGGAACAGCGCACCCCCGACCGCCGGTGCTCCCACGATCAACGCGGCGATGGGCAGGTTGTTGGTGACCGGCAAGGTCACCAGCAATTTGGCATCAACCTGATCGCCCACCAGATCCAGCGTGCCGTTGAGCTCCAGATTGCTCGACGGTCCGGTCAACCTGATCGGTTCCTGCGTGACGTACACGCCATTGTTCGCCACCAGCAACCCCTTGACCCGGTCGTAACTCAAGCCTTTGCCGAACAGGTCGGAAAAGTCCAGACGCAACCGGCGGCCGATGGAGTTGAAATTCAGCAGACCGAACACCCGCAGCGCCTGGGCGCCGCCTTCGACTTCGACGAACTGTCCCTTGGTGAGCGATGCATCCAGCGAGCCCGAGAAACGCTTGGTGGCCAACCATGCCGGCGAGCCCGGCCAGCGACCATCGACATCCATGTGGAACTCTTCGCTGGTCACGCTCGGCGCAAAGCCCCAGCCCTTGAGCACATCGGCGAGATTCTTGCCGCCGATCCGGCCCTTGTACCAGCTGGTCGTGGCACCCGGGGCGCCTTCCCAGCCGCCGCTACCCTGCAACAGGATGCCTTTGAGGCCCAGATCGAGGTTGTTCAGGGCAATGCCCTTGGCGGTCGGTCGAACTTTCAGCGACCAGCCGCCAACCAGGTCCTGTCCCTGGAACAGCTGATTGATAGTGATATCCAGCGCCGGGATTTTGCTCGGATCGACCGAGGCCAGCGGATCCGGCGAGTTTTCGTCGGCCTGCACCGTCGGATCGGGCGCCGGCAGGCGCACGTATTGCAGGTTCACCGCAATCGGCACGCCCATGGCATCCGGCAGGCTGGCCGTGCCTTTGGCCTGCTGACTGTCTAACGCCAGGGCCCAGGCATCGGGTTTACGGTTCAATTGCACGGCGGCCTGATCCAGCGTGGTGCCAAAGGCTGTGAGCTTGCCGACCTTGAAGTCCGCACCGCTGAGCAATTGCCTGGCGCTGCCGCCAGGATCCTGCCCGGCGTATTTGTCCACCAGATCCTGCCAGGGCTTGACGTCCAGCTCGGACAACACGCCGCGCACCCGCAGACCTTTATTGCCAGGCAGCACCGCCTCGCCAACGCCGAGAAACAGCTCGCCACGACCTTCGGCGAAACTGTTCGGTGGCGCCGCAAAGGTGAAGTTGGCCAGTTGGTCGTAATTGACCCAGTAGCGCCGTTCCTGGCCTTGCAGGGTCATGCGGAACACGGTGTCACGCCCCGTGCTGGCCGACAGGCCGAAAGGCGCGGGCAGGTCCACCGCCACCCCTTTCAGATTGGAGCTGACCATCAATTGACTGTCGGCACCGTCCAGATTCACCTGTAACTGGTAAGGAATCGTCCCGGACACCGGCAACGGCTGCGTCACGCCCAGCCAGTCCGTGAGTTTCTTGACTTCGACCTGTCCCGAAGCCGTCACCCGGGTCTTGAGCTTGCCGGGGCCTCCATCGGCGAAAATCTGTGCGGTGACCGGCTTGTCGAAGGCCCGGGCACTGATGTTCTGCCCGCTCAGGCCCTTGGCGCTGTCGAAACGGAAATCGCCCTTGAGCTGGCTCAGTTCCAGCTTCGGCTCGGCCAGTTTCAGGCGCGCGTTGGCGGTTTTGAAATCCACCAGGATTTTCGGCTGATCACCCTTGGCCAGCGGCACGTCCAGCTTGAGTCTGCCTTGCAGATCGCCCTCGCCTTCCCAGCCGGCGAAGGTCTCGGCGGTGCCGATCGGCGCTTCCTGGAGAATCTTCAAACCGTCGCCCAGACCGCCGGCGAACTCGCCATCGAGGTACATGTGGCTGTGCTCACCGCTCGGCACATGAGGAATGTTGACGAAGACATCGTTGACCCGGGTGTCGAGCAACTGGCCCTCGCTGGCGACAATCCGCACGCCGCTGTCCTCGATAAACACATCACCGCTGACCTTGCTCACATGCGGCCAGCCTGGCTGGAATGCCAGCTCCGCGTCGTGCACCTTGAAAAACAGGCTGATGCTGCGATCCGCTTCACCGGCATTCTTGTTCAGCGAACCCTGATACTGGAAGAAACCCTGATCCACCGCGCCTTTGAGAATCGCCGTGCGCAGCCATTCGTCGAGGGCCGGGCTCAGGACTTCGGGCAGGTACTTGGTGGTGTAGCGACCGTCACCATCCACCAGACCGACCCGCAGGTCCATGTAGTCTTCCTGGTTGTGATCGAAATGCAGGCGGATCAGAAAGTCGCCGGCAATCTTGCCCTCTTCGCCAAGCACCTTCAGGTACGGAGCGATCAGGGTGAAACCTTCCTTGTCGAGTTTCCAGGTCAACCGGGCATTGGCCTGAATGTATTGCCATGGCTTGGCGAAGATCGGATCGAGATGCAGGACGAAGTCCTTGCTGTCCATGCGCAATTCGCCGCCGCCAAGGTTGCCGCTCAGACTGCCGCTGACATTGCGCGCCGCCGGGGCTCCGTGATAGGCGTCGAAGCCGACCCGGTCGAGGTTCGCAGCGAAACTGAACTTGCTGTCGTCGGTGGCGTTCGGTCGCAGATCCAGCAGTACGTTGCGCAAGCCACCGGTCACTTTCAAGCGCTCGACCACAGTGGCAAAACCTTGCGGCAGTGGCCCCAGTGCGTTGAGCAATGGCGTGATCGGCGTCAGATCGAGGCGATCAGCCTGCAGGTGCCAGAGTTCGTCGACCTTGTCGGTGGCGGCCGTCTGCTTTATCTGCACGCGGGACTCCCAACGAGTCTCGCCAAAGTTCATCGCCAGTGAATCCAGGGTGACGGTAGCGCCTTCACCGGTCCGCTGAAAGTAGCCGTTGAGCGCCAGGTTGTTGATCTGGATCGGCTTGCGCTCGTCGTACGCGCCAATCAGTTGCGGGGCGTTCAGACGAACGGCGGCGCTTTGCAGGGCACCCTCGCTCCAGTTGACCCACAGCTCGCCACCCGCCTTGATCTCGGAAAAATTCCATTGCCGAGTGAGACGCTCGGGCAGCCATTTCGCCCAATCGCTTTGCGGCAGACTGATGTAGCCCTCGACCGTACTGTCCGGCAACTGAGCGGGGCGAATCCTCGTACGCAGACTCAGCGCCACGGGTTGCCCGTCGGGCAGGTTCAGACGCGCGTCGAGGCGCTGGCGATTGGTGCCTGTCTTGAGATTGATCCCGACATAAGCGAGGGTCAGAGGCGCATGGTCCAGCGGTTGCAAGGTCACCTGACTGTCGAGCACCGACAGTTGCTGAACCATTTGCATGCGGTTGAACAGTTGCTCCGGATCCAGGGGCTGGTCCTGCTGCACCGGCAAACCTTCCAGCGCCCACTTGCCGTCCTCGCCTTCCTTGAGGCTGATCTTCAGGCCATTGAGCTCAAGATGAGCAATGCGCACTTCGCGAGCCAGCAGACTGGCCCACACATCCGGCACCGCACGTACACGGTCCAGACGCAAGGCATTGGCGCCGTCGCCGACCATGACGTCGTGAGCCAGCAGGATCGGCGCAAAACCGCTCCAGTCGCCTTCCAGCTCGCCTATCTGCAACGGCATGCCCAGCGCGGCACCGGCCTTGTCTTCGATGTCGGCGCGGTACTCGGCCACCAGTGGTGCAAGCTCCCGGCCGAGGCTGACGTACAACGCCATCAACACCAGAACCAGTGCACACAGGCCCAACCCCCAACGGGTAAGCGCGGCAAAAATGCGTGTCAGACGTTCCATGTCAGTTGGCTCCCATGGCAAAAATACTGCAAAAAGCTGAGGCCAGCCGTTTCAGGAAAAAAGTGACGCAGGGGATCAGAGCAGCACCACGTCATATTGTTCCTGGGAATACATGGTTTCCACCTGGAAGCGTATGGTGCGGCCAATGAACCCTTCAAGCTCGGCTACGTTGCCGGATTCTTCATCGAGCAACCGGTCGACGACTTTCTGGTTCGCCAATACACGATAACCCTCGGCCTGATAGGCCCGGGCCTCACGCAGAATCTCGCGGAAGATCTCGTAACAGATGGTTTCCGGGGTTTTCAGCTTGCCCCGCCCCTGACAGCTGCTGCAAGGTTCGCACAGCACCTGCTCCAGGCTTTCACGTGTACGCTTGCGGGTCATCTGCACCAGACCGAGTTCGGTGATGCCGATAATGTTGGTCTTGGCATGATCGCGCTCCAGCTGTTTTTCCAGGGTTCGCAGAACCTGGCGCTGGTGCTCTTCATCTTCCATGTCGATGAAGTCGATGATGATGATCCCGCCCAGATTGCGCAGGCGCATCTGCCGGGCAATCGCCGTGGCGGCTTCAAGATTGGTCTTGAAGATGGTTTCTTCGAGGTTGCGGTGCCCGACGAACGCGCCGGTGTTCACGTCGATGGTGGTCATGGCTTCGGCCGGATCCACCACCAGATAACCGCCGGACTTCAGCGGCACCTTGCGCTCGAGGGCTTTCTGGATTTCGTCTTCGACACCGTACAGGTCGAAGATCGGCCGTTCGCCCGGATAGTGTTCCAGACGATCGGCGATTTCCGGCATCAGTTCGGCGACGAACTGCGTGGTTTTCTGGAAGGTTTCCCGGGAGTCGATGCGGATTTTCTCGATTTTCGGACTGACCAGATCCCGCAGGGTGCGCAAGGCCAGACCGAGGTCTTCGTAGATCACACTTGGCGCGCCGATGGTCTTGATCTGCTCGTTGATCTGATCCCACAGGCGTCGCAGGTAGCGGATGTCCATGAGGATCTCGTCGGCCCCGGCCCCTTCGGCGGCGGTGCGCAGGATAAAGCCGCCGGCCTCCTTGATGCCTTCCTTGGCCACACAATCGCTGACCACCTGCTTCAGACGCTCGCGCTCGGCTTCGTCTTCGATCTTCAGGGAAATGCCGACATGGGCGGTGCGCGGCATATAGACCAGATAGCGCGACGGGATCGACAGCTGAGTGGTGAGACGCGCCCCTTTGGAACCGATTGGATCCTTGGTGACCTGCACCACCAGACTCTGACCTTCGTGCACCAGCGCGCTGATGCTTTCCACCGCCGGGCCCTCGCGCAGGGAAATTTCCGAGGCGTGAATGAACGCCGCGCGGTCCAGGCCGATGTCGACGAAGGCCGCCTGCATGCCCGGCAGTACCCGCACGACCTTGCCTTTATAGATGTTGCCGACGATCCCGCGTTTCTGCGTGCGCTCGACATGCACTTCTTGCAGCACACCGTTTTCGACCACCGCCACGCGCGATTCCATCGGCGTGATGTTGATCAGAATCTCTTCACTCATGGCAGGGTCTCGTTCAGGCATGTTCACAATGATGACCGCGTCTCGATCTGTTCGACGGTTACTGCGCACTCAGGCTTTGCCAACAGGGTATGCCGAAACGGCCAAGCAGTTCTGCGCTTTCGCACACCGGTAAACCGACCACCGCCGAATAGCTGCCGTTCAATCCGGCGACGAACACCGCGCCAAGCCCCTGAATGCCGTAACCGCCAGCCTTGTCCTTCGGTTCGCCGCTGGCCCAGTAGGCAGCGGCTTCTTCCCGACTGATTGCCCGGAACCGTACCAGACTGCGCACCACTTGCGACTCGCAGCGTTCACCCTCCAGTACGGCGATGGCGGTGAGCACTTCGTGCTCCTTGTCGGACAACATCATCAGCATGGCGCATGCGTCGGCTTCGTCCACCGGTTTGCCGAGAATTTTGCCGTCCAGCACCACAGCGGTATCGGCACCCAACACGCAAAACGGTTTGCCGCTGACGACAGAGCGCCGCCCGGCGTCAGCCTTGCCGCGCGCCAGGCGCTCGACATAGGCCGACGGGGATTCATGGGCAAAAGGGGTTTCATCGATATCCGCACTGATGGCGGTAAACGGAACGCCGATCTGCGTGAGCAATTCACGCCGACGCGGCGATCCCGAGGCGAGGTAAAGCGGCTTCATCCAAACATCTCCCTGTTGAGTGCCCTGCCTCATGGCACCGGTGGGGGCCCATGCCTGACCGAATCAGTTGATTTTGTAACGTCGGCGCAGGCCGCGCAGAGCGAAGCTGACCCAGGGCCAGAGCAAGGCACTGACCAGCGCCGGCAGGACCAGCGCCAGGGTTGGCTGACGATTTCCGGTCAAGGCGCTGAGCCAGAGTTGTACGAGTTGAGCGAGACCGAAGATTACCAGGATCACCAGGCTCTGCTGCCACATCGGGAACATCCGCAGGCGCTGCTGCAACGACAGCACCAGGAACGTGATCAGGGTCAGGATCAAGGCGTTCTGCCCCAGCAACGTGCCATACAGCACATCCTCGGCCAGCCCCAGGCAGAAAGCGGTCACCATGCCAATCATCTGCGGCATGTACAGCGCCCAGAATGCCAGGAGCAATGCCAGCCACAGCGGGCGGAGGATTTCCATGAACTGCGGCAAAGGCGACACGCTGAGCAGCATGCCGATCAGAAAGGTCAGCCAGACGATCCAGCCGTTTCGGGAAGCTTTGACACCGACCATTATTCTCGTCCCCCGGTGGTGGCCGGCGCGGTGGCAGGCGGTTTGGCGGTCGGCCGGGCACTGGCTGGCTGAGCGGCTGGTGGCTTGCTGGCCGCCGGCGTCGCTGCAGTCGGTTTCGCCGCTGGTTTGCTTGCAGCAGGTCTGGCCGGCGTTGCAGCAGGTGCAGCGGCAGGCGTGCTCGCCGCAGCGGGGGCCTGAGCCGGTGTGTTCACCGTTTTCGGTACGGTTGCCGGAATGACCGGACCGCCACCGAACGCATCCAGATTTTCCTGAGCCTGCGCCGCATCGTTGGCACGCTCCTCAGCCGTCCGGTTGTCGCTGAACACCAGAAGCAGGTAGCGGCTGCGGTTCAATGCAGCCGTTGGCACGGCGCGGACAATGGCGAATGGCTGGCCGGAATCGTGGATCACTTCCTTGACCGTCGCCACCGGGTAACCGGCCGGGAAACGCTGGCCCAGACCGGAGCTGACCAGCAGATCGCCTTCCTTGACGTCGGCGGTGTCGGCCACATGCCGCAGCTCCAGACGTTCAGGGTTACCGGTGCCGCTGGCAATCGCCCGCAGACCGTTACGGTTCACCTGCACAGGAATACTGTGGGTCGAGTCGGTCAGCAGCAATACGCGGGAGGTGTACGGCATCAGTTCGACCACCTGCCCCATCAGTCCGCGTGCGTCGAGCACCGGTTGGCCGAGGACCACACCGTCACGCTCACCCTTGTTGATGATGATGCGATGAGTGAAGGGGTTGGGGTCCATGCCGATCAGCTCGGCCACTTCGACCTTCTCGTTGACCAGCGCAGAGGAATTGAGCAACTCGCGCAGACGGACGTTCTGCTCGGTAAGGGCGGCCAGCTTCTGCATGCGGCCCTGCAACAGCAGGTTCTCGGTCTTGAGTTTTTCGTTTTCGGCGACCAGCTCGGTACGGCTGCCGAACTGACTGGCGACACCTTCCCACAATCTGCCGGGCAGATCGGTGATCCAGTAAGCGTCCATCAGCACCAGCGACATCTGGCTGCGGGCAGGCTTGAGCAGGCTGAAACGGGCATCGACCACCATCAGCGCGACCGACAGCACGGCCAGCACCAGCAGGCGAACGCCCAGTGAGGGGCCCTTGGCGAAAAGCGGTTTAATAAGCCGCTCCTCCCAGGCAAATGTTCTGTTTATTCATACGGCATCAAACCGGCCTGGATGAAGACTGACAGAAGATAAACGCCAACAGGCAGCACTGCAAAGTGCTGCCTGTGCGCTCACCCACGTATTGCACCCGGCGACTTATTCGCTGGAGAGCAGGTCCATGGTGTGCTTGTCCATCATTTCCAGTGCACGGCCACCGCCGCGAGCCACGCAGGTCAGCGGATCTTCGGCAACGATGACCGGCAGACCGGTTTCCTGGGCCAGCAGCTTGTCGAGGTCACGCAACAGCGCGCCACCACCGGTCAGCACCAGCCCACGCTCGGCGATGTCGGAAGCCAGTTCCGGCGGCGATTGCTCCAGGGCGCTTTTCACGGCCTGAACGATGGTCGCCAGCGACTCTTGCAGAGCCTCCAGCACTTCGTTGGAGTTCAGGGTGAATGCGCGTGGAACGCCTTCGGCCAGGTTGCGGCCGCGAACGTCGACTTCGCGAACTTCGCCGCCCGGGTAGGCCGTACCGATTTCCTGCTTGATGCGCTCGGCGGTGGATTCGCCGATCAGGCTGCCGTAGTTGCGGCGCACATAGGTGATGATCGCTTCGTCAAAGCGGTCGCCGCCAACGCGTACGGATTCGGCATAGACCACACCGTTCAGGGAGATCAGCGCGATTTCGGTGGTACCGCCACCGATATCCACGACCATCGAACCGCGTGCTTCTTCAACCGGCAGGCCTGCACCGATCGCAGCCGCCATCGGCTCTTCGATCAGGAACACTTCACGGGCACCGGCGCCCAGGGCCGATTCACGGATGGCCCGACGCTCGACCTGGGTGGACTTGCATGGAACGCAGATCAGCACACGAGGGCTGGGCTGCAGGAAACTGTTTTCGTGAACCTTGTTGATAAAGTATTGCAGCATCTTTTCGCAGACGCTGAAGTCGGCGATCACGCCGTCCTTCATCGGACGAATGGCAGCAATGTTGCCCGGCGTACGGCCGAGCATGCGCTTGGCCTCGGTGCCGACAGCGACGACACTTTTCTGGTTACCGTGTGTCCGAATGGCCACAACCGATGGCTCATTCAGGACGATGCCGCGCTCGCGCACGTAAATAAGGGTGTTGGCAGTGCCCAGGTCAATGGAAAGATCGCTGGAAAACATGCCACGCAGTTTCTTGAACATGGGAAAGGGACCCTAGGCAACGCGTGGGTAAAAAAGTGCGGCAAACTCTAACAACGACAGGGATTTTGGGCAAGGCGCCAATATGTTAAATTGGCCGCTTTTCTGTGCACCAAGCCCCACAATCGCGGCCTTATGACCGTAGAAGTGCGGTAGTGTTCCGACAAATCAACGCACGGACGCCGTCCGTCCTGTTTTCCACTGGAGAATCCCGATGGCGCTAGAACGCTCCGACGTGGAAAAAATCGCTCATCTGGCCAGCCTTGGCCTCAATGACGCCGATCTTCCACAAATCACTTCGGCCCTCAACAGCATTCTCGGGCTGGTCGACGAAATGCAGGCGGTCGATACCGACGGTATCGAGCCACTGGCCCACCCGCTGGAAGCCAGTCAGCGCCTGCGCGCCGACGTCGTGACCGAAAGCAATAACCGCGAGGCTTATCAGTCCATCGCGCCAGCGGTCGAAAACGGCCTGTATCTGGTTCCGAAAGTCATCGACTAAAGGGAAAGAGCCCGCAATGCATCAAATGACTCTGGCCGAGATCGCCCGCGGTCTTGCCGATAAAAAGTTTTCCTCCGAAGAGCTGACCAAAGTCCTGCTGGCGCGCATTTCCCAGCTCGATCCGCAGCTCAACAGTTTCATCAGCCTTACCGAAGCGCTGGCCCTCGAGCAGGCGAAAGCCGCCGACGCGCGCCGGGCCAACGGTGAGAGCGGCGCCCTGCTCGGTGCGCCGATCGCCCACAAGGACCTGTTCTGCACCCAGGGCATCCGCACCAGTTGCGGCTCGAAGATGCTCGACAACTTCAAGGCGCCGTACGACGCCACCGTGGTTTCGAAGCTGGCCGCTGCCGGCGCCGTGACCTTGGGCAAGACCAACATGGACGAATTCGCCATGGGTTCGGCCAACGAGTCGAGCTGGTACGGCGCGGTGAAAAACCCGTGGAACCTGGAACACGTCCCGGGTGGCTCGTCCGGTGGTTCGGCTGCCGCTGTTGCCGCTCGCCTGTTGCCTGCCGCCACGGCCACCGACACCGGCGGCTCGATCCGCCAGCCGGCCGCGTTCACCAACCTCACCGGCCTGAAACCGACCTACGGTCGCGTATCGCGCTGGGGCATGATCGCTTACGCCTCCAGCCTCGATCAGGGCGGCCCGTTGGCGCGCACCGCCGAAGACTGCGCGATTCTGTTGCAAGGTATGGCCGGCTTCGATCCGAACGACTCCACCAGCATCGATGAACCGGTGCCGGACTACGCCGCCGGCCTGAACGGCTCGCTGCAAGGCCTGCGCATCGGCGTGCCGAAGGAATACTTCGGTGCCGGCCTCGACCCGCGTATCGCCGACCTGATCCAGAACAGCATCAAGGAGTTGCAGAAGCTCGGTGCCGTGATCAAGGAAATCAGCCTGCCGAACATGCAGCACGCCATTCCTGCGTACTACGTGATCGCTCCGGCAGAAGCCTCTTCCAACCTGTCGCGTTTCGACGGCGTGCGCTTCGGCCACCGCTGCGCAGACCCGAAGAACCTGGAAGACCTGTACAAGCGCTCCCGTGGCGAGGGCTTCGGTGCCGAAGTGCAGCGCCGGATCATGGTCGGTGCCTACGCGCTGTCCGCCGGTTACTACGACGCTTACTACCTGAAAGCGCAGAAGATCCGTCGCCTGGTGAAGAACGATTTCATGGCGGCCTTCAATGAAGTCGACATCATCCTCGGCCCGACCACGCCGAACCCGGCCTGGAAACTCGGCGCCAAGAACAGCGACCCGGTCGCTGCCTACCTGGAAGACGTCTACACCATTACCGCCAACCTCGCGGGCCTGCCGGGCCTGTCGATGCCGGCCGGTTTCGTCGACGGTCTGCCGGTCGGCGTACAGCTGCTCGCGCCGTATTTCCAGGAAGGTCGCCTGTTGAACGTTGCCCACCAGTATCAGTTACACACTGACTGGCACACCCGCACCCCAACCGGCTTCTGAGGAGACACACATGCAATGGGAAGTCGTGATCGGGCTGGAGATTCACACACAGCTCACCACCCGGTCGAAAATCTTTTCCGGTAGTTCCACCCAGTTCGGCTCCGAGCCGAACACTCAGGCCAGCCTGATCGACCTGGGCATGCCCGGCGTGCTGCCGGTGCTCAACCAGGAAGCGGTGCGCATGGCGGTGATGTTCGGTCTGGCAATTGACGCCGAGATCGGTCAGCACAACGTGTTCGCCCGTAAAAACTATTTCTACCCGGACCTGCCGAAGGGCTACCAGATCAGCCAGATGGAATTGCCGATCGTCGGCAAGGGCCATCTGGACATCGCCCTGGAAGACGGCACGGTCAAGCGCGTCGGCATCACTCGCGCGCACCTGGAAGAAGACGCCGGCAAGAGCCTGCACGAAGAATTCAGCGGTGCCACCGGCATCGACCTGAACCGTGCTGGCACGCCGCTGCTGGAGATCGTTTCCGAGCCTGACATGCGCAGCGCCAAGGAAGCCGTGGCTTACGTCAAGGCGATCCACGCGCTGGTGCGTTACCTGGGCATCTGCGACGGCAACATGGCCGAAGGTTCGCTGCGTTGCGACTGCAACGTGTCGGTACGTCCGAAAGGCCAGGCCGAATTCGGCACCCGTTGCGAGATCAAGAACGTCAACTCGTTCCGCTTCATCGAGAAGGCGATCAACTCCGAGATCCAGCGTCAGATCGACCTCATCGAAGACGGCGGCAAAGTGGTCCAGCAGACCCGTCTGTACGATCCGAACAAGGACGAAACCCGTCCTATGCGCAGCAAAGAGGAAGCCAACGACTACCGTTACTTCCCCGATCCGGACCTGCTGCCGGTGGTCATCGAGGATTCGTACCTGGATGACGTGCGTGCCACCCTGCCGGAACTGCCGCCACAGAAGCGCGAGCGCTTCCAGAGTGCCTTCGGCCTGTCGGCCTACGACGCCAACGTGCTGGCGACCAGCCGTGAACAGGCGGACTACTTCGAGAAAGTTGCGAGTATCGGCGGCGACGCCAAACTGGCGGCGAACTGGGTGATGGTCGAGTTGGGCAGCCTGCTCAACAAGCAGAGCCTGGACATCCAGGATTCGCCGGTTTCCGCCGAGCAGCTGGGCGGCATCCTGTTGCGCATCAAGGACAACACCATCTCCGGCAAAATCGCCAAGGTAGTGTTCGAAGCGATGGCCAACGGTGAAGGCAGCGCCGATGAAATCATCGAGAAGCGTGGTCTGAAGCAAGTCACCGACACCGGCGCCATCTCGGCGGTGCTGGATGAAATGCTCGCGGCCAACGCCGAGCAGGTCGAGCAATACCGTGCGGCAGACGAAGCCAAACGCGGCAAGATGTTCGGTTTCTTCGTCGGTCAGGCCATGAAAGCCTCCAAAGGCAAGGCCAACCCGCAGCAAGTGAACGAACTGCTGAAAAGCAAGCTCGAAGGCTGACCATAATGGAGCCAGAACTCATTGACTGGCTCCGATCCCCTGTGGCGAGGGAGCTTGCTCCCGCTGGTCTGCAAAGCAGACCCAAATCGGATACCGCACTCTTTGGAAAGGAGTGCATTGACCGAATTGCGACCGCTTCGCGGTCGAGCGGGAGCAAGCTCCCTCGCCACAATTATTCTTGGGAGCCTTTGAAATGAAACGTCTGCTCGGCGCCTGCGCCCTGCTCTCTTTGCTGGCCGGTTGCGCCAGCACCGATGTCATCGACCCGCACGGTTACGACCAGACCGGAGTCGCCTCCTATTACGGAGCCAGACACCACGGTAAACGCACCGCCAGCGGCGAAGCGTTCAACCAGAATTCCCTGACCGCCGCCCACCGCCAGCTGCCGTTCGGTACACGGGTGAAGGTCACCAACCTGAAAAACGACAAGTCCTGCGTAGTGCGTATCAACGACCGCGGGCCGCACACACGCGGGCGCATCATCGATGTTTCCCGCGAGGCCGCCGAGCGCCTCGGCATGCTGGGCAGCGGCACGGCACGGGTTCGCGTGCAGGCCCTCGACGACTGATGGAGCCCCCACCATTTTCGGACTGAGCGATTTACCGCTGATCAACGTGATCGAACTGCTCAGCGGTCTGGCCCTGCTGATTTTCGGTGCCGAACTGATGGTGCGGGCCGCCGTGCGTCTGGCTGCTCGCCTGCATGTGCGGCCGCTGATCATCGGCCTGACCATCGTCGCCCTGGGCAGCAGCGCCCCGCAAATGGCGGTCAGCCTGCAGGCCACCCTGACGCACAACCCCGACATCGCCGTCGGCAGCGTGATCGGCAGCAGCATATTCAACATCCTCGTGACCCTCGGTCTGTCGGCGCTGATCATTCCATTGCGGGTCTCGCGGCAACTGGTGCGCCTGGATATTCCGCTGATGATCGGCGCCAGTCTGCTGGTGTTCGTACTGGCCTGGAACGAACAGATCGGCCGTTTCGACGGCATCCTCCTGCTCACCGCGCTGGGTTTGTATCTGGGTCTGCTGTTGCGCCAGTCGCGGCACTCGTCCCGTCCACACTCGGAACTGCCGCCAGCGGCGCAAGCGCCCTGGGTGACCAGTCTGCTGATGATCGTCGTCGGGCTGGCCGTGCTGGTCTTCGCCGGACACCTGTTGCTGGGCGCAGCTGTCGCGGTGGCTACGGACATGGGCTTCTCCGAGCGGGTGATCGGCCTCACGGTAGTCGCGGTCGGCACTTCGCTGCCGGAACTGGCCACCTCGCTGATCGCCGCCCTGCGCGGGCAGCGTGACATTGCCGTGGGCAACGTGATCGGCGCGAACCTGTTCAATCTGCTCGGGGTACTCGGCGTTACCGCACTGCTCGCGCCGACTCCCCTTTCGGTGTCGCCCAACGCGCTGGATTTCGACCTGCCGGTAATGCTCGGCGTCGCGGCGCTATGCCTGCCGGTGTTCTATTCCGGCTACCGTGTGACCCGCGCCGAAGGCTTGTTGCTGCTCGGCTTGTACCTGGCGTATGCACTGCATGTGGTGTCGTTCACCACCGGCATGCCGCTGGCCGGCAAGCTCGAACGTTTGATGCTGTTTTATGTGCTGCCGACGCTGCTGACGTTTCTGTTTTTCACGTCCGTGCGCGCCTGGCGCCGCCAACACCACAAGAGGGATACGCCATGACCGAATCGAAGAAATCCGGGGTTGAAGTCCGCCGTCAGGTAATGGGCGATGCATTCGTCGACCGTGCTCTGGGCAACGCCACCGAATTCACCCGCCCCTTGCAGGATTTCGTCAACGAACATGCCTGGGGCGGCGTGTGGAACCGCGAAGGTCTGCCGCTGAAGACCCGCAGCCTGATCACCCTCGCCGCGCTGACCGCGCTGAAGTGCCCGCAGGAATTGAAGGGCCACGTGCGCGGCGCGTTGAACAATGGCTGCACGGTCGAGGAGATCCGCGAGGCGCTGCTGCATTGCGCGGTGTATGCCGGGGTGCCGGCAGCGATCGATGCGTTTCGGGCAGCCCAGGAAGTGATCGACAGTTATTAGGAACGAAAGGATGAGGCCATCCAATACCAGACAGCCTCGAACAATTAAGCCAACTCTCTGAAACTTACGGCAGCTAGCTATCTAGAAGACCAGACAGGAGCACTTTCTGCCGTAAAAAACACCACATCCTTTGCTGATAGATAGGCGTTAGCACGGGCTTGCGCCAACAAATTTTCGCCACTCCGTGGATCCCCATAAATACTCACAAAAACCGAACCAACTCTACTGTTGTTTATTTCATCAAAAATATGCTTGTCATTCTCGTCAATCGAATGACCAAACACAAACATCGCCCCATCAAGCTTGGCCAGTTTCTGAAAGCAAAAGTTCAAATACGGGTTATGCTGAATGCGAACTCTCTTCCGCTCATGAGTTGGCTCTGAAACAAAGGTGGGAAACCGTTTATTCTCCATATTGACCCTCACCTGCTCAATGATTGACTCCCCCTCATCCGTGCATGCATGTTTCTTGATGCCTGCTTGGGTATCGTAAATATGAAGTCCGCCATGTAAAAAATGTACATTCTGAGAAGTGGGTCCGACCCAAGTCCTGTAAGCCCGAAAACCATCATCAGTTTCATACCCAGGCGGATCTAGAGCCATTTTATTTCGGGCCCAGTAAAACAGGAGATCATAATTCAGGGTAAAAATCTGGCTAAACTGTTGTAGAAAAGTTCTAACGGCGACGTATTGTTGATCCGTTACTTCACTTGGCAAGCTCGGATGGGTTTGCGATATCGCGGTAATCAGTGCCGACTTAACTGTTTCTTGATCACTCACCACCATCTCAATGACATTTTGATCTGCTCCATAGAGCCGCAATATCGTTTCGGTGGCGATCAACTTCTTCATGATCTTTTCAAAATCATAAGTTTTAAAGCTTTCAAAAATCCTTCTAACGACATCACTCCGAGGCCCAAAATCAGCTGTTTCGAGTAAATTTTTATAGTTAAAAATCCTAGCATTCCATGCCTGTGAGAAACCGTTTGCCAATAAAATCGACTTCTTCGCTCCTGGCTCAACCATTCCAAGAGCTTGCTGATAGGTAATCAAAATACATACTCCCTGTAACTTCCATTGAATAAAAACGACAAGCGATATCCATATGCCATCATACATGATCTCTGCTGATGCAAACTGAATGCTAGATCCACCCGCCCCACTGCAGGAAGAAGATCCCGACGTTGGTGGTCACCGCCGCCATCAACGTGGTCAACACAATGATCGCCGCCGCCAGTTCATGATTGCCCTGGGCCGCCCGGGCCATGACAAAACTGGCAGCCGCCGTCGGGCTGCCGAAGTACAGAAACAGAATCCCCAGTTCCGCCCCGCGAAAGCCCCACAGCCATGCGCCCAGCGTGGCGAACACCGGCAGGCCGATCATCTTCAGCAGGCTGGAGCTGAGCGCCATGCTCCCGCTCTTGCGCAGCGCCGCCAGCGACAATGTGCCGCCAATGCAGATCAGCGCCAGCGGCAGTGTGGTTTGCGCCAGATACTGGCCGGACGTCTCCAGCCATCCCGGCAGACCGACCTTGAACCAGGCAAACGGCGCCGCTGCAATCACGCTGATGATCAGCGGATTGCTGAACACACTTTTGCAGATGCTCCACGGATCGGACTTGATCACCGGGCTGTAGACCGCCAGCACGATGGTCGACAGGGTGTTGTAGAACAGGATCACCAGCGCCGCGAGAATCGCCCCGAGGGAAATCCCGTAGTCGCCATACATGCTCGCCGCCAGCGCCAGGCCAATCACCCCGTTGTTGCCGCGAAACGCACCTTGGGTGTAGATGCCGCGATCCTCGCGCGGGCAGCGGAGAATTGCCCAGCCCCAGGCCAGAGCAAAACTGGCCAGGGTGGCGACGGCGAAGTAGACCAGCAACGCCGGTTGCAGCGCCGCGTGCAGGTCGGCGTGGAGGATGCCGAGAAACAGCAGCGCCGGCATGCTGACGTTGAACACCAGCGCCGAGGCCGTGTGGATGAAATTGTCGTTGATCCACTCGATGCGCTTGAGCAACACCCCCAGAAACAGCATGGCAAACACCGGCGCGGTGATGTTCAGGGTTTCGAGGAAGATTGCCAGCATGCCGGGGAGCCTTGGAGGTGAGCGTCGTCAGGGGGCCAATGATAAGCCACAAGTTCTCCGGCGTCTGGTCGAACGCTATCGCGAGCAAGCTCGCTCCCACACTGATCTTCGGTGCTTACAAAATTTGTGTAGCAAAGGAGATCCCTGTGGGAGCGAGC
>NZ_LRUN01000058.1 GCF_001679645.1 Pseudomonas bananamidigenes | reverse complement strand
GGAGAGGGGACTGATTGGGGGATGCTTCAGAGGTCCGCCGACTTGAAAGAACTAGGCCGAATCCGGAATTGACTCGGTTCGGGTGCTTTGTCAGATCCATAATCGACTCGATCTTTCAGGTCGATGTATGACGTAAGACACCTCGGTCGGCCCCCTCTCCCTTTGGGAGAGGGCTGGGGTGAGGGCTCTTACGGTTGGACCACAATCCCAGGCTCCAACGGCAACTCAAGACTGGCCACAAACCCGCCCTGCGGGTGATTGGCCAGCACCAGCGTCCCGCCATGGCGCTCCGCCGCACGCCGGGCGATTGCCAGGCCCAGACCATGCCCGGCAGCGGTTTGCCCCGGTGCCCGATAAAACGGCTCGCCCAACTGGCTCAAATGCTCGGCCTGCACCCCCGGGCCATGGTCGCGCACGCTGACCACGATCCGCTCGCCTTGTCGCGAGGCTTGCAATTCGATCGACTGCCGACCGGGTTGAAGCGCTGGGCGTTGCGCAGCAGGTTGTCCACGGCGCGTTCGATCATGGTCGGCCAGCCTGTCAGATTGAGCTGCGGTTCGGCCTCCAGGCGTACGGTCTGCTCCGGCGAGCCGAGTTGCGCGTCCTTTTGCAGGGTGCCCAGCAGGGCATTCAGATCCACGGCTTCAGCGCTGGCGTTGTCGGCGTCGACCCGCGCCAGCACCAGAATTTCACTGATCAAGGCTTCCAGCCGATCGCATTCGCGGGTAAGACGCGGCCAGAGTTTTTCCCGTTCTTCCGGGCTCGCCCGTTCCGCCAGTGCCAGGGCGATGCGCAGACGTGCCAGCGGTGAGCGCAACTCGTGGGACACGTCGCGCAGCAACTGGCGCTGGCTGCCGATCAGGCTTTGCAGGCGTGCGCCCATGCGGTTGAAGTCGTTGGCCAGCACGCCGAACTCATCGCGGCGGTTGGCCAGTTTCGCCAGGCTGTTCTGCTGGTAGGTGGTCTGCCCCAGATCGTGCACCGCGCCGCGCAAGCGGTTGAGCGGGCGGGTGATGGAAAAGGTCACCAGCAGGCTGAACAGGGTCAGTACCACCAGCGCGATCCCCAGCGCGCTCAATGGCCAAAGCAGGCTTTCGCGGTGCCAGGCGTCGAGTTCCGGGTGCGGGATGCGATAGATGAACAGGTAGGTATCACCGGTCTTTTCGCTGGTGAATTCATCGGTCAGGCGCCGCCAGGGCAGGCGCCGGTCGTCGTTGTTCTGCCGTGCTTCAAAGGCTGCCGCGCGACGGGGGAAGGTGCCGCGTACCACCGGGTCGCCGCTTTCGTTCAGCACTTGCACGTCGATGTGATACTGACGTTTACGTTGCTGGAGGATGTCCTGGGCGGCGTCTTCACCCTGGGATTCGTAGGTCTGCGTCCAGTCGGCGGCCAATGTGTTGAGGCCCGGATGGCGGCTGAGGATCCAGGCGTCCTGATTGAGCATGTGCCCCAGCAAAATGGAAAGCCCCGCAACCAGGGCGATGGCCAGCCAGAAGCTTGCGAGAATACGCCAGAACAATGAACGCACAATGATTCCTCAGAACAAACACAAAACCCTGTGGGAGCGAGCTTGCTCGCGATAGCGGTGTATCAGACAAAGCTGAACTGTCTGACATAACGCCATCGCGAGCAGGCTCGCTCCCACATTGGACTGGATATAAAAAGACCCGACGGTGTGAACCGTCGGGTCATTACATTATTGCGCCTTTTGCGGTTGTTGCGCTTTCCAGGCCTTGAACTCGGCCCATTCGGCGCGACGCTCGGCCTGTTTCTTCTGGATCTCGTCGAATTTCTTCTGTTGATCCGGTTTCAGCACGGCGCGGACATCGGATTCGGCCTTCTTGTGGTTGGCCGCCATCTCGTCTTTCATGGCTTTCTGGTCGGCCGGGGAGAGTTTCTCCAGGTATTTCTCGACCGTCTGCTTACGTTCGTGCATCTGCTCGCCCATGATCTTGCGGATCTGCTCGCGCTGTTCGCGGGAGAGGTCCAGCTGGCTGTACGGACCTTTGCCGTGCATACCGTGCATCTGACCGCCGTGGTGCCAGCCACCATCAGGCCCGCCCATCGGGCCGCCATCCTGCGGCACAGCCATGGCGACGGTTGGCAGAGCTGCAGCGAACATCAGAGCGATAAGGGTCTTGCGCATGGTGTATCTCCTTGTCTCGTTCCCGGTACGTTCCGGATGGGTACAGATTACGGAGATCAAGGTCAGCGGCGGTCAGCGCTGGGTAAAGCTTGGGTAAAGACGCTTTGTCATCGAACTGACAAAGCGTCCGCAGAAACGCTAGAGGCTGTAGTAGTAGCCACGGCTGCGCAGGGCCACGATGCGCGGGCGGCCGTCGGCGTGGGGGCCGATCTTCTTGCGCAGGTTGCTGACGTGCATGTCCAGGCTACGGTCGTACAGGGTCAGCTTGCGACCCAGGGCGATCTGCGCCAGTTCCTGCTTGTCCAGCGGCTCGCCCGGTTGTTTGAGCAGGGCTTCGAGCAGACGGCTTTCGGATACGGTGAGGGTGAATTCCTTTTCGTCGATGCTGACCACGCCGCGCACCGGGCTGAAACTCAGGTCGCCCAGCTCCAGCTGGGTCGACACGGCGGCCGGGTGGCTGCGACGCAGCACGGCGCGCAGGCGGGCGGTGAGTTCGCGGGGATCGCAGGGTTTGGCCAGGTAATCGTCGGCGCCCAGTTCCAGACCGAGGATCCGGTCCAGCGGCTCGCCGCGGGCCGAAAGCATCACCACCGGCAGATCGGCATGGTCGTTGCGCAATTGCTTGAGCAGTTCCAGACCGCTGCCATCGGGCAGCATCACGTCCAGCACCACGGCAGCGGGGGCGGATTCGGCCAGAGCCTTGCGGGCGCTCTGGCCGTCGTGGCAGGCACGGACCTGAAAGCCTTCCTGGCTCAGCCAACTGCTCAGAAGCTCACACAGCTCCTGGTCATCATCAATCAGTAACAGCTCGCTCATGACTCACTCAATTTAGCCATTGTCGACGTTTTCGACTTGCACCACTGGCAAAGATACCGCAGAGCAGGGCCAATAGCGCTACCCCGGCGCCGGTGACGAACCATTGCTGCTGTTCGGTCAGCAGGCGCGGCACGGGGCTGGCCTGGGCTTCCTTGAGTTGCAGCTTCAGACGCTGGTTCTCCTGGCGCAGCCGGGCAAGCTGGGCGCTTTCGCGGGTGTTGTCGGCATTCTGCAGTTGTTTGCTCAGTTCTTCGCGCTGCTGCTCGCTGGCTTTCAGGCGCTGCTGCAACTCGGTGATCTGGCTACCGGCGCTCAAGGACAACGGCGTGGAATAGCCGCTTTCGGTGCTTTCCTCACCATGGGCGGGCGCCATGATCGACAACGTGACCAGCATCAGACACAACGGACCCTTGCGCATAGTGACTCCTGTTTCCAAATGGATATTGGGCAGGTTGTCGGCCGGCAAACGAGAATAATGAGCGATTGAGAACGCGATGAACCGACAAGGTTCATCGCGCGGGGAAGGATTACGGCAGGACTTGCTTGAACGGCTTCACGACAACGTTGGCGTAGACACCGGCGGCGATGTACGGATCGGCGTCGGCCCAGGCTTGTGCCGCATTCAGGGAGTCGAATTCGGCGACGATCAGGCTGCCGGTAAAACCCGCCGCGCCCGGATCATTGCTGTCGACCGCCGGATGCGGGCCGGCCAGCACGATGCGGCCTTCGCCCTTGAGCACCTGCAGGCGTTCAAGGTGCGCCGGGCGGGCGGCGAGACGCGCGTCCAGAGAATTGGCGACGTCGGTGGCAATGATGGCGTAGAGCATGTCAGTCCTCGGTTTTTGGCGTTGTGGTATCGGCGTCGTGCAGGTGACGGGACAGGTAGATGCCCTGGCCCACCAGGAACAGCACGGTCATGCCCAGGCTGCCGAACACCTTGAAGTCCACCCAGATGCTCTGGAAGGTGAAGGCAACGAACAGGTTGGCGGCGCCGCAGAACAGGAAAAAGGCGATCCAGGCGATGTTCAGGCGGGTCCAGACCGGGTCCGGCAGGGTCAGGGCGTGGCCCATGATGCGCTTGATCAGCAGGCGGTCACCGATGAAGTGGCTGCCGATGAAGGCCAGGGCGAACAGCCAGTTGACCACCGGGGCTTTCCATTTCAGGAAGGTTTCGCTGTGGAAAGCCAGGGTCAGGCTGCCGAACACGAGGCAGGCGATCAGGGTCAGCCACTGGCTCTTCTCCAGCTTGCGCTGCTTGATGAAGAGCGCGCCGTAGACCACCAGAGAGCTGACGATCAGCATTGCGGTGGCGCTGTAGATACCGCCGACGGTCAACTCGTGACCGGCGACATCGACGGTACGGGGGTCGAGTTTGTAGACGATGAAGAACAGCAGAAGCGGGATGAAATCGATGAATTGTTTCACAGTGAGAGCCAGAAGCTGGATGTGGCGGCATAATAACAAACATATGGGCGCGCGATAGCGCCAGCTGATTTGAGGTTACACAACCCCGTGAATGTCGATTTGCACTGCCACAGCACGGCCTCCGATGGTGCCCTGGCGCCTGCGGCACTGGTTGCGCGTGCGTTCGAGAACGGCGTGCGAATCCTGGCCCTGACCGATCACGATACCGTCGAAGGCCTCGCCGAGGCGCGTGTCGCTGCCGAAGAGCTGGGGATGCAACTGGTCAACGGCGTCGAACTGTCCTGCACCTGGGGCGGGGCGACCATTCATGTGCTGGGTTATGGCTTCGACGTCAACGCCGCGCCGTTGGTCGAGGCGATTGCGAAGTTGCACGATGGCCGCTGGCTGCGGTCTGAAGAAATAAGCCGCAAGCTCGCCCTCAAGGGCATGCCCGGCGCACTCGACGGCGCACGGCAGATCCAGCAGGAGCTGGGCGACAGCGGCAACGCGCCGGCCCGTCCGCATTTCGCCGACTGGATGGTGCGCGAAGGATTCGTCAAGGACCGCGCCGAGGCGTTTCGCAAATGGCTCGGCGCCGGCAAGCTTGGGGACGTCAAGCAACACTGGCCGACCCTCGATGAAACCGTCGGCACGCTGCGCGCCGCCGGGGCCTGGGTCAGCCTGGCGCATCCCTGGCACTACGATTTCACCCGCAGCAAGCGCCGAAAGCTGATTGCCGACTATATTCAAGCGGGCGGACAGGCGATTGAAGTCGTCAACGGTTATCAGCCTGCGGAACAGGTAGGCAGCCTGGCGATCCTTGCCCGTGAGTTCGGTCTGCTGGTCAGCGCCGGCAGTGATTTTCATGGCCCTGGAGGCTGGTCGGAGATCGGCCAGTACCGGCCGCTCCCTGAGGACCTTCCACCCCTGTGGTGTCGGTTCAAACATGACACAGTTATTGCCGCCGTCTGAACAGGTAGAGAATGTGAGCCAATTTTTCCAGATTCATCCGGAAAACCCGCAAGCGCGCCTGATCAAGCAGGCGGTCGAGATCATCCGCAAGGGCGGGGTGGTGGTCTATCCAACGGACTCTTCCTACGCAATCGGTTGCCAGATCGGCGACAAAACGGCGATCGAGCGTGTCCGGCGCCTGCGTCAGCTCGATGAAAAGCACAACTTCGCGCTGATCTGCAGTGATCTGTCGCAACTGGGCAATTACGCCAAGATCGACACCGGCACCTTCCGGATTCTCAAGGCCCATCTGCCGGGCCCTTACACCTTCATTCTCAACGCCACCCGCGAAGTGCCGCGACTGTTGCTGCACCCGAAGAAGCGCACCATCGGTCTGCGGGTGCCCAGCCACCCGATTGCCCTGGCGCTGCTGGCCGAGCTGGGTGAGCCATTGATGAGCGTGACCCTGATCATGCCCGGCGATGAAGACCCGCTGAGCGATCCTTACGAAATGCGTCAATTGCTTGAGCATCAGGTCGATCTGATCATCGACGGCGGTTTCGGCGGCATCAAGGCCTCCACCGTGATCGACCTGACCGGCGACGATCCGGAAGTGGTCCGCGTCGGTTGCGGCGATCCTGCGCCGTTCATGGTCGAGGCCTGAATGTCCGCAGTCGAAACCGTCGATCCCCAGGCCGGTGCCCAGCAGGAACTGCCGTTTGCCATGGTCTATGGCCAGGCCGTCACGGAGATGCCGCTGGACCTGTACATCCCGCCGGACGCGCTGGAAGTCTTCCTCGAAGCCTTCGAAGGCCCGCTCGACCTGCTGCTGTACCTGATCCGCAAACAGAACATCGACATCCTCGACATTCCGGTGGCGGAAATAACCCGTCAGTACATGGGCTATGTCGAGCTGATGCAATCGGTGCGCCTGGAGCTCGCCGCCGAATATCTGGTGATGGCCGCGATGCTGGCCGAAATCAAGTCGCGGATGCTGCTGCCCCGGGCCGAAACCGTCGAGGACGAAGAGGAAGACCCGCGCGCCGAGCTGATCCGCCGCTTGCAGGAGTACGAGCGCTTCAAGGTGGCCGCCGAAGGCATCGACGGGCTGAGTCGGGTCGGTCGCGATGTGATCGTGCCGAAGCTCGAGGCCCCTCAGGTGACCGTGCGCAAGTTGCTGCCGGATGTGGCGCTGGAAGAAATACTGATGTCCATGGCCGAAGTGTTGCGCCGTGGCGACATGTTCGAAAGTCATCAGGTCAGCCGCGAGGCGTTGTCCACCCGCGAACGCATGAGCGATGTGCTGGAACGGCTCAAGGGCGGCGGCTTTGTGCCGTTCGTCGAGCTGTTCACCGCCGAGGAAGGTCGGCTCGGTGTGGTGGTGACCTTCATGGCGATCCTTGAACTGGTCAAGGAGTCCCTGGTCGAGCTGGTGCAGAATGAGCCGTTCGCCGCGATCCACGTGCGAGCCCGAGTCGAATAACGAGTCTGAACATGAACCTGACTGAACCCCGCGAGCTGGCGCCCCTGCTTGAAGCCTTTCTGTTGGCCTCGGGAAAGCCGCAAACCCTTGATCGACTGTACGAATTGTTCGAGGAAGGCGAACGACCGGAGCCACCGGTCTTCAAGAAAGCCCTGGCCCTGCTGGAAAAGTCCTGTGAGGGGCGGGCATTCGAGCTCAAGGAGGTGGCCTCCGGCTATCGTCTGCAGATTCGCGAGAAATTCGCACCGTGGGTCGGTCGTCTATGGGAAGAACGCCCGCAACGTTATTCCCGGGCCCTGCTGGAAACCATGGCGCTGATCGCTTATCGCCAGCCGATCACCCGAGGCGAGATCGAGGACGTACGGGGCGTGGCGGTCAACACCAACATCGTCAAGACTCTGATCGAGCGTGAATGGATCCGTGTCGTCGGCTACCGTGACGTGCCGGGCAAACCGGCGATGTTCGCCACCACCAAGGCGTTTCTCGATCATTTCAACCTCAAGAGCCTCGATGAGTTGCCACCGCTGGCCGAATTGCGTGAGATCGAACCGGACCCGGTGCTCGACTTCGACGATGCCCCGGTCCCCACGGGGCTGCAGGAACTGGCCGATGCCAGCGCCGGGCAGGAAGAGCCGAAAGAGGAAACCAGTTTCCACACATTGCTGCTCGAACTGGACAGCATGGAGGAGGGAATCAAGACCGACTTCGATGATTTGCTGCGGGATGTGGCAGATGGCGAGTCGGTGTCGTCCGGTTTCGAGACCGATCCGGCCAGACTATCCGTCGATGTTGAATTCGAAGCGGAGCCGGAGGCTGAGCCCGATCTTGAGCCTGAGCCTGAAGAAGACGTCCTCGGTGTTGCCGAAGCCCGGGAGAAATTGCTGGCTGCCGTCGCCCGGCTTGAACAGCCGGCTGCCGATGAAGAACTGAGCGAAGAAGAAGCCGAAGCCCGGGCACTGGCCGAAGCCATTGAAGCCGAGCGCCGCGAGTTCGAGGATTGAGCATGAGCTCGACCAAAGACCCGTGCATCAGCCTCTGCAAGTTCAGCGATGACATCTGCCTAGGGTGCGGCCGCAGCAAGCGCGAGATCAGGGCCTGGAAGAAACTCGACAAGGATGACAAGCGCACGGTGCTGGCCGAGGCCGCACTGCGCCTGATCAGACTCGGTGCCACCGGTCGGCGGAAAAAGAAATAACCTGGCCGCGATCGGCTAGTCTCTGATGCGCGCGCGGACACATCCGCGTATGATTCGCGACCCTTCGGCGATCCCTTCGCCCGAAAACCCAGATTTCAACGATTCAGCGGCTCAACTCAGGGCCGTTGAACAGATCACACCGGGAGGTGCCCAGATGAGTGACAATCAGAAAGACGACCAGGAAATTCGCCCGGCAGGCGAAAAACTGCAAAAGGTCCTCGCCCGTATCGGCGTCGGCTCGCGCCGTGACGTCGAAGCGTGGATCAGCCAGGGCCGGATCAAGGTCAATGGCACAGATGCCACCCTCGGCCTGCGTGTCGACATGCACGACGCCATTACCATCGATGGCAAGGTCATCAAGCGCGAAGAGGCGGCCGAATCGGTCCGCCGCGTGATCATGTACAACAAGCCCGACGGCGAGATCTGCACCCGCGACGACCCGGAAGGCCGCCCGACCGTGTTCGACAAGTTGCCACGCCCGAAAGAAGGGCGCTGGATCAATATCGGTCGCCTCGACATCAACACCACCGGCCTGCTGATGTTCACCACTGACGGCGAGCTGGCCAACCGCTTGATGCATCCGTCCTTCGAGATGGACCGAGAGTACGCCGTCCGTGTTCGTGGCGAAGTCGATGACGAGATGATCGAGCGTCTGAAGGCCGGCGTCGTGCTGGAAGACGGCCCGGCGCGTTTCACCGACATTCAGCAGGCACCGGGCGGCGAAGGCTTCAACCACTGGTATCACTGCGTGGTGATGGAAGGTCGTAACCGTGAAGTGCGTCGCCTGTGGGAATCCCAGGGCCTGGTGGTCAGCCGCCTGAAGCGCGTGCGTTTTGGTCCGGTGTTCCTCAATTCCGATCTGCCGATGGGCCGCTGGCGCGAAATGAGTCAGTACGAAGTCGACGTGCTGAGCGCCGAAGTCGGTCTGACACCCGTGGCGCTGCCGCAGTTGAATGCCAAGAGCAAGGACAAGCTCGAGCGTATGCAGCGCAAGTCGTCGCGACCGATGGCTCGCACCGAGCGCGTGCGCACACTGCGTCCGGCAAACGGTGCACCGGCTGCTGCCGGCCCGCGCCCGGCGCGTGAGCCGCAGATCGAAGGCGAGCGCCCGGCTCGCAAGCCTGCGGTGCGTCCTGAAGGTGAGCGTGCACCACGCGCTCGTACCGATCGCGGTGAAGGTCGTGCGCCTGCCGGTCGCGGTACGCCGGTGGCGGATCGTCCGGCCGATACCAAGCGTCCGGCCAAACCGGCACCGAAGCGTCCAGGCATCAGGCTGGCTGACGATGACAAGCCATCGGGCAAACGCCGTGGCGCACCTGCCGGTTCCGGCCAGCGTCCGGGGTTCGGTCGCAAGAAGCCGGAATAAGGCAGCTGCAAGTTTCGAGCGGCAAGCCTCAAGCTGAAACAGAAAACGCCAACTCTTGGAGTTGGCGTTTTTTTTGGACTTTTTATTTCTTTTTTTTTGAGGTGTTTTTTCTTGTTTTACAACAGAAAACTTAACGGCTTTCAAATAGTTAGCCAGCTAACGTCAATCTCCGCACCAGGCTCCGGTTGGTGTGGAGTGGAAAATTTCCGTTACGCAGTGTCAGCCGATATTTACGGAAAAGTCGCCGTAGCCCCGTGAATCGGATGCGTCTGTCAGGCTGTAAGGAAAATCTGCCGGAACCCGTCCCGCCGGGCCTTGCGCAGGGCTCTGGCGTGCTTGTTTCAGGCTCGTTTGAAAGGTGAGATGCGCCCCATGCCTGTCGTGCAGGTGCATAACAAGAAGGAGGCGCAATGAACGCCGATATCCATTTTCACTTCTCTTCGTGGGGCGGATTGACCATCGTCCACGCCGATGGCCTGCAAAGGCCTGACTCAATTTTTGCAGCCGTCCGGGTCGCCCGGGACGGACACACGCAATCCCGGCAACCGGCTCGCTGATCCAGCGGGGTCTGGCAGCAGGGGGTTAGCGGTGTACAATGCGCCGCGTTTTAACTGTGACCCTCTGCGTAATCGCGCAAACCTCAAGGCTATCCGCCTTGTTCACTCCGCCGCGTCACGAGCGTGTCGGGTTCGATTTCGTCACAGACAAGAACAAACAGGTGACGCATGACCGTTGTAAGAAAACTGAATGCCTGGTGCTTGCGCTGGGGTTTGATCAGGGCTGGCTGAAATCGCAACCTTGCAGCAACGTCTACTGAACATCATCAAACCTTGTGTGAGACCTTTTTCATGAGTGGACAAAACTCGCAATCAGGCGAGCTGAAACGCGGCCTGAAAAATCGCCATATTCAACTGATCGCCCTTGGCGGCGCGATCGGCACCGGATTGTTCCTCGGCTCGGCGGGGGTGCTGAAATCCGCCGGCCCGTCGATGATCCTCGGCTATGCCATCTGCGGCTTCATCGCCTTCATGATCATGCGCCAGCTCGGCGAGATGATCGTCGAAGAGCCGGTGGCCGGTTCCTTCAGCCACTTCGCGCACAAATACTGGGGCGGTTTCGCCGGTTTCCTGTCGGGCTGGAACTGCTGGATCCTGTACATCCTGGTGGGCATGTCGGAGCTGACAGCCGTCGGCAAGTACATCCACTACTGGGCGCCGGACATCCCGAGCTGGGTCACCGCGGCTGCGTTCTTCCTGCTGATCAATGCGATCAACCTGGCCAACGTCAAGGTTTTCGGTGAGGCCGAGTTCTGGTTCGCGATCATCAAGGTCGTGGCCATCGTCGGCATGATCGCCCTGGGCAGCTACCTGCTGGTCAGCGGCCATGGCGGCCCGCAGGCTTCGGTCAGCAACCTGTGGTCCCACGGCGGCTTCTTCCCCAATGGCGTCAGCGGTCTGGTGATGGCCATGGCGATCATCATGTTTTCCTTCGGTGGTCTGGAAATGCTCGGTTTCACCGCAGCCGAGGCCGACAAGCCGAAAACCGTGATCCCGAAAGCGATCAACCAGGTGATCTACCGGATCCTGATTTTCTACATCGGCGCACTGGTGATTCTGTTGTCGCTGACCCCGTGGAACAGCCTGCTGGATACCCTCAATGCGTCGGGCGACTCCTACAGCGGCAGCCCGTTCGTTCAGGTGTTCTCGATGCTCGGCAGCAACACGGCTGCGCACCTGCTCAATTTCGTGGTGCTGACTGCAGCGCTGTCGGTGTACAACAGCGGCACCTACTGCAACAGCCGCATGCTGCTGGGCATGGCGGAGCAGGGCGATGCGCCGAAAGGTCTGGCGAAGATCGACAAGCGCGGCGTACCGGTGCGTTCGATTCTGGCTTCGGCGGCGGTCACCCTGGTGGCCGTGCTGCTCAACTATCTGATGCCTCAACATGCGCTGGAACTGCTGATGTCGCTGGTCGTGGCGACGCTGGTGATCAACTGGGCGATGATCAGCTTCTCGCACTTCAAGTTCCGCCAGCACATGAACAAGACCAACCAGAAGCCGCTGTTCAAGGCGCTGTGGTACCCGTACGGCAACTACATCTGCCTGGCGTTCGTGGCGTTCATTCTTGGCGTGATGCTGCTGATCCCGGGCATCCAGATCTCGGTGTATGCGATTCCGGTGTGGGTCGTGTTCATGTGGGGCTGCTATGTGATCAAGAACAAACGTGGCGCGCAGCAAGCGTTGCACGCCGCCGTGAAGTAACGCGGCGATCACACACATCAAACCCGGCCTGGCGCCGGGTTTTTTGTTTTCGCGGATTCTGCAAGTGATCCCGAACGCTTTCGGTTTCAGGGGTAGGGATTCTGCACGTTACGCGTAATCGGCAATGGGATAGAGCGTGCACAACGCTTCGGTCTGCAAGCGGAATTGTTCCTTCGCGGCAGGCTCCAGTGCGTAGTCCCGCTCACCCAGCGGTGTCACCTTGTCGAGGATCCGGCACATCAAATCGACAATCTGCCGGCATCCTCGCCGGTCGATGTGGCGTTGTGCAATGGAGCCGGTGCCGATGCGCAATCCGCTGGTCACGGAGGATGACCGAAGCTCGCCAGGGACGCGGTGCCTGTTCACGATGATTCCGCATTGCTCCAGCGCCGATTCTGCAATGGAACCGGTGATGCCGCTGCGCAACCGGAGCAGAACCGTATGGTTTTCACTGCGTCCGCCCACCACTTCATAGTCATGTGCTTGAAACGCAGTGGCCAGTTCATCGGCCGAGTTGCGGATCCGCGCCATGTACGCGTCGAACTCAGCCGACATGGCATGCCCCAGTGCCGCCGCCTTGGCCGCGATCATGTTGACGGCCGGCGCACCTTGCATGCCGGGAAACACAGCCTGGTCAAGGGCGCGGTTGAAGGTCGTCCTCAGACCGGGAACCTTGGTATTCGCATCCCGGCCGGAAAGGATCAGGCCGCCGCGGGGACCCATGAGTTGCTTGTGAGTGCAAGTGGTGGTGACGTGCGCTACGTCAATCGGGCTTGGATGACGCCCGGTGGCAACCAGGCCGGCGATATGCGAAATGTCGGCGAGCAGGATGGAGCCGGCCTCGTCGGCAATTTCGCGGAACCGCTCGAAGTCCACCACCCGCGAGTAGGCGCTCGCACAGCACATGATGATGCGCGGGCGATGGGCGAGAGCCAGCGTGCGAACCTCATCGTAATCGATCAGGCCTTCGGCGGTCGTACCGTAACGGATCGCTTTGTAATGGTCGCTCGAGAATGCCGCAGTGCTGCCATGAGTCAGGTGGCCGCCATGTTCGACGGCCATTCCCAGCAGCGTGTCTCCGGGTTCGAGCAGGCCGGTGAGCACCTGGTAATTGGCGTTCGATGCCGAGTGTGATTGCACGTTGGCGTACTGAGCGCCAAACAGCTCCCGGGCTCTGCGGATGGCCAGCGACTCGACCAGGGTGACGTTTTCGCATCCGGCGTTATAGCGTCTGCCGGGTGTCCCTTCGGCCGTCACATTGACCAGTGCCGATGCGGAGGCTGCCAGGGTGCGTGGGTTTGCAGCGCAGGCGGAAGAGACCAGTGACAAGGTCTGGTGCTGGCGTGTGACTTCGGCGTCGAGAATCTGCGCGAGTTCGGCGTCTTGCGCTCGCAGGTCTGCCAGGCCGCGCCGCAGCAAGTCGGCCTGGGTCGTAAGCTGTTGAGTATTGACCGGCATTGTCTGTATTCCTTCCCTGTGTGTTGCGCGCAGCCAGCAACCGCGCGACTTTCCCGTTTTGCCTGTGGCGACATCCCTGTATTGCCAAACCTGTGCAGGCGGATCCGTGTCACGGCGTCGCTGCACACAAAACCAACCTCCGTACAGACCGTCAGTGTCTGTTTTCCTCTGCGTGTCGCTGAAGGGGAGGCTGCCCGAAGCATCATAGTTTTTTTGCTTGCGAACGCTAGAAGAATTAATCAAAAAAATGAACATTCTTCAAAGAAAATGATTCTTTTTGTCGGGGGAGGGTGTAAAAGCTGAAGAGGCCGTCGCTGCGTTCGTCGATGAAAAGGATGGGGAAAGGAACGAACAAGTCGGTACATATTGCCAGGCGGGCTGCGAGGTTCAACGAGCCACCAGGGGTTCAGTAATTCCTGGATGGAGGATGTTATGATCGCTCGCGATTTTGACAGGGATGCAGTTGTAGTCATCTGCCTGGGTAATTATTCAGGGTGTGATGTCTTTACAGTTACCAATGGGCGGCAGGCAATTCATGCACAGAAGAGAAAGATCGGAGAATCTGAAAAACAACATCAAATACCTGATAAAAAGTCGTGGGGAGACACAGTTGTCCTTGTGCAACTCCAGTGGTCTGACCAGAACAACCATCTATAACATCCTTGAGGGGAAAGTGGTCAATGTTCAACAGTCCACGGTTCGCAAGATTTCCGATTTCTTTGGCGTTTCTTATGAAGAAATAGAAACGATCGATTTTGAAGAGAAGGAAATAATAGAAAGCAGTATTTCGCCGCAGGGGAACATGAACCCGGCGGCGGTGCCTGTCCTGAAAGAGAGTCTGCTGATCCAGAATCTGGACAAGAGGATTGGCGAATTGGCCACGATTCATCCATTGACCTATTACTTCGGCACCTCCTTCAATTTGATCGGTGTGCTGTTGGAACACGAGATCAGTGGGCTGAATGAGCCGGGCGATCTATTGATCGTTCAGAAAGGCTCCTCGAGCAGCGGCAGGGAAAAGCTGGTGTATGACAAGGTCACGAAAAGGCTGGCGATCACCAGGGAGATCGGCGTCGCCACGGATCGCATTCGTGTTGTCGGGGATATCATCGAGGAACGATTTAATGGGTTGTAGTGTTGGAATGGAAAACAGCAAGTACAAGCTATTGGGGTTTGAGAACGAAAAAAGCCTGGCCGTCATCATGGTGATTGCGACAGGCAAGATAATAAAGATAAAGCTGAGTGAAGTGTTGAATAGTGAGATTATGGATAATCTGAACAAGCTGGAAATAAAGAATCTGTACAAGAAGTTCTATTCTCAGGGCGGGGCGCTGACAGCCTATGAGTTGAATGATCGTCATGAAAGTTCATGGATGATTTACATCATTCTGAATCTCATGTTGTTTACCCTGTATATCTTTACCAGCATCGCCGCGACAAAGCCTATCTATCTGGCGTTTTTCGATATCATCGTGACGCCGGGGACGTTTCTGTATCCGCTGACATTTCTGATCGTCGATCTGTTGAATGAAACGTTCGGTCTCAGACTCGCGCGCAAAGCCATTCTCTTTGCGTTCATCAGCAACGCGGCCATCATCATTCTGCTGGCCATCACGACTCATCTTCCCGGTTTGCCGGGGTGGAAGCTGGACGGGCCTTACAATGATGTCATTGGTCAGCTGTCTTCCGTTCTGGTGGCATCCTCAGTTTCATTTCTGGTGTCCGAAAACATAAACTCGTATCTACTCTGCAAAATCAAGGAACTCACAAACTCCAGGTTCCTGTTTCTGCGCGTATTTTTAAGTACGTTGTTTGCGGTGATTATCGACAGTTTTCTTTTCTGCTTTATCGCGTTCTATGGCGCGATGGAAACCAGCGCGATATTGAACATGATCTATGTTCAGATCGCGATAAAGGTGGGTTTTGCTTTCTTTAATGTCTTGCCGGCTTACGGGGCAAGATCATTGTTCAAGAAGTATTTGACTGGAAACCAGGCACAGTAATAACTGCCGTCGCTCACCGGGACGTGATGGCTGTCATGTCCGGTGAGCGTCTGTCGCTGTACGATCGGATATTCAGTTCAGCGCAAGTTTTTCTTTCAGCTTGCGCGCGACCTGATCCTTGTTGTTCAGGAATTCGGCGAGCCCTTTGGCACGAAGATTACAGGCGTCGCAAGTGCCGCAGCCGCTGCCAGTAATGCCGTTGTAGCAGGTCAAGGTCTGGTCGCGGATGAATTCCAGTTTGTGATGGTAATCGGCCAGGGCCCAGGTTTCCGCCTTGTTCAGCCACATCAGCGGTGTTTCCAGGGTCAACTTGTAGTCCATGCCGAGTTCAAGGGCTTTGTTCAGCGCCTTGACAAAATCATCCCGGCAGTCCGGATAACCGGAGAAGTCTGTTTCGCAAACACCGGTAATGACGGTTTTTGCCTGCACCTGATACGCATAGATCGAAGCCAGGGTCAGGAAAAGAATATTCCTGCCCGGTACAAAGGTGCTGGGCAGGCTGTCGCCCGAGCTGTTCATGGTCGGTACTGGAATGTTGTCGCGTGTCAGGCTGCTGATCGCCAGTTCATTCAGCAGGGAGACGTCCATGGTCTTGTGCACGGTCACGCCAAGTTCTTTTGCAAGTTGCTGTGCAACTTCGATTTCCGCGCGATGGCGCTGGCCGTAGTCAAAGGTGATGCAATGGATTTCATCGTAGCGGGTCAGGGCATGGATCAGGCAGGTTGTCGAGTCCTGTCCGCCACTGAATACGATGACCGCTTTGTTGCTCATGGTTATGCTTCCTGCATTGAAAGGTTAAGTGCGATGGATCGAGCAACAATCGGGGGAAGTGGCTGCTCTGCCGGGACGACATTCTACGGAGTGCAGTGCTCGATGGCACGGCTTGTTGACCGGGGGTGGACGGGGAGTTCCTCCTGGCGCTTTGTCGTTTCAGTCGTAAGTCGCCCTGTATAGTGAAAAGGCCCGTTATCCGGGAGCTGTCGGGCGACAGTCAGCTTTCACAATGAGAATGCAATGCTGAAGATTTCCAATAACGTGCATCTGCCGGATGCCGAGATCGAGCTGACCGCCATCCGTGCCCAAGGGGCCGGTGGGCAGAACGTCAACAAGGTCTCCAGCGCCGTGCACCTGCGCTTCGATATTCCCGCCTCATCCTTGCCCGAGTTTTACAAGGAGCGGCTGATGGCGCTACGCGACAGTCGTATCACCAGCGACGGCGTGTTGATCATCAAGGCCCAGCAATACCGTACTCAGGAACAGAATCGCGCCGATGCGCTGGAGCGTCTCGTTGAGCTGATCCTCAGCGCTACCAGAGTCGAAAAGAAGCGCCGCCCGACCAAGCCGACGCTGGGCTCGCAGAAGCGTCGGCTGGAGTCCAAGAACAGGCGCGGCAGCATCAAGGCCGGGCGGGGCAAGGTGGATTTCTAGTCTTCGCGATACTTCGAGGTATGTCGAAACAGATAGACGCTCAGCATCAGGCCGCTCAGCGCAGCGATGGCGGCGAACAGGAAGATCGAGGCGAAGCCGAAGCCTGCCGCAATCGCCCCGGCCAGCGGTCCGGTGATCCCCAGCGACAGATCGATGAACAGCGAGTAGGCACCTACCGCGGCTCCGCGGCTGGAGGCTGGCACCAGATTCACCGCTTCCACACCCAGTGCCGGGAACACCAGCGAGAAACCGAAACCACTCAATGCCGCACCGGCCAATGCCCAGTGTGCATCGGGCGCCAGCCATAGCAACAACAGGCCCAGGGTTTCCACCGACAGGCAGGCAATCGCGACGCGAAAGCCACCGAGGCGATTGATCAGGTTGCCGAACAGCAGGCGCGCACCGATGAAGCTGGCGCCGAACAGGCTCAGGCACAGCACGGCGTTATCCCAGTGTTGCGTGGCGTAATACAGGGTGATGAAGGTGGCGATGGTGCCGAACCCGATCGAACCCAGTGCCAGGCCGCAACCGTGGGGAAAAACGCGCCCCAGTACGTGCATGAAAGGCAAACGCTCGCCGGCGACAATCGGCGCAGCAGTCTTCGGCCAGGCCAGCAGCAGGCCCAGCGATGCGAGCAATAGAATGCTGACGCCCATGCTCCACAGACCGAAATGGCTGACCAGCCAAACCCCCAGCGGCGCCCCGATGGCCAACGCGCCGTAACTGGCGATGCCGTTCCATGAAATGACTTTGGCCGTGTTGGACGCGCCGACGCGGCCGATGCCCCAGCCGATCGATCCGGAGCCGACCAGGCTTTCGGCGCTGCCCAGCACCAGACGCCCGATGAACAGGCTGATCAGGCTGAGCAGCGGCAGGTTGGGCGTCCAGGCCGAAATCAGCATGAACACGCCGCTCAAGCCACAGCCTGCCAGGCCAATCATCACCGCACGTTTGCTGCCCTGATTGTCAATGATCCTGCCGGCGTACGGACGGCTGAGCAGGGTGGCGAGGTATTGCACGCTGATCACCATCCCGGCGATGACCGCACCGAAGCCCAGGTCGCTATGGACATACCCGGGCAGTACGGCGAGTGGAATGCCGATATTCAGGTAGCCGATGAAAGTGAAGAGGACGATGGAAACGACTTGCAGCGTGACCGCCAAGGGGCGCCGGGGTTCTGGCATAGGGGACGACATGGGGTAACGATCCACGGGAAGAGCAGAATAGATAGGCTGCTCATGATACCGATGTGGAGGCGTCTGCGGCGGGGAAAAGTAAAACTATTTGGCCGGGGCGACCAGTTGCGTGGTGACCAGGGCCGCGAGGGCATTTTCTTCGCTGCCGAAACGGGCGAGCAGGGCGGCCTGTTTTTCGGGTGAGAGGCGGCTCCAGATCTCGATCATCTTCTCGGTGGCGCCGATAAGGATTTCAGCCTGTTGTTCGTTGAAGGATTCGTCGGTCATGGCGGGCTCGGTTTCAGGCAGTGTGGAAAGCGCATGTTAGCGCTTTCCACACGGTCTGTACGGCGGGTGTTACTTACTCTTCGCTGTCGGCCGGACGGCTTTCGGCGGCTTCTTTCGGCTCGGCCTGTTGGGTGCCGGCTGGTTGCGTGGTCGTCTGCTCAGGTACGTGCAGGCTCGGGAAGGGGAGATTGGGAATCTCATGCATGGTTGCGCTCCTCGCTAAGTCTGTTGATAGATCTGGTAGATCCGCGCTTTCAGAAAGCCTGCGAAGGATACAGCAGGAAAAGTGACAATCAGATTTTTAAATCCATTTGTTGCGACAAATGGCCACATAGGGGCAACACACAAACCATTGTGGGAGCGAGCTTGCTCGCGAAGAGGCCTTCTTGGCCGACAAATGTGTCGACTGATCCGGCGCTTTCGCGAGCAAGCCCGCTCCCACAGGGTTGTGCGGTGTTTGGACTATTTACAGACGTTGGCGATCGCTTCGGCCAGCAGATCGAGGCGCGTCGCATCGATCCCTGCGACGTTGGCCCGGCCCGAGCTGACCATGTACACGCTGTGATGCTCGCGCAGGTCTTTCACTTGTTCCGGTGACAAACCGGTGTAGGAGAACATCCCGCGCTGTACGCCAATGTGTGCAAAACGCTCGCGCAGGCCATGCGGCTCCAGCGCTTCCACCAGGCCGCTGCGCAACTGGGCGATGCGCAGACGCATGGCTTCCACTTCGTCGGCCCAGCGGCGTTTCAGCTCCGGGTCGGCGAGGATCGTGGCGACGACGGCCGCGCCGTGATCCGGTGGTGTCGACCACAGGTTGCGGGCGATATGCGCCAGTTGGCTGCGGACGTCGATGAGCTTGTCGGCGGTTTTCGCACAGACGATCAGCGCGCCGGTACGGTCGCGGTACAGGCCGAAGTTCTTCGAGCAGGAGCTGGTGATCAGCAGCTCGGGCAACTCGGCGGCGAACAGCCGGGTCGACCACGCATCCTGCTCCAGGCCATCGCCGAAGCCCTGGTAGGCAAAGTCGATCAGCGGCAGCAATTCGCGGCGACGCACCACGTCCAGCACCCGGTGCCAGTCGTCGTGACTCAGGTCGAACCCGGTCGGGTTGTGGCAGCACGCATGCAGCAGCACCACATCGCCTTTCGGCACTTCGTTGAGCACGGCCAGCATGGCATCGACGTCGAGACGGTTGTCGCTGCCGACGTACGGGTAATGACTGATCCTGACGCCGGCCGCCGCGAAAATCGTTTCGTGAATCGGCCAGGTCGGGTTGCTCAGCCAGACGCCCTTGCCCGGCAGGCACTGGGCGATGAAGTCCGCCGCCAGACGCAGGGCGCCAGTGCCGCCCGGGGTCTGGGTGGCGCCGGCGTGTTGCTGGGCGATCAGTGCCGAATCGGCACCGAGCACCAGCTCATTGATCAGCTTGCCGAACAGAGGGTTGCCGTGACCACCGATGTAAGTCTTGGTGTCCTGGCTTTCGATCAGGCGCGCCTCGGCGATTTTCACCGCCTCGGGAATCGGTGTCAGGCCCTGGGCATCCTTGTAGACGCCAACGCCGAGGTCGAACTTGCGCGGGTTGGTGTCCTGCGCATAGGCCTCCATCAGGCCCAGGATCGGATCGCCGGGCACCCGGCCGATGGCGTCGAAGTGCATTACTTGCGTCCTTCTGCAGTCTTGGCCACTTCGTCGGTGCGTGCGGCCATGATGAAGTCGTTGCGGTGCAGGCCTTTGATCGAGTGGCTCCACCAGGTCACGGTGACTTTGCCCCACTCGGTCAGCAGACCCGGGTGGTGACCTTCGGCCTCGGAGATCTCGCCGACGGCGTTGGTGAACGCCAAGGCGTGCTTGAAGTTCTTGAACAGGAAGACTTTTTCCAGCTGCATGATGCTGTCGCGCACTTCGATGTTCCAGTCAGGGATCTGCTTGATCAGGATCGGCAGTTCTTCATCGCTGACCTGGGGAGCATCGGCACGGCACGCTTCGCAATGGGCTTGGTTCAAAGTGGACATGGTGTACTTCCTGAAATCGAGAGGTGTTTTTTTATATTGGCTGTCAATGTCGCCACGCTAAACCAAAGTGGCGACGACTGACAGATTCACTTGTAAGCAAAAGTCGCGGTTCAGGCGGCTTTTGGTTTTGGCGGAAATTTCGGTGCGTGCAGACCCAGCTGCATGCCTTGCTTGACCATGCCCATGATGTCTTCGTGGGCGAGATCGAACAGGCGCTTGAGGTTCGGCAGAACAAAGTACAGCGGTTGCAGGATATCGATGCGATACGGTGTGCGCATGGCTTCCAGCGGATCGAAGGCCTGGTGCTCGGGTTCGTCCGACAACGAGTAAACGGTTTCTTTCGGCGAAGACAGGATGCCGCCGCCGTAGATGCGTTTGCCTTGCGGGGTGTCGACCAGACCGAACTCGATGGTCATCCAGTACAGACGCGCCAGGTACACGCGCTCTTCCTTGGTGGCTTGCAGACCAAGCTTGCCGTAGGTGTGGGTGAATTCGGCGAACCAGGGATTGGTCAGCAGCGGGCAGTGACCGAAGATCTCGTGGAAAATATCCGGCTCTTGCAGATAGTCCAGCTCTTCACGGGTACGAATGAAGGTGGCCACCGGAAACTGTTTGCTGGCGAGCAATTCGAAAAAGGTCTGGAAAGGGATCAGTGCCGGGACGCGGGCGACCTGCCATCCGGTGGTCTCGCCGAGCACCTTGTTGATCTCGCCCAGTTGCGGAATGCGGTCATGGGGCAGACCGAGTTTTTCGATGCCGTCCAGGTATTCCTGGCAAGCGCGACCCTCGACCACTTTCATCTGGCGGGTGATCAGCGTGTTCCACACCGCATGTTCTTCGGCGGGGTAGTCGATAAAACCTTGCGCATCGGGCTCGCGGGCCACGTATTGCGTCTGCTTCATACTGCTCTCCTGCGAGGGGAATTCGTTCTTGTTATGTCCTGCCATGGACTGAGAAATACCTCAGCGCGTGCCGTGTTGCAGCAAGGTTGATGAGCCGTCGAGTAGGAAAAGTCTCCATAATTCGTAAAATTATCGTTACGCCTTGTGCGATAAGTCGTGATTGCGGTGATTTGCAGGTTTGAAACGACCTGTGTCTGTCACATAATCTTGACGACTATCTTGCGGGCGACCGAGAAAATTCCGCCCCCTCCACCTGTTTCGGGCCTTTATATGCGTATCAAAGTCCATTGCCAGAACCGCATCGGCATCCTGCGCGACATTCTCAATCTGCTGGTGGAATACGGGATCAACGTCGCTCGCGGCGAAGTCGGCGGAGAGCACGGCAATGCGATCTACCTGCATTGCCCGAACCTGATCAATCTGCAGTTCCAGGCGTTACGGCCCAAGTTCGAAGCCATCGCCGGCGTCTTTGGCGTGAAACGAGTGGGATTGATGCCCAGCGAGCGTCGGCACATGGAGCTGAACGCGTTGCTCGGGGCGCTGGAGTTTCCGGTGCTGTCGATCGACATGGGGGGATCGATCGTGGCCGCCAACCGCGCGGCGGCGCAGTTGCTGGGAGTGCGGGTGGATGAAGTGCCGGGGATTCCGCTGTCACGGTATGCCGAGGATTTCGATCTGCCGGAGCTGGTGCGCGCCAACAAATCGCGGATCAATGGCATGCGGGTCAAGGTCAAGGGGGACATTTTTCTGGCCGACATCGCGCCGCTGCAATCGGAGCATGACGACAGCGAAGCCATGGCTGGCGCGGTCCTGACGCTGCACCGGGCGGATCGGGTCGGCGAACGCATCTATAACGTGCGCAAACAGGAGTTGCGTGGTTTCGACAGCATCTTCCAGAGCTCGAAAGTGATGGCGGCGGTGGTGCGCGAAGCCCGGCGGATGGCGCCGCTGGACGCGCCTCTTTTGATCGAGGGTGAAACCGGCACCGGCAAGGAATTGCTGGCGCGGGCCTGTCATCTGGCGAGCCCGCGCGGCCAGTCGCCGCTGATGGCGCTCAACTGTGCGGGGCTGCCGGAGTCGATGGCCGAGACTGAATTGTTCGGCTACGGCCCCGGCGCCTTTGAAGGTGCGCGTGCCGAAGGCAAGCTCGGGCTGCTGGAGCTGACGGCGGGCGGCACGCTGTTCCTCGATGGTGTCGGCGAAATGAGTCCGCGCTTGCAGGTGAAATTGCTGCGTTTCCTGCAGGACGGCTGTTTCCGGCGTGTAGGCAGCGATGAAGAGGTTTACCTGGATGTGCGAGTGATCTGTGCCACCCAGGTGGACTTGTCTGAACTGTGTGCGAGAGGGGAGTTTCGCCAGGATCTGTACCACCGCTTGAATGTGCTCTCGCTGCACATCCCGCCGCTGCGCGAATGCCTCGACGGACTCACGCCGCTGGTGGAGCACTTCCTCGATCAGGCCAGCCGGCAGATCGGTTGCCCGCTGCCGAAACTGTCGCCGGCGGCCATGGACCGACTCAGTCATTACCATTGGCCGGGCAACGTGCGACAACTGGAAAACGTGCTGTTCCAGGCGGTTTCGCTGTGCGATGGCGGGACGGTCAAGGCTGAGCACATCCGCCTGCCGGACTATGGCGTGCGTCAGCCGCTTGGCGATTTTTCGCTGGAGGGCGGGCTGGACGAGATTGTCGGGCGTTTCGAGAAGGCGGTGCTGGAGCGGTTGTATTCCGAGCACCCGAGCAGTCGGCAACTGGGCAAGCGGCTTGGGGTTTCCCATACGACCATTGCCAACAAGTTGCGAGAGTACGAAGTCGGCAAGGAGTCAGGCAACGCCTGATCACTCCCACACTGATCAGGGGCAGGGTCAGGTGTTTGCCGCGAAGCGGCATGACACCGCCGGTTTTTCGTCTTCGATACATTTCCCTCAATCCCGCGAAACCTCGCAAGTCCTTTGTTTATCGGGCCCATGGCCGCCAGGAAAAAGTTGGTCTGCAAATTGCTTATGGCTCAGCAGTACAGCAGTGGGCGGCAAACGTCCGGCATGCAGAGGAAAGAGTGTGGACAAGTACCTTTATGTGGCAATGACCGGCGCCAGCCAGAACGCACTGGCGCAAAAGGCTCATGCCAACAACCTGGCGAACATCTCCACCAATGGCTTTCAGCGCGACCTGGAACAGGCGCGTTCGATGCCGGTGTTCGGTGACAGCTTTCCGGCGCGTGCGTTTGCCATGAGCGAGCGGCCCGCCACCGATTTCACCCAGGGTTCGCTGGTGCAGACCGGTCGTGACCTGGACGTGGCCGTCAGCGGCAACGGCTTCATCGCCGTGCAGAACCCCAACGGCGGCGAAAGCTACGTGCGCACCGGCAGTCTGAACATCGACGCCCTTGGCGTACTGCGCGCCGGTAACGGCATGCCGGTCCTGGGCAACGGCGGACCGATCGCCATTCCGCCGGAGCAGCAGGTGGAAGTCGGTGAGGACGGCACCATCAGCATTCGTGCGATGGGCGAAGGCCCGCGTGTCATGGCTGAAGTCGACCGGATCAAGCTGGTCAACCCGGACATCAAGAACATGAACAAGGGCCTGGACGGTTCGATCTACACCAAGGACGGCCAGCCTGCGCCGGCCGATGCCAACGTCAAGCTGGTGTCGGGTTTCCTGGAGTCGAGCAACGTCAATGCCGTGGAAGAGATGACTTCGGTGCTGGCTCTGGCCAAGCAGTTCGAGTTGCACGTCAAGATGATGAACACCGCCAAAGACGACGACCAGGCCATGGCTCGGGTCTTGCAGATCAGCTAATTATCAGAACGTCGCGCCGTAAAACAGGCGCACGAGGAGAATCGAATGCTTCCGGCTCTATGGGTTGCCAAAACCGGTCTGTCCGCCCAGGACACCAACCTGACCACCATTTCCAACAACCTGGCCAACGTGTCGACCACGGGTTTCAAACGTGACCGCGCCGAGTTCCAGGACCTGCTGTATCAGATCAAGCGTCAGCCAGGTGCCCAGTCGACCCAGGACAGCGAACTGCCGTCGGGTCTGCAAGTGGGGACCGGTGTGCGCATCGTCGGCACCCAGAAAAACTTCACCGCCGGCAGCCTGCAAACCACCGAGCAGCCGCTGGACATGGCCATCGACGGTCGTGGTTTCTTCCAGATCCTGCAGCCGGACGGCACCACGTCCTACACCCGTGACGGTACGTTCCACCTCGATTCCAATGGCCAGATCGTCAACGCCAGCGGTTTTGCCCTGGAGCCGGCGATCGTCATCCCGAACAACGCCCAGACTTTCACCGTCGGCCGTGACGGCACCGTGTCGATCACCGTGGCCGGCAACCCTGCCGCCCAGGTGATCGGCAACCTGCAGACCGCAGACTTCATCAACCCGGCCGGTCTGCAAGCCGTGGGCAACAACCTGTTCCTGGAAACTGCCGCTTCCGGCGCGCCGCAGGTCGGTACTCCGGGCCTGAACGGTTTCGGTACCACTCTGCAGAACACCCTGGAAACCTCCAACGTCAGCACCGTGGAAGAGATGGTCAACATGATCACCACTCAGCGTGCCTACGAGATGAATTCCAAGGTGATTTCCACCGCCGACCAGATGCTCTCGTTCGTAACGCAGAATCTGTAATCAAGTCTATGAGGCGGCCATGAGGCTGCCTGCAACACCGTGAGGTAAGGGTCATGAAGCGCTTTGTATCTATTGTGGCATTGAGCGGGGTCGTCTCGCTCGCGGGCTGCGTCGCTCCGACGCCCAAGCCCAATGACCCTTACTACGCCCCGGTGTTGCCGCGTACGCCGTTGCCGGCGGCCGCCAACAACGGCTCGATCTATCAGGCCGGTTTCGAACAGAACCTGTACAGCGACCGCAAGGCGTTCCGGGTCGGTGACATCATCACCATCACCCTGAACGAGAAGACCCAGGCCAGCAAGAACGCCAACTCGCAAGTGGCCAAGAACAGCAAGACCGGCATCGGCCTGACTTCGCTGTTCGGCGGCAGCGGGACCACCAACAACCCGTTGGGCGGCAATGACCTGAGCCTGGACGTCGGCTACAGCGGCGATCGCGCGACCAAGGGTGACAGCAAGGCGGCCCAAGGCAACACCCTGACCGGTTCGATCACCGTGACCGTCGCCGACGTGCTGCCCAACGGCATCATCGCCGTGCGCGGCGAGAAGTGGCTGACCCTCAACACCGGCGACGAGCTGGTGCGGATCGCCGGCCTCGTGCGTGCCGATGACATCGCTACCGACAACACGGTGTCGTCGACCCGGGTCGCCGATGCGCGCATCACCTACTCGGGCACCGGTTCGTTTGCCGATGCGAGTCAGCCAGGCTGGTTCGACCGTTTCTTCCTCAGCCCGCTGTTCCCTTTCTAGGTGGCCAAGTTGAATTTCAAGAGCCTCATGGTGGCTGCCGTTTTGTTGTCGGCGGCCTTCAACGCACAAGCCGAGCGGCTGAAAGATATCGCCAGCATTTCCGGCGTGCGTTCCAACCAGTTGATCGGCTACGGCCTGGTGGTCGGGCTTAACGGCACCGGTGACCAGACCACGCAGACCCCGTTTACCCTGCAGACCTTCAACAACATGCTCTCGCAGTTCGGCATCAAGGTGCCGCCGGGATCGGGCAACGTGCAGTTGAAAAACGTCGCGGCGGTGTCGGTCAGTGCCGATCTGCCGGCGTTCGCCAAGCCGGGTCAGCAGGTCGACATCACGGTTTCGTCCATCGGTAACTCCAAGAGCCTGCGCGGCGGTACGCTGCTGCTGACCCCGCTCAAGGGTATCGACGGCAACGTCTACGCCATCGCTCAGGGCAACCTGGTGGTGGGCGGTTTCGATGCCGAGGGCCGTGACGGTTCGAAAATCACCGTCAACGTTCCGTCGGCCGGTCGCATCCCCGGCGGTGCATCGGTGGAACGCTCGGTGCCGAGCGGTTTCAACCAGGGCAACAGCCTGACGCTGAACCTCAACCGTTCCGACTTCACCACCGCCAAGCGCATCGTTGACAAGATCAACGACATGCTCGGTCCGGGCGTCGCCCAGGCGATCGATGGCGGTTCGATCCGCGTCACTGCACCGCTCGATCCGAGCCAGCGCGTCGACTATCTGTCGATCCTGGAAAACCTCGAAGTCGATCCGGGTCAGGCGGTGGCGAAAGTCATCATCAACTCCCGTACCGGCACCATCGTCATCGGCCAGAACGTGAAGGTTTCGCCGGCTGCCGTGACCCACGGCAGCCTGACCGTGACCATCACCGAAGACCCGATCGTCAGCCAGCCGGGCCCGCTGTCCAACGGTCAGACGGCCGTGGTGCCGCGCTCGCGTGTGAATGCCCAGCAGGAAGCCAAGCCGATGTTCAAGTTCGGCCCGGGCACCACCCTCGACGAAATCGTGCGTGCGGTGAACCAGGTCGGGGCGGCGCCGGGTGACCTGATGGCCATTCTCGAAGCACTGAAGCAGGCCGGCGCGTTGCAAGCCGACCTGATCGTGATCTGAGGACGCCGCCCATGGATATGCGCAAGAGCGGTCTGGTCAGCAGCAGTGATTCGGGTTCCTACTCGGACCTCAATCGCCTGAACCAGCTCAAGGTCGGCGACAAGAACAGCGACGCCAACATGCGCAAGGTCGCGCAGGAATTCGAATCGCTGTTCCTGGGCGAGATGCTCAAGTCGATGCGTTCGGCCACCGAGGCACTGGGGCAGGACAACCCGATGAACACGCCGGCGGCCAAGCAGTATCAGGAAATGTACGACCAGCAACTGGCGGTATCCCTGTCCCGTGAAGGGGGTGGTATCGGCCTGGCCGACGTGCTGATGAAACAGATGTCGAAGAACAAGCCGATGGCGCCAGGCGAAGCCGCCGCCGCGTCCGCTGCCAAACAGCAGGAAGCGCTGGCCAGGGCTGCTTCGGTGGAAACGCCGATTGCTGCTGGCACTGTGGCCACCAGCGGTCCGCTGTCGCGCCTCAATGGCGAACGTCCGTTGTGGGCGTCGCGTTCGGTGCACGCGCCAAACACCCAGCTTGCCCATCGCAATGACATGGAAATGATCAACCAGCGTCGCCTGGCGCTGCCGCCGAAGCTGGCAGACCGCCTGCTCGCCGGCCTCGTGCCTTCGGCCACGAACGCTGCGACGACGCAACTGCCGCAGCGCGACACGATGGCAGCTGCCACCGGTTCCGGCCCGCTGTACAACGGCGACTGGCTGGCCCGCGCCGAGGCGGACAAGGCTTCCGGCGGGCAGATGCAGATCTACGGTCGCGCCATGGCGCAGATTCCGCTGGCGCCGGCCAAGCGTGCGTTCAGCAACGCCGACGAATTCGTCAACACCATGCTGCCGATGGCCAAGGAGGCGGCGGCGCGCATCGGCGTCGATCCGCGCTATCTGGTGGCTCAGGCCGCGCTGGAAACCGGCTGGGGCAAGTCGGTCATGCGCGCTCAGGACGGCACCAGCAGTCATAACCTGTTCGGGATCAAGGCCAGTGGCAACTGGAAGGGCGATTCGGCCCGGGCGATCACCAGCGAATTCCGTAACGGGCAGATGGTCAAGGAGACGGCGGAGTTCCGTTCCTATGCCTCATACAAGGACAGCTTCCATGATCTGGTGACGTTGCTGCAGAGCAACAATCGCTATCAAGAAGTGTTGAGGTCGGCCGATAACCCAGAACAGTTTGTACGCGAATTGCAAAAGGCCGGTTATGCGACCGACCCGCACTACGCGACGAAGATTTCGCAGATTGCCAGGCAGATGACCGTCAATCAGAACTACGCTGCGGCCGGCGTTTCGACGACGCCCTTATAAACACAAGGTAAGGTTTGAATCATGAGTTTGCTCAATATCGGGATGTCGGGGTTGGCTGCCAGTTCATCCTCTCTGGCTGTGACAGGTAACAACATTGCCAACGTCGACACCGCCGGTTATTCGCGCCAGCAAACCGTGCAGGGCACCAAATCCTCGATCCAGTACGGCAACGTATTCATCGGTACGGGCACGACCCTGGCCGACGTGCGCCGGGTGTACAACTCCTACCTGGAAACCCAGCTGCATACCGCCACGTCGCTCAACAGCGAAGCAGCGGCGTACGGTGGGCAGGCGACCGCGCTGGACAGCTCGTTGTCCAACACCGACACCGGCCTGACCGGCGTACTGCAGAAGTTCTTCACATCGATGCAAGGTGTCGCGACGTCGGCGACCGACGACACCTCCCGTCAGTCGGTGCTGACCGGTGCGCAGGCCCTGACCAGCCGCTTCAACGCGCTGGCCAAACAGCTGAACGATCAGAACACCACGATCAACGGCAACCTCGGCGACATGGCCGCCCAGGTCAACAAACTGGCCACCTCGATTGCAAATCTCAACCAGAAGATCGGTGAAGTTTCCACCAGCGGCGGCCAGCCGAACGATCTGCTCGACAGCCGTAACGAAGCCGTGCGCCAGCTGTCCGAGCTGGTCGGTGCGCAAGTGGTCGAGCGTGGCACCAGTTTCGACGTCTACGTGGGCAGCGGCCAGCCGCTGGTCGTCGGCAATACCACTAACACCCTGAGCACGGTGCCGAGCAAGGACGACCCGTCGCGCATGGGCATCCAGATGGATCGCGGCTCAAGCACCATCGACATCACGTCGGTGATCAGTGGCGGTGAAATGGGCGGTCTGCTGACCTATCGCAATGAAGTGCTCAACCCGTCGCTCAACGAACTGGGTCGCGTAGCGCTGGTCATTGCCGATCAGATGAATCGCCAGCAGGCCCAGGGCATCGACAAGAACGGTGACTTCGGTGCACCGATCTTCAACGACATCAACAGTGCCGCGCTGATCAGCCAGCGCAGCATTGCCTCGGCCGGCAACAGCGCGGGTTCGGGCAACCTGAATGTCACCATCAAGGACACCGGCAAGCTGACCACCAGCGATTATCAGGTCACCTTCACCAGCGCCACCAACTACACGGTCAAGCGCTCCGACGGCACCGATCTGGGCTCGTTCAGCACCACGACCACGCCGCCGCCAGTGATCGACGGTTTCACCCTGGCCCTCAACGGTGGCGCGATGAGCGCCGGCGATACTTTCAAGGTGACACCGACCCGTGACGCGGCCACCAACATTCAGACCGTGCTGACCGATCCGAAGAAGATCGCGGCGGCAGCACCCTTGACCGGCGTGGCCAGTACCAACAATTCCGGCACCTACACCCAGCCGACACTGGTCGACACCATCGACATCACCAACCCGGCTTCCCAGGCCGAGTTGCAGAACGCGCTCAAGTATTCGACGCCGGTCAAACTGGTCATGGGGGCGGTCACCAGCGGCAGCCAGTCGTACAACATGGTCGATGCCAAGGGCAACACCATCGGTAGCGGCACCATCGTGCCGGGGCAGGCCAATACCCTGAACCTCAAGATCGGCATGGTCGACTCCACCGGTGCTCCGGTGATGGACACCTCGGTCACGCCGAACGTGCAGAAGACCTTCACCGTGCAGACCACCGTGGGTGCTACCCCGAAAGCCGGCGAAACCTTCACGATCAACCTGACCGGCGCCGCCTCTTCGGACAACCGCAACGCCCAGGCGCTGGTCGGCCTGCAGACCAAACAGACCGTCGACACCGGCACTGGCAGCAAGGGCATCAGCCTGACCGATGCCTACAACAAGCTGGTGACCAACGTCGGTACCAAGGCGGCCCAGAGCAAGTCCGACAACGAAGCCACTTCGGTGATCCTCGATCAGGCCCAGGGGGCGCGCAACTCGCTGTCCCAGGTCAACCTCGATGAAGAAACCGGCAACCTGGTCAAGTATCAGCAGTACTACACCGCCTCTTCACAAATCATCAAGGCTGCGCAGGAAACCTTCGCAACGCTGATCAACAGTCTTTAAGGAGTCGTAATCCATGCGCATTTCCACCGCTCAGTATTACGCGACACAAGCTGCTCAATATCAGCGCAACTACAGCAAGACTGTCGCGACCGCCAACGAGGCGAGCAGTCTGCAACGCATCAACACCGCCGCCGACGATCCGATCGGCGCCGGGCGTCTGCTCAAGCTGGGTCAGCAGGCCTCGTTGCTCGAGCAGTATCAGGGCAACGTCAGCACCACCAAGAGTGCGCTGACCGTGCAGGAGTCCACGTTGAACTCCATTACCACGGCCTTGCAGCGCGCCAAGGAAATCGGTCTGGCCGCCAACAACGGCATTGCCACCGACGCAGACCGCAAGGCTTATGCGGCAGAGCTGAGCCAGATCCAGCAACAAGTGCTGGGCCTGATGAACTCCAAGGATGCCAACGGCAATTACCTGTTCTCCGGTTCCAAGACCGATACCGCGCCATACTCGCAGAATGCCGATGGCACCTACACCTACAACGGTGACCAGACGCAGATCAATCTGAACATCGGCGATGGCATGTCGGTCGCCACCAATACCACCGGTTGGGATGCCTTCCAGCAGACCATCAACACCAACCGGACCCAGACCACCATGACCGCTCCGGCCGTCGACGACGGTCGCGTGGTATTGACCAACGGCATCGTCGGTTCCAGCGCCACCTATAACGCCAAGTTCGCGGCCGGCCAGCCGTACACCGTGGATTTCATCAGCAGCACCCAGCTGAAAATCACCGATGCCCTGGGCAACGACGTGACAACCGAGGCGAGCCAGAACGGCCTGATCAGCAACAGCAACGGTGCGAACCAGACCGTCAGCTTCCGTGGCGTCGATCTGAAGTTGAACATCAACCTCAAGGCCGGCGATACCAACCCGGATGCCGTCATCGCCGGCCACAGCTTCCAGCTGTCGGCCACGCCTGACTCGTTCACCACCTCGCGCAGCGCGGGCAACCCGTCGACGGCGGTCATCACGGGCGCCGGCGTAACCAACCAGGCGGCCTACGACGCGGCATTCCCGTCCGGTGGCGGTGCGATCCTGAAGTTCACCAGCGCCACGGCATTCGACCTGTACGCAGCGCCGATCACCGCTGACAGCAAGCCGGTTTCGTCGGGCACCCTGGTCGGCAACAACGCTACCGCCGCCGGTGTGACCTTCACCCTCGGCGGTACGCCGGGCGCGGGCGATCAGTTCTCGATCCAGTCCAACAACCACCAGACCCAGAACGTGCTCGACACCCTGGGCCAGATGGTCACGGCGCTGAATGCACCGATCGATGGTGATCCGGTGGCCAAGCAGAAATTCCAGGGTGCGATGGAGTCGGCGCTGGGCAACATTGACAGTGCCGCCAATCAGATCGGGTCTGCCGTGACGTCGATCGGTGCCCGCGGGCAGTCGCTGGATGACCAGAACACCACCAACCAGACCCTGATCCAGGCGAATACCACTACTCAGGGTTCGATTCGTGATTCGGATCCGGCGGATGTCATGACCCGCCTGACCCTGCAGCAGACCATGCTGCAGGCCTCGCAACTGGCATTCAGCAAGATCAGCCAGCTGGGCCTGTTCAACAAGATCTGATATTGACCGGGCGCGCAAGCGCCCGGTTGCCCTGAGCGTTCTGTACTAATTGTTTTCTTTTGCGGTTTCGAAGGGCTCGCAGTTCCGGGCGGGTTCCCGCCGCTTGCGAGTCCGCCGTGAATTCACTCCCCCTTGTCAGCCTCGTCATCCCTGCCTTCAATCCGCGCTTTTTCGAACGGACTTTGAACAGCGCCGTCAGCCAGACTTACCGCGCGCTGGAGATCATCGTCTGCGATGACAGCCGAGGCGGCGATATCGAAGGTATTGTGGCGGCGGTCGTCGAGCGTTCGGGTGTCGAGGTGCGCTACGTGCGTAACCCACGCACGCTGGGCATGATCGGCAACCTCAAGGCCTGCCTGGCCGAGGCGCAGGGCGAGTTCGTCAAGTTCCTGTGCGACGACGACCACCTCTACGCCTCCTGCATCGAGCAGCAGGCCCATGAGCTGGTGCGCGACGAAGTGAGCCTGGTGCTGGCCCAGCGGCTGCTCTGGGATGCGCAGGACATCATCCTGCCGGCGCGCCTGGAAAACACTTCCTTGTCACCGGCCAGCGGCCTGTTCAAGGGCGACGATCTGCTGGCGATCTTCGAAAGGTTTCCGGTGAACGTCCTGGGCGGCTTCAGCAACGCGCTGTTCCGGCGCGCTGATCTCGAAGAGCTGTTGCCGGCGCTGACCCAGGACGGCCACTGCTTCACCGCGTCCCTGGATTTCGCCCTTTACATCTGTCTGATGCGGCGCGGCAACGTGGCGATCTCCAACAACGTGCTCAGCGCCGAGCGGCTTTACCCCGAACGCCTGAGCGCCAGCCAGCCGATGAAGGATGCGCTGGAGGTCGAGCGCGAGTGGATGACGCAGATGCTCAAGGCCCGCAGTGGCGAATCGCGCGGCGCCGGGTTGGGTGCGTTATGTGCCGCTGGCCAAGGCCGACGAGACGCCGCGAACCTGGGAAGAGCTGCCCCTGAGCCGTACCCTGGGCACCAAGCAGAGCCGTGAGGAATGGTGCGTCGGCGTCGACAGCTGGAGCTTTGCCGAACTCTATGCGCAATGGCTGGGCTGCCGCGTGCTCAGCGAGGCGCAGCGCCGGCTGCTGCCCGAGACCTTTGCCAGTTGGTCACACAAGCCGCGGATCGTGCCGGTCGTCATCGATGCAGAAGGCAGCCGTGACGGCGTCGAGCGTACGCTGGAGGCATTGGCCGCCCAGGATTACCCGCCGGAGCTGATCCTGGTGCTGTCCGCCGACTGCTCCGAACCGGAGCTGGACAGTCAGGTCTTCCGCATGCCGTTGCAAGGTGACGGTCTGGAACAGATCAATGCGCTGCTGCCGCAACTGGAAGGGGCCGACTGGTTCTATCTGCTGCAGGCAGGCGACCGCCCGGTGGCTCCGGCACTGTTGCTCATCGCCGAGCGGATCGTGCACAACCCGTCGCTGACCTGCCTGTACGGCGACGAAGGCAGCCTGCGCAACGGCGAGTCGGCGGAGCCGGCGTTCAAGCCGGACTTCAACCTCGACCTGATGCGCAGTTTCCCTTATGTCGGGCGTGCGCTGGCGTTCCAGCGCGAGCGCTTCCTGGCCCTGGGCGGCTTTGCGCCGGAGTTCGCTGAACTGGCGCCTCACGATTTGCTGTGGCGCATGGTTGAAAGCGGCGGCACGCACGTGGTTGGCCATGTCGCCGAAGTCTTGCTGGAATCGGTCTTCGACCTGGCCGGATGGCTGACCGAACCGGGCGTCGTCGAGCAGAGTCCGCGCGTGCTTGAAGCGCACCTGCAACGCCTGGGTGTTGCCCATGAACTGCGCCGCGGCAGCATCGATCTGATCAACCGCATCGACTATCGCCATCCCCGCCGCCCGCTGGTGTCGGTGATCATCGTCACCAAGGATCAGACGGCGGCCTTGCAGCGCTGTGTCGAGACGTTGCTGGAGAAAACCGCCTACAGCGAGTACGAACTGCTGTTGGTCGACAACGGCAGCGAAAGCCCCGAGGCGTTGGCATGGCTGGACGGTATGGCTCAACTGGGCGGCGACCGGCTGCGCGTGTTGCGTTATCCGCTGCAGGGCAACCCGGCCGCCACTCACAACTTCGCGGTGGGTCAGGCCCGCGGCGAATACGTGCTGATGCTCAACGCCTTTGCGGTGATCACCCAGGCCGACTGGCTGGACGAACTGCTCAATCACGCCCAGCGCCCGGAAGTCGGCGTGGTCGGCGCCAAGATCTACAACCCGGACGGTTGTGTACTGCACGCCGGCCTGGTGCTGGGCATGCAGGGGGCGGTCGGGCTGCCGTTCTACGGTCAGCCGATGCAGGCGGACGGCTATATGTATCGCCTCCAGACAGCCCATGACTTGAGTGCCGTCGGTGGTGATTGTCTGATGATCCGCAAGGAGGTCTTTCAGGCGGCGGGAGGGCTGGACGAGCAGGATCTGACCCAGACGCTCAACGTCGTGGACCTGTGCCTGAGGGTCGGTCAGGACGGCTATCTGGTGGTCTGGAACCCTTATGCCAGGCTGGCGCTGGGCGCGCGTCCCGCTGTGGAGGCGACGGAGCAAGAGCAGCAGTTGCAGGTGCAGGAGCAGGAAACGTTTTATCAGCGCTGGTTGCCGCTCATCGCGCGCGACCCGGCCTTCAACGTCAACCTGGCGCTGCAGGGCATCGGTGCGACCAGTTTCAGTCTGGAGCCGGGCCTGCGCACCGGCTGGACGCCGTTCTCCAGGAAACTGCTGCCCAATGTGCTGGCCGTGCCGATCAACGCGTCCGCCATCGGCCACTACCGCATCAGCCAGCCGATGATCGAGCTGGAAGCGGCGAATCGGGCCGAAGGGCGCATCTGCTACGGCTTGCCGTCGATCATCGAGATCGAGCGCCAGTCCCCGGATGTGATCGTGCTGCAAGGGCGTTATTCGAAGCACGCCATCGATGAGATCCCGCCGCTGAAGCAGTTCTCGAATGCGCGGAGGATCTTCGAGCTCGATGACAACGTCATCGACGTGCCTCAGCGCAATGCGCACACCCGCAACATGCCTAAGCGCGATGAAATGGAGCAGCTGGTGCGCCGTGCCATCGGCTATTGCGACCGCGTGGTCGTGTCCACCGCGCCTTTGGCCAACGTCCTGTCGGACATGCATCACGACATCCGCGTCGTGCCCAACATGCTGTCCCGGCACCTGTGGACCGACCTGCGCAGTCAGCGTCGCACCTCGAAGAAACCGCGGGTCGGCTGGGGCGGCGGCACCAGCCACCACGGCGACCTGGCGGTGATCGCCGACGTGGTGCGCGAACTGGCCAACGAGGTCGACTGGGTATTCTTCGGCATGTGCCCGGACGACCTGCTGCCTTACATGCACGAGTTCCACGGCGTGATCGGGCTGGACGTGTACCCGGCGAAGCTGGCCAGCCTCAATCTGGACCTGGCTCTGGCACCGCTGGAGTTCCATATCTTCAACGACTGCAAGAGCAATCTGCGTCTGCTGGAGTACGGCGCCTGCGGCTACCCGGTGATCTGCACCGACACCGAGGCCTACCGCGGTTACCTGCCGTGCACCCGGGTCAAGACCAACACCACCGACGAATGGCTGCAAGCCATCCGCATGCACCTGGCCGACCCGGACGCCAGCTACCGCATGGGCGACCAGTTGCGCGAGGTCGTGCTGCGGGATTACGTGCTGCGCGACGAGAACCTGCGGTATTGGGAGAACGGCTGGTTGGCGGATTGAGAGATTCGCGCTGAAGGCCATGAAGAAACAGGCGACCCAGGAGGTCGCCTGTTTTTTTGGGGTTCAGAAAATATCGAATGCATCCACCCGGATGCCTTTTCCGTTCGCAGGTTCGCGCTGTCGGGATTGTCCGTCGATAACTTTCTATCCTGTGGGTTCCATTGATTGTCTGCGATGGCCTCGAAGTTTTTTCGGCTCCCCCTCGGTTTTGGCGGTTCTCTGTCGATACCCCGGTATTCGTCCGATCGACCGGCAGTTGACGTTGAGTGACAGCCTTCGAGTCGGCAGGGTTGCAGATCCAACAACCACGCAAGGAAGAAGCAAATGGCTGTAGTGAATGGAACAAGGGAAGCGGATGTCCTGTATGGCACCGAGAGCAATGACGAACTCCATGGAATGGAGTCGGATGACGTGCTGTTCGGCAGCGCGGGATCGGATGTGCTGGATGGCGGGGAGGGCGTCGATACGGCGGATTATCGCCTGCTGTCCACGCCTGTCAGTGTCGAGATCGGCAGCGGTCCGGCAGCGGTCTCGGGCGAGGGCAAGCACGATACCTTGATCGGCATCGAGAAGGTCGTCGGCACCTTCGGCAACGATACGTTCAATGTTTCGATCGGCGGTGTGACGGTGGACGGAAGCGCGGGCGACGATGTGTACATCGTCAGCAGCGAAGGCGTTACTCTCCTTGAGGAGAATCATGGCGGCTATGACGAGCTGCGTACCAGCCTCAACACCATGAAGATGGACTCCTTCATCGAGAAGCTGACGTTCACCGGCACCGGGGATTTCAAGGGCTACGGCAATGATGGCGACAACGAGATCGTCGGCGGCGCCGGCAATGACTGGCTGTGGGGCGGTGCCGGCGGGGATCATTTTGTCGGCGGTGAAGGCTTCGACACCGTCAGCTACAGCGACAGCCTCGAAGGCGTGCGATTCAGGGATTTCACCAACTTCGACGGATTGACCATCGCCTATGGCGACTCCTACACCGGTATCGAAGCCATCGAAGGTTCGAAATTCGATGATGTGTTTTACATCACCGATGCTGCCGACTACGCCTTGATGGTCGACGGCAGCGACGGCTATGACACGGTGAGCTACCGAAACGCGCTCGTGGACGTCGATGTCGAGATCGGCGGCAATTCCAGGCTCTTGAACATCGAGAAGGTGATCGGTTCATCCAGCGCTGATCACTTCACCGTCAACGCCGGCACTGTGACCCTGGCCGGAGGCGGCGGTGACGATGTTTACACGATCAACAGTGCCGGTGTGACCGTCATCGAGGAAGACGGATTCATGGGGGGCAACGATCACGTGTACACCAGCCTGGCCACGATGCATCTGGATCCGTTCATTGAAAAACTGACCTACACCGGCACGGCGGACTTCACCGGTTACGGCAACGACCTCGCCAACGTGATCACCGGCGGCAGCGGCAATGATGTGCTGTACGGCGGTGCGGGCGATGACCAGTTCTTCGGCGGCGACGGCACCGACACCGTGAGTTACGACGACAGCGACGTCGGGGTGAACATCGGGTTCTGGAAGATCGGGCAGAACGGCACGGCGGAAGGCGACACGTACTACTTCATCGAAGGCCTGCGCGGCAGCCGGTTCGATGATGTTCTGCAAGGTGACGCACAGGACAACATCCTGGAAGGCAATGCCGGTGACGATGTCATTCACGGCGGCGACGGGGCGGACATCCTGTGTGGCGGCCTGATTTCCGGCACGGATGGCGGGAGCGTGCAGAACGACTTCCTGGATGGCGGTGAAGGCGATGACACTTACGTGGTGAATACCCCAGGCCTGGTGACGATCCAGGATTTCGGCAGCAGCCTCAACGACACCCTGATCCTGAACACGATCGCCAACGTCAGCCAGTTGAGCGTCACCCGCATCGGCAACGACGCCTACCTGCACAGCGTCAACGACACCGGTGATGGCGTGCCGGCCAACGGCGTGAAGCTGGTGGACTGGTACGTACCGACCTACAACACCCTCGAGCATCTGCAGACTGCCGACGGCCAGGTCTACGATCTGCCGGCGACGGTCGACGGGTTTGCGATGTTCGGCTGATCCGTTCGCGTCATTCACGTAACGCAGTGAAAGGGATGCGCCCGGCAACGGGTCCATCCCTTTTTTCATGCCCGGATTTCGCCCTTGTCGCGGGGGCGGCAGAGCTGGCGCGTTTCCTGCAAGTCCCCCTCAAATCGCCATAAAACGAGCGCTCGCGGTGATTCACCTGCGCCCGGACTGGCAAAGGTTCAGCCGCAAAGGCCCGCAACAGCGAGGCCGAGCCCTGTGACGCAGAAGAGGGGAGACGATGAAGGCAGTAATTTTGGCGGGCGGGCTCGGTACTCGCATCAGCGAGGAGTCGCACCTCAAGCCCAAGCCGATGATCGAGATCGGCGGCAAGCCAATTCTCTGGCACATCATGAAGCAGTATTCCGCCCACGGAATCCACGACTTCGTGATCTGCCTCGGCTACAAGGGCTACGCGATCAAGGACTTCTTCGCCAACTACTTCCTGCACACCTCCGACGTCACCTTCGACATGCGCAACAACCGCATGGACGTGCACCAGAACTACAGCGAGCCATGGCGCGTGACGCTGGTCGACACCGGTGAAGACACCATGACCGGGGGGCGCTTGCGCCGTGCGGCACGCTATCTGGAAGGTGAAGAGGCATTCTGCTTCACCTATGGCGACGGCGTGTCCGACCTCGACATCGGCGCTCTGGTGGATTTCCACCGCAGCCACGGCAGACTCGCCACCGTCACCGCTGTGCAACCGCCCGGTCGCTATGGCGCACTGGAGCGCGACGGCGACAGCGTGTTGGGCTTCACCGAAAAACCACGGGGCGATGGTGGCTGGATCAACGGCGGCTTTTTCGTCCTTTCGCCCAAGGTGCTGCCTTACATCGCGGACGATCAGACTTCCTGGGAAGCCGAACCCTTGGCAAACCTGGCCGCCGAGCAGCAGTTGCAGGCGTTCCAGCACGAAGGCTTCTGGCATCCGATGGACACTCTGCGTGACAAGAACCATCTCGAAGCGCTGTGGCAGAGCGGGGAGGCCCCATGGAAGCAATGGGCCTGAGTCCTGAGTTCTGGCGCGGCAAGCGGGTTCTGGTCACCGGACACACCGGTTTCAAGGGCAGCTGGCTGACCCTGTGGCTGCAAAGCCTCGGCGCGCAAGTCAGCGGTTTTTCCCTGGACCCTTCGACCGAGCCGAGCCTGTTCGAACTCGCGCGAGTACACGAAGGCATCAACGACCAGCGCGGCGACCTGCGTGACCTCGGCGCCTTGCTGGAAATCATCGCCGACACCGAGCCGGAGATCGTCCTGCACCTGGCGGCCCAGCCGCTGGTGCGCGAAGGCTATCGCGATCCGCTCGGTACCTATTCCAGCAACGTCATGGGCACCCTCAATCTGCTCGAAGCGATCCGTCAGGTCGGTTGCGTGCGGGCCTGCGTGCTGGTGACCACCGACAAGGTCTACGCCAACAAGGAATGGCTGTGGCCGTACCGCGAAGACGAAGCCCTCGGTGGCCACGACCCTTACAGCAGCAGCAAGGCGTGCTGCGAGTTGCTGGCGCAATCTTACGCGGCATCCTTTTTTCCGGCGGACAAGTACGCCGAACACGGCCTGGCGCTGGCCACCGCCCGCGCCGGCAACGTGCTGGGCGGCGGTGATTTCGCTCCTGAACGGCTGATTCCCGATGTACTGAAAGCCTGGTCCGCAGACGAGCCGGTGACCCTGCGCTACCCGCAAGCCGTGCGTCCCTGGCAACACGCGCTGGAGCCACTGGCCGGCTACCTGCAACTGGCCGCCGGGCTCTACGAAGAAGGTCCGGAATACGCCGGGGCGTGGAACTTCGGCCCGGGCGAAGCGGACATGTGCAGCGTCGGCGAAGTGGTTGAACTGCTTGCCAATCGCTGGCCACAGGCCCGGGGTCTGCGCATCGAACCGAGCGAGCTGCACGAAGCCGGCCTGCTGCGCCTGGACAGCAGCCGCGCCCGTCAGGTGCTGGGCTGGCAACCGCGCTGGACGTTGCAGCAATGCCTGACCCAGACCCTCGACTGGCATCTGGCGTGGCAGAACGGTGACGACATGCGCACCGTGACCCTGGGGCAACTGAACCTGTACCGGGGCGCACTGTGAGTGAATTTTCCTTGCAAGCCTTGCCGCTGGCGGGGCTGTTCAATGTGCGGCACAAGCGTTTCGAAGATCAGCGCGGGCACTTCGCCCGGCTGTTCTGCGAGGGCAGCCTGAAGGCGTTTGGCAGTGAATTTCACATCCGCCAGATCAACCACTCCTGCACCCGCGAGAAGGGCAGCGTGCGCGGTCTGCATTACCAGAACGCCAACGCGCCGGAAGCCAAACTGATCACCTGCCTGCGCGGTGAAGTGTGGGACGTGGCGGTGGACCTGCGCCCGGATTCCGAAACCTTCCTGCACTGGCACGCCGAGCACCTGAAGGCCGGCGACGGTCGCAGCCTGTTGATCCCCGCCGGTTTCGCCCACGGTTTCCAGACCCTCACCGACGATGCCGAACTGCTTTACCTGCACAGCGCCGATTACGCGCCTGAGCACGAGGGCGGTCTGTCGGTGAACGATCCACGGCTGGCGATTGCCTGGCCGTTGCCTGTCAATAATTTGTCAGCGCGTGATTCCAGCCATCCCGCGCTCGATCAACACTTTGCTGGAGTGCGTCTATGAATTGCCGTGGGTGCGCCGCACCGCTGAGCCTGCCGCTGATCGACCTCGGCACCTCGCCACCGTCCAACGCCTACGTGCATGCCGATCGGCTGGAGCAGGCCGAGCAATGGGTGCCGCTGAAGGTCGCCGTGTGCCAGCAATGCTGGCTGGTGCAGACCGAGGATTACACCCGCGCCGACAGCCTGTTCGACGCCGAGTACGCCTACTTCAGCTCGTTCTCCAGCACCTGGCTGGCCCACGCCGAGCGTTATGTGGCCGAGATGACCGAGCGCTTCGGCCTGACCGCTGACAGCCGGGTCGTCGAGGTCGCCGCCAACGACGGCTACCTGCTGCAATACGTGGCCGCTCGCGGCATCCCGTGTATGGGCGTGGAACCGACCCGCAGCACCGCGCAGGCGGCACGGGAAAAAGGCCTGGAAATTCGTGAGCTGTTCTTCGGCCGCGACACCGCCGCACAGCTGAAAAGCGAAGGCTGGTCCGCCGACCTGATGGCCGCCAACAACGTGCTGGCCCATGTGCCGGACATCAATGACTTCCTCGGTGGTTTCGCCACGCTGCTCAAGCCGACCGGCGTCGCCACGTTCGAATTCCCGCAATTGCTGGCGCTGATGGCCGGCGCGCAGTTCGACACGCTGTACCACGAACACTATTCCTACCTGTCCCTGACTGCCGTGCAGACGCTGTGCGAGCGCAACGGTCTGGAAGTGTTCGACGTCAGCCAGCTGACCACCCATGGCGGATCGCTGCGGGTGTTCGTGCAGCGCAAGGACGGCGAACGCCGCGCTGTGCAACCCGCGGTGCAACAGCAGTTGCAGGCCGAACTCGACGCGGGTGTGAAAACTCCCGAGTACTACGCCACGCTGGCACCGGCCGCCGAACGCATCAAACATGATCTGCTGCGTTTTCTGTTGCAGGCCAAGGCCGATGGCAAGCGTGTAGTCGGTTATGGCGCTGCCGCCAAGGGCAACACCTTGCTCAACTACGCCGGGGTCAAACCGGATCTGCTGGCCTGGGTCGCCGATGCCAACCCGCACAAGCAGGGCAAATGTCTGCCGGGCAGTCGCATCCCGATCGTGGCGCCAGTGCAGATCGATATCGAAAAACCGGATTACGTGCTGGTGCTGCCCTGGAACCTGTTACACGAAGTCAGTCAGCAACTGGCTCAGGTACGCCAGTGGGACGGCCGCTTCGTGATCGCCGTGCCTGAGTTGAGTGTGCTGTGAAGGTTCTGGTCACCGGAGCCACGGGCTTCGTCGGTCGTCATCTGGTCGCGGCGTTGCTGGGGCATGGCTGCACGGTGCGGGCAGTGGCGCGCAGTGAGCAGACTGCCGCCAGCATGCCGTGGATCAATGACGTCGAGTTCGTCAGCGCGGATATTCACGCCGCCGACCTGGACATCGACGCGCTGACCGAGGGGGTCGATGCACTTGTACACCTGGCATGGCCGGGGCTGCCGAACTATCGGGCACTGTTTCATTTCGAGCACAACCTGATGGCCGATTACCGCTTCATCAAGGATGCGGTCAAGGCGGGAGTGAAGCAGGTACTGGTGACCGGCACCTGCTTTGAATACGGCATGCAGAGCGGCCCGCTGAGCGAAATGAACGATGCGCAGCCAGCCAATCCCTACGGGCTGGCCAAGCACACCCTGCACCTGTTTCTGCAAAATCTGCAGCAGGAGCATCCGTTCACCCTGCAATGGGTGCGGCTGTTCTATCTGCATGGCACCGGACAGAACCCCAACAGCCTGCTGGCGGCGCTGGACCGGGCGATCGATGCGGGTGAGCCGACGTTCAACATGTCGGCCGGTGAACAGTTACGGGATTTTCTGGCGATTGAAACCGCCGCCGCGCATCTCGCCGCGATCCTGCACAAGCGCGATTTCGACGGCACGCTCAACTGCGCCAGCGGCCAGCCGGTTTCAGTGCGTGCGCTGGTCGAACAGCGTGTGCGCGAGCGCGGCGCGTCCATCGGCCTGAACCTTGGTCATTATCCGTATCCGACCCACGAACCGCTGGCGTTCTGGGCGGTGACCGAGCGTCTGCAACAGTTATTGGGAGAGTCGCAATGAGGCACGAGTTGTATCGGGTCACCGACCTGCCGGTGCTGCAGAACCGCACCTTTGCCGATCCCGAATCGGCGAAGGCGTCGGCTAGTGCCGACATGTTGCTGGTGCAGGATGAGCGCAGCGGTCTGATCTTCAACGCAGCGTTCGACGCCGACAAGCTCAGCTACGACGCCGACTACCAGAACGAGCAGGCCCATTCCGGCCAGTTCCAGAAGCACCTGCACGACGTCGAGGGCATCATCGCCAAGCACTTCAAGGGTCAGGAACTGATCGAGGTCGGCTGCGGCAAGGGCTACTTCCTTGAGCTGCTCAAGGGCCTGGGCTACCGCATCACCGGTATCGACCCGGCTTACGAAGGCGACAACGCCGACGTGATCAAGGCCCCGTTCACCCGTGGCCTGGGTCTGGAAGCGGACGCCATCGTGCTGCGCCATGTACTGGAGCACATTCAGGATCCGCTGGGCTTTCTGGCGGTGATCGCCGAAGCCAATCAGGGCGGCGGGCAGATCTACATCGAAGTGCCGTGCTTCGACTGGATCCTCGAACACCGCGCCTGGTTCGACCTGTTCTACGAGCACGTCAATTATTTCCGCCTCGACGACCTGCGCCGGATGTTCGGCACCGTGCACGAGGCCGGCCACCTGTTCGGCGGCCAATACCTGTACATCGTCGCCGACCTTGCCACATTGCGCCTGAACCCGGAACAACCGGTGCCACGCCTGGCATTGCCGGACGATTTCACCGCCAGCCTCGACCGTGCGGTGCAGATCATCCAGGCCGCACCCGGAAAGGGTTCGGCGATCTGGGGGGCGTCTTCCAAAGGCGTGATCTATTCGCTGTTCCTGCAACGGGCGGGCGTGGCGGTGGATCGCGTGGTCGATATCAACCCGGCCAAACAGGGGCGCTACCTGCCCCTGAGCGGCGCCCGGGTGTCCTCGCCCCAGGAGGCGATGGACGCCTTGCCCGAGGGCGCCAACCTGTTTGTGATGAATTCCAATTACCTCGAAGAGATCAAGCGGATGACCGGTGGACGTTACGTCTATCACGCCGTCGACAGCGCTTCGTTCCAGTGACCCTTGAGATTTTGAAAATGACCGACAACAGCATCAACAAAGCCTTCGAAGCCGAGTGCCGCGAGCAGATCGCCCAGCAGGGTGACGATCAGAAACTCACCGGCCTGGCCCGTGACTTCTTCAATGAGTCCGCCAAACACAAGTACAGCTACCACTTCTCGTGGATGGGCCGTCCGATCATCCAGTTGCCGCAAGACATGATGGCGATGCAGGAAATCATCTGGCAGGTGAAGCCGGATCTGGTCATCGAGTGCGGCATCGCCCACGGCGGTTCGATCATCTACTACGCCTCGCTGCTGGAGCTGCAAGGCCACGGCGAAGTGCTGGGCGTCGACCTCGACATTCGCCCGCACAACCGCGAAGCCATCGAAAGCCACCCGATGAGCAAACGCATCAAGATGATCGAGGGCTCGAGCATCGACCCGGCCATCGCCGCTCAGGTGCGTGCTGCCGCTGAAGGCAAGAAAGTCATTCTGGTGCTCGATTCCAACCACACCCACGACCACGTGCTCGAAGAGCTGCGCCTCTATGCGCCACTGGTTTCGGTCGACAGCTACTGCGTGGTGATGGACACCGTGGTTGAAGACATGCCGGCCGATTTCTTCCCGGATCGTCCATGGGGCCCGGGCGACAACCCGAAGACCGCCGTCTGGAAATACCTGGAAGAGAACAAGGATTTCGAAATCGACGTTCAGTTGCAGAACAAGCTGCTGATCACCGTGGCGCCGGACGGTTACCTGCGTCGCGTGCGTTAATCGAAACATCATCAAAGCGTAGATTTGGCGATTCGCCGGTAGTGGGGAGAGGTTATGCAAGGCAAGTACGGTTCGGAACAGGCGCCGGTGCTCAATGAGCTGTTGACCGTGGTGCTGTTTACCCATAATCGTCCGGCGTTCCTGCGCCGGGCGGTGAAGTATTACAGCGCCTTGCCTTGCAGGATCATGGTGCTGGACTCGAGTCCGGAATTGCCTGAAGGCGACTTTTCCGCCGTCGACTATCACCACGTGCCGCAGTTCGCCTATTGGGGCATGCAGGCCAAGCTGGCCTATGGCGTGGAGCGCGTGACCACGCCGTACACCGTGCTGGCGGCGGACGATGACTTCATCCTGCACGATTCGCTGGCCGAGTCCGTGGGCTTCCTGCAAGACCATCCCGACTACGGCATGTGCCACGGCTACTGCCTGATGTACCTGACCCTGGCCGGTGACGTGAGCTACTACCGCCGCGACAAGAAAGTCTGCGAGGACTATGCCTCCGAGCGGGCCCAGGATCGCGTCATCGATTACATGAGCCAGTACATCCCGCCGTTCTACGCGGTGACCCGTACCGAGCTGATGAAGTCCTGGCATGCGGCGATGCCGGAAGGCACCAGTTTCCAGTGGCAGGAGATCGGCCATGTGTACTACATGCTGGCCTGCGCCAAGGCGCGGATCCTGCCGATCCCTTACGTGGTGCGCGAAATCAACTACGGCAACTCCGAGCACAGCACCGAGGTGTACCACTCGCTGACCTACATGGACGCCAGGTCGGTGGCCGAGCGCGAGGCGTTCGCCGAGTTCCTGGCGTCGTTGCCCACCGGCATTCAGGGACTGGATGCAGAGCAAGGCAAGGCCTTCGCCCTGCAGAGTTTCGAAGCGATGGTCGACAGCCTGCAATCGGGCCGTGCACTGACCGCCGAGCTGATTATCCAGTCCACGTGGCACCAGGCGCTCAAGCGTCCGGACCGTCGGTTCGGACCGCTGCAGTACGTGGAAATGCCGTTCTACAACCAGGCCTTCTTCGATCGCCTGGAGCAGATCGAATTCATGCTCCACGCCATGCCGGCCGGCCGCGTCCAGCTGAACGGCCTGGAAGGTGTGTGGACCCGTCAGGCTCACTTGCTGCAGGCGCGCAACAACGACACCGCCGAGAGCGTGCTTGACCGTCTGTGGCAGGCTCACGACCTCAACGCCTTCAACCGCGAAGTGCTCAAGCGCCTGCTGGCGCAACTGGAGCAGGCGGGCGAAGACGAAGAGGCGCAGAAGACACGCGACTGGCTGGCGCGCCTGGAGGCCTTGACCCTGGAAGATCACTGTCCGACGTTCGAGAAGATGCAGTCCGGCAAACTGCTCAAATGGCTGGGTTCGCGCCGGCCGGAGGCTGCACAGCTCGGAGCGATTGCCGAACATCTGGCGGTCAACGGCGGTGGCCCGCAGTTCGGCGTTTTCCTGCTGGACCTGGACAACGACATCGACAAGGTGCAAGTCACCCTCGACAGCCTGCTTGAAGGCCAGTGCAAGGCATTCCGGATTGTCGTGTTCACCACCGGTGAGCCGCCGGTCGCCACTACGGCGCAGAACACCCTGCACTTTGTCCGCGTCACGCCGGGCAATCTGGTCGAGAAGCTCAACCAGAGCGCCCGCCAGTCGCCGTGCGACTGGGTGCTGCTGGCCGAAGCGGGCGACGAGTTCACCGCCGCCGGCCTGCTGCGCGCCAGCCTCGAACTGATGGCCGCCGACGGTTGCAGCGCGGTGTCCACCGACGAGATTCAACGCCAGGACAAAGGCGCGCTGGTGGATGTGTTCCGTCCGGGCTTCAACCTGGACTTGCTGCTGAGCCTGCCGGGCATGATGGCGCGTCACTGGCTGATCCGCCGTGAGTCGCTGGTCGCGGTCGGCGGTTACCGGGCGGACTTCAGCAAGGCGCTGGAATTCGACGTGCTGCTGCGCATCCTCGAACAGGACGGCCTCAACAGCCTGGCGCACCTCGACGAACCGCTGCTGATCGCCCGCGCGCCACAGCTGGAGGAAAACCCTCACGAACGCCTGGCCCTGCTGCGTCACCTGGGCACTCGCGGCTACAAGGCCAAGGTCACGTCCTCGACGCCGGGGATCTATCAGATCGATTACCACCACAGCGAGCGCCCGCTGGTGTCGGTGATCGTGCCGGCCGGCAACGACCTGTCTGCCTTGCAGCGCTGCCTGGAAGGCGTGCTGCTGCGCACCCGCTATCACCACTACGAGATCCTGGTGGCCGCGACGGCGCAGCAGTCGGCCGAAGTCAATGACTGGCTGGGCGCCTATCAGCACCCGAAGGTTCAGGTGCTGCGCGCCGAACAGCCGTTGAACGAACCGGCGCTGATCAATGCCGCCAGCCGCCAGGCCCAGGGCGAATATCTGGTACTGCTCGCTGCCGACGCGGAAGTGGTCAACCCGAACTGGCTCGATTCGATGCTCAACCACGCGCTGCGTCCGGAAGTCGGCGTGGTCGGGGCGAAACTGGTCGACCGCGACGGCAAGGTCAGCCAGGCCGGCCTGATCCTGGGCCTGAACGGCGGGGTCGGTTCAGCCTTCATCGGCGAAAAACATGATGCTGACGGATACCTGTATCGCCTGTCGGTGGAGCACGGCTATTCGGCGGTGTCGGGCGTTTGCCTGATGGTGCGCAAGGCGCTGTTCGAAGGCCTGGACGGTCTGGACGACGCCACCTTCGCGGACGGTTTCAGCGACGTCGACCTGTGCCTGAAAGCGGGGCAGGCCGGCTACCTCACCGTGTGGACGCCGTCGGTGCAGGTGCTGCATCCGGGCCAACTGCCGCAGGCGCCGAAGGCGCTTGAGGCGCTGCGGGAAAAATGGGCCGCAGCCTTCGCCGGGGACCAGGCCTACAACGCGAACCTGAGCCTGACCGGCAAAGGCTACACCCTCAACGAAAGCGCTTCGCTGGACTGGGCGCAACTGCTTGCCTAAGCCTTCGCGCAGGGAACGGGACTCAAGACATGTTCAACGGCAAATCGATTTTCATCTCCGGTGGTACAGGCTCGTTCGGGCGCAAATTCATTGCGCGCCTGCTCGAGCAATACCAGCCCAAACGCGTGGTGGTGTTCTCCCGGGATGAGCTTAAACAGTACGAAATGCAGCAGACGTTCAACGCGCCGTGCATGCGTTACTTCCTCGGCGATGTGCGCGACGGCGAGCGTCTGCGCCAGGCCATGCGCGGCATCGATTACGTGGTGCATGCGGCGGCGCTCAAGCAGGTGCCGGCGGCGGAGTACAACCCCACCGAGTGCATCCGCACCAACGTCAATGGCGCGGAGAACATCATCACCGCCGCCATCGACAACGGTGTGAAGAAAGTCGTCGCGCTGTCCACCGACAAGGCCGCGAGCCCGATCAACCTGTACGGCGCCACCAAGTTGCTGTCGGACAAATTGTTCGTCGCGGCCAACAACATTGCCGGTGAGCAACAGACGCGGTTTGCCGTGGTGCGCTATGGCAACGTGGCCGGCTCGCGTGGTTCGGTGGTGCCGTTCTTCAGCCAGCTGATCGCCGGTGGCGCGAAAGAACTGCCGATCACCGACGAGCGCATGACCCGTTTCTGGATCACCCTCGATCACGGCGTGCAATTCGTCCTCGACAGTTTTGCGCGGATGCATGGGGGTGAAGTGTTCGTGCCGAAGATCCCGTCGATCCGCATTGTCGATCTGGCCCGGGGCATGGCCGGGCATCTGCCACACAAGAACGTCGGCATCCGTCCGGGGGAAAAGCTGCACGAACTGATGGTGCCGCTGGACGATGCGCGGATGACCCTGGAGTTCGAAGATCACTACACGATTCAGCCTTCGATCCGTTTCACCAGTGTCGATGTCGATTTTGCCGTCGACAGACTCGGCGAGCAGGGGCGGCCGGTGGGCGAGGACTTTGAGTATCGCTCCGACACCAACCCGCATTTCCTCTCGGTCGGGCAGATCGCCGACCTGCACGCGAAGCTGTCGATATGATTCCGTATGGTCGGCAAAGCCTCGATCAGGCGGATATCGACGCGGTCGTCGAGGTGTTGCAGTCCGACTGGTTGACCCAGGGGCCGACCATCGAGCGCTTCGAGCAAGCCATGGCCGAGCGTTGCCAGGCGGATTTCGCGGTCGCGGTGTGCAACGCCACCGCTGCGTTGCACATTGCCTGCCTGGCGGCGGGGCTCGGTCCGGGCGACCGTTTGTGGACCACGCCGAACACCTTTTTAGCGTCGGCCAACTGCGGCCGTTACTGCGGCGCCGACGTTGATTTCGTCGACATCGATCCGCTGACCTGGAACCTCGATGCCGAGCGGCTGGCCAGCAAACTCGACACCGCCGAACGCGACGGCACCTTGCCCAAAGTGCTGGTGGCGGTGGCGTTCTCCGGGCAGAGCTGCGACATGCGGCGCATTGCCGGATTGGCCGAGCGCTACAACTTCACCGTGATCGAAGATGCCTCCCACGCGGTCGGCGCCAGTTACGCCGGGCGTCCTGTGGGCTGTGGCGAATTTGCGGCAATGACGGTATTCAGTTTCCACCCGGTGAAGATCGTCACCAGCGGCGAAGGCGGTATGGTGCTGACCAATCGCCCGGAGCTGGCCGAGCATCTGCAACGCCTTCGCAGCCACGGCATGACCCGCGATCCGCAGCAAATGACCGAATCCAGCCACGGACCGTGGTATTACCAGCAGATCGAGCTGGGCTTCAACTACCGGATCACCGATCTGCAAGCCGCGCTGGGTCTGTCACAGTTGAGCAAACTGGACGAATTCATCGCCCGTCGCCGCGAGTTGGCCGCACGTTATGACCGCCTCCTGGCGTATTTGCCGCTCACCCTTCCGGGGATCCAGGCGGACGCAGAATCGGCCTGGCATCTTTATGTGGTGCGCTTGCAGACCGAGCGCATCAGCCTCAGCCACCGTCAGGTGTTCGAAGGTTTGCGTGCGGCCGGGGTCGGTGTGAATCTGCATTACATTCCGGTGCATCTGCAGCCTTACTATCGTGAACAGGGTTTTGCCGAGGGAGACTTTCCCGAGGCCGAGCGTTATTACGCCGAAGCGATCAGCCTGCCGCTGTTTCCGCTGCTGAGTGATCAGCAGCAGGATTACGTGGTCGAGCAACTGCGTCGGTTGACTGAATAAGTGCCGCTGTCGCGGTGGATGGAAAACGGCAATGCGTGATCTGAGCGAACAGGAATACTTCTGGCAGGGCGAATTCGGCAACCAGTACGTCGAGCGCAACATCGGACAACCGTTGGTGGCGGCCAATCTGGCGTTGTTCGCCAAGGCCCTGACACGGGCCGGGCGGATCGACAGCCTGCTGGAACTGGGCACCAACGCCGGCAACAACTTGCAGGCGTTGCGACAGCTGTTGCCGCACTGCGAACTGTCTGGCGTCGAGATCAACGCCAGCGCCTGCGCTCAGGCGCGTGCGCTGGATATCGCAACAATCTGGCACGGCTCGTTGTTCGATTTCCCCCGCGAACGAACCTTCGACCTGACACTCAGCAAAGGCGTGCTGATTCATCTGGCACCGGAGCTGTTGCCGACCGCCTATGCGCAGTTGTACGAGCTGAGCCGGCGCTACATCCTGATCGCCGAGTATTACAATCCGTCACCGGTGGAAGTGTCCTATCGCGGTAACAGCGGCAAGCTGTTCAAGCGCGATTTCGCCGGGGAAATGCTTGATCGCTATCCGCATCTGCAACTGCTGGATTACGGTTTCGGTTATCACCGCGATCCGCAATTCCCGCTGGATGACGTCACCTGGTTCCTGTTGGAAAAACGCCCTTGAGCAACGTCGCAATCATCCCGGCCCGCGGCGGTAGCAAACGCATACCGCGCAAGAATCTCAAGCCGTTCGACGGTGTGCCGATGATTGTCCGTTCGATTCGCACGGCGCTGGATTCGGGGTTGTTCGAGCAAGTGGTGGTCAGCACCGACGACGCAGAGATCGCCGAGCTGGCGCGGGCTCATGGTGCTCACGTGCCGTTCATGCGTCCGGCGCAGCTGGCCGATGATTTCACCGGCACTGCGCAGGTGATCGTGCATGCCTTGCAGCAACTGCCGCACTTTGATTACGCCTGCTGTGTGTACGCCACGGCGCCACTGTTGCAGGCGCGGTTTCTGCGTCAGGGCTTTGAGTTGCTGGCGCAGCATCCGGACAAGTCCTTTGCTTTTTCCGTCACCGATTTCGGTTTTCCGGTGCAGCGTGCCTTGACCCTTGACGGGCAGGGCGCGTTGATGGCGCTGTACCCCGAATTTCGCGATACCCGTTCGCAGGATCTGCCACCTGCCTTTCAGGATGCCGGCCAGTTCTATTGGGGCCGCAGCCAGGCGTGGCTGCGTGGCGAGATTCTGTATTCACCGGCCAGCCTGCCGGTGATCCTGCCCCGGCATCTGGTGCAGGACATCGACACCGCAGAAGACTGGAAACGCGCCGAATACCTCTACGCCGCGCTCAAGGCCGGCGGGGAGCTGCAATGAGAGTGCTGATTCGCGCCGACGCCTCGCCGACCATCGGCAGTGGCCATATCGCCCGTTGTCTGACGCTGGCGCGAGTGCTGCGCGCACAGGGCAGCCATGTCGCGTTCGCCTGTCGCCGGTTGCCCGGTAATCGGCTGGAGACGTTGCAGGCCGAGGGCTTCGAGACCTTTGCGCTGCCTGGTCGCTATATCGACGAAGATCCACATCAGGCCATCGAGTCGATGCTGCCGTGGCAGGCGGATATCGATGCACTGGCGACGCAGCTGGAAGGACAGGCCGCATTCGACTGGATCATCGCCGACCATTACGGTCTCGATCACCACTGGCAGACCGCTGCGCGCCGTTTCGGCTCGCGCATCGCTGCCGTGGATGATCTGGCGACCCGGCGCTACAGCGTGGATCTGCTGCTCAATCAGAATCTTTCCGGGCTCAGTGAAAACTATCAACCGCTGCTGCCGGCCGGTTGCCGTACCTTGCTTGGGCCGCGATTCGCCATGCTGCGCGAAGAGTTCAGTGGCCCGGCCATCGAGATCAAACCCGTGGCGCGGCGGGTGTTGGTGAACTTCGGTGGTTTCGATGCCGCCCGACAGACCCATCACGCGATGCTGGCGCTGGCGGATTTTTCCGGGCTGGAAGTGGACTTCGTCGCCGGTGCCGACAACCCGGCATGGGCCGAGATGCAGGCACTGGCCGAGAATCGGCCGAACTGGCGGCTGCACAGTTTCGTCAGTGACTTTCATCGGCGCATGACCGAAGCCGACCTGTTCATCGGCGCCGGCGGTGGCACCAGTTGGGAGCGCGCGGCCTTGGGCCTGCCGACGATTTGCATCGCCGTGTCGAATAACCAGCAGAACAACGGCGAAGTCATGGCAGCGGCCGGTGCCCATGTCTTCATGGGCGCCCGCGAGCAGGTCAGCGTCGCGCAACTGCGTGATGCCATCGGGTTTGTCGTCGACAATTTCTACCTGCGCCAAAGCCTGGCCGAGCGCTCGCGCCAATTGGTCGACGGACGCGGTGCATTGCGGGTGGCGGCGGCATTGGCCGGCGCCGTACTCAGGCTGCGCAAGGCGACGCCGGACGATGCGCAGTTGCTGTTCGACGGGCGCAATGCCGAGGCGGTGCGTCGCTGGTCACTGGAGAGTGGCGTGATCGGGTGGTCGCAGCATCTGAACTGGCTCGACGCGAGTTTGCGCAATCCTCAACGCTTGCTGTTGATTGCCGAGGCCGATGACGGCCCGGTCGGGGTGTTGCGCTACGATCTGCGCGGCTTCGACGCTGAAGTTTCGCTGTATGTGCTGGAGGGGCGTTTCGGTCTCGGCTGGGGCAGGGCGCTGCTGGCGCGGGGCGAGGCGTTCGTCACTGCACACTGGCCGCAGATGACTGCGATCACCGCGCAGGTCTTGCCGGCCAATCTGGCCTCGCTCAATGTATTTCGTGACGCAGGTTTCACCCAAAATGCCTGCGCGTTCACCAGGGAATTGAAGGAACCCCGCTCATGAACAGTTTCAGGATTGGCGACCGCCTTGTCGGTGCCGATGCACCACCGTTCATCATTGCCGAAATGAGCGGCAACCATAACCAGTCGCTGGACGTCGCCCTGCAGATTGTCGAAGCGGCGGCCAGGTCCGGTGCCCACGCCTTGAAGCTGCAAACCTACACCGCCGACACCATGACCCTGGATCTTTCGGAAGGTGAATTTTTCATCAAGGATCCGCACAGCCTGTGGGCCGGCACGTCGCTTTACGATCTCTACGAAAAGGCCCACACCCCGTGGGAATGGCACGCGCCGATCTTCGCCCGGGCCAAGGAATTGGGCATGCTCGCGTTTTCGACGCCGTTCGATGACAGCGCCGTGGACTTTCTTGAAAACCTTGATGTCCCGGCCTATAAGATCGCCAGTTTCGAAAACACCGATCTGCCGCTGATTCGTCGTGTCGCGGCCACTGGCAAACCGCTGATCATTTCCACCGGCATGGCCAGCATCGCCGAACTCGACGAAACCGTGCGCGCTGCCCGTGAGGCCGGGTGCAAGGATCTGGTGTTGCTCAAATGCACCAGCACCTACCCGGCGACGCCGCTCAACAGCAATGTGCGCACTATCCCGCATTTGCGTGAATTGTTCGGTTGTCAGGTCGGTCTGTCGGATCATTCGATGGGGGTCGGCGTGTCGGTAGCGGCCGTGGCACTGGGGGCGACGGTGGTGGAAAAACACTTTACCCTCGACCGCTCGGCGGGCGGCGTGGATGCCAGTTTCTCCCTGGAGCCTGCGGAGCTGGCCAGTCTGGTGGTCGAAACCGAGCGTGCCTGGCAGGCCATGGGCCAGGTGCATTACGGGGTGACCGAAGCCGAGCAGAAGTCTCTGGTCTACCGCCGCTCACTCTATGTCACGGCCGATATGGCAGCCGGAGAGCCTTTCACGGCGGCCAACCTGCGCGCCATTCGTCCCGGTCTCGGTCTGCCGCCCAAGCATGCCGATGCTGTCCTCGGCCGCCGCGCGCGGTCACCGATCAAGCGTGGTACGCCGCTGGACTGGTCCCTGGTCGAGTAATCCGATCTGCACCGATTTGGCCAAATAGCGTGACCTGCGAGTCATAACGCGCATCTTCACTGTATTGTATTGATCGGGGAGATGGCGCCTGGCCCGTTATCGGTTTCAGTGTCAGCCCTTTGCGCTCCCCGTGGCTGCCCGTCGTGGCGGCCGTTTTCTGTTTGTCGGCGCCCCTCGAATCCTTGCGAGCGGTGGTATTGGGCTGTTTTTTATTGGGAAGCCGTAATGATTGGCATAAAAAGCATTGCGAGCTACGTTCCTGTAGCCGGCGTGGACAATTACGCACAAGGTGCAAAATTCGAGAAGGATGAAGAATTCATCCTCGGCAAGATCGGTTCGGCCTTCCTCCCACGCAAAGACGCGGAACAGGAAACCTCCGATCTGTGCGTTGAAGCGGCCAATGCGCTGTTTGCCAGCAACCCTGAACTGAAACGTGAATCCATCGACGCGCTGATCGTCGTCACCCAGAACGGTGACGAAGAAGGCCTGCCGCACACCGCAGCCATCGTCCAGGACAAGCTCGGTCTGCCGACCCATGTTGCGGCGTTCGACATTTCCCTCGGCTGCTCCGGCTACGTCTATGGCATCTATGCGATCAAAGGTTTCATGGAAGCGGCCGGCCTCAAGAACGGCCTGCTGATCACCGCTGACCCGTATTCGAAGATCGTCGATCCGGAAGATCGCAACACCACCATGCTGTTTGGCGACGCCGCCACCGCCACCTGGATGGGCGAAGATCCGATCTGGGCGCTGGGCAAGGCCAAGTTCGGCACTGACGGTTCCGGTGCACCGCATCTGAAAGTCACCGATGGGGTGTTCTTCATGAACGGTCGTCAGGTGTTCAACTTTGCCCTGTTGAAAGTCCCGGCGCACTTGCATGAATTGCTCGACGATTCCGGCCTCGGCGCCGATGACATCGATGCGTTCTGTATTCACCAGGGCAGTGCCGCGATCGTTGATGCCGTTGCGCGGCGTTTCGAAGGCGAGCCGGAGAAATTCATCAAGGACATGGTCGAGACCGGCAACACCGTGTCGTCGAGCATTCCGCTGCTGCTGGAAAAGCACGCGCTGGACTCCAGCTGGAACCGGGTGGCGCTCAGCGGTTTCGGTGTCGGTCTGTCGTGGGGCTCGGCGATTATCTATCGTCCTTGAATCCATCGAAAACGACAGATACAAAAATAGCGTTCCAGGGTTAACCTTGAACGCTATTTTTTTGCCTGAAGGGAGCGCGAGGCGCCATGAGCGAGTTTTTCCAGGGCAACGCTGAAGTCATCCAGAAACGCTGGCCGGCACTGTTCGCGCGATTGCAGAGCGAAGACAGTTCGGCAATCGAGGCCGGACTGACAGAAGGCCTGGGGACGACACTGAGCATCAACGGCATCCAGCTCACCAGCCGTCATGATCGCGTCCGCGAAGCCCGGATTCAGGCCGAGAGCCTGCCGGCGGGCAAGCCGCAATTACATGTCTATGGCACCGGCCTCGGGGATCTGCCTTCCGTGCTGCTGGAGCGCAACGGGCTCGAGCGACTCTACGTGCACATCCTCAACGGCGCGCTGTTTGCCCTGGTGCTGCAACTGCTCGATCAGCGCCAATGGCTGCAGGACGCTCGAGTCGAACTGCTGTACGCCGGCGACCTGCCGGATATTTGCACGCCGTTCTTTGCATTGCCCGCCGAAATGCTGCTGGCCGACGACTTCAACGCGAAGATTCGTGATCGACTGGTCAGTGAAGTGCACCTGAGTTTCAACAATCGGGAGTTCGATCCGCAGTTGCCGTTCATTCAGCAGCGTTTGCGTGACTGTTTGCCCGTGCTGCTCGCTGACGATGATGTGGCGCAATTGTTCGGCACCTGCGCCGGACGGGAAATCTATGTGCTCGGTACCGGGCCGACCCTCGAGCAGCATTTCGAGCGTCTGGCTGCGATTCGCCAGCAAAGCGACCGTCCGCTGTTCATTTGTGTCGACACCGCCTATCGGCCGCTGCGCGAGCACGGCATCGTGCCGGATTTCGTGGTGAGCATCGACCAGCGCATCAGCTTCCGGCATCTGCCTTGCGAGGCGTCCGACGGCATTGCGCTGGTGTACTTGCCCATGAGCGATCCCGACGTTTTACGGGCATGGAAGGGCAAGCGCTACGGCGGTTATTCGCTCAGTCCGGTCTATGCGGCGTTGCGTGAGCAATACCCTCGGGCACTGCTGCATGTTGGCGGCAGTGTGATTCACCCGGCGGTGGATCTGGCGGTGAAGATGGGGGCAGGGCGGATCACCCTGTTCGGCGCCGACTTCGCGTTCCCGATGAACAAGACCCACGCCGGCTGGAATGACGGCGACCTGGGGCCTTCGGTGAACCAGGCGCGGCACTGGGTGCTGGATGGCTTCGGCCAGCGTGTCAGTACGCAGCTCAATTTCCGCGGTTATCTGTGCGTGCTGGAGCGTTACATCGCCAGCCAGCCGCAGGTGGCGTTCTACAACAGCAGTCGCTCGGGGGCGTTGATTGCCGGGACGCGTTTCAATCAGGAGTTTGTGCAATGAGCGCACTGCAAGGCTGTGTCGATGAATGCCGGCGTTGCGCCGTGCTGTTCCGGCTGGGGCGTGATGTGGAGGCGGCGCTGGACATGGTGGAGGTGTTTGAAGGTGTACAGCATTTGCTGGTGCCTGCAGCCGCGGATGCGCAGCAAGCCTGGACGCATTTGCTCACGCAGATGCTCGATTGCCAGGAGCGCCAGGACTGGCTGGGTCTCGCCGATTTCATGGAGTACGAATTGATCCATCTGCTGGAAAGTTCTTCGGCATAAGGAATCACCGACAGCGCTGGCTCGCAGGTTTGCGCCGTGGATAGTTTTATGACGTCATTTTTTCGTGGGTAAAACGCGGCTAAGTCTTTGTTTTCTAGGGAGTGGCAGGGTGATGGCAAAAATTTTCAAAAAAGCCCTCAAGCAACCTGCAATCCCGACGATAACTATTACGAAGGTTCTCTAGGCCATACCCGGCGGTTGCCAGGGCCGGAAGCCGCAGTACCCAACCAACGAGGAATTCGTCATGGCTTTAACTGTAAACACCAACACCACGTCGCTGAACGTTCAGAAAAACCTGAACCGCGCTTCCGACGCTCTGTCGACTTCGATGCAGCGCCTGTCTTCCGGCCTGAAAATCAACAGCGCCAAAGACGACGCCGCTGGCCTGCAGATCTCCAACCGCATGTCTTCGCAGATCCGCGGTAACACCCAGGCTATCCAGAACGCCAACGACGGTATCTCCGTTGCCCAGACCGCTGAAGGCGCTCTGCAAGCTTCGACCGACATCCTGCAGCGTATGCGTGAACTGGCTGTTAAAGCCCGTAACGGAACCAACGGTACTGCTGACCAGACCGCGACCAACGCCGAATTCGCTCAGATGTCTGACGAACTGACTCGTATCGCTCAGTCCACCAACCTGAACGGCAAGTTCCTGCTGGACGGTTCGGCTGGTACTGTAACTCTGCAAGTCGGCGCCAACACCGGTTCGGCTAACCACATCGACCTGGTACTGAGCTCCAAGTTCGACGCCGCCAGCCTGTCCGTAGGCAGCGGTACCGTAGTTCTGACCGGTACTTCCGGTACTGGCGCTGGTTCTGCTTCGCAGAACATCGACAACGCGATCACTGCAATCGACGCCGCTATCGCGACCATCGGTGCAACCCGTGCAAACCTGGGTGCTTCGCAGAACCGTCTGACCAGCACCATCCAGAACCTGCAGAACATCAACGAAAACACCACTGCTGCACAAGGTCGCGTACAAGATACCGACTTCGCCGCAGAGACTGCTAACCTGACCAAGCAGCAAACCCTGCAACAGGCTTCGACCTCTGTTCTGGCTCAAGCCAACCAACTGCCTTCCGCTGTACTGAAGCTGCTTCAGTAATTTCGGAATGAGTTTTGGCGGGGGAGTGCGCTTGCGTGCTCTCTCGCCTTTTCACGTTAAGAGGTGATGGGCATGGACATGAGCGTAAAGCTTAACGTGTCTTATCCGGCTCCCAAGCAGGCCAGTCCGGTTGCCGACAAGCCGTCGGAGACCAAGCCTTCGACCGTTGAAACTGTTTCCGAGGCGAAAAAAAGCCAGGAGACGGATGAAAACAAGTTGAAGCTGGCGGTGCAGGAGATCGAGAAGTTTGTTCAATCGATCAAGCGCAACCTGGAGTTTTCGATCGATGAGCATTCTGGCAAGGTCATCGTCAAAGTGATCGCCAGCGAGACAGGTGAGGTCGTAAGACAGATTCCTTCCGCTGAGGCGCTCAAGCTGGCAGACAGTCTCGCCAACGCAAGTCATGTGTTGTTCGACGCCAAAGTCTGATAGCTGGCATGAAACGTGTTTGAAGTTCTTTAGACGCCGACCAGGGTCAAAAGACTGGCAACAAATCAAAGGGAGATGCACATGGCAAGTCCAATTCTACCGGGTACCGGCCTGGGTTCCGGCCTGGACATCGGTGCGATCGTTACTGCGCTGGTCAACGCCGACAAATCGGCGAAGCAGACGCAGATCGATACCCAGACGAAAAACAACACGCTGAAAATTTCCGGTGTGGGCACGCTCAAGAGCGCGCTGACCACGTTCCAATCTGCCCTGGCCACCCTGAACAGCAAGACCACTCCTGCGTTCGCCGGGTATACGGCCACATCGAGCACACCTGCAACGCTGACCGTGACTTCCGACAATACGGCTGTCTCCGGTTCCTACAGCGTTGTCGTCAAGAATTTGGCCTCGGGGTCGAAAGTAGCAAGTGCAGCCTTCGCCGGCGGCGCCTCCAGTGCCATTCCGAGTGGTACCCTGAAAATCAGTCAGAATGGCACTGATTACAATGTCACCATTCCGGCCAACGCCACCTTGCAGAGCACTCGTGACGCCATCAACACGGCTCAGGGCAGCAACGGCATTTCTGCCAACATCGTGACCGACGCCAGTGGCGCTTCTCGTCTGGTGATCAGTTCGAGCAAAACGGGTGCAGGCTCCGATCTGTCGGTCAGCGGTATCGCCGGTCTGGAAATCGATGGCACCAAGGTCATGTCCGACACGCCGGCGGCCAGCGACTCGGGCTCGGTCGGTGGTCTCGCCAAGGACGCATCGCTGACCATCGACGGTCTGGCAGTGACCAGCAAGAGCAACACCGTTACCGGTGCGATCAGTGGCATGACCCTTAATCTGGTGTCTGCCAACTCGACGCCAACCACGGTTACCGTCGACACCAATACCAAAGGTCTGCAAACGTCGATTCAGACGTTCATCGACGCCTACAACACGCTCAAGAGCACCGTGGACACCTTGTCCAAGGCGACTCCGGATGAAGATGGCAAGCTGACCGTGCAGGCGGCATTCACGGGTGATGCCCTGCCGCGTTCGCTGATTGCCGGCATTCGTGCCGAATTCACCGGTGCTGGCGCTGGCGGCGCGATGTCCTACCTGTCGCAGGTCGGTGTGATGACCGACTCCATCACCGGTAACCTGAAGCTCGACACTAATGCCTTCAACAAGGCCATGGCTGTACCGGGTGCGACTGGTCAGGTGCAACAGCTGTTCAACGGCACCAATGACACCAACGGTCTGCTGGCGCGGGTGAGCAAGTCGGTAGACCCTTACCTCAAGGCTTCGGCTGATGGCAAGACCCAGGGGCTGCTGGATCAGCGACTCACCATCCTGAACAACAACAGCCGCGATATCTCCGATCAGCAAAAAGCGCTGGACGTCCGGGTGGCCAACCTGACCAAGACGTTGACCGCCAAGTACAACGCCATGGACTTGCTGGTAGGGCAGATGAAGGCCACGGCGAGCAACATCACGTCGTTCTTCGCCTCGCTCAACGCGCAGCAATCTGCGAAGTAACATGCAAGAGCGACAAAAACCCGGCTACGCTTTCGAGCGTGTGCCGGGTTTTTGTCTTGTGGTCTAAAGTTTTTCGACTCGCAGGCGATACACTGGTCATACGAGTCATTGTGGCAAATGAGGTAGAACATGAATCCGATGTTAGCCCTTCGGCAGTACCAGAAAGTTGGCGCTCAAGCTCAGACTTCAGAAGCGAGCCCTCACCGTCTGGTGCAGATGCTGATGGAAGGTGGCCTGGATCGTATCGCTCAGGCCAAGGGCGCGATCGAGCGCAAGGACATTCCTGCCAAGTGCACGTCGATCAGCAAGGCCATTGGCATTGTAAGCGGCCTGCGCGAAGGTCTGGATCTGGAAAACTCGGCCGATACGCTGGCCGATCTGGACGGGCTGTATATCTACATGATGAAGCGTCTTGCCGAGGCGAACATCAGCAGCGACCCGCGTATCCTGGACGAAGTCGCCGGCCTGCTGACCACGGTAAAGGAAGGCTGGGACGCTATCGCGCCTGTTCCCGCTCCTCAGTTTTAAGGAGATCACCATGAGTCTTGTATTGCAGCGAATCGAAGAAACCCGTGTGGCGCTGGTCGATGCTCTGGCCGAGCGTAACTGGGAGGCAATCGGTCAACTGGATCTTGATTGCCGTTCCTGCATGGAAGATGTCATGAGTGAGGCTTCTTTGGATGAAGTGGCGCTGCGTGACAATCTTGAGGAGTTGCTGCATGTGTACAAGCAGTTGCTCGAGGTTGCCATGGGAGAACGCCAGGCGATAGTCGACGAGATGTCGCAGATCACACAGGCGAAAAACGCGGCAAAGGTTTACCATCTGTTTGGTTAATTAACCCTCAGTTAATCCAGACATGTGCGCCATAAATTTGACTGTGCACGGTTTTTTGACTTAACTAGTGGCTGTTTTCAGATTTCAGGCGTCTACAGGCACGAAGTGTCCTGCAAGCGTCTCGCTTGCCCCTCGTTTCGGGCATTGAGTTGACTAGGGAAGTTGCTATTGCATGTGGCGTGAAACCAAAATTCTGCTGATCGATGACGATAGCGTCCGCCGCCGCGACCTGGCGGTGATTTTAAATTTTCTTGGCGAAGAAAATTTACCCTGCGGAAGCCATGACTGGCAGCAGGCAGTCGGCTCTTTGTCGTCTAGTCGTGAGGTCATTTGCGTACTGATCGGGACGGTTAATGCTCCTGGTGCGCTTTTGGGCCTGTTAAAGACACTCTCGACCTGGGATGAGTTCCTTCCGGTTTTGCTGATGGGCGATAATTCTTCGGTGGACCTGCCCGAAGACCAGCGCCGTCGGGTGCTTTCGACGCTCGAAATGCCGCCGAGCTACAGCAAGCTGCTGGATTCCCTGCATCGTGCCCAGGTCTATCGCGAAATGTATGACCAGGCCCGTGAGCGCGGTCGTCATCGCGAACCCAACCTGTTCCGCAGCCTCGTCGGCACCAGCCGGGCGATCCAGCATGTGCGGCAGATGATGCAGCAGGTGGCCGACACCGACGCCAGTGTGTTGATCCTCGGCGAGTCCGGCACCGGCAAGGAAGTGGTTGCGCGTAACCTGCATTACCATTCCAAGCGCCGTGACGCGCCATTCGTGCCGGTCAATTGTGGTGCCATTCCGGCAGAGCTGCTGGAGAGCGAACTGTTCGGCCACGAGAAGGGGGCCTTCACCGGCGCCATCACCAGCCGTGCCGGCCGTTTCGAGCTGGCCAACGGCGGCACCTTGTTCCTCGACGAAATCGGCGACATGCCGCTGCCGATGCAGGTCAAGCTGCTGCGCGTGCTGCAGGAGCGGACCTTTGAGCGCGTGGGGAGCAACAAGACCCAGAGCGTCGATGTGCGCATCATTGCCGCAACCCACAAGAATCTCGAAAGCATGATCGAGATCGGCACTTTCCGCGAAGATCTCTACTATCGCCTGAACGTGTTCCCGATCGAGATGGCGCCTTTGCGCGAGCGTGTCGAAGACATTCCGCTGCTGATGAACGAGCTGATTTCGCGGATGGAACACGAGAAGCGCGGCTCCATCCGTTTCAATTCCGCCGCCATCATGTCCCTGTGCCGTCACGGCTGGCCGGGCAACGTCCGGGAGCTGGCCAACCTGGTGGAGCGCATGGCGATCATGCATCCATACGGGGTGATCGGCGTGGTCGAGCTGCCGAAGAAGTTCCGCTACGTCGACGACGAAGACGAGCAGATGGTCGACAGTCTGCGTAGCGATCTGGAAGAGCGTGTGGCAATCAACGGTCATACGCCTGACTTCACCGCCAACGCCATGCTGCCGCCGGAAGGTCTGGATCTGAAGGACTACCTCGGTGGTCTGGAGCAGGGGCTGATCCAGCAGGCGCTGGATGATGCCAACGGTATCGTGGCTCGGGCTGCCGAGCGCCTGCGCATCCGGCGCACGACGCTTGTGGAGAAGATGCGCAAGTACGGCATGAGCCGGCGTGAAGGTGATGAACAGGCGGATGATTGACGCCTGTTTTTCAACTGCTTCATTTATAAGCAGTTTTTTTTAGGCACGGGTATTGCTACGTCCCTCGCAACGTTCCGTTTCACTGACGGTCAGCCAAGCGAGAGAGCACAATGCCCCAAGCCTCCCAGATGTCTTCTGTTCCCGAATCCTCGGGGCCACTGCCGTCCGTAGAGCAGGCCAGCCGGCAGGGGCTTGAACAGGCGTTTGCGCTGTTCAATCAGATGTCCAGTCAACTCACCGATTCCTACAGCATGCTTGAGGCGCGGGTCACCGAACTCAAGGGTGAGCTGGCCGTCGTCAGCGCTCAGCGCATGCAGGAGTTGGCGGAAAAGGAGCGGTTGGCCAACCGTTTGCAAAACCTCCTCGACCTGTTGCCGGGTGGTGTGATCGTCATCGACGGGCACGGGATCGTGTGCGAGGCCAATCCCGCCGCTATCGAATTGCTCGGCTTGCCGCTCGAGGGCGAGCTGTGGCGTCATGTCATTACCCGCTGCTTCGCGCCCCGTGAAGATGACGGTCATGAAATCTCTCTTAAAAACGGTCGACGCCTGTCGATTGCCACCCGCTCGCTGGATGCCGAGCCAGGGCAGCTCGTGCTGCTCAACGACCTGACTGAAACCCGTCATTTGCAGGATCAGCTCGCTCGCCATGAGCGACTCTCGTCGCTGGGGCGCATGGTCGCTTCGCTGGCTCATCAGATTCGCACGCCACTTTCCGCTGCGCTGCTTTATGCCAGTCATTTGACTGAGCAAGCGCTGCCGGTCGCCACACAGCAACGTTTTGCCGGGCGTCTCAAAGAGCGTTTGCATGAGCTGGAGCACCAGGTGCGCGACATGCTGGTTTTCGCTCGCGGCGAGCTGCCGTTGACCGATCGCCTCACGCCCAATGAGCTGATGCAGTCTTTGCAGGCTGCGGCGCTGGCTCATGTGCAGGATCTGCCCATTCGCTGGCAATGCGACAGTCATGCGGGCGAGTTGCTGTGCAACCGAGACACGCTCGTCGGCGCACTGCTCAACCTGATCGAAAACGCCATTCAGGCCAGTGGCGGCGACGTGCGTCTGAAGGTGCATTGCTACACCCGTGGCAACAGCCTGCGTCTGTGTGTGAGTGATAACGGCGGCGGCATCGAGCCGGCGGTACTGGCGCGACTGGGCGAGCCATTTTTCACCACCAAGGTCACCGGCACTGGCCTGGGCCTGACCGTGGTCAAGGCTGTGGCCCGGGCGCATCAAGGAGAATTGCAGCTGCGCTCACGAGTGGGGCGCGGCACGTGCGCGCAGGTCGTCCTGCCGATGTTTTCCGCTGTACAGGGAGCTGAGTGAAGGTCATGGGCATCAAGGTTCTGCTGGTCGAGGATGACCGTTCATTGCGCGAGGCGCTGGCCGATACATTGCTGCTGGCGGGTCACGACTATCACGCTGTGGGTTCGGCCGAAGAGGCGCTGAAGGCTGTGGAGTGCGAGGCATTCAGCCTGGTGGTCAGCGACGTCAACATGCCGGGCATGGACGGTCATCAGTTGCTCGGCCTGTTGCGTGCCCGTCAGCCGCAACTGCCGGTGCTGCTGATGACGGCTCACGGCGCGGTCGAGCGAGCGGTGGATGCCATGCGTCAGGGCGCGGCGGACTATCTGGTCAAGCCTTTCGAGCCGAAAGCGCTGCTGGATCTGGTGGTTCGCCACGCTTTGGGCAATCTCGGTGCTGCCGACACGGAAGGGCCGGTAGCCGTCGAGCCGGCCAGTGTTCAGTTGCTGGATCTGGCGGCGCGGGTTGCCCGCAGCGATTCCACCGTACTGATTTCCGGTGAGTCCGGCACCGGTAAAGAGGTGTTGGCGCGCTACATCCACCAGCAATCTCATCGTGCCGGTCAGCCGTTCATTGCGATCAACTGCGCGGCGATCCCTGACAACATGCTCGAAGCAACCCTGTTCGGCCATGAAAAGGGCTCCTTCACCGGCGCCATCGCGGCGCAGCCCGGCAAATTCGAGCAGGCGGACGGCGGCACCATTCTGCTCGACGAAATTTCCGAAATGCCTCTGGGCCTGCAGGCCAAGCTGCTGCGGGTATTGCAGGAGCGTGAAGTGGAGCGGGTCGGCGCGCGCAAGCCGATCACTCTCGACATTCGTGTCGTTGCCACCACCAACCGTGACCTGGCGGGCGAAGTGGCGGCGGGGCGGTTCCGGGAAGATCTTTACTATCGTCTGTCGGTATTTCCGCTGGCGTGGCGTCCGCTGCGCGAGCGCACCGCCGATATCCTGCCGCTGGCCGAGCGCCTTCTGAGCAAGCACGTCAATAAAATGAAGCATGCGATGGCGAGGTTCTCGCCCGAGGCGCAGACGTGTCTGATCGATTACCCATGGCCGGGTAACGTTCGTGAGCTGGACAACGCTATCCAGCGGGCCTTGATTCTCCAGCAGGGAGGCCTGATCCAGCCGCAGGATTTCTGTCTCTCCGGGCCTGCGCTGTTCGCTCCATTGCCGGCGGCAGTGCCGGTGGCGCCTGTCATTCGCGAAGTCGAGATTGAAGCGGATTCGGCAGGTGCCCTGGGCGACGACCTGCGTCGCCGTGAGTTCCAGATGATCATCGACACCCTGCGTACCGAACGCGGTCGACGCAAGGAGGCCGCCGAAAAGCTCGGAATCAGCCCCCGAACGTTACGCTACAAACTGGCACAGATGCGTGATGCCGGGATGGACGTCGAAGGTTATCTGTTTGCGACGTGACGACCGTCGCAAACGTTTGAAAATGCATTTCTCCAAGCGTTGCCTGTGAGCTGGCACCGTTGTTGCTAACACCTGAGTACCCGCCGAGTGAGTGTCAAAAAATTGCGGGCCGCCCAAGAGAGTAGACCATGAGCCAAGGTATTGAATTTAATCGGTTGATGATGGACATGAAGGCCATGCAAATGGACGCCATGTCGAAGCCGAAATCGACTGCCGCTGTCCCTGAAGTGGCAGGCAGCAGCTTTTCCGACATGCTCGGTCAGGCCATCAACAAAGTGAACGATACCCAGCAGGCCTCGAGCCAATTGGCCAACGCGTTCGAAATCGGCAAGAGCGGCGTCGATCTGACGGACGTGATGATTGCCTCGCAGAAGGCCAGCGTGTCGTTCCAGGCTCTGACCCAGGTGCGCAACAAGCTGGTTCAGGCGTATCAAGACATCATGCAGATGCCGGTTTAAGGACGAGATTGAGTCATGGCAGAAGCAGTCGCCGATAACGTTCCGGCCAAGGCCACCCCGATAGACGGCAAACCGCCGCTGTTCGGCCTGTCCTTTCTGGAAAACCTCTCCGAGATGACCATGCTGCGTCAGGTAGGCCTGTTGGTCGGCCTGGCCGCGAGCGTGGCGATTGGCTTTGCCGTGGTGCTGTGGTCGCAACAGCCCGACTACCGGCCTCTGTACGGCAGTCTGGCCGGCATGGACGCCAAGCAGGTCATGGATACCCTGGCCTCCGCCGACATTCCCTACACCGTCGAACCGAATTCCGGCGCCTTGCTGGTCAAGGCCGATGACCTGTCCCGTGCGCGACTGAAACTCGCTGCTGCTGGTGTCACTCCCAGCGACGGCAACATCGGTTTCGAAATCCTCGACAAGGAACAGGGTCTGGGCACCAGCCAGTTCATGGAAGCGACTCGCTATCGTCGCGGCCTCGAAGGCGAACTGGCCCGCACCATTTCCAGCCTGAACAACGTCAAGGGCGCCCGCGTTCACCTGGCGATCCCGAAAAGTTCGGTGTTCGTGCGTGACGAGCGCAAGCCAAGCGCTTCGGTTCTGGTCGAGTTGTACTCCGGTCGTTCGCTGGAGCCAGGCCAGGTCGTTGCCATCATCAACCTCGTGGCCACGTCCGTACCCGAGTTGAGCAAGTCGCAGATCACCGTCGTCGACCAGAAGGGCAACCTGTTGTCGGATCAGGCGGAAAACGCCGAAATGACCATGGCCGGCAAGCAGTTCGATTACAGCCGCCGCATGGAAAGCATGCTGACCCAGCGCGTGCACAATATCCTGCAACCGGTTCTGGGCAATGATCGCTACAAGGCTGAAGTGTCGGCCGACATCGATTTCAGTGCCGTCGAATCTACCGCCGAGCAGTTCAACCCGGATCAGCCGGCGCTGCGCAGCGAGCAGTCGGTCAACGAACAACGTACCGCCAGCAATGGTCCGCAAGGCGTGCCGGGGGCCCTGAGCAACCAGCCGCCGTCGCCGGCTTCGGCACCGCAGACCACCGGTGGCGCCCAGGCGTCGACCGGCATGGTGCAGCCAGGCCAGCCATTGGTTGACGCCAACGGTCAGCAGATCATGGACCCGGCCACCGGCCAGCCGATGCTCGCGCCGTATCCGGCAGACAAGCGTCAACAATCCACCAAGAACTTCGAGCTCGACCGTTCCATCAGCCACACCAAACAGCAGCAGGGTCGCCTGAATCGTCTGTCGGTGTCGGTGGTGGTGGACGATCAGGTCAAGATCAACCCGGCCAACGGCGAAACCACCCGTGCGCCATGGACGCCGACGAATTGGCGCGCTTCACTCGCCTGGTGCAGGACGCGGTCGGTTTCGACGCCAGCCGTGGCGACAGCGTCAGCGTGATCAACATGCCGTTCTCCGCCGAGCGCGGCGAAGTGATCGCCGACATTCCGTTCTACTCCCAGCCATGGTTCTGGGACATCGTCAAACAGGTGCTGGGTGTGTTGTTCATCCTGGTGCTGGTGTTCGGCGTGCTGCGTCCGGTGCTCAACAACATCACCGGTGGCGGCAAAGGCAAGGAACTGGCCGGCCTGGGCAGTGACGTGGAACTGGGTGGCATGGGCGGTCTGGACGGTGAACTGTCCAACGATCGCGTCAGCCTCGGCGGCCCGACCAGCATCCTGCTGCCGAGCCCGAGCGAAGGCTATGACGCTCAGTTGAACGCAATCAAGAGTCTGGTGGCAGAAGACCCGGGTCGTGTGGCCCAGGTCGTGAAAGAGTGGATTAACGCAGATGAGTGATAACCGAGCCGCCGTCGCCAAACTGTCCCGGGTCGATAAAGCCGCGATCCTGCTGCTGTCCCTGGGGTCGACCGATGCTGCACAAGTGCTGCGCCACATGGGCCCGAAAGAGGTTCAGCGGGTCGGTGTGGCCATGGCCCAGATGGGCAACGTCCACCGTGAGCAGGTCGAACAGGTCATGAGCGAGTTCGTCGACATCGTCGGCGACCAGACCAGCCTGGGCGTCGGCTCCGACGACTACGTGCGCAAAATGCTCACCCAGGCCCTGGGTGAAGACAAGGCCAACGGCCTGATCGACCGCATTCTGCTGGGTGGCAACACCAGCGGCCTCGACAGCCTGAAATGGATGGAGCCGCGCGCCGTAGCCGACGTGATCCGTTACGAACACCCGCAGATCCAGGCGATCGTGGTGGCGTACCTCGATCCGGATCAGGCCGGTGAAGTGCTGGGCAACTTCGACCACAAGGTGCGTCTGGACATCATCCTGCGCGTCTCGTCGTTGAACACCGTTCAGCCGGCTGCACTGAAAGAATTGAACCAGATCCTCGAGAAGCAGTTCTCCGGCAACTCGAATGCCTCGCGTACCACCCTGGGTGGCATCAAGCGGGCGGCGGACATCATGAACTTCCTCGACAGCTCGATCGAAGGCCAGCTCATGGATTCGATCCGCGAAGTCGACGAAGACCTGTCCGGTCAGATCGAAGACCTCATGTTCGTGTTCAACAACCTGGCCGATGTCGACGACCGCGGAATCCAGGCGCTGCTGCGCGAAGTGTCCTCCGATGTGCTGGTGCTGGCCCTCAAGGGGTCGGACGAAAGCGTCAAGGAGAAGATTTTCAAAAACATGTCCAAGCGTGCTGCCGAACTGCTGCGCGACGACCTCGAGGCCAAGGGTCCGGTGCGCGTCAGCGACGTGGAAACGGCGCAGAAGGAAATCCTCACCATCGCTCGCCGTATGGCCGAAGCCGGAGAAATCGTGCTCGGTGGCAAGGGCGGCGAGGAAATGATCTGACGCCATGGTCAAGAACGACGACGAAGTGACGGACCTGATCCGTGCCCGGGACGTTCGTGGCTTCGATACCTGGGCCTTGCCCAGCTTCGATCCGCCGGCGCCTGAACCCGAGCCTGAACCGGAACCCGAACCGCCGGAGATGGAAGAAGTGCCGCTGGAGGAAGTCCAGCCACTGACCCTCGAAGAACTCGAAAGCATCCGTCAGGAGGCCTACAACGAGGGCTTTGCCATCGGCGAAAAGGAAGGTTTCCACAGCGCTACCCTCAAGGTGCGCCAGGAAGCCGAAGTGGTTCTGACGGCCAAGGTCAACAGCCTTGAGCAATTGATGGCGAACCTTTTCGAGCCCATCGCCGAGCAGGATACCCAGATCGAGAAGTCGCTGGTCGACCTGGTGCAGCACATCGCCCGTCAGGTGATCCAGCGCGAGCTGGCCATCGACTCGACGCAGATCGAACACGTCATGCGCGACGCCCTCAAGCTGTTGCCGCTGGGCGTGGGCAATGTGCGGCTGTACGTCAATCCGCAGGATTTCGAGCAGGTCAAAGCCCTGCGCGAGCGCCATGAGGAAACCTGGCGGATCGTCGAGGATGAATCGCTGTTGCCGGGCGGTTGCCGGGTCGAGACCGACCACAGTCGGATCGATGCCAGCATTGAAACCCGTGTCGGTCAGGTCATGGCCAAGCTGTTCGATCAGTTGCACGAACAGGCCCTGCACCCGGCTGAACCGGATCTGAGCCTGGATTTGCCGGAAACGCCGAAACCGGCCCCGGTCACTGACGAGCCGCTCGCGGACGCCCCCGATGCGCCTTGAACGCACCAGTTTCGCCAAGCGCCTGAGCACCTACGCCGAGGCCACCGAAATCGCCGGCGCGCCCATTCTTGAGGGGCGCCTGCTGCGCATGGTCGGCCTGACCCTCGAAGCCGAAGGTCTGCGCGCCGCCATGGGCACGCGCTGCATGGTGATCAACGACGACACCTACCATCCTTCTCAGGTTGAAGCCGAAGTCATGGGCTTCTCCGGCAGCAAGGTGTTCCTGATGCCGGTCGGTAGCGTTGCCGGTATTGCGCCGGGTGCCCGTGTGGTGCCGTTGGCCGATACCGGTCGTCTGCCGATGGGCATGAGCATGCTCGGTCGCGTGCTGGATGGCGCCGGGCGTGCGCTGGACGGCAAGGGCGGCATGAAAGCCGAAGACTGGGTGCCGATGGACGGCCCGACCATCAACCCGCTCAACCGAGACCCGATCAGCGTTCCGCTGGATGTCGGTATCCGTTGCATAAACGGTTTGTTGACGGTCGGTCGCGGCCAGCGTCTGGGGCTGTTCGCCGGTACCGGTGTCGGCAAATCCGTCCTGCTGGGCATGATGACCCGCTTCACCGAGGCCGACATCATCGTCGTCGGTCTGATCGGTGAGCGGGGACGAGAAGTCAAAGAGTTCATCGAGCATATCCTCGGTGAAGAAGGCCTCAAGCGTTCCGTGGTGGTCGCATCGCCGGCGGACGACGCGCCACTGATGCGTCTGCGCGCGGCAATGTACTGCACGCGCATCGCCGAGTATTTCCGCGACAAGGGCAAAAATGTCCTGTTGCTGATGGATTCCCTGACCCGTTTCGCCCAGGCCCAGCGGGAAATCGCCCTGGCCATCGGCGAACCGCCGGCGACCAAGGGTTATCCGCCATCCGTGTTCGCCAAACTGCCGAAACTGGTAGAGCGCGCCGGTAACGCGGAGAAGGGCGGGGGCTCGATCACAGCGTTTTATACCGTACTGTCCGAGGGTGATGACCAGCAGGACCCGATCGCCGACTCGGCGCGGGGCGTGCTGGACGGCCACATCGTGTTGTCCCGGCGCTTGGCCGAAGAAGGTCACTACCCGGCCATCGACATCGAAGCCTCGATCAGCCGGGTGATGCCGGCCGTGGTGCCGCCGGCTCATATGACCCGGGCACAGTTCTTCAAGCAGTTGTGGTCCCGTTATCAGCAGAGTCGCGACCTGATCAGCGTCGGCGCTTATGTCGCCGGTGGGGATCGCGAAACTGATCTTGCCATCAGTCTGCAACCGCAGCTGGTCAGATACCTGCGCCAGGGTCTGAACGAAAGCATCAGCCTGGGCGAAAGCGAGGCGTACCTCGAAACCATCCTCGCCCCTGCGACCGGCGGGTAACCGGCCATGGCCCTGAGCCGCGCCGCGCGTCTGGCACCAGTGGTGGAAATGGCCGAGAAGGCCGAGAAAACCGCCGTGCAGCGCCTCGGATATTTCCAGGGACAGGTGAAGGTGGCCGAGAGCAAACTCGCCGACCTGCATGCCTTTCGTCTGGATTATTCCGAGCAATGGATCGTGCGTGGTAGCACCGGCGTGACCGGGCAGTGGCTGCTCGGGTTTCAGGGCTTTCTGACCCAGCTCGATACGGCGGTCGACCAGCAACGACAAAGCCTGCAGTGGCATCAGAACAACCTGGACAAGGCCCGCGAGGCCTGGCAACAGGCGTTCGCCCGGGTCGAAGGCTTGCGCAAACTCGTACAGCGCTACCGTGACGAAGCTCAAAGGGCTGAAGACAAGCGCGAGCAAAAGCTGCTGGATGAGCTGTCACAGCGTCTGCCGCGTCGCGACGTTTATTGACGGGCGAATCTCTGACATCTGCCGGCGTTTTCCCGCCTTGCTCGTGGCCCCTGCAAGTGCTAAACCTTGTACACGTCCGTCAATGACAAGGAAGCCAGTACATGTCAGTCGTTACAGAAGTCTCCCCCGATGGCCAAAAACTGACGATCTCGATCAAGGGGCGGTTCGATTTCGGTCGCCATCAGGAGTTTCGCGAGTCTTACGAGCGGCTCGACAGGAAACCCGATTCCATCGTGGTGGATCTGAAGGACGCCACTTACCTCGACAGCTCGGCCCTGGGCATGCTGCTTCTATTGCGTGATCACGCGGGTGGCGACGATTCGGACGTGCGCGTGGTCAACAGCAATTCGGATGTGCGCAAGATCCTCGCCATTTCCAATTTCGACAAACTGTTCGACATCAGTTGACGGCCATGCAGCCGCAGGAGCCGCTGACGATCCTGATTGCCGAAGACAGCGCCGCTGACCGGCTGCTGTTGTCGACCATTGTCCGCCGTCAGGGGCATGCCGTTCTGACTGCCGCCAACGGTGCCGAGGCGGTCGAGGTGTTTGCCGGCCAGCAGCCGCACCTGGTGCTGATGGACGCCATGATGCCGGTCATGGATGGTTTCGAGGCGGCGCGGCAGATCAAGGTGCTGGCGGGTGAAAACCTGGTGCCGATCATCTTTCTCACGTCGCTGACCGAAAGCGAGGCCCTGGCGCGCTGTCTGGAGGCTGGTGGCGACGACTTTCTGGCGAAGCCTTACAACCAGGTGATCCTGTCCGCCAAAATCAAGGCGATGGACCGTTTGCGGCGTCTGCAGGCCACGGTTTTGCAGCAGCGTGACCTGATCGCCCGACATCACGATTACCTGCTTAACGAGCAGCGGGTTGCCAAGGCCGTGTTCGACAAGGTCGCGCATTCCGGTTGTCTCAGTGCGCCGAACATCCGTTACCTGCAATCGCCGTACGCGCTGTTCAATGGCGACCTGTTACTGGCGGCCTATACGCCTGCGGGCGACATGCATGTGTTGCTCGGGGATTTCACCGGTCACGGCCTGCCGGCGGCCGTGGGTGCCATGCCGCTGGCGGAAGTGTTCTACGGCATGACTGCCAAGGGCTACGGTCTGGCCGAAACGCTGCGGGAAATGAACGCCAAGCTCAAACGTATACTGCCGGTGGACATGTTCTGTTGTGCCACGTTGCTGTGCCTGAGTTTTCAGCGCCGCAGCGTGGAAATCTGGAACGGTGGCATGCCCGATGGTTATCTGCATCGTATCGCCACGGGGGAGCGGGTGCCGCTGGCGGCGCGGCACCTGCCGCTGGGGGTGCTGAGTCCTCAGACGTTCGACGATCGCACCGATGTGTTCTCGATGGCGGTGGGCGACCGCGTTTTTCTGCTGTCCGACGGTGTGATCGATACGTGTGATGCCAACGATCAGCTGTTTGGCGTCGAGCGCCTGCAGCGGGTGTTTGCCGACAATCGCCAGCCGGACCGACTGTTCGCCGAAATCGAGCAGGCCTTGCAGGATTTTCGCGGCGAAGCCCGGGACGATGTGAGTATGCTCGAAGTCAGTCTGCTGGACGTGGCGCAAGTCAATCCACCGGCTCCGGTGTATTCCGACAGCGGCCAGTCCTGTCCGCTGGACTGGTCGGTGAGTTTCGAATTTCGCGGTGCCACGCTCAAGCGCTTCAATCCGTTGCCGTATCTGTTGCAATTGCTGCTGGAGGTACACGGCCTGCGCAGCCAGAGCGGAGCGTTGTACAGCGTGCTGGCCGAGCTTTACTCCAATGCGCTGGAGCACGGCGTGCTCGGGCTGGATTCCAGCCTCAAGCGCGATGCTTCGGGGTTCGCGCGGTATTATGAACAGCGCAACAGGCGTCTGGATGCCTTGCAGGATGGTTATGTGCGCGTGCATCTGCAGGTCCGGCCGGAGGGCGAGGGTGGTTGTCTGGTCGTGCGGGTCGAAGACAGCGGCAAGGGGTTTGATGTGGCGCGGGTGATGGCGCGGCCACTGGACGATGTCCGTCTGTCAGGGCGTGGTGTCAATCTTGTCCGGCAATTGGGCAGAAACCCGAGCTGGTCCGATGATGGCCGCAGCGCTCGCGTGGAGTTTTTCTGGGAGGCTCTGGCATAATCCATGGATTCTTGATCAAGGAGTGAACAAGTGACTGAAGTCTGTGTTGATCGCGACGTGCTGAGCGCGCTGCAAGAAGTCATGGAGGATGGTTATCCGGAGCTGCTGGATACCTTCCTGGCCGATTCCGAGGCTCGCCTGCGCGAATTGCAAAAAACTGCCGATGCCGATGCGTTATCGTCGGTGGCCCATAGTTTCAAGGGTAGCAGCAGCAATATGGGCGCGACCCGTCTGGCCGAGCTTTGTCAGGAGCTGGAGCAGCACGCCAAGGACAAGAGTCCCTCCGAAATCCTCAAACTGGTGGCCGAAATCCACGACGAATTCGCGGATGTGCGCCCCGTCTATGAAGCCGAGCGACAGCGCTCACCTGCCCATTGAGCGGTCCGTCCGGCGCTTTTGTCCGGTTCCGGACAAAACTGGCCCGGCACTTGCAGTCATCTCGTTCATCTGTACCTACGATCCCAGTGCAGCGGAGACCGTGCCATGCCTGCAACCCCTAACATTCTTCTTCAGGCCGCCGCCCAGGCCAAGGCGCAAACCGCCTCCGCCAAATCGTCTGCGGTGGCCGCAGGGCCCGGGGACAAGGCTTCCAGCTTCGCTCAGGTATTTGCCGATCAAGGGCAGAACAAGCCTGCCGTGACGATCGACAATTCGCCCAAACCCGCACGTGACAAGGACGCCGGCAGTGTCGGCAACAAGGATGCCGGCAAGGATCAGTCTGCCGCGCCCGCGCCGACGGTTGCCGATAGCGGCAAAGCCTTGCCCGCCGACAACACGTCGTCGACGCCTGCGGATGACAAGGTCGCCGGCAGCGACGATACCTCGGACACCCCGGCCGCTCCGGTGGCTGATACCGCCCCTGTGGTGGATCCGACGCTTGATCCTGCGCTGATGCAGGCCGTGCAACCGGTGGTCACGCCGCCGGTGGTGGCGGCCCCCGTGGTCGAGGCGCCCGTGAAGCCCGAGACCCCGGCGCCGGCGGTTGCGGCATTGCCGGCTGCGGCCACCGCTCCGGCCCAAGCCATTGACAGTGATTTCGATCCCGAGGCCGATCCGCTCGATGCGCTGCCGGTACTGCGCATGGCGATGGAGCAGAGTGGTCACATTTCCGCCTCCAGTCAGTCGCAACCCAAGGCGACCCCTGCTCAGGTCCAGGCCGATGGCGATCTGACTTCGGCGCAGACGTTCGCCGCCGGCATGGCCAGCATGCTGGACGTGCAGGCTGACAAGGACAGCACCAGCCAGGGCGGTGAAAAGGCCTTCAGTGGCCTGATCGACGAGGGGCTGAAAGACTTGAAGTCCGCCACCAGCGATACCCGCGTGGATGATTTCGCCAACCGCCTGGCGGCGCTGACTCAGGCGGCTACACCGAAAACCGCCAACGCCGTGCCGGTGAACCAGCCGATCGCCATGCATCAGAACGGCTGGACCGAGGAAGTGGTCAACCGCGTCATGTACCTGTCGAGCAACAACCTGAAGGCGGCGGATATCCAGTTGCAGCCGGCCGAACTGGGACGTCTTGATATCCGTGTGAACATGGTGCCGGACCAGCAGACCCAGGTGACGTTCATGAGTGCTCACCCGAGCGTGCGCGAAGCGCTCGACGGTCAGATGCATCGTCTGCGTGACATGTTCACCCAGCAGGGCATGGGCCAGGTCGACGTCAACGTTTCCGACCAGAACCGTGGCTGGCAGGGTCAGGGCCAGGAACAGGCGCAGCAGGGGCAGACGGGGCGCACCAGTGCCGCTGGTGGTCGCCTGGACTCCTCGGAAGAAGAGTTGACGTCTGCGGCCCTGGCTGAAGCCGCGGCTCAAACCGCTCAGGTAATCGGCTCCAGCGCCGTCGACTATTACGCCTGATATTCAAGGCAAATTAACTGTGGGAGCGAGCTTGCTCGCGAAGGCTTTTTGACGAACAACACCTGTGTTGAATGTTAAATCGCTTTCGCGAGCAAGCTCGCTCCCACAGTTGTTTGCGCTGCCCCAGTCTACCGCTCCGACACTTCTGGCATAACACTTGCTCTTGCCTTGCCGTGCGACTGTGAAAACCCGATTAGTGACGGATTATTGGCATGGCGAAGAGCGAAGCAGCAGCAGTAAAAGACCCCGCAACCAAAGGCAAACTCAAGATGATCATTGCGATCGTGCTGGGGTTGCTGCTGGCCATCGGCGCGTCTGTGGGGGCGACCTGGTTCTTCATGCACAGCGCCCAGAGCAAGCCTGCGGCTGCCGTGGAAACCGCCCCGGTCGGCAAACAGCCGGCGATTTTCGAACCGATGGCGCCGGCCTTCGTGGCCAACTACAACCAGAACGGCCGTCAGCGCTACATGCAGGTGAGCATCACCATGCTGGCGCGCAACCAGGCCGATCTGGACGCGCTCAAAGTGCACATGCCGGTGATCCGCAACAACCTGGTGATGCTCTTCTCCGGCCAGGACTTCGCCACGCTGGCGACGCCTGTCGGCCAGGAAATGCTGCGCCAGAAAGCCACGGCCAGCGTCCAGGAAGTGGCGCAGAAAGAGCTGGGCAAAGTGGTGATCGAACAGTTGCTTTTCACTAATTTCGTATTGCAGTAGGAACACGACATGGCCGTGCAGGATCTGCTGTCCCAGGATGAAATCGACGCGCTGTTGCATGGCGTCGACGATGGTCTGGTACAGACCGATAACGCTGCCGAACCCGGCAGTGTCAAAAGCTACGACCTGACCAGCCAGGATCGCATCGTCCGTGGACGCATGCCGACTCTGGAGATGATCAACGAGCGTTTTGCCCGTTATACCCGCATCAGCATGTTCAACATGCTGCGTCGCTCGGCGGACGTTGCCGTCGGTGGCGTGCAGGTGATGAAGTTCGGCGAATACGTGCACTCGCTGTACGTGCCGACCAGTCTGAACCTGGTCAAGATCAAACCCCTGCGCGGCACCGCGCTGTTCATCCTGGACGCCAAGCTGGTGTTCAAACTGGTGGACAACTTCTTCGGCGGCGACGGCCGTCACGCCAAGATCGAAGGGCGTGAATTCACCCCGACCGAACTGCGTGTGGTACGCATGGTGCTGGAGCAGGCGTTCGTCGATCTGAAAGAAGCCTGGCAGGCGATCATGGAAGTCAACTTCGAGTACATCAACTCGGAAGTGAACCCGGCCATGGCCAACATCGTCGGCCCGAGCGAAGCAATCGTGGTTTCCACGTTCCACATCGAACTCGACGGCGGTGGCGGCGACCTGCACGTGACCATGCCGTACTCGATGATCGAGCCGGTGCGTGAAATGCTCGACGCCGGTTTCCAGTCGGACCTCGACGACCAGGACGAGCGCTGGGTCAACGCCCTGCGTCAGGACGTGCTCGATGTCGACGTGCCGATCGGCGCCACCGTGGCTCGCCGCCAGTTGAAACTGCGCGACATCCTGCACATGCAGCCGGGTGACGTGATCCCGGTCGAAATGCCGGAAGACATGATCATGCGCGCCAACGGCGTGCCGGCCTTCAAGGTCAAGATGGGCTCGCACAAAGGCAACCTCGCGTTGCAGGTCATCGAGCCGATCGAGCGCCGCTGAAGCGGCGCCACACCCCTTTCGCATTTAACTGAATTGTTGCCCGCCGAGGACAAATGATGAACGACGAAATGAACGCCCAGGACGATCAGGCACTGGCTGACGAGTGGGCTGCGGCCCTGGAAGAAACCGGCGAGGGCGGTCAGGCCGATATCGACGCGCTGCTGGCCGCCGACGCCGGCGTGTCGAGCTCCAACCGTGTGCCGATGGAAGAATTCGGCAGCGTGCCCAAGAGCAACGAGCCCGTGAGTCTGGACGGTCCGAATCTGGACGTGATCCTCGACATCCCGGTGTCGATCTCGATGGAAGTGGGCAGCACCGACATCAACATTCGCAACCTGTTGCAACTGAACCAGGGGTCGGTGATCGAGCTCGATCGTCTGGCCGGTGAGCCGCTGGACGTGCTGGTCAACGGCACCCTCATCGCTCACGGTGAAGTGGTGGTGGTCAACGAGAAGTTCGGCATCCGCCTGACCGACGTGATCAGCCCAAGCGAACGCATCAAGAAGCTGCGCTGAGTGAAAAAGGTTCTGTGCTCCTTGCTGGCCGCGGTGCTGGCGCTGCCATTGATGGTCATGGCCGCCGAACCTGCGGCGACAGCTGCCGCTCCGGCTGCTCCGGCGGTAGCCCCGGCTGTCAACAGCGGCGTCGCCGGGCAATTGACGCAGTTGGTGTTCGGCCTGTTGCTGGTGGTGGGGCTGATCTTCTTCCTCGCCTGGCTGCTGCGTCGGGTGCAGAACGCGGGGCCGGCGGGCAAGGGGCAGGTGATCGAGCTGATCGGTTCCCGTGCGCTCGGTCCTCGTGACCGTCTGCTGCTGGTTCAGGTCGGCAGCGAGCAGATCCTGCTGGGGTTGAGCCCGGGCACCATCACCGCGCTGCATGTGCTCAAGGAGCCGGTAGACGTCCCGGCCACATCCGAGAAAGCGACTCCGGAATTTGCCCAGCATCTGTTGAAGATCCTCGGCAAGGATCAGAAGGATACGAAGTAATGGGTGCGTTGCGCATCGTCTTGACCCTGGCCCTGATGTTGGCCGCGCCACTGGCGTTCGCCGCCGATCCGTTGTCGATCCCGGCAGTGACCCTGGGCACCAATGCCAACGGGGCGCAGGAGTATTCGGTCAGCCTGCAGATCCTGCTGATCATGACGGCGCTGAGCTTCATCCCGGCCGCCGTCATTCTGATGACCAGCTTCACCCGGATCATCATCGTGTTCTCGATCCTGCGTCAGGCCCTCGGCCTGCAACAGACACCGTCGAACCAGATCCTTACCGGCATGGCGCTGTTCCTGACCCTGTTCATCATGGCGCCGGTGTTCGACCGGGTGAACAATGATGCGCTGCAGCCGTATCTGGCGGAGAAACTCACCGCCCAGCAAGCGGTGGAAAAGGCTCAGGTGCCTATCAAGGACTTCATGCTGGCGCAGACTCGCTCCACGGATCTGGAGCTGTTCATGCGTCTGTCCAAGCGCACCGACATCGCCACGCCCGATCAGGCACCGCTGACCATTCTGGTGCCGGCGTTCGTCACGTCTGAACTGAAAACCGCGTTCCAGATCGGCTTCATGATCTTCATTCCGTTCCTGATCATCGACCTGGTCGTGGCCAGTGTCCTGATGGCGATGGGTATGATGATGCTGTCGCCGCTGATCATTTCCTTGCCGTTCAAGATCATGCTGTTCGTGCTGGTTGACGGCTGGGCGCTGATCATCGGTACGCTCGCCAGCAGTTTCGGAGGTGTTTCACCATGACGCCGGAAGTAGCGGTCGACATCTTTCGCGAAGCCTTGTGGCTGACCACTATGATGGTCGCGATCCTGGTGGTCCCGAGTCTGCTGGTGGGCCTGCTGGTGTCGATGTTTCAGGCGGCGACGCAGATCAACGAACAGACCCTGAGCTTTCTGCCGCGTCTGCTGGTGATGCTGGTGACCCTGATCGTCGCCGGTCCCTGGATCATTCAGACCTTCATGGAATACATCATCCAGTTGTACAAAAACATTCCGCTGGTCATCGGCTAGGTCATGCAGTCGCTGCTTCAGTTGACCGACGCCCAGATCAGCACCTGGGTGGCGACGTTCATGCTGCCGCTGTTTCGCATCGGCTCCATGCTGATGGTGATGCCGGTCTTCGGCACCACGCTGGTCCCCAAGCGCATCCGTCTGTACCTCGCCCTGGCGATCACGGTGGTGATTTCGCCGAACCTGCCGCCCATGCCGGCGGTCAGTCCCCTCGACCTGAGCGGGCTGCTGATGATTGCCGAGCAGATTCTGGTCGGGGCGGTGCTCGGGTTCTCCCTGCAATTGTTCTTCCAGGCCTTCGTGATCGCGGGGCAGATCGTCGCGATTCAAATGGGCATGGGTTTCGCCTCGATGATCGACCCCACCAACGGCGTGTCGGTGGCGGTGATCGGGCAGTTTTTCACCATGCTGGTGACGCTGCTGTTCCTCGGCATGAACGGGCATCTGGTGGTGTTCGAAGTGCTCACCGAAAGCTTTACCACGCTGCCGGTCGGTGCCGGTCTGATGACGGCGCATTACTGGGAACTGGCTGGCAAGCTCGGCTGGGTGCTCGGCGCGGCATTGATGCTGGTGCTGCCGGCGGTCACCGCGCTGCTGGTGGTCAACATTGCGTTCGGCGTGATGACGCGCGCGGCGCCGCAACTGAACATTTTCTCGATCGGTTTCCCGCTGACCCTGGTGCTTGGCCTGTTTATCGTCTGGGTCGGTCTGGCGGATATTCTCAACCAGTATCAACCGCTGGCCGTCGAAGCCTTGCAGTTGTTACGCGAACTGGCACAGGCGCGCTGAGTCATGGCAGAGAGCGAGAGCGGTCAGGACAAGACAGAAGACCCCACGGAGAAGCGCAAGAAGGACTCCCGGGAAAAGGGCGAGATTGCCCGCTCAAAGGAACTCAACACGCTGGCGATCATGCTGGCCGGTTCCGGAGCGCTGCTGATTTTCGGCGGCATGCTGGCGCAGGACCTGATGGAGCTGATGCGCGTGAACTTCACGCTGTCGCGGGAAGTCGTCATGGATCAGGGCGCCATGGGCAGGTTCCTGATGAGCTCCGGGCTGTCGGCGCTGCTGGCGATCCAGCCGATCATGATCACGTTGCTGCTGGCTGCGTTTCTGGGGCCGATCGCCCTCGGCGGCTGGTTGTTCGCGGCGGGTTCTCTGGCGCCCAAGTTCAGCCGGATGAACCCGTTGTCCGGTCTCAAGCGCATGTTCTCCATGAAGTCGGTGGTCGAACTGCTCAAGGCGTTGGCCAAATTCCTGATCATTCTGGCCGTGGCGCTGGTGGTGTTGTCCGGGGATGTCGACGACCTGTTGCGCATCGCCCATGAGCCAATGGACCGGGCCATCATTCACAGCCTGCAAGTGGTGGGCTGGAGCACCCTGTGGATGGCGTGCGGGTTGATCATCATCGCGGCCGTCGATGTTCCCGTGCAGATCTGGGAGAGCATCAAGAAGCTCAAGATGACCAAGCAGGAAGTGCGCGACGAGCACAAGGACCAGGAGGGCCGGCCGGAGGTCAAGCAGCGGATCCGTCAGGTGCAGCGCGAGATGTCGCAACGGCGGATGATGGCGGCGATTCCCGAGGCCGACGTGGTCATCACCAACCCGACCCACTACGCCGTGGCGCTCAAGTACGATTCGGAGAAGGGCGGGGCGCCGGTGCTGCTGGCCAAGGGTACCGACTTTCTGGCGCTGAAAATCCGCGAGATCGCCACCGCCAACGAGGTGATGCTCCTGGAATCGCCGGCCCTGGCACGTTCGATCTACTACTCCACCGAGCTGGAAGAAGAAATTCCCGGCGGCCTGTATCTGGCGGTCGCCCAGGTGCTGGCGTACGTCTACCAGATCCGCCAGCACCGCGCGGGCAAGGGCAAGTTCCCGGAACCGCTCAAGGACGACCTGCCGATCCCGCCGGATCTGCGGCGCGATTCCTGAGCCTGATGATAAAAACGCCGCCCCGATTGAACGGGATGGCGTTTTTTATGCCTGCCCAAAGATATTTCGGCTACTGCCGCAATCACTGTGGCGAGGGAGCTTGCTCCCGCTCGGCTGCGCAGCAGTCGTAAAACCTGAGCTCGCGGTATTTCTGAAAGATCGAAGTCTCAGGTTTTGGGTCTGCTACGCAGCCCAGCGGGAGCAAGCTCCCTCGCCACAGGTTTTTGCCTGCCTTTTTAGCCCGGCAATTCCAGATTATTCAGCACCCGATTCGCAGCCAGTTCCCCGAGCATGATCAATTGCCCGATGCCCATCAGCGTCCTGCGCTGCGAGGCGGGCATGAGGTGGGCGAAGTCATTGGCGATGGTTCTGGCCGAAGCGAGGGTTTCGCAGAGTTCGACCAGCAGCTCTTCGTTTTTGAAGTCCGCGGTAACGGCAAACATTCGGCGGGTCTTGCGGGGTGGTGGCGTGGAGCCGGGCGGGCAGAGATAGTGATCGAGGGCGCGGTCGGCGGCTTCGTGAAGCTTTCTGGAGTCGAGGGATTCGTAGGGCGAGGCGGGGTCGGTTTCGGGTGGGTTGGGGGTGGGTTTGATCATGGTGAAGCTCCTTTGGGGTGGAGCCGCCAGATCCAGTCGCTAAACAGGAAGGTGGCGGCTGTACGCAGGTTAGCGAACCGGTCAAAGGCACCCGGCAGACCGCAAGGGTCTCCCGCATACAGCCACCATGACGAAATTGCAGACATACCGATCCACAACCAGGCCTGGAACGCTGATGCACCTTTAAATTGAACCGAGTCGCTAAACCCGATCGCTGATTCGTCAGCGACCGATCCACGATAGAACCCGACCCCAAGGCGCACAAGCCGGCGGATTCTGGCGTAGCTGTAGGCAACGGCGCAAGGATTCGTAGCCTCCGAGGCGTGTCTGGAGGTGTCATTTAAACACCCGAGTTTAAAAGCACTGTGTGCTGATTTCTCGGGCCTCTTCGCGAGCAAGTCGAATCGTCGCACCGTCGCTCCCACAGTTGACCGCGTTCCATTGTGGGAGCGAGCTTGCTCGCGAAAGCGACATCCCGGCCAGCAGAAAAACCACACTCAAACCCCTCTGTTTCAATCATCGGCAAAAGTTGGAAGGCTTCTTGCAGTAGCCGCCGTGCGTCCGCTCTGGGCGTCAAAAGTTTGCTTTAAAGGAACGGGGAAAACCGGTGGATCGCTCTCAGTTAATCAACAGTGCTCGCTCGAACATTGCCGAACTCAGTCGAGGCAATCTGGGTGTGCCGCTGTTGCTGCTGGTCATGCTGGCGATGATGATGCTGCCGGTGCCGCCGTTCCTGCTCGACGTGTTCTTCACCTTCAACATTGCCCTGTCGATCGTCGTGCTGCTGGTCTGCGTGTACGCCTTGCGGCCGCTGGATTTTGCGGTGTTCCCGACGATCCTGCTGGTGGCGACCTTGCTGCGGCTGGCGCTGAACGTGGCGTCGACCCGGGTGGTGATGCTCCACGGTCAGGACGGCCACGCCGCTGCCGGTAAGGTGATTCAGGCCTTCGGCGAGGTGGTGATCGGCGGTAACTACGTGGTCGGTATCGTGGTCTTCGCGATTTTGATGATCATCAACTTCGTCGTCGTGACCAAGGGTGCTGGACGTATTTCCGAGGTGAGCGCGCGTTTCACCCTGGATGCGATGCCCGGCAAACAAATGGCCATCGACGCCGACCTCAACGCCGGTCTGATCGACCAGGCCCAGGCCAAGGCCCGTCGCCAGGAGGTCGCCCAGGAGGCAGAGTTCTACGGTTCGATGGACGGTGCCAGCAAGTTCGTCCGTGGTGACGCCATCGCCGGTCTGCTGATTCTGTTCATCAACCTGATCGGCGGCATGGCGGTCGGTATCTTCCAGCACAACATGTCCTTCGCCGACGCGGGCAAGGTTTACGCCTTGCTGACCATCGGTGACGGTTTGGTGGCGCAATTGCCATCACTGTTGTTGTCGACAGCGGCCGCGATCATGGTGACCCGTGCTTCCGGTTCGGAAGACATGGGCAAGCAGATCAACCGCCAGATGTTCGCCTCGCCGAAAGCCCTCGCGGTTGCCGCCGGCCTGATGGCAATCATGGGGCTGGTGCCGGGCATGCCGCATGTCTCGTTCCTGACCATGGCCGCGCTGGCCGCCGGTGGCGCTTACCTGTTCTGGAAAAAGCAGAACGTGGCCAAGGTGCAGGCGCTGGAAGAGGTCAAGCGTCAGCAGGAACTGCTGCCGTCGCCGGCCCGCGCCATGGAAACCAAGGAACTGGGCTGGGATGATGTGACACCGATCGACATGATCGGCCTGGAAGTCGGTTATCGGCTGATTCCGCTGGTGGATCGCAACCAGGGCGGGCAGTTGCTGGCGCGGATCAAGGGCGTGCGCAAGAAACTCTCGCAGGATCTGGGCTTCCTGATGCCGACCGTGCACATCCGCGACAACCTCGATCTGGCGCCAAGCGCCTATCGCCTGACCCTGATGGGGGTGATTCTGGCCGAGGCCGAGATCTATCCGGAGCGCGAACTGGCGATCAACCCGGGACAGGTCTATGGCACGCTCAACGGCATTACCGCCAAAGATCCGGCTTTCGGTCTCGAGGCCGTCTGGATCGAAGTCAGTCAGCGTGCCCAGGCGCAATCGCTCGGCTACACCGTGGTGGACGCCAGTACCGTGGTCGCCACGCACCTGAACCAGATTCTTTACAAGCACTCCAGCGAGCTGATTGGCCACGAGGAAGTGCAGCAACTCATGCAATTGCTGGCCAAGAGCTCGCCGAAACTGGCCGAAGAGCTGGTGCCGGGTGTGGTGTCGCTGTCGCAACTGCTCAAAGTGTTGCAGGCGCTGTTGGCCGAACACGTGCCGGTGCGCGACATCCGCAGCATCGCCGAAGCCATCGCCAACAACGCCGCCAAGAGTCAAGATACCGCCGCGCTGGTGGCTGCCGTGCGGGTCGGCGTATCCCGTGCCATCGTTCAAAGCATTGTAGGGACTGAGTCCGAGCTGCCAGTCATCACGCTGGAGCCAAGGTTGGAACAAATATTGCTCAATAGTTTGCAGAAGGCAGGACAAGGCTCGGAAGAGGGCGTTCTGCTGGAGCCGAGCATGGCCGAGAAGCTGCAGCGTTCGCTGATCGAAGCGGCGCAGCGCCAGGAAATGCAAGGACAGCCGGTGATCCTGTTGGTAGCAGGCCCGGTTCGCGCGATGCTCTCGCGCTTCGGCCGCCTGGCAGTCCCCGGACTGCATGTGCTGGCCTACCAGGAAATTCCGGACAACAAGCAAGTGACCATCGTTGCGACAGTAGGGCCCAACGGCTGAGGTAGTGGTTTATGCAAGTTAAGCGTTTTTTCGCCGCCGATATGCGTCAGGCCATGAAACTGGTTCGTGATGAGCTGGGCGCCGATGCCGCCATCATTGGCAACCGCCGCATTGCCGGCGGTGTCGAGCTGACGGCGGCGCTGGATTACAAACTGTCGGCGCTGGCGCCACGGGTTCCGAACATGGAACTCGAAGACGAGCTGCGCAAGACTCAGTCGCGCATCGTCACCGCACAGGCCGAGCTGAGCATGCGCGGTGAAGCCGACGGCAGCACCAATCGCCAGCTGTTCGCCGGGCTGCCATTGACCGCCGGCCTGCCGTTGACGGCTGCCGAGCCCTTGAGCGAACCCACCTACGCCGCCCCTGCACGTCCGGCGCCTGCACCTGCGCCGGTGGCTGCCGGTGTCGATCCGCGTGCACTGGATTCGATGCGTTTCGAACTCAACAGCCTGCGCGAACTGATGGAAGTGCAACTGGGCACCCTGGCCTGGAATCAGCTGCAGGGCAGCCGTCCGGCCCAGGCCAATCTGTATCGTCGTCTGCAGCGCATCGGCCTGTCCGGTCCGCTGGCCCGTGACCTGCTGGCGCTGACCAGCGACATCGAAGAACCTCGTCAGGCCTGGCGCATGCTGCTGGCGCACCTGGCGCGCATGATCGTCACGCCGGAAATCGAGCCGCTGGAAGAGGGCGGGATCATTGCCATGGTCGGCCCGGCCGGCATGGGCAAGACCACCACACTGGCCAAACTGGCAGCCCGTTACGTACTCAAGTACGGCGCGCAGAACATCGCGCTGGTGAGCATGGACAGTTTCCGCATCGGCGCTCAGGAACAGTTGAAAACCCTGGGCCGCATCCTCAATGTATCGGTGACTCACGTCGACCCGGGCCAGTCCCTGGTGCAGGCGCTGGATCCGCTGCTGCGCAAACGCGTGGTGCTGATCGATACCGCCGGCCTGCAGGCCAGCGATCCGGCATTGCGCATGCAACTGGAAAGCCTGGCCGGTCGTGGCATTCGTTCAAAAAATTATCTGGTGCTGGCAACCACCAGCCAGAAACAGGTTCTAACCGCCGCTTATCACAGTTACAAGCGTTGCGGGCTCGCCGGGTGCATCCTGACTAAACTGGATGAAACGGCCAGCCTTGGCGAAGTGCTGAGTCTGGCAATCAGTCATGAACTGCCGGTCGCCTATCTGACCGACGGCCCGCGGATTCCGGATGACCTGCATCTGCCGCGCCGCCATCAACTGGTCAGCCGCGCCGTCAGCGTGCAAATGCAGGAAGAACCCAGCGAAGAAGCCATGGCTGACATGTTCGCTGATATCTACCACAGTCCGACCAAGCAGGTTGGCTGAGGTAATGAACAGTTTTTGTACCTACATAGATGGTCTGCCATGCATTGTTCCGGTTGTGAACGCGCAGCCAGTAATGTGGCCTCCGTCCATGCAAGACAAGGTAAAGAAATAACATGGGCAGCATGCATCCCGTACAGGTGATCGCGGTGACCGGCGGCAAGGGTGGCGTCGGCAAGACTAACGTGTCAGTGAACTTGTCCCTGGCGCTGGCAGAACTTGGCCGTCGGGTCATGCTGCTGGACGCCGACCTGGGTCTGGCGAACGTCGACGTTCTGCTGGGCCTCACGCCCAAACGTACCCTGGCCGATGTGATCGAGGGTCGCTGCGAGCTGCGCGACGTGCTCTTGCAGGGCCCCGGTGGCATCCGCATCGTGCCGGCCGCTTCCGGCACCCAGAGCATGGTTCACCTGAGCCCGGCCCAGCATGCCGGTCTGATCCAGGCATTCAGCGACATCGGCGACAATCTCGATGTGCTCGTGATCGACACCGCTGCGGGTATTGGTGACTCGGTAGTCAGTTTTGTTCGCGCAGCCCAGGAAGTGTTGCTGGTGGTGTGTGACGAGCCGACCTCGATCACCGACGCCTACGCGCTGATCAAGCTGCTCAACCGCGATTACGGCATGAACCGCTTCCGCGTCCTGGCCAACATGGCCCAGAGCCCGCAGGAAGGTCGCAATCTGTTCGCCAAGTTGACCAAGGTCACGGATCGCTTTCTTGACGTGGCCTTACAATACGTCGGTGCGGTGCCTTACGACGAAAGCGTGCGCAAGGCGGTGCAGAAGCAGCGTGCGGTCTATGAAGCCTTCCCGCGTTCCAAGTGCGCACTGGCGTTCAAGGCGATCGCGCAAAAGGTCGATACCTGGCCGCTGCCCGCCAACCCGCGCGGCCATCTCGAATTTTTCGTCGAGCGCCTCGTGCAGCAAACGGCAGGACCTGTGCTATGACCGCCAGCGGTATGAATCTTTACAAGAAGTCGGCACGTGACGCGCAGTACGAACTGATCGAGCGTTACGCGCCATTGGTCAAGCGCATCGCCTATCACTTGCTGGCGCGCTTGCCGGCCAGTGTGCAGGTCGAGGACCTGATCCAGGCCGGGATGATCGGTCTGCTCGAAGTCTCGACCAAATACGACGCCAGCAAAGGTGCGAGTTTCGAAACGTACGCGGGCATCCGTATCCGCGGCGCGATGCTCGATGAAGTGCGCAAGGGGGACTGGGCACCGCGCTCGGTTCACCGCAATACCCGCATGGTCAGCGACGCGATTCGCTCGATTGAGGCTAAAACCGGCCGTGACGCTAAAGATCACGAGGTTGCGGCCGAACTCCAGTTGAGTCTCGACGATTACTACGGGATTTTGAATGACACCCTGGGCAGCCGACTGTTCAGTTTCGACGACCTGTTGCAGGACGGCGAACATGAAGGGCTGCACGAGGATGGCGCCAGTGCTCATCTTGAGCCGTCGCGCGACCTGGAAGACGAGCGCTTCCAGGCGGCGCTGGCGGACGCGATTGCCAATTTGCCGGAGCGTGAGCGACTGGTGTTGGCGCTGTACTACGACGAAGAACTGAACCTCAAGGAAATCGGTGAAGTCCTTGGCGTCAGCGAATCGCGGGTCAGCCAGTTACACAGCCAGTGCGCGGCCCGTTTGCGGGGGCGTTTGGGGGAGTGGCGAGCGCGCTGAAGGCGGTGTGGGGACACTGCGAACGAGGCTGGTGCGGTGGTGAGCGGCACCGGTCTTGCTCTGTTGTGCTCCAGACAGTCATCGAGTGCTTTGCCGGATTGATTGAAATGGCGCGTCCAGGTGCTGGGCGCGTTTAAGACTGCTTGGAGGTCGAATTGAACAAAGACATGAAAATCCTCATCGTTGATGACTTCTCAACGATGCGGCGGATCATCAAGAACCTGTTGCGTGACCTCGGGTTCACCAACACCGTTGAAGCCGACGATGGCACCACCGCCATTCCGGTGCTCAACAGCGGCAGCATCGACTTTCTGGTGACCGACTGGAACATGCCCGGCATGACCGGTATCGACCTGCTGCGCCACGTGCGCGCCGATGAAAAGCTCAAGCATCTGCCCGTGCTGATGGTGACCGCTGAAGCCAAGCGCGAGCAGATCATTGAAGCCGCCCAGGCCGGGGTCAACGGCTACGTGGTCAAACCTTTCACGGCTCAGGCGCTGAAAGAAAAAATCGAGAAGATTTTCGAACGCATCGGCTGATGACGCGCGGGGGAGCTATGGAGCATAAAGAATCTTCACAGGGCGACTTCGAGTCGACGCTGAAAAAACATGCGGTCGAACTGGTCGAAAGCCTTGAAAAAGGCCGGTTCGGCGACGCTGTGCAACTGATCCATGAGCTCAATCAGACCCGTGACCGAGGCCTGTACCAGGAAGTCGGCAAGCTCACGCGCGAACTGCACAGTGCAATCGTCAACTTCCAGATCGACCCGCATATGCCGCAGGCCGAGGAGGTGTCGCAGATCACTGATGCGACCGAGCGCCTGGGCTATGTGGTCAAGCTGACTGAAGCCGCAGCCAACCGCACCATGGATCTGGTGGAAAGCGCAACGCCGGTGGTCAATGGCCTGGCTGACGAAGCCCAGGCGTTGAGTGCCGACTGGGGACGCTTCATGCGCCGTGAAGTCGGGGCTGAAGAGTTCCGCGAACTGGCACGTCGGGTCGACGGTTTTCTGGCGCGCAGCAGCACGGACAACCGTGCGGTGTCGAGCAGCCTCAACGACATTCTGCTGGCCCAGGATTATCAGGATCTCACAGGTCAAGTGATCAAGCGTGTGACCCAACTGGTCACCGAAGTCGAAAGCAATCTGCTCAAACTCGTGCTCATGGCCAGTCAGGTGGATCGCTTTGCGGGCATCGAACATGACCGTGCGGCGATGCTCGCTGAAAAAGATCCACAAAAACATCTCTCGCAGGGTGAAGGTCCGCAGATTCATGCCGATAAACGAGAAGACGTTGTGTCCGGTCAGGACGATGTGGACGATTTGCTATCCAGCCTTGGATTTTGAGTTTTAGACCTGTAGGAGCACCCCATTAATGAGCTTCGGCGCCGATGAAGAGATCCTTCAGGATTTCCTGGTTGAGGCCGGCGAGATTCTTGAGCAACTGTCCGAACAACTGGTCGAGCTGGAAAGCCGCCCTGATGACGCAGATCTGCTCAACGCAATTTTTCGCGGTTTCCACACTGTAAAAGGGGGCGCCGGCTTCCTTCAGCTCAACGAGCTGGTGGAGTGCTGTCACATCGCCGAAAACGTGTTCGACATCCTGCGCAAGGGTGAGCGTCGCGTAGATGCAGAACTGATGGACGTGGTGCTCGAAGCGCTGGACTCGGTGAACAGCATGTTCGGCGAAGTCCGCGACCGCAGCCCGATCACCGCTGCAACCCCGGAACTGCTGGCCGCGCTGGCGCGCCTGGCCGAACCGCAATCGGCGGATGAGGTTGCGGCCTCGCCGGTAGCCGAGATGATCGAAGAGCTGGTCGTTGAAGGCGATTCTGGCGATTCGGGCGATATCACCGACAACGAATTCGAACAGTTGCTGGACTCGCTGAGCGCCGTCAAGGCCGAAGCCGAGGCCCCGGCGGCTGCCGCTGCGCCGGCTTCCGACGAAGCCGCCAGCGATGAAATCACCGACGCTGAATTCGAGTCGCTGCTCGACCAGTTGCATGGCAAGGGCCAGTTCGCAGCCGACGCCGTGGCACCGGCTGCAGCCGCGCCGGCGGCTCCGGCAGCCGGCGACGACTCGGACATTACCGACGACGAATTCGAGGCCTTGCTCGATCAGCTGCACGGCAAGGGCAACTTTGCCGTCGATGCGCTGGAGTCGGCAATGGCATCGGTTCCCGCATCGACCGCGCCTGCAGCCGCTGCAGCGGGCAGCGATCTGATCACCGATCACGAATTCGAATCGCTGCTGGATGAGCTGCACGGCAAAGGCAAGTTCACCGACGTTGCCACCGGCGCGCCCGTGACTGCCGGCAACGCCGCCGCGGTGGCAGCGCCTGCTGCCAAGGCCCCGGCCGCTGCGGCGAACCCTGCCGCGAAAGCGCCGCAAAGCAAGCCCGAACCAAAAGCCGAAACACCGAAGCCGGCCGCCGCTGCCGCACCGGCTCCGGCCCGTGCCCCGGCGACACCGCCACCGGAAAAACCGGCGAGCGAAGCCGAAACCACCGTTCGCGTCGACACTGCGCGTCTCGACGAGATCATGAACATGGTCGGCGAGCTGGTGCTGGTGCGTAACCGTCTGGTGCGCCTGGGCCTGAACAGTGGCGACGAGGCCATGCAGAAGGCCGTGTCGAACCTCGACGTGGTTACCGCCGACTTGCAGACGTCGGTGATGAAGACCCGGATGCAGCCGATCAAGAAAGTCTTCGGTCGTTTCCCGCGTCTGGTTCGCGACCTTGCCCGTCAGCTCAAGAAAGAGATCAACCTGGAGCTGGTGGGCGAAGAGACCGACCTCGACAAGAACCTCGTCGAGGCGCTGGCCGACCCGCTGGTCCACCTGGTGCGCAACGCGGTCGACCACGGCATCGAATCGCCGGAAGAACGCGAAGCGTCGGGCAAGCCTCGCGGCGGCAAGGTCGTTCTGGCGGCCGAACAGGAAGGCGACCACATCCTGCTGTCGATTTCCGACGACGGTAAAGGCATGGATCCGAACATCCTGCGCGCCATCGCCGTGAAGCGTGGTGTGATGGACAAGGATGCAGCCGACCGTCTGAGCGATACCGAGTGCTACAACCTGATTTTCGCCCCGGGCTTCTCGACCAAGACCGAGATCTCCGACGTGTCCGGTCGCGGTGTCGGCATGGACGTGGTGAAGACCAAGATTTCCCAGCTCAACGGTTCGATCAACATTTATTCGACCAAGGGCCAGGGCTCGAAAATCGTCATCAAGGTGCCGCTGACGCTGGCGATCATGCCGACCCTGATGGTCATGCTCGGCAACCAGGCGTTCGCGTTCCCGCTGGTGAACGTCAACGAAATCTTCCACCTCGACCTGTCGACCACCAACGTGGTGGACGGCCAGGAAGTGGTGATCGTGCGGGACAAGGCGTTGCCATTGTTCTACCTCAAACGCTGGCTGGTCAGCTCGGCCGCTCACGAAGAGCAGCGCGAAGGCCATGTGGTGATCCTTTCGGTGGGCACCCAGCGGATCGGCTTTGTCGTCGATCAACTGGTCGGTCAGGAAGAAGTGGTCATCAAGCCATTGGGCAAGATGCTGCAGGGAACTCCGGGCATGTCCGGCGCCACCATTACCGGTGACGGCCGCATTGCGCTGATTCTCGATGTTCCAAGCATGCTCAAGCGTTACGCCGCACGGCGTATTTGAATCCGGGGCAGCGGGGCGAGCCTGTCCCGCTGCACCTAATGGAGTGTTTATGGCAGTCAAAGTCCTGGTGGTGGACGATTCGGGTTTTTTCCGCCGCCGCGTCTCGGAAATTCTTTCAGCGGATCCGAGCATCCAGGTCGTCGGTACGGCGACCAACGGCAAAGAGGCGATCGATCAGGCCCTGGCTCTCAAGCCGGACGTGATCACCATGGACTACGAGATGCCGATGATGGATGGCATCACGGCGGTGCGACATATCATGCAGCGTTGCCCGACTCCGGTGTTGATGTTCTCCTCGCTGACTCATGAAGGCGCCCGGGTCACCCTGGATGCGCTGGATGCCGGCGCGGTGGATTTCCTGCCGAAGAATTTCGAAGACATCTCCCGCAACCCGGAGAAGGTCAAGCAATTGCTGTGCGAGAAGGTTCACAGCATTTCGCGCAGCAATCGTCGTTTCAGTGCCTACAGTGCGCCGGCGCCTGCTGCCGCACCGACGCCGGCACCGGCGGCTCCTGCGCCGTCGGGCTTTGGCAGTCACAGCAGCGCTGCGACCCGTCCGGCACCCGCGCCCGCACCGGCTCGCGCTCCGGCCGCCAGTGCTTCGTCGCCCGCACCGAAGCGCAAAAATTACAAGCTCGTCGCGATCGGCACATCGACTGGCGGCCCGGTGGCCCTGCAACGGGTTCTGACCCAGTTGCCGGCCAACTTCCCGGCGCCGATCGTGCTGATCCAGCACATGCCGGCGGCTTTCACCAAGGCGTTCGCCGAGCGTCTGGACAAGCTTTGCCGCATCAGCGTCAAGGAAGCCGAGGACGGCGACATTCTGCGTCCGGGCCTGGCACTGCTGGCCCCGGGTGGCAAACAGCTGATGGTCGATGGCCGTGGCGCGGTGAAGATCCTGCCGGGTGACGAGCGTCTGAACTACAAGCCTTGCGTGGACATCACGTTCGGCTCCGCAGCCAAATCCTACAGTGACAAAGTTCTGGCGGTTGTGCTGACCGGCATGGGCGCCGATGGCCGTGAAGGCGCGCGCCTGCTCAAGCAGGGTGGCAGTACCGTCTGGGCCCAGGATGAAGCCAGCTGCGTGATCTATGGCATGCCGATGGCCATCGTCAAGGCTGACCTCGCGGATGCGGTGTACGGCCTGGACGATATCGGCAGGCACATCGTCGAGGCGTGTATCTGATGGATGTTCTGAGCCTTATCGGGATCATCATGGCGTTCGTCGCCATCATCGGCGGCAACTTCCTTGAAGGTGGTCACCTCGGCGCGCTGGCCAACGGTCCGGCGGCGCTGATCGTGCTGGGCGGGACCATCGGTGCCGCCTTGCTGCAATCGCCGATGAGCGCGTTCAAGCGTGCCATGCAGATTCTGGCGTGGATCTTTTTCCCGCCCCATGTCGATCTGGCCGGCGGTATCGATCGGGTGGTCAACTGGAGCCTCACCGCGCGCAAGGAAGGCCTGCTGGGCCTGGAAGGCGTGGCGGATGCCGAGCCGGATGCCTACTCGCGCAAAGGCCTGCAGCTGCTGGTCGACGGCGCCGAACCGGAAGCCATCCGCAGCATCCTTGAAGTGGATTTCTACACCCAGGAAGCCCGCGACGTCGAAGCGGCCAAGGTCTTCGAAAGCATGGGCGGCTACGCGCCGACCATCGGTATCATCGGTGCGGTCATGGGCCTGATCCATGTGATGGGCAACCTGGCCGATCCATCGCAACTGGGCAACGGCATCGCCGTGGCATTCGTCGCCACCATCTACGGTGTGGCCAGTGCCAACCTGGTGTTGCTGCCGATCGCTGCGAAGCTCAAGTCAATCGCGTTGCGGCAGTCGCGTTATCGCGAAATGTTGTTGGAAGGCATTCTGTCGATCGCCGAAGGTGAAAACCCACGCTCCATCGAGTTGAAGCTGCAAGGCTTCATGGATTAAGGGAATAGCCTCATGGCCCGTCGTCGCCAGCATGAAGAACACGTCAATCACGAGCGCTGGCTCGTGTCTTACGCAGACTTCATCACACTGTTGTTCGCTTTCTTCGTGGTGATGTACTCCATCTCGTCGATCAACGAAGGCAAGTACAAGATCATTTCCGAAGCGCTGATCGGGGTCTTCACCGACTCCGACCGCGCGCTCAAGCCGATCCCGATCGGTGAGGAGCGACCCAAGACCGTGACCCCGGCCAAGCCGCTGGTCAAGGACAGCGAGCAGGTCGATGCCGGCATCGCCGGGGCCAGCGATCCGCTCAAAAGCATCGCCGACGATATCAGCGCCGCGTTCGGCGACCTGATCGCGAGCAACCAGATGACCGTGCGCGGCAACGAGCTGTGGGTCGAGATCGAACTCAACTCCAGCCTGTTGTTCGGCAGCGGCGATGCCATGCCAAGCGACATCGCGTTCAACATCATCGACAAGGTCGCGGCGATCCTCAAACCGTTCGATAACCCGATCCACGTCGAAGGCTTCACCGACGACCAGCCGATTCGCACCGCTCAGTACCCGACCAACTGGGAGCTGTCTTCGGCGCGTTCGGCGAGCATCGTGCGCATGCTGGCGATGCAGGGCGTGAACCCTGGTCGCATGGCCTCGGTGGGCTATGGCGAATTCCAGCCAGTGGCCAACAACGCCACGGCCGAGGGCCGGGCCAAGAATCGTCGCGTGGTGCTGGTGGTGTCGCGCAATCTCGATGTACGCCGCAGCCTGACAGGCACCGGGACCGCCAATGCAACACCGGACGCCGCGTTGAAGCGTGCTGGCACACAAACTGCACCGACCCCGGTCAAGACGCCGGGACGCGAGAGTGCCGTCAATTCTCCGTCGCCCGCATTAATACGCTGAGCCATGTCTCGGCCGAGCATCTCGGCCGGGAGGAACGATCCGAATGAGAGTCTGGGCAGTCGCCAATCAAAAGGGTGGTGTTGGTAAAACCACTACTTCCATCGCTTTAGCCGGTTTGCTGGCGGAGGCGGGCAAGCGCGTGGTCGTGGTCGATCTCGATCCGCACGGCTCGATGACCAGCTATTTCGGTTACGACCCCGACAGCCTGGAACACAGCAACTATGACCTGTTCCTGCACAAGGGCGGTGTGCCGCAAGGCCTGCCGGGCCAGTTGCTGCTGTCCACCAGTGACGAACGCATTTCCCTGCTGCCGTCGAGCACCGCGCTGGCCACCCTCGAGCGCCAGTCGCCGGGACAAAGTGGTCTGGGCCTGGTGATCGCCAAGAGTCTGGCGCAACTGTGGCAGGACTTCGATTACGCGATCATCGACAGCCCGCCATTGCTCGGTGTGCTGATGGTCAATGCCCTGGCCGCCAGTCAGCAACTGGTGATCCCGGTGCAGACCGAACACCTGGCCGTCAAAGGCCTGGAACGGATGGTCAACACCCTGGCGATGATCAACCGCTCGCGCAAACAGGCGTTGCCGTTCAACATCGTGCCGACCCTGTTCGATCGCCGCACCCAGGCATCGATGGGTACCTTGCGCGTGCTGCGTGACAAATTCCCCGACGAGATCTGGCAGGGTTACATCCCGGTCGATACCCGTCTGCGCGACGCCAGCCGTGCCGGCGTCACGCCTTCGCAATTCGACGGCAAGAGCCGTGGCGTGCTGGCTTACCGCGCGTTGCTCAAGCATCTGCTGGCGCAGCAGCTCGTTGCGCAGGTGGCCTGAGCATGAATCGGCCGATCAAACTGACTTCGCGTCCGCAACTGGCTGTGCAGTCCTATCTGGACAGCTTGCTGCAGGAAGTTGAGCAAGAGCTCCCGCAGGAAGTCGAGGCGCCGGTCGAGGTGGTTGAAAGCTCCGCGGTGCTGGATGAGTTCCAGGCGGCGGTGCTTGAAGAGCAGGCCCGCGATGCGCAGCAAGCCGCAAGGCCTGCGGCGCCGGTTGCAGCGCCCGCCGCTGTGGTGGCCAAAGCCGCGGCGCCTCTGATCAAGGAGCCCGAGCCGGTTCGCGTGGTGTCGACCCTCGCGCCCCTGCTGCAAACTCAGCTTCTTCAGGCACAACCCGAACCGGCTCCGGTCGAACCGCCGGTGCAGCCAGTTGTTGCGCCGGTTGAACCGGTCGTTGAACAGGCATTGGTTGCACCGCTGGTCGAAGTGCATCTGCCACCGAGCAATACACCGCCACCGGTGGACACCGACGGTCGTCCGGCCTGGGCTTCGGAAGCCTTCGAATGTCTGCTGTTCGATGTGGCCGGGTTGACCCTCGCGGTGCCGCTGGTGTGCCTGGGCTCGATCTATTCGCTGACCGGTCATGAGCTGACGCCGCTGTTCGGCCAGCCCGAATGGTTTCTCGGCATCCTGCCGAGCCAGGCCGGCAACCTGAAGGTGCTGGACACCGCGCGCTGGGTCATGCCGGATCGCTATCGCGATGACTTTCGTCAAGGCCTGCAATACGTGATTTCGGTACAGGGTTACGAGTGGGGCCTGGCGGTGCATCAGGTCAGTCGCTCGCTGCGTCTGGATCCGAATGAAATCAAATGGAGAAGTCACCGGGGTCAGCGGCCATGGCTCGCGGGCACGGTGATCGAACACATGTGCGCCTTGCTCGATGTCTCCGCACTGGCCGAGCTGATCGCCAGCGGTGGGGCAAAGCACATGTCCGGCAGTAAGCCGACCCACAAAACGACATGACACTTTCATAACAGACATGTCCGGCATTCCATGCCGGCACACGAGACACACACCGCCATTGCGGTTTTTCGAGGGGCTAGGGTATGAACGACAAGGCTACTGCGGCAAAGGGTTCCGAAGATCCGATCCTGCAATGGGTGACTTTCAAGCTGGACAACGAAACCTACGGCATCAACGTGATGCGCGTTCAGGAAGTCCTGCGCTACACCGAGATCGCTCCGGTTCCGGGTGCGCCAAGCTATGTGCTGGGCATCATCAACCTGCGCGGCAATGTGGTGACCGTGATCGACACCCGTCAGCGCTTCGGCCTGATGAGCGGCGAGATCAGCGACAACACCCGTATCGTCATCATCGAAGCCGACAAGCAAGTGGTCGGCATCATGGTCGACAGCGTGGCTGAAGTGGTTTACCTGCGTCAGTCGGAAATCGAGACCGCACCGAACGTCGGTAACGAAGAGTCGGCCAAGTTCATCCAGGGCGTATGCAACAAGAACAACGAGTTGCTGATCCTGGTCGAGCTGGACAAGATGATGACTGAAGAAGAATGGTCGGAACTGGAGAATATCTGATTGATTCTCGAGGTAGCGGTCATTGTCCTGTTCCTGTTCTGGGCAGGCACGCTGGCGATGTTTCTGGCGTACATCAAGGCGCAGCGCGTGATCGCTGCGCAGCAGGCCCAGGGCGATGCGCTGCGTGATCAGCGCATCAAGGACCTGGCCAAGCGTGTCGACGACTACCAGAACGGCAACGTGCGCATGGGCGAAGCCCTGCATGAGCTGCGTGCGGTCGTCGGTCCGATTCCGGACAAGATTTCCCAGCTCGAACAGCGCGACCCGTCGAGCCTGTCATTCGCCCAGGCGGCGAAACTGGTGGGGATGGGCGCGAGTGTCGATGAGCTGACTCAGTCCTGCGGGTTGACCCAGGCTGAGGCGGAGTTGATGCGCAAGCTGCACAGAAGCAGCTGAGCGCTTGGATCGTTCCCACATCGAGGCGTCGAACCGTCTGCGTGGGAATGCATCTTGGGACGCTCCGCGTTCCGCGTGTGAAGGGTGACGCAGAGCGTCACGGGCGGGTGTTCCCACGCAGAGCATGGGAACAATCAGCGAAAA
>NZ_LRUN01000057.1 GCF_001679645.1 Pseudomonas bananamidigenes | reverse complement strand
GGGCTTGCCCGCGAAAGCGTCGGGTCGTTCAGCAACGGGCTCGGACTTGCCAATCTCCTCACCCGGAACACGTCCATTCCGTCGGTAGTGCTGGATGGATCAAGACGGCCATCCACCACAAACCAGAACGGGAGCCGAGGGGCTCCCGTTCTGGCTTCCCGGTCTCCCGGGCTTACTCGGTAATCTTCCCGAAGTTCCGATAGAACATGTCGTCTTCGCGGCTGTCGGTCATGGAGTGCAACTGGAAGCTGCGGTTGAGTCTCGCACCACCGTCACGGGTCAGTGGCGCCCAGACCAGGTTGGCCCGGCGCATGGTCGACATGCTCATCATTTCGTCGAACGGAATCGACAGATAGATGCCCTTGTCGAAACTACCTTCGCCGTATTCCGCACTGCCCGCCGTGGTGATGGTCGCCCAGGCCCCGAAACGCACGCCGTTGGAAAACTCTCGCGAGATATCCAGCGTGCCGCCAAAGTCGCCCGCCAGATAACGCCCGACGCTGACTGCCGCAAGCGTTTCGTAAGGCAGGTCGGTGTAGCCGGTGATATGGCCGGTCAGCACCGAATAGTCGCGCAAGCCGAAGCCTTGATCGAATTCGCGCTGACGCACGTAGTTCAGGTCCGCGCCGATCGCCCAGCGCTCGCCGGTCGGACGGAACAGCACCTCGCCTCCGACCCCGGCAAACATCGACTCCAGATAACCGCCGTAGACCATGCCGTACAGATCCTTGTCCAATTGTTCGGCGTGGCTGACCTGAAATAACGGCATGGTGGTGTCGGAGGTGGTCAGGTACTGGCGCAAGTCCGTACGCACACGCGGCAAGCCGCTGGGTGCATCGTATTTGAACTTGTCGAAGTTGTTCGCCAGGTTCTGGCTGAGCATGCCGCTCCACCAGGTGTTGCGGTTGAAGCGGAATTCGGCGTCGAGGTCGGCGCTGAATTGATAGAGCAAGCCGTCCGGGCCGCCGACGTTCTGTTTGAAGCCCAGGCCGGCGCCGTAGCTGAAGTGCTGCAACGGCTGGGTGTAGAGCGTCTTCTCGTTGTGCGGCATCGCCGGGTTGACCTCGGTGGTGCGGTGCAACGCCTGCAGCGGCTCCTCGTTGTTGATCACTTCGCGGAAGGTCTGGCGCGGCACGCTGGTTTCTTCCAGCGGCAGGTCGTAGCGCTTGTTCACCAGGGTGAACCAGTCGATATCGTCGTTGACGCTGTTGTCCAGCACCCGGCTCGCACGGCCCACCGCCTTGGAGGAATGGAAGTAGCGCTGCTGCTCGCCGTACACGATCAATTCGGAATCACGCTGGGCGATGCGCTCGACCCGGTAACCGGCATTCTGTTGCAGGCGCTGCGAAACGTTGGCCCAATCGACCTGATCTATCGACGTGGTCGGTGCCTTGGCCGGCAGTGGTTCCGGTGGCGGATCGAAAGTCTTGGCCGGTGCCTTGCGGCTGACGAAGTTGGTGTGGAACGTGACGCCGAACATCGCGGTGTTGCCCCGCTCCCATGCCGCGCTGACGTCGAGGGCGTCCGTCACCTTGAACACTGCGCCGAAGTTGATCGGTGAGTCCTGCTTGATCACGTTGTCCTTCGGTTCGTGCTTGTAGTCGTTGCCTTCGTATTCGAGCTTCAGGCTCAGGCGATCCCAAGGCGTCTGGTAACTCACGCCGCCGAAGAACGAGGGCTGGCCGCGAAAGTACGAACCGGCGTTGACGTCACCGGTGCCCTCAAGGGCCGGTCGGGACTTGAAGCGGTCGTCGAGATAACCGAACGGGTTGTCGATGTCGCCGCGATTGCCGATGTAACCCCAGGCAATACCGGCGCTGAAATCCAGGTTGTCGAAGCGCTTGTTGGCCACCAGGAATTCACTGGCGAACAAACCCGTACCACCCACGTCCCGGAAGCCCAAAGAAACGTCGGGGGCCCAATGGGTTTCCTCCCAGAGCCGGACTTTGACGTCGACCGCCTTGTCCTTGTAGCTCTGGTTGCCGCTCATCGACTCCGGGCCGTACGGGCGGTTGGTGATGGCGGTGTAGCGAAACGAACCTTCGAGCCAGTCCAGCGGCTGCAACGAAACGCTGTAGCGGCTGTAAGGCTCGGTGCGGTTGGCGTTGACGCTCAACTCGCCGGCCGGGGCCATGCGTGCGGTGGGCGTCTGCAACAGACCGGTGCCACCGAAGTCACCCTGGGTAATACGCGGCTCGGCATGGGCCAGGCCGCACGGCAATAACAACACAGCTGCAAAACGCAAATTCAACGAACCACCTCAGCCAACTGCGTGGCAATCAATTCGGCCAACTGCTGATTCAGTTCAGGGATGGGCGGATCCAGATCATCGTTTTTCAACGGCACCAGAATCTTGCTGCCGGCAACGGGAAACTGCCCGCTCTCACGGTTCCAGTGGGCAATGCCGACGCGCCGTGAAACGCCGTTGGGCTGGATCAGCCACAGGTAATCGGCGTCGGCATCGTCTTCCAACACATGGCAATCGCTCAGGTATTCACGCGCTTCGAGCAACGACTGATAAGGCAAACGGCACGGTTCGGCGACGGCCCCCAGCACTTCGACTTCATTGATGCGCGGCGGGTAGATCAGGCGATCACCATCGTCCAGACGAATGTTGCGGGCGAAGCCGACTTCCAGCGCCACCGGATCCAGATCGGCGATCTGGCGCCCGGTGACCGGCATCTTCTGTACGTCCTGCGCCACGCGCACGGCGAGTGCTTTGCGGCTGGGTCGATCGAACAGATCGGCCATGCGCTGCAAGATATCCAGGTCGAACAGCACGCCGACCTTGAGCCGGGTCTGCTCTTCCAGCAGCGACTGACGCAGCAATACACCCGCCAGCCAGTACCCCTCGGCATTCGGCACCGCAACGCTGATCACATCGGTCAGGCGACCACCCGGCGGCAAGTCCACCGGCCCGGGATTGGCGACATCACCGGTGACAGTGACCGCTGCCTGACTTGCACCGGCGAGCACCATCAAGCACACAGAAAGAACCCTCAGACGCTTCATGGCGCATGCCTGCGTTCAGGGGTCAGCTGCACGATCTTCACCCGTAATTGCGAGGTCAGTTGCTGCTCGCTCTGCACAATGAAACCGTCCACCGGATCGACCCAGTAACGGTTGGTCGTCCGCAGGCCGATGGCCGGGACGTCGATACGCTCATCGACACGCAGCACGGCATATTCCTTGTTGAGAATCTTCAGGGTTTCCATGGATTTGCGGGTGAAGCGGCTGTTGACGATCAGCCCGACTTCCTGGCCCTTGTAGAGATCGATCCAGCGCTGGCTGGTGTGGCCATCGGCAACGTTCTGCAGACCGTGCCTGAACGGTGAGGCATCGGACAGCCGAGTGCCGTCCAGATCACCCTCCACGCCCAGGCCGACGCTGCGCACCGCAAGACCGTCGCGCAACAAAAGCACTTGCTTGCCCGACGCGACCCAGAACTGCAGGTCCTCGCGCTCCCGCACCAGCGCCAGCACCCCGGAACCGGACGGCGTGGTCAGTTTGATCTGGGGATAATTGACCTCGGCCACCTGAGCCGGCGTCACGTCGATATCATCCGGGCCGACCACCGCCGACTTGAGGTTGGTCACCGAAGCGACCATCAGCGGATTACAGCCACACAGCAACAAGGCCGCCATCAGGCAGACGCCAACTTTCAGGATGTTCACAGGCGGGCCTTATTTGCTGTTGTTGGTGAATTCGCTCCAGTTCTTCGCAGCGGAAGCGCCCGTGCCGACAATCGATGCCGACGGCACCAACTGGCTGATCAGACGGTTCCAGCGAGTCACGTTGGCAGGCCCTACATAAACGACGTCCTGGGGGCGCACTTCGAAGTGCGTCGCGAGGACCATGGCGGTCGGCGATTCGGCCTCCAGTTGATAGATTTTCGCCGGCTCCACATCGAGGTTTTCCACCCCGCGAATGACGTACACGGCGTTGCCGTTGGCGGTGGTCTGGCTCAGGCCGCCGACCGAGCCGAGCACGTCGGACAGGTTCATCGTCGCCGTCTTGAAGCTCAGGGCGCGCGGCTGATTGACCTCGCCCATCACGTAGATGCGCTTGTTGTCGTTGTACGGCAGGTACAGTTTGTCGCCACCCTGGAGGTAGACGTTCTGCAACTCGGAATCCTGTTGATTGAGGGTATCCAGATTCAGCGGATAAACCCGCCCGTTGCGCGTCAGCAACAGCCCGGACAAGTCGGCATTGTTGGTGTCGATGCCCGCCGAACCGAGGGCTTCGACCACGCTCAGCGGGTTGGTGGAAATCGCTTGCGGACCAGCCTTGGCGACCGCGCCAGTGACCACGACTTTCTGGCTGGCAAAACGCAGCACGGCGACGTCCACTTGCGGCTCGGCGATAAAGGCCGACAGCCGTCGTTCGATATCGTCGCGCAGTTGCTGGATGGTCCGGCCTGCGGCCTGGACTTCCTTGATATACGGGTAATACAGCGTGCCATCGGAGCGCACCAGACGGCCGTTGGCGTCGATCTGTTGCTGCGCACCCGACGGAGCGGTCAGCTCGGGGTGATCCCACACGGTGATGTAGAGCACGTCGTTATTGCCGATGCGGTATTCGGCCGGCGTCGCCAGCAGCTCCTGCGGCACCGACTCACGCTTCTGGGTGGCCCGGTTCATGGAGATCAGCTTGGGCGTGATCGGAATCAGCTCGACCCGGCTGCTTTCGCTGGCGCCCTGGCGGGTGATGTCAAAGGTACTCAGGTGCTGACCGGGGGAAAACATGCAACCTTGCAAAGCGAGACTTGCCAACATTAAAAGAGAAAACCTACGAGTCATAATGGCACTACGCTATTCAAGGGCGAATCCAAAAACAAAGTCACCCGACTTTCGTCGGGCGACCCTGTACTGCTCCAACAGATACTTCAGTTAGTTGTGCGTGCCGGTTGTACCCGTGGTACCGGTAGTACCCGTTGTACCGCCGTTGGCACTTCCACCACTGTTGGACGCCGCTACGGCACTGGCAACCATTGCAGTACTGGCAGCAGGCGCTGTAGAAGCCGCGACACTGCCCGATACATTGGTTACCGCTGTAAGCGGCGCTTCAGCTGCGGATGCCCAGTTGCTCAACATCGTCAACAAGGCAATCGCCATCACTTTTTTCATATCGACTCCTTTCTAACATTGCACCGGTACTGCGGGTGTTCCGTTAGAGGTGGTTGAGTTCAAGTCGCCAATAGCGCGAACAAGAGCCGTCGTTCTTTCACAGTCATACGCAACTGATAAAAGTCGTACGGCAGGTTTATATCTACGGACTTGCAAAAGGCATTGCCAGTGTAATTTCCCGACGATATCTAACAACCTGACCGAAAATAACATTGGACTAAAAGGCCATCATTCCAGATAGCCTTTGGGGTGATTCGATTGCCAGCGCCAGCTGTCGGTGACCATGTCCTGCAAGTTGCGGGTGGCTTTCCAGCCCAGTTCCTTTTGCGCTTTGGAAGCGTCCGCCCAACTTTCGGCGATGTCGCCCGAACGCCGTGGCATCACCCGATAAGGCACGGGTTTTCCGCACGCCTGTTCGAAGGCTCGCAGCACCTGCATCACGCTGTAGCCGTCACCGGTGCCGAGGTTCCAGGTATGAATGCCGGTGCGCCCGGCGATGGCCTGCAACGCCTTCAGGTGCCCGTCCGCCAGGTCCACGACGTGGATGTAGTCGCGTACGCCCGTGCCGTCGACCGTGGGGTAATCGTCGCCGAAGATCGACAACTCCTCCAGGCTGCCGACCGCCACCTGGCTGATGTAAGGCACCAGATTATTGGGGATGCCGTTCGGGTCTTCGCCCATGTGGCCGCTGTCATGGGCGCCGATCGGGTTGAAGTAGCGCAGCAGCGCGATGCTCCAGCGCGGCTCGGCCCGGGCCAGGTCACGCAGCACGTTTTCGACGATCAGCTTGGACTGGCCGTAGGGATTGGTCGGGATGCCGGTGGGGAAATCCTCGCGGATCGGCATCTGTTCAGGTTCGCCGTACACCGTGGCCGAAGAGCTGAACACCAGACGGAAAACCCCTGCCGCCGCCATTGCCTGACACAGCGTGATGCTGCCGCTGACATTGGTTTCATAATATTCGAGCGGCTTGCGCACGCTTTCGCCCACGGCCTTGAGCCCGGCAAAATGCAACACGGCGTCAATGGCATGTTGCTGGAATATCCGGTCCAGCAATGCCCGGTCGCACACATCGCCGCGAATCATCAACGCACTTTTGCCGCAAATGGCCTCTATCGCATGCAAGGCCTTGTCGCTGCTGTTGCAAAGATTATCCAGAACGACAACTTCATGACCTGCTTCAAGCAATGCGAGTGTGGTGTGCGAGCCGATATATCCGGCGCCACCGGTTACCAGAATCTTCATAGCGCGGTCCGTAGTGGGAAAAAATGCCAACAGCGTGTCAAGCCTTGTTTATTTGATATGTGTCTTGCTTCACACAAACAAGGCGACAACAATCCAGAACAAAAACAGTTCCATCACCGGCCAACAATATTTTTAAAGGCCAAACTGTATTGCCCGGTATTTATTAGCACTCCCGCTGTTTCACCACTATCGACAGATACCGACTAAAAATAACTGTTATTTACCAGATCGACATCTAATAACATTACCCCGTTATAAATCATACAGGCATTGTCACTCACAACCTGACTCAGGTATTAAAGTACAGCTTCAACAACTTGCAACTTTAACTTATTGCAATGTCACCGTTGGCTGTAAGCCATGAATGTTCAGGAAACTTTCTATGATTCGTAAATGCTTGTTCCCCGCTGCCGGCTATGGCACGCGTTTCTTGCCGGCGACCAAAGCCATGCCCAAGGAGATGCTGCCGATCGTCAACAAACCGTTGATCGAGTATGCCGTTGAAGAGGCACGGGATGCCGGTCTGCAGCACATGGCGATCGTCACCGGCCGGGGCAAGCGTGCGCTGGAAGACCACTTCGACATCAGCTACGAACTCGAACATCAGATTCGCGGCACCGAAAAAGAGAAATTCCTCGCCGGCACCCGCGAGCTGATCGACACGTGCACCTTCTCGTACACCCGTCAGGTGGAAATGAAAGGCCTGGGCCACGCGATTCTCAGCGGGCGCCCGCTGATCGGCGACGAACCCTTCGCCGTGGTCCTGGCCGACGACCTGTGCCTGAACCTGGAAGGTGACGGCGTGCTCAGCCAGATGATCCAGCTCTACAAGAAATTCCGCTGTTCGATCGTGGCCATCCAGGAAGTCCCCCGCGACCAGACCCACAAGTACGGCGTGATCGCCGGCGAGGCGATTTCCGACGGCATCTACCGGGTCAACCACATGGTAGAAAAACCGGCACCGCAGGACGCTCCGTCCAACCTGGCGATCATCGGTCGCTACATCCTGACACCCGATATCTTCGACCTGATCGCCGACACCGAGCCTGGCAAGGGCGGGGAAATCCAGATCACCGACGCGCTGATGAAACAGGCGCAGAACGGTTGCGTGCTGGCCTACAAATTCAAGGGTCTGCGCTTTGACTGCGGTGACGCCGAGGGTTACCTGCAGGCCACCAACTTCTGCTACGACAACGTCTACCTCAAGGGCCGCTGAAAGGCGCCCGCTTATCTGCGACGAGGCAACCATGAACATTGCACAACATTCGACAGGCATTGAACGGGAGGTGGACAACCTCGGGGTGATGAGCTGGTTGTCTCGTCATCAGCCGTTGCCCAGCGCCAACGAGTCCTGGATAGGAACCATCCTGCTGGTGGAGCGGATCGGCATGTTTCCATCGTCCGGGGACATTCGCCGGCCGCTGCGAGATCCCTATCCCTTGCTCGCTCATCTGAAACGGATCTATGGCGAGCAGGCGCTGGAGGTCGACGACCGCGATGGCCTGAAGGTGATTCTCAGCGACTGGCGATTCCGTGTGCGCATCTGCTGCAACGAACCGGCGATCATCATCAATGTGGAAACCCGTTGCGTGACGCAATTGATGCCGCAAAAGACTGCGGAGCTTTTGAGTCACGTCGACGGCTTCGACAAGGACTGAGCCCCTATTCAGAGGCGGCACCGCAGGAAGTCCCGTCATTGCCGCCCGTGATCATCCGATAGAAGTAATCGGCAATCACCTTCCCTCCCGTGGCCGGTACCGGATGAATCTTGTCCGGACCGATCATCGCCGCCGCATAGCGTTTGACGTCCGTACCGAATGCGCACTGCAGATTGGCGTATCCCAGATGCTGCTCACGGGCCCAGGGCTCCAGCACCTGCGCATACGCCGACATCGGCCAGGTGCTGGAGCGCGTGGTGTCCTGGCGCATGATCAGGTTGACGCTCGCGGCCGGCTGAATCTCGCGGATCATCCCGACCAGCCCCTGGACGTTCTTCAGGTACTGCTCGGGCTTCACGCCAAACCCCTGATCGTTGCCGCCGAGCATGATCAGGTAGATGTCCGCCGGAATCTTCGACACCACCGCTTTCCATTGGGCCTGCCACTGACCATCGGCATGATAGAAGTCGCCGGACGCCGCGCCCGACGCCGCCAGTTTCGACACCCGCAAACCGGCCTGCTCGTTGCTCATCCACAGGCCGAACAGGGTTGGCACACCCTTTACCACTTCCAGCCGGAAGGACCAGTCCGTCGCGGCGGATGTACCTGACAACGGGACTTCCCGGACTCCCGCGCCGGAAAGGTTCAGCGGCTGCCAGTCCGACGAAGGCGACCAGCGATAGCGCAGTTCGCTGGATTCGCCGTTACCGAGGTACAGCAGCTTTGCCTGGGTGACGGCGGTGTTTATCGCTTCGCTCGGATGCGCATCGATCTGCAGCCATGCACCGGGCCGTCCCGTCACCGTTCGACTGTCGGGACTGGCCTGACCGAGGCCGGACACCTGCCAGTCGCCGCCGAAGTACTTTTCGCTGCTGCGGGTGTATTTGAAATGACTGCCGCCCAGGGCCGCGCCGTGGTTGAAACCGACGTATCCGGGGCCGGCGAAACCGACCTCGTCGACCAATCGTTGCACCAGTTTGTTGAGGTAATAATCCTGCCCGGCGCTGTAGCTGTCGCCGATCACCGAGACCGACAGCACCTTCCCGGCCTTGCCTTCGCGCCACTGGGCAAACCGCTGGCGAGCATCGCCGACTTCGACCACCGACGCCGCGACCGGCGCTGCGTCATCCACTGTAACCATCAAGCGCTTCCTTTAGCCGGGACCTGTGCCGCAGAGAGCTCCGTCGCCGGTTTTTTCGCCGCTGCGCGTTCACCCAGAAACAATACCGACGTGAAGTTGAAGCGGCTGAAGATCGCCGACAGCAACACCGGCCCGAGCAACCCGCACGCCACACCGCAGAACACCAGCACGCTTTCGTCCTTGATGCCCAGGCGCCCGAGCACCGAACGCGAGGTGGCGGCGAACAACACATGGAACAGGAAAATCGCGTAGGAGTAACCCCCGAGCCAGGTCAGCGCCTTCGAGCGCATGTCACTCGACAGCAGCGCGAAGCAGGACACACAGCCGACCGTCAGGCCGATCAGGCTGCGGCGATCGATGATCAGCTCGCGATCCAGTGCCGCGATGTACAACAGCGTCAGCGAAATCAGCACGAACACCACAGGGCCGACGACTTTGAACCGTTGCTTCAACGCGCTGACGTTCTCCTGACCGATCATCCCCGCCACGAAGAACGGCAACAGATAGGTCGCACCGTTGATGCCGAAAGCATCGAACTTGAACGGTGGCAGTAAAAACACCAGCGCCGAGAACCCGAACAGCAGGTACAAGCGTGTCGCCGAGCGCAGCAGACCGCGCCACTCCAGCAGGCCGACAAACATGAAAATGATGAACACCGCCTGCAGGAACCAGAAGTGGTTCACCGGCACGTAGAACGACAACAACGCATCGATCACCCCGACCTCTTTGTTCACGCCGGGTCCCACTGCCTGCAACACCGAGAACGGCACGCCGACGCAAAACAGCGGCACAATGAGCCGCCGTACCTTGCCGGTGAAGAACGCGGAAAAGTCGTTGCCGCGAATCTTGTAGATGGAATAGATGTAGCCCGAGATAAAGGTGAACAGCGGCATGCGCACGTACACCATGGAATCGGCGATCACCCGGAACGGCGAGCCGACATCGATCTTCAAACCGCCGCCCAGCGGGCCGATTACGTGGTAGAGCACCAGCAGCAGGCACGCGAGGCCGCGCAGGGTTTCGATCTCCAGGGACTTTTTCTTGCTCGACATAAAGCACCCGCCTCAATTCAGAATTCTTGATTCGACCCGCGCCGGTTTGTTCGCCCGCAGCATCAAGCCCAGACCCACGAACAACACCGGCACCACCATCGAGAAATGCCGGGCGAACGAACCGAAGTCCGGCTCGAACAAGCCCTGAACCAGCAGAAACGCCAGGGGAATCGCGATCAGTTCCTTGGGTTTGGTCTGGATCGGCGCCCCTTTGTAGTCGGTCGAGGTGATGACTTTGAACAACAGCACCGCGGTCATGATCATCAACGCCACGAAAATCACCTGACCCGGCCCGGACAGCAGGATCAACTCCACCGGAAACGACAGGCGGAAAAAGATGATCATCGAGTCCAGTGCCTGGGAGACGAAATCACTGCCACTGAGCCACGAAACGATCAGCGACTTGGAACCCTCCTCGCCCGCCGTGCGCAGTTCGTTGTTGCTGGCGCGAATCGACGACACCGGAAAACCCAGCGCCAGCTGGATCGCCATGGCCACCGCCAGGTAGAACAGGAACAACATCAGGAAGAAGGTCATGCGCGACACGTATTTCTTCATCATGCAGACACCGACCCAGGACAGCGAAAACAGGATCCAGTAGGGCCGGATCAGCACGCCGTAGATCGCCGCCGACAGGAAAAATCCGCCGCGATACTTGCGCGTCAGCGAGCTGAACAGAATGCTCAGCACCGCCACCGACACGATGATTTCCTTGGTCAGGTTCTCCAGGAAGAACGAACGCACCACGCCCCACAGACACAGGGTGCCGAAGATCGCCAGCGGCATGCGCCGGAACACCACGACCGGAATCGCCGTGAGGAAGAAATTGCAGAACATCCCGTAGGCCCAGGCGTTGGTCAGGTTGATCCCGGTGGGCCGCAGCAGGAACGCCGAACACTCGTAGGATGAGCGATCCGGCGAGAACGGGTTCCAGAAATTGCAGTTGTCGGCCCGGGCATAGGACGACCACAGGGTCATCGCATCCGGGCCGGGATCGCGCGGCACCAGCAGCGGCATGGCCACCGACAGAAACAGCCCGGTGAACAGAATCAGGAACGACAGCGAGGAATCGAGTCTCTTGCCGCGAAACTCGATGCACGGCAGTTTCAGGCCCATGACACGACAGCCTTTTTCATCCGTGTTGCGCGGGTCAGCAGCGCAATCACGCCGAGCTGCACAATGATCCCGAACACGTTGCCCCAGGCGGCGCCATAGATCGAATAATGCTTGATCAGCAGATAGCTGACCGGCACCGAAATCAGCAGACAGACCGCCGAACTGGCGAGGGAAACACGGCTGTTTTTCGACGCGATCAACCCGCCCCAGACGATGTCGCCAATGGCGCGCAGGGCGAAGGAAAAGATCAGTACGGCGAGGATTCCGTTGTCCGGACGAGGCACCGGCGCGCCGACCAGATCGAGCACGACGTTGAAGAACAGATAGATCAATACCGCCACGCCGGCCGACACCACCAATGAACGCGCAACCCATTTGTTCACGAACAATTGCCTGACCGTGAACGGCTGCTGATCGGCCTGATAACGCTTGGCGAGCAGCGGAATGCCGACCACCGCCACCACCGCGTAGGACAACGCCTGCAAGGTGTTGGCCGCCGACCAGGCGTACACGTAATTGCCAAGGCTGGCGTAGGGTTCCAGATCGATGATCAGAAAGCGTTCGGCGTACTGACTCAGGGCGATCAGGCCGGTGCCCAGATAGAACGGCAAGCCGGCTTTCCACACGGTCGCCGTCGCCAGCGTGCCCTCTTCCCGCCCGCGATGAACCTTCACCACAATCAGGTAACCGGCGACGATCACCAGCAGGTTGGCGATGACCCACAACCACAGCACGCTGGCGATCTCAGCGACCTGCCCGAGCATCATCCCGCCCACGGCCAGCAGCGCCCACAGTCCGGTCTTGATGAAGAACAGCAGCGCACCCGCCGTGGCTTTCTGCGCGGAGAACACGAACGAGTTGATCTCGAACGACAGGTGTTCGGTCAGCAGCACCAGGGTCACACAGGCGATCAATGCCGCCGTCGCTTCGACTTGCTGGAACAGCGAATAGATCAGCACCGTCAACCCTGACAACACCAGGCCGACCGTCAGATACAGCAGCAGAACCCGGTCGACCACACGTCTCGAACTGCCACCGACGCTGATCAGGCGATTGATCTCGGAGCTGAAACCGACGCTGTAGAACTTCGAGGCGATCAACGATGCGGCGACCACCACGCCGTAGAAACCCAGCGCCTCGTATCCCAGGTAACGAGTGATGGCGAGCACCAGCAGGAACTTGGCGCCCAGCGCTCCGCCCCGCAGCAACAGGCGAAATATCATCGAATGACGCCCTTGATGATCTCGTCCATGGCCACGGTTTTCGCTTCGATTTCACGACAGGTAGCGGTCAGGCGTTTTCCGAAATCCGAAAGCGCGTCCGGTGCATAGACCGTGTCGATGATGGTGTCGACATTGATGTCGCCGCCGTTGATCACCCAGTCCTCGACGCCCATGTCCTGATAGGCGCCGAAGCCTTTGCGCTCATAGCTGATGTGGTAAGCCGGCACGCCGGAAAGCAACGATTCGATCGCCCCGTGCAGGCGCACGGAAATCACCAGGTCCGGCTGATATCGGGCAATCGTGGCCTTCAATGAAAGCAGGTCTTCGGTGATGCCCAGTTCGCGGTAAAACGCGCCGTCATCGTTACCGCGCACCGCGCTTTGCACCGCACACACGACGTTGCTTTTTTCCTTCAGGCGTTGCAGCAGCACTTTCAGGTTGGCCACATAGGCGAGCTGCTTTTCCTTGCTCCATGCCGGCGGCTTGCGCAGCACCACGCACACAGTGGCCGGCGTCGAGGCGCATTGGGTGAACTTGGGCTGTTGCAGGATCTTGCCGGCCAGCGCCTGCACCGCGAGGTCCGGGGCGCGGTAGACGTTTTCACAGGCATCGAACAGCTTCGAGGAGCGGTTGTCACGCACGAACACCGCGTCGGCGCTGGCGTAATGCTCGACGATCCTGTCGCTGTCGCCATGGAACGGACCGATGCTTTGCGGCAGGTATACCGACGGAATCTTGCTGAGGATCGCCGTTTCCAGTTGCTTGGCATGGCCCAGTTTCAGCTTGATATGTTCGAAGGCGCTCTTGGAGCGCATGTAGCCGCCGCCGACGCCGACGATCAGGTCGGTTTTCTTCAGCAGATCCGCCAGCCCGGCGTAGGAGCGGTTGAGAAACATCGCCTGCTTGACCCGCCCCAGCCCCTTCGCGGCCATGACCGGCGCCTCGAAACGCGGGTGCGGCAAGTAGCTGAAGGAATCCGGATCGGAGGCCACGACATTGATCGAGGTGTCCTCGCCAAAGTTGCGCTGCACCAGCGCGATGGCCAGATCCACCAGCAGACCATCACCGGAATTGGAAGCACTGTAGCCATGCAAAATCGTTACGTTCATGAGCGGCGTTCTACTTAATAAGAGGGAGCGGAATACAGGTCGTAGGTCTGGCGGATCATCAACGCGGCGCTGAAACGCTCGCGGACGATACGCCGGCCTTCGATGCCGAGGGCCGACAGCGCCGGCTTCTGGATCTGCTTCAAGCGATCGGCCAGCGCATGGTGGTCACCGCTGGGGAACACGTAGCCGGACACGCCGTGGGTCACCACTTCCGGCAGCGACGTGCAGTCGCTGGCAATCACCGGCAAGCCCAGCGCCATGCCTTCAAGCGGCACCATGGCAAAGCCTTCCCAGCGACTCGGGACGATCAGCGCATCGGCCTGTCGGTAGAGCGCGTTGACCTCGGTGGGCGTGACCCAGGGCAGGTATTCCACACCCTCCATCGGCGGACACTCGACTGTCGCCTCGTTGACCGCACTGCCCACCACCGTCAGCTTCAAGTCGTTGCGCTGCACCTTGGCATACGCTTTGAGCAACACGTCGAAGCCTTTCTGATAATCGAGCCGACCGACAAAGAGCAGGTGAATCGGTTTCGGGTCATTGGCCTTGCGCTCGTCATCCTTTGGATGAATGCCGTTGTAGATCAGCCGCATGCGCTTGCGCTCGATGCCGAACGCTGCGGCCTTGTCCAGTTCGTACTGGCTGACGCAGATGATCACATCGGTGACTTTCTGCAGCACACGCTCGATCCACGCGTAGGCTTTCTGCTTGATCGGCGAGCTTTCCATCAGGAACGAAAAGGCGTGCGGGCAGTAGACGATTTTCGGCCGGCGCCAGGGTCGCAGAAGCACACACACGCAACGACCGATCACTCCGGAAAACGTGCTGTGCAGGTGCACGACATCGGGTTTTTCGTTGAGCATGACCTGTATCAGGCGCCAGGCAAAACGCAGCAGCGACGGCACATTTCGCCCGGTTCGGGCGAACGTGCGGATCTGCTCTGGCGCGATGCCGTGCAGTTCCTTCTCCTGATCCTGCGGCACCAGATACACCAGCTCGTAGTTTGCCTGCGCATCGTCCGGGGACGCGGAAATCGTGCGGATCACCGTCGCGACCCCACCTTTGATCGTTTCAGCCACGTGCAGAATTTTTTTCACAACCCACCCACTTTGTTGCCGATAAGGACAGTCGCTGACATTCAGGATTTGTCGGACGCGTATTCGTAGTTGTAATAGCCGTAGCTACCGTTGCCGTAGTAACTGGCCGCACGCTTCTCGACGCCGTTGAACACTGCGCCCTTCAACTCGATACCGTTCTGGGCGAAGCGGCGAATGGTCAGTTCGATCTCTTTGGCCGGGTTCACCCCGAAGCGCGCAACGATCAGGCTGATGCCCGCCTCCCGGCCGACAATCGCCGCGTCCGTCACCGCCAGCAGCGGCGGCGTGTCGATGATCACCACGTCGTAGCGTTCGCTGAGCTGCGCCAACAGCTCGCGAAAATTGGCGTGCATCAACAGCTCGGACGGATTGGGGGGCACCTGGCCGCGGCTGATGAAATGCAGGTTGTCGACTTCGACTTTGTTGATCGCCTGATCGAGGGTGCAGCGCTTGACCAGCAAGTCCGACAGGCCGTTGCTGATCGGCGTGTTCAGTGTCTTGTGCAGATGCCCCTTGCGCATGTCGGCATCGATCAGCACCACCCGCTGACCGCTCTGGGCCATGACCGCCGCAAGGTTGGAAGACACGAACGTCTTGCCGACCTGCGGGCTCGGGCCGGAAATCATGATGCGGTTGTTGGTCGAGTCCAGCGCCGCGAAATGCAGGCAGGTGCGCAGGCTGCGGATCGACTCGATGGACAGGTCCGTCGGATTGCGCAGGGCCAGCAGGTACGCCGGGGTGTCCGCCGTGACTTTGGCGCGGACTTTCCTGGTGTCTTCTTCCTGTTGCAGGGCGCTGTAGGGGATCGATGCGTAGACCGGCAAGCCGAGCTGCTCGATGGCTTCCGGCCCTTCCAGGCCTTTGCTCAGCGACCTGCGCAGCAACACCAGAGCAACACCGACGAAAGCGCCGAGGAAGGTCGCGATCAGCACGATCAGGGCTTTTTTCGGTTTGACCGGACTGGTCAGGTCAACGTCCGCCGCATCCACCAGACGCACGTTGCCCACGGCGCCGGCGCGGATGATGTCCAGCTCCTGGGACTTGTTCAGCAACTGGGTGTAGATCTGCGAAGCGACTTCGACGTCGCGGGTCAGGTTGAGCAGTTCCTGCTGCGTGGCCGGCAGGTCCCCGACCTTGCCTTCCAGCGACCGCTGTTGCTGGGTCAACTCACCGATCTGGGTCAGCAGGGCACGATAGGCCGGATGCTGTCTGGTGAACTTGCGGTCCATCTCCGCCTGCTGCATTTTCAGCTCGGAAATCCGTGTTTCGAGGGCGACGGACTGGCCGAGCACCGACTGGGTTTCCAGGGAGATGTTCACGGTCTTGCCGCGCGTCTGGTAGGCATTGAGCGCATCGCTGGCCTTGGCCAGATCGCGTTTGACCTGCGGCAACTGGCTTTGCAGGAAGGCCAGGCTCTGTGCGGCTTCGGCCGAAGTGCGTCGCACATTCTGATCCACGTACAGCGAGGCAATCTTGTTGAGAATCCTCACCGCTTCAGCGGCATCGCTGCTGGCCAGGGCCAGGCGGATGATCCCCGACTCCTTGCCCTGTTCGGATATATCCAGCGCGTCCTGATAGCCTTGAATCGTCACGATCCGGGGGTAGCGCACCACCTCGAAAAGGGTGCCCGGGTTGGCCTGCAAATGCGTGATCTGCCCTTCTACGCCATCCTGCGCGAAGGGTTCGCCGGCCACGCCTTCGATCAACAGGTTGTCGTTGTCGTCGAACAACTGGAAGTGCCGTTGTTCGCCGGTGATCAGGCTGAGTTTCTTGCCCAGCAGTTCCTTGGGCAGATCGAGCCGGGCGAACTCCAGACGTTCGCCGCCCCACGCGTAGCTGCTAAGACCGAAACGTGGCGGCGCGACGCTGGATTCGGACTCACCACGATAACGGCGAGCAAGAAAGCCACCAATCAGCGGAAAAGTGTTGGGGGTCACGTCGATGTCCAGACGCAGGTCGTCGACGGTCTTGCCGATCACTGCGCGGGATTTGATGATGCCGATTTCGGTGACCGACGGCGACTGGCCGCCCAGCATGCTGTTGAGATCGGAAAAGCCGAGCATGTCGTTCTTTTTCGGCTCGACCTGCACCAGCGCATTGGCCAGATACACCGGCGTGGCCAAAATCGCATAGGCAACGCCGGTCATCATGAATGCGCCGGTGAATGCACCGATCAACCACTTCTGATCGATCAGGCTGCCGAATATGCCGAGAAGATCAATACTGTCTTGATCGTTTTCCCGGGTGCCGATTACTGACGGTAACTGCATAAGTCTTTCTTACCATTCACTGATCTGAAGAATATTCATCAACGCGCCAAGCGTTGCGCCCATGAGCTGACAGCATCTTCAATCAATGCGTGGGCATGAATAAAAGCGGCCTGCCCCTGACGATACGGATCTTCTATTTCTCGTTCGCTCTGCCACTTGCCAAGAAGAAACACTTTTCCCCTGGCGTGGGAGGCAATCTTCAGCACTTGATTCACATGTTGTTTTTCCATGACCAGAATCAGGTCCGATTCATTGACGATGTCCGAAGTAAGCTGTCGCGCCTTGAACCCATCGGCACTGTGCCCACGCTCTTCGATCACCCGGCGGGCCGTGGCTTCCATGGACTCACCGACCCGTGCCGCCAGGCCTGCGGAGCTCACCGTGATCGATGAAGGCGTCAGCGCTTTACGCAGCAACAGTTCTGCTGTCGGACTTCGGCAAATATTGCCGACGCAGACGACAAGGATCTTTTTGAACAAGGTTTACTTTCCCGTGTAATGTCAATCGGCCAACATTTCCCGTGAAATCAAAATGAATTCACCGGACTTTCCTGCACGCGGAAACAGTTTCGCCTGTTAGTACCGGTGCATTAAGTACCACGGGCCCCAAAGTCACCCAACCAGAATTACCGGACTAAAAATAACTGTGATTTTCGGCGCCTCCTTCATGAAAAGTTTTCCGACAAAAAATAACATTCATGCACTTACCAATGCCCTCGGCGTCGGAACAAGGGTAACGAGATAACCATTGGCTAGATGTCATTTCTCATCAGGAGAGCAGACATGAAATCAGCACATCTCAAACGTCTCGGCGCCCTTTCCCTTGTGTTAATCAGTGCAGCCGCTCAGGTAGAAGCCAGCGATCTGTTCCCCGCTCTACCCCACCGAACGGTCGGCATTCAGGTCAAGGTGCAGAATTTCTCCGCATCCGATGCCGCGCAGATCAAGGCAGCAGGCTTCAGCTTTGTGCGCCTGGGCGCGTGGAGCGACAGCCTCGGCGACAAGAGCTATCAGAAACAGCTTGCCGATGCGTTCGCCGCCGCTGGCTCCGCCGGATTGCCGGTGTTGATGACGGTGCGCGCCATCAAACCGCTGTCGACCGACCCCGCCACCGCCGGCACGGCGTTTGCCAACGCGGTCACCAGCCTGGAACAGACCTACGGGTCTCAACTGGTCGCGATTGAAATCTGGAATGAACCGGATCTGAACACCTACTGGCCGACGGGCAATTTCAGCACCACGTTTGCCCCGTTCATGGGCGCGATGTGCAAGGCGCTGCAAGCCAATCCGACCAGCACACCCGTGATCGGCTTCGGCTTCGCCCGGCCGCCGAGCGCCGGTTCGGCGTCGACCGTGGCGCTGAACAACATTCTCGGCGCCTATCCCAAATGCCTGAATGCCATTTCCTACCACCCCTATGGCATGACGGCGACCCAGATAGCCAATGCGCAAACCTTCATCCAACAGAACTTCCACCTGCCGGGCGTCATCAGTGAATGGGGCGTCTCGGCACTTGCTTCCAACGGCGGCCCCGACGGACAGGCCACCAAAATCGCGGCGTTCATCGCCGATGTGAAACGGCTGCAGATTCCGCTGACGTCGATCTACGAGTGGAAAAACAATGATTCGGGCAGCGATGACCGGGAGAAGAATTTCGGCTTGCAGACCGCCAGCGGGCAGCCGAAACCGGCACAAGCGGCGGCCAGGACGCAACTGGAATCCGAGTAGATTTCTCACTCGCCAGTCAGTTGCTTTGAACCTGTGCCCGGATTTGGCATCGTATCTATCGATAACAGGCCCCGCCCATTCAAACAGCCGTTTTCAGGTTGTTGCCTGCGGGGCTATCGATACACCCACATGCCCTTGAGTGGCTGTCAGCGCTCGGGTAATGTCGTCAGACCCATAGGACAGAGCACGCTCATGACTTCCAAGCTGGAACAACTCAAACAGTTCACCACCGTGGTTGCCGACACCGGCGACTTCGAAGCGATCGCCCGGGTCAAGCCGGTCGATGCCACCACCAACCCTTCCCTGCTCCTCAAAGCCGCCGCCATCCCGGCTTATGCCGAACTGCTGAACGCCAGCGTTGGCGACTGCAAGGGCGATGTCGGCCTGGCCAGCGACCGTTTCGGCATCGCGGTGGGCAAGGAAATCCTCAAGGTGATCCCGGGCCGCATTTCCACCGAAGTGGATGCGCGCCTGTCGTTCGACAAGGACGCGATGCTCAAGCGTGCGCACCGTCTGATCGAGCTGTACGACAAGGCCGGCGTCGGTCGCGATCGCGTACTGATCAAGATCGCGTCCACCTGGGAGGGCATCCGTGCCGCTGAAGTGCTGGAGAAGGAAGGCATCCAGACCAACCTGACCCTGCTGTTCTCCTTCGCCCAGGCCGCCGCCTGCGCCGATGCCGGCGTGTTCCTGATTTCGCCGTTCGTGGGCCGCATCTACGATTGGTACAAGAAGGCCAACGGCAACGATTACACCGGTGCCGACGATCCGGGCGTGCAATCGGTGACGCGCATCTACAACTACTACAAGGCCAATGACTACAAGACCGTGGTCATGGGCGCGAGCTTCCGCAACCTGAGCCAGATCGAACAACTGGCCGGCTGCGACCGCCTGACCATCAGCCCGGACCTGATCGACAAACTGGCGGCAGATACCGGCAAGCTGGAACGCAAACTCGCTCCGGGCCATGCCGGCGAAGCACGCCTGAGCCTCAACGAGGCGCAGTTCCGCTGGCTGTCCAACGAAGACGCCATGGCCACCGAGAAACTGGCCGAAGGCATCCGTCAGTTTGCCCGTGACCAGGAAAAACTCGAGGCGTTGCTGCAAGCCAAGCTGTAATGGGCTGACAGCAAACGCAAAAAGGGCGAACCTTTGCAGGTTCGCCCTTTTTTGTGCCTGATGGCTGGGGAATCAATGCCGTTCGAGGGCGTTCACCAGATCATGGAAGGCTTCACGGTTGGAGTCGTTCAGGCCCATGAGGATCTTGTGCGCTTCCAGCACCTTGACCCGCACCACCTCCTCCGACTGATCCTGATCCGGCAGGTCATCGAGACACTCCGGGCACGGCACGGGATGGTTGACGATATTGAACACCTGCTCGAAGCCCATCGATTGCAACAGACGAGTGATGTCATCGTGTGTCGTGACCACGGTCGGCAGCAGGCCGACCTTTTGCCGCGACAGGATCGACAGCTTGGCCAGCAGCCCCAGCGTGGTGCTGTCGATGCTGCGGGTTTCGGTCAGATCGATCACGATCGCGTTGAAATTCAGCGCGGTGAAGATCTTTTCAATAGTCGCATCCAACGCCGAACACAGGGTCAGGCGAACTTCACCGACGAACTTCAGGACGAAGGTGCCATCCTGCTCGGCGAACTGGATTCTACCGGTACTCATTAAAGATTCCTGCTCAACACCAACAGGGCGATATCATCCGGCATCTCCCCTAGCGTGGCCAATCCAAAAACCTGCCGCAGTCCATCCAGGCTGCCGCCCGCCGACTTGACCCGCTGGGGCAAGGCAGCTTCTTTCTCTTTGAGTGTGGGTTCTGGCAAAAGATCCAGAATGCCATCAGACATCAGCGTCAGGCTGAATGCGGGTGGCAGCTCGAGCACATGGTCTTCGTAGGTGGCTTCATTGAACAGCCCCACGGGCAGACCGCGCCCCTCGAGATAGCGAACACTGTCAGGCGTGTACAACACAGGCAACGGCAGATGGCCGCCGATGCTATAGGTCAACAAACCGGTCTCCTCGTCGATGACTCCACCGACCATTGTGACGTGCTTGCCCAGCTTACAACTGATCAGCCCCCGGTTGATATGACCAAGGACTTCCGAAGGTTTGAATTCCGGCAGGGTGCCGTTGCGCTTGGACTCGAACAGCAAGCGCGTGGTCATGAACTTCAGCAGGACGGTGACGAACGCCGAAGAGGCGCCATGGCCTGAAACGTCCGCCAGATAGAACGCGACACGGCGTTCGTCCACCCGGAAGTAGTCGACAAAATCACCCGACAGGTACAGCGACGGGATGATCTGGTGGGCGAACTTGAATTCGTCGATGGTCCACGGGCTTTCCGGCAGCATGTTCATCTGCACCTGGCGACCGGCGTTCTGGTCTTCCTGGAGCAGATTCAGACTGGCTTCGAGCTCGCGGTTGGCCTTCTCCAGCTTCTCGCGGTAACGCTGGTTTTCCAGCAGCAGACGCGCACGATCCAGGGCCCGGCGCACGGAGTGCTCGAGCACGGCCAGATCTTCGAGAGGCTTGATCAGGTAATCCGCCGCGCCCAGGCGCAGGGCCTCGACCGCGTCATTCATCACGCCGGCACCGGAGACCACGATCACCGGTGTCTGCGGGGATCGCTCGGTAACCTGACGGATGAGTTCGAGACCGCCCATCTGCGGCATGCGCAGATCGCAGATGACGAGATCGGGCTGGTCTTGCTCGAATACCTGAAGACCCTGCTGACCGTTACTGGCCTGCAAGACGCTGAAACCACTGTCTTCCAAATAGGCCGCGAGGCTCGCGCGCACTACTTCGTCATCATCGATTATCAGCAGCGTGGCACTGGTTTTTGGCATGTGGGCAAACGGCGCCAGAATTAGGTTGGCGTAGCAGGCGGGGCAACGGCCCGGCGCAGACTACTGGATTCGCTTTCTAGCCTCTCTGCTGCACCGCTTCGGAGCGTTGGCCCCGCACACGGCTGCACCAGAGGTGCCCTTCTAAGGCGCAGACGGTACTCCCATCCTTCGAGCGTTTCAAGCATGCGCGATTCGTCGCCTGACGACTTTGTTTGTCAAATCACAGAGAGTTATAAGAACGTTCGAAACCGTAACTCAATGGAAGGATGCAGTGACAAAAAAGGCGACCTTTCGGTCGCCTTCCGGGGGTTCACAGGTCGAATCAGAAATCGTCTTCGACGTGACCGTCCTTGACCTTGAACTCGCGGTTCTGCAGGTAGGCATTGCGGATGAAGGTGTATTTGTCGCCGCTGATCAGCTTCTCGCTGGACAACAGGCTGGCACGGGTATCGACGATGTTCAGGCCGTAAATCGTGTTACGTGCCGGAATGTCGTTCATATAGCGGTACGGCGCAGTGTAGGTATCAACGTATTTCGACGGCGCATCACGCAGGGTGCTCGGGCCCAGCAACGGCAGCATCACGTACGGACCGCTGCTCACTCCCCAGTAACCGAGGGTCTGGCCGAAGTCTTCGTCGCTGCGTTGCAGGCCCATCTTGGTGCCCACGTCGAAGAAGCCCAGCAGGCCGAAGGTAGTGTTGAAGATCAGACGCGCGGTGTCGACACCGGCAGCAGCCGGTTTGGCCTGGAGAATGTTGTTGGCCAGGTTGGTGATGTCGCCGACGTTGCGGAACATGTTGTGGATGCCATCTTCCAGAAATTGCGGCGTTACATACTCATAGCCCTGCGCCAGAGGCTTCAGTGCGTAGGTATCGACGAAGTCGTTGAACTGAAAGATCGGACGGTTGACGCTTTCCCAAGGGTCTTCTTCCGTTGCCGCCTGGGCAACGAACGGAACCAGCATCACGCCGGCACATACACAAAGCTGAGCGAGAGGATTGCTCCAGCGCATAGAAAAACTCCTTGGATTGAACATACGCGGCATGCGGACCACGGTCATAAGGTGCTCAGTATAAGACGGAAACACTTGTTTAGGCATTTCCAACATCATCAGCGCTGCAGGACTCGTCGTAACGCCGTTGTCATCCAACTGTCACCGGTCTTGCTTAGCCTGACGTGTATTTCAAGGACGTTTTTCATGTCACAGGCCGAAGCAATGCCCCATGCAGCACCCAACCTGACGGCCGTGCTGTTCGGGCTCAGCGGCTGCCTGGTGGACTTCGGCGCCCGCGCCCGCCATCCTGCCGGCGCCACTGCGGACCACGCCGAGACCACTCCCGGGGCTCTGGACAGCCTGCGCAGCCTGCAACGGCAACAGATTCCGTGCGCCTGGCTGGACGAACTCCCATCTCCCCTCACCCGGGCGCTTTCAGTCACGCTGCCGGACTGGGTCAAATCTTCGCAACATCCCGCAACAATCAACCCATGGCCGGCGCCTGATGCCTGCTGGCAGGCGTTGATGGCATTGCAGGTCGCGCGCCTCGACGGTTGTGTGCTGGTCAGCGGAGAACCGCGCCTGCTGCAATCCGGCCTGAATGCCGGACTGTGGACGATCGGCCTGGCGTCCTGCGGTTCACTCTGCGGTCTATCGCCACAAGAGTGGCAAGCGCTGAGCCAGAAGGAACGCGAGCAGCTACGTGGCAAGGCGACGGTGCAACTGTTTGGCCTGGGCGTGCATTCGGTGATCGATCATCTGGGCGAGCTCGACACTTGTCTCGCCGACATCAGCCAGCGCCGTCTCAAAGGCGAAAAGCCCTGACCGGGATCATGCAGGTTGCGGCAGAGTGGATTAGGCTTAAGGAGAGCCATAGACCTTTGGCGCACGGCTGCGGTCTATGCCAGTGCCTCTCGATAAAAGGAAACAACCATGCCCGCTCAAGAACTGCAGAAACAGCTCAATGCCCTGCGCGAGCAACTGGATCAGAATCCGCCGCTGTCGGAAGCCGAGCGCGCAGACCTGCACGCACTGATGCAACAGATCGAACTGGAACTTGAACTGGAAACCAAAACCCAGGATTCCAATCTCGCCGACGGTGTGAACCTGGCCGTCGAACGCTTCGAACTCGAACACCCCACCATCGCCGGCACGCTGCGCAACATTGTGAACTCCCTGGTCAGCATGGGGATCTGAGACCTGCGAATACGAAAAAGCCCTGCCAGTGATGGCAGGGCTTTTTCATATCTGGAACTTGGAACACAACCTTTGTGGGAGCGAGCTTGCTCGCGATTGCGGTGTATCAGCCAACATTAACGTCACTGACAAATTGCGATCGCGAGCAAGCTCGCTCCCACATTGATTTTTTACTGACGAACCAGACGCCGGTTCGGCAGTTGCACGCTTTCAGTGCTGCGGTACGGGTTGATATCCAGTCCGCCACGGCGCACATAACGTGCAAATACTGTGAGTTTCTCCGGTTTCAGCAGACGCTGCAGGTCAAGGAAAATCCGCTCCACGCACTGCTCATGGAAGTCCGAGTGCTGGCGGAAGCTGACGATGTATTCCAGCAGACTGGCGTGATCCAGCGCCGCGCCACGGTATTCCACCACCACGCTGCCCCAGTCCGGCTGGCTGGTCACCGGGCAGTTGGATTTAAGCAGGTGACTGTGCACGCTCTCCTCCACCACCCGCGAATCGTCACAGCGCAGCAGTTCGGGACGTGGGTGTTCGTAATTGCTGACGCTGATATCCAGCTCGTCGATGCACACGCCCGGTAGCGCGCGACGCCTTCGGCTTCAACCTCTTTCAGGCTGCGAACCCGCACGCCCACCGGTTTGCCGGCAGCGGCGGACAAGTCCTTGACCAGCGTCGCTTCCAGGCTCGCTGTATCGGCGAACGAGGTCTGGTTCAGGGAATTCAGGTACAGCTTGAACGACTTGGATTCGATGATGTTCGGCGAGTCCGCCGGAATGCTGAATTCGCCGATCGCCACCACCGGTTTACCCGACGGCAGCAACCACGACAGTTCGAAGCAGTTCCAGAAATCCACACCTTTATACGGCAGGGTCTCGGCGGTCAGGCCCAGCTCTGCCCACTTCGCGGTGCGCGGAATCGGGAACAGCAGGGACGGTGTGTAAGTGGCGATGTATTCGCTGGACTTGCCCAGCGGCGAATGTTCGGCTGCGGGATGCATGGCGGAAACCTGACTGAAGAATCAGCGGATTCTATCAGCCTTTGCTTGCGCCTTTGAGTGCTTACTGACTGACAGTCAATTTGCCGACCATTCCGGCCTGGTAATGCCCGGGAATGTTGCAGGCAAACTCCAGGCTGGTCGCCTTGCTGAAGGTCCAGGTCAACTCGGCGGTCTTGCCCGGTTCGACCAGCACGCTGTTGGGGTCGTCGTGTTTCATGCCGTGTCCCATCGCCCCATGATCCATGCCCGCCATATCGTGGGACATTTCCTTCATGCCGGTCGGCGTCAACATGCCGCTTTGCTGCATTTGCAGCATTTCCTGCTGGTGTCTGGCATGCATCGCGGCATCGCCGAGGTTGAATTCGTGCAGCAACCGGCCCTTGTTTACCAAAACAAAACGAATGGTCTCACCGGCCTTGATGTCGATGGCCTTCGGATCGAACGACATGTCGCCCATCACCACTTCAATACTACGGGAGGCCTTGGCAGCAGGTGCCGGTTGGCCGAAGTCATACGTGCGCGCAGGATCGGCCCATACGGATGAGCTCAACGCCAGCAAACAGGCGGCGACGGTCAGAGGGTTGCGCAAAAACATGGTCATACTCCAACAAGATAAGATTCAGCCTGTGGGAAACTTTAGTCGGCCCGGGCTGGCAGCGACCTGACAGGCAGATTACAACTTTGTCAGGTTGGCGCTCGTAACCAACTCCCACGGTATAACGCTCTCGTTCCTACAAACCCGAGTCGCCCATGAAACTGCTGATCGTCGAAGACCAACCGAAAACCGGCCACTACCTGCGCCAGGGCCTGACCGAGGCCGGCTTCAACACCGAGCTGGTGGCCGACGGCAACACCGGACAACAGTTGGCGTTGAGCGGCGACTACGCGCTGTTGATCCTTGACGTCATGCTGCCCGGGCGCAGTGGCTGGCAGATTCTGCAAGCGGTGCGCAGCGCCGGGCTGGAAACACCGATCCTGTTTCTGACCGCCAAAGACACCGTGGAAGACCGGGTTCACGGCCTCGAACTGGGCGCCGACGACTACCTGGTCAAGCCATTCGCGTTTTCCGAACTGCTGGCCCGGGTACGCAGCCTGTTGCGGCGCGGCAGCACCACGCCACAGGAAACCTGCCTGCAACTGGCCGACCTGCGCCTTGATCTGATCCGCCGCCGGGTCGAACGCAGTGGCCAGCGCATCGACCTTACGGCGAAAGAGTTTGCCCTGCTGGAAATGCTCCTGCGCCGCCAGGGCGAAGTGCTGCCCAAATCCCTGATCGCCTCGCAAGTCTGGGACATGAACTTCGACAGCGATACCAATGTGATCGAAGTGGCGATCCGCCGCCTGCGTCTGAAGATCGATGACGACTTTCCTGAAAAACTCATCCATACCGTGCGCGGCATGGGTTACGTACTTGAAGAGCGTCCCGACTGATGCGCCGTCTGTCACTCGGCAGTCGGCTGGCGTTGCTGTTCGCTGCCTGCACCGCAACGGTTTCACTGGTAGCCGGCGTCGTTTTCAACCGCGCCAGCGAGGCGCACTTCATCGAACTCGATCAGCAATTGCTCGAAAGCAGGCTGATCAATGTGCGTCAGGCGCTGATGGGGAATGGTGACGCCGCACATGTCACCGATGAATTGAACCAACAAGGCGATGTCGCGCTGCGCATCAGCAGCCCCGAAGGGCAGCGCTGGTTTGGCCGATCCCTGCAAATGTCGGCGAACCTGCCGCAACAGCCCGGTCTGGCTACCATCAATGACAACGGCACGGACTATCGCCTGCTCAATGCCCCGCTCTTCCCGGAACGACCCGACTCACCACAATTGACCTTGCTGCTGGACATCACCCACCACCAACACTTCCTGCAACGCATGCAACATCTGATCTGGCTGACCGTAGGCCTTTCGGCACTGGCCACCGCGCTGTTGGGCGCCTGGGCGGCACGCAGCGGCCTGCGTCCATTACGGCGCATGAGCGCCGTGGCGCGGGGGATTTCCGCGCAATCGCTGAATGCCCGACTGCCGGAAGCGCAGATGCCTGCGGAACTCACGGAACTGGCCCACAGCTTCAACGCCATGCTCGGACGTCTCGATGACTCTTTTCAGCGACTTTCGGCGTTCTCTGCCGACATCGCCCATGAACTGCGCACTCCGCTGTCGAACCTGCTGACCCACACACAAGTCACCCTCACACGCCCTCGCCCACTCGAAGATTATCGCGAGGCCTTGCACAGCAACCTCGAAGAGCTGCAATGGATGGCGCAACTGGTCAACGACATGCTTTATCTGGCCAAGGCCGACCACGGATTGCTGGCGCCCAAGCGTGAACCGCTGGACCTGGCGGAAGAAGCCGATGTATTGCTGGAGTTTTTCGCGCCACTGGCCGAAGAGGCTCAAGTCAGCCTGAGCCGCGACGGCGAGGGCCGGTTTGAAGGTGACCGCGCGATGCTGCGCCGGGCGCTGTCGAATCTGCTGGACAATGCACTGCGCTTTACCCCGGCCGCAGGCGATGTGCGTGTGCAGATAGCTGAGCAGGCGAAATCCTTGAGGGTGACCGTCGAGAACAGTGGCGAGGGGATTTCTTCGGAGTTGCTGCCGCGTTTGTTCGACCGCTTTTACCGGGCTGATCCGGCACGCCAGGAAGGCACCAGCGAACATGCCGGGTTGGGGCTGGCGATCACTCAGTCGATCATCAGAGCCCATGGCGGGCAGATTCATTGCGAATCGGATCGGGGATGGACGCGGTTTGTGATTGAGTTGCCCAAAGACTGAGGCCAGCAGTGCTGGCCCCTTCGCGAGCAAGCTCGCTCCCACAAGTTTCGAGTCGCGCCACACTTCTGTGAACACCCCGTAACACTGTGGGAGCGAGCTTGCTCGCGATGGCGGTCTTGAAGCTTACGAATAACGCAACGCGTGCGCCGGCTCGATCTTCGCCGCTCGCCAGGCCGGGTAAACAGTGGCCAGGAAACTGAGGATGAAGCCTGCCGAGCAGATCAGCAGCACGTCGCCACCCTGCAACTCCGAGGGCAGGTTGCTGACGAAATACACGTCGGAACTGAAGATGTGCTGCCCGGTCACTCGCTCGACCCAGCCCACCATCTCACTGACGTTCAGCGCGGCAATCACGCCCAACACGCCACCAATGATGGTGCCGACGATGCCGATCACCGTGCCCTGAACCATGAAGATCGCCATGATCTGCCGTGGCGTGGCGCCGATGGTGCGCAGGATCGCGATGTCCGCACCCTTGTCGTTCACCACCATGATCAGGGTGGCGATGATATTGAACGCCGCCACCGCGACGATCATCAGCAACAACAGGCCGATCATGGTCTTTTCCATTTTCATCGCACTGAACAGGCTGCCCTGGGTGTGGGTCCAGTCGTCTGCCTTGAAGTCAGTGCCAAGGCCGGTGGCGATGTCGGACGAGACCTTCGGTGCAGCGTACAGATCTTTCACTGCCAGACGCACGCTCTGCACCTGATTCGGCTCCCAGTGCTGCATGGTCGCGGCGTCGGAGACGTGGATCAGGCCCATGGAACCGTCCAGTTCGGCGCCGACCTTGAAGATGCCGACCACATTCAGACGCTGCATGCGCGGGGTGATGCCGCCCGGTGCGGTACTGACTTCCGGCACGATCAGGGTGATCTTGTCGCCGACGTTCAGACGGAAGCGTCGGGCCGTGATCTCGCCCAGCACCACACCGAACTCGCCCGGTTTCAAGGCATCGAGACGCCCCTGAACAATATGCTGCGCAACGATCGACACCTTGCCTTCCTGGGCCGGATCGACGCCGCTGATCTGGATCGGCTGCATCATGCCCTTGTAGGACAGCATACCTTCCATCTCGGTGAACGGCACGGCGGCGGTCACTTCAGGGTTTTTCAAAGCGGCAGCGGCCACCGGTTGCCAGTCATCGATCGGCTTGACGCCGACGATGGTCGCGTGAGGCACCATGCCGAGGATGCGCGAGCTCATTTCGCGCTGGAAACCGTTCATCACCGACAACACCACGATCATCGCCAGCACGCCGAGGGCGAGGCCGATCATCGAGGTCATCGAAATGAACGAAACAAAGCGATTGCGGCGCTTGGCGCGGGTATAGCGCGTGCCGATAAAGATCGATAACGGTCTGAACATTCGCTGGGGCACCGTATAAAAATAAAAGACCCGACGCCTTTTCAGGCATCGGGTTTCAAGCCGTCAGATGGGGGTCAGACAACCATCCTGCAACTGCAGGACGCGGTCCATCTGGCGAGCCAGGTTCAAATCGTGAGTCACCACAAGGAACGCCGTGCGCATCGAAGTGCTGAGTTCCAGCATCAGATCCTGAATGCCCTCGGCGGTGTGGGAGTCGAGGTTGCCGGTCGGCTCGTCGAGCATCACCAGGCCTGGCTTGTTCACCAGGGCCCGGGCAATCGCCACGCGCTGGCGCTCGCCACCGGACAGCTCGGCCGGCTTATGTTCCAGGCGATGGCCCAGACCGACCCGCTCCAGCAACGCCGTGGCCCGCTGACGCGCCTCGGGGATTGCGGTCTTGCCGATCAGCAGCGGCATGCAGACGTTTTCCAGCGCGGTGAATTCCGGCAGCAGGTGGTGGAACTGATACACAAAACCGAGGGCACGGTTGCGCAACAGGCCACGCTTCTTCTCGCTCAGTGCCGAGAGCTCTTCCCCGTCGAGCCAGACGCTGCCCTTGGTCGGGGTGTCGAGACCGCCCAGCAGGTTGAGCAAGGTACTTTTGCCCGAACCGGACTTGCCGACGATCGCCACCCGCTCACCCGGGTGCAACTCCAGTTGCAGACCGGCCAGCACTTGCACCGACTCCGGGCCTTCCTCATAGGACTTGCCCAGGTTGCGGCAGCTCAGGATTGCTTTATCACTCATGCCCGACTCACTCATAACGTAGCGCCTCCGCCGGCTGGGTGCGCGCGGCACGCCAGGCTGGATACAGGGTGGCGAGGAAACTCAGGACCAACGCAGCGGCGCAGACCATGACCACGTCCTGGCTCTGCACCTGCGATGGCAGGTAATCGATGAAATACACGTCGGCGTTGAGGAATTTATGCCCGATCACGCCTTCGAGTGCCGAAATCGCAGCGCTGACGTTGAGCGCCGCCAGGATCCCGACCACGGCACCGATGGCCGTACCGACCACACCGATCACCGTGCCCTGCACCATGAACGTGCGCATGATCGTGCCCGGCGTGGCGCCCAGCGTGCGCAGGATGGCGATATCGCCCTTCTTGTCGTTCACCACCATCACCAGCGTGGAAATGATGTTGAACGCAGCAACCGCGACGATCAGCAGCAACAGCAGGCCGATCATGGCTTTTTCCATGCGGATCGCCTGATACAGGTTGCCGTGGGTGCGGGTCCAGTCGCGGGCGTAGTAATGGTCTTCGCCAAGCCGCTGGGCGATGTTCCACGCTTCACGCGGCGCCTGGAACAAGTCATCGAACTTCAGGCGCAGACCCTGCACCTGATCAGGCTTCCAGCGGTGCAGCTTCGCCAGGTCTTGCAGATTGGTGACGCCCAGATAACCATCCAGCTCACCGGCGCCGACATGGAAGATGCCGACCACGGTGAAGCGCTTCATGCGCGGGAACATCCCGGCCGGGGTCACACTGACCTCCGGGGCGACGAAGGTGATCTTGTCACCGACGCCCACGCCCAGCTTGGTCGCGGCCTTGTCACCGATCACGATGCCGAAGCTGCCCGGCGTCAGATCGTCGAGCCTGCCTTGCTTCATGAAGTTGTCGATGATCGAGACGTTGCGCTCCAGCGCCGGATCGATGGCGTTGAGCAACACCTTCGACACCTGACCGTTGTTGGTCAACAGGCCCTGCATCTGGGTGAACGGCGCGACGGCCGCCACCTGCGGGTTCTGCTTGACCCTGGCGGCCAGGCTCGGCCAGTCGCTGATGGCTTCACCGGACTCGATGGTTGCGTGGGGCACCATGCCCAGCACGCGGGTGCGCATTTCATGATCGAAGCCGTTCATCACCGACAGCACCACGATCATCACGACCACGCCAAGGGCGAGCCCGATCATCGAAGTCAGGGAAATGAATGACACAAAATGATTGCGACGCTTTGCACGGGTGTAACGCGTGCCGATAAATACGAAGAGAGGTCTGAACATGTCGGGGCTTGTTCGGAGGGAAAAGGAACGTCCTTGTGGCGGGGGTCGATAACCAGCTTTACACTCAGACCACCGCCGCTACCATGGGTTCGCCATGTCGACATTAGATGAAGAAGATCGCCGCGAATACTACCGTATCGAGGACACGATCGCACTGGAAATTCGGCCCCTGTCCGCTGCAGAAGCCGCAGGCCAGGAAGTGTTGCAGGATGCTTCCCCGTTATTCAACGTGCTCAGTGAACTGCACCTGAGCGAATTCGAGTCGCAGCACCTGTTGCGCCAGATCAACGAGCGCGACCGTGCCATCGCGGCATTCCTGAAATCCCAGAACAAGCGCATCGATCTGCTCAGTCAGGTCATTGCGCTGACCGCGCTCGGGCAAATCGGCGAGCCGCAACCGGTGATCATCTCGGAGGGCGGTGTGGATTTTCAGAATCCGACGCCGATCCCTGCCGGCTCACGCCTGTCGGTCAAAATGGTGCTGATGCCTCAGGCCCACGGCCTGCTGCTGCGCGCCCGGGTCACCCATTGCGACCGCAAGGGCGACGGCTACGACATCGGCACCGAATTCGAACACCTGACCGATGCCCAGCGCCAGTTGCTCGCCCGTTATATCTTGCAAAAGCAGGCCCAGGAACGACGCCTGGCCCGCGAACAGAACGAATCAGGCATTTAATTAAGGAAGAACCGTGACCCTTATCTACGGCCACCGCGGCGCCAAGGGCGAAGCACCGGAAAACACCCTGAGCAGCTTTCAGGAATGTCTCAAACACGGCGTACGCCGTTGCGAACTGGATCTGCACCTGTCCAAGGACGGCGAACTGATGGTCATCCACGACCCGACCCTCAAGCGCACCACCGAGCGTCGCGGCAAGGTGGTCGAACACACCGCTGCCGAGCTGGTGACTTACGACGCCCGCAAGGGTGGCCCCGGCTGGATCAAGCCCTGCCCGATTCCGACCCTGGAAGAACTGTTTGAAAAGTGTGATTTCGATCACTGGCAGCTCGAAGTCAAAAGTGCTTCGCGCACCCGCGCCGCAACGACCGTTCTGGCCATTCGTGAAATGGCGGTCAGGCACGGACTGCTCGACAAGGTGACGATCACCTCGAGTTCAAGGGAAGTGTTGAAGGCGGCGCTGGATCTGGTGCCGGACGTGTCGCGCGGACTGGTGGCCGAATACGCCTGGCTCGACCCGCTGAAGGTCGCGGCAAGTTATGGCTGCGAGATTCTGGCCTTGAACTGGACGCTGTGTACGCCGGAACGCCTGCAGAAGGCGCAGCGTCAGGGGCTGCATGTGTCGGTATGGACCGTCAACGAGCCTGCGCTGATGCGCAGACTCGCCGACTTCGGCGTTGACAGCCTGATTACAGACTTTCCCGGTTTGGCCACTGCCACCCTCGGGAATGGCTGAAATCGGTCTCCCCGGCCGGCTCAGGCCACCGGCCGGAGCCGCTCAAAAAAGCCGGTTGAGGCCGTCGTACGCGGCTACCCGATAGGCTTCGGCCATGGTCGGGTAGTTGAAGGTGGTATTGACGAAGTACTTCAGGGTATTGAGCTCACCCGGCTGGTTCATGATCGCCTGACCGATGTGCACGATCTCCGACGCCTGATAACCGAAGCAGTGAACGCCCAGCACCTGCAGGGTTTCGCGGTGGAACAGGATCTTCAGCATCCCTTGCGGTTCACCGGCGATCTGCGCACGCGCCATGCTCTTGAAGAACGCCTTGCCCACTTCGTACGGCACCTTGGCCTGGGTCAGCTCCTGCTCGTTCTTGCCGATCGAGCTGATCTCCGGAATGGTGTAGATGCCGGTCGGCACGTCATTCACGAAACGCCAGCTGCCGTTGTCGACAATGCTGCCGGCCGCCGAACGGCCCTGGTCGTGGGCGGCACTGGCCAGGCTTGGCCAGCCGATCACGTCACCGGCGCCGTAGATGTTCTGCACGCAGGTGCGATAGTTCTCGTCGACTTCGATCTGGCCACGGCTGTTGACCTTGACGCCGATGTTTTCCAGCCCCAACTGATCGGTGTTGCCGGTGCGGCCGTTGCACCAGAGCAAGGCGTCGGCCTTGATCTTCTTGCCGGACTTCAGGTGCAGGATCACGCCGTTGTCCACGCCTTCGACGCGGTCATACTCTTCGTTATGACGCACGGTGATGTTGTTGTTGCTGAAGTGGTAGCTCAACGCCTGGGAGATTTCCGAGTCGAGGAAGCTCAGCAACTGGCCGCGGTTGTCCACCAGCTCGACCAGTACACCCAGACCGCTGAAGATCGAGGCGTATTCGCAACCGATCACGCCGGCGCCGTAAACGATCAGTTTACGCGGGGTGTGGCCGAGGCTGAGGATGGTGTCGCTATCGTAGATGCGCGGGTGGTGGAAATCGATGTCCGCCGGGCGATAAGGACGCGAACCGGTGGCGATGATGATGTGTTTGGCCACCAGTTTTTCGACCACGCCGTTGGCGCAGACCACTTCGATGGTCTGCTCGTCGGCGAAGCTGCCGGTGCCGAAGAACACGTCGACGCGGTTACGGGCGTAGTAGCCGGTACGCGAAGCGACTTGTTTGGAGATGACTTTCTCGGCGCTTTTCAACACGTCCGGGAAGGAGAACCAGCGCGGTTCACCGATGGCCCGGAACATCGGATTGGTGTTGAACTGCATGATCTGCCGCACCGAGTGACGCAGGGCCTTGGACGGGATGGTGCCCAGGTGGGTGCAGTTACCGCCGACCTGGCGACGGCTGTCGACCATCGCCACCTTGCGCCCTGCTTTGGCGGCGTTCATTGCCGCGCCTTCTCCCGCCGGGCCGGAACCCAGCACCACCACGTCGTAGTTGTAGACAGCCATGCGTACTCCTCAGAACAGGCCGCGGTGCCAGCAGCACCGGCGGCTAAATCACGCCGGACGACGGCGCGAAGGAACAATTGGGGGCCAGTTGAAAACCCGGACACAGTCTATAGAAGCGTCAACGCCGCGCACATTAACCCTTGGTCGCGTCGTAGGCTACTTTTGCCTGCACTACAACGCCAGTTTTCGCATTGCTGCCGGTCAATTTTTTGCGCCTGCAAGCCTTTCGAACGCCCGACTGGTGCGAGTCACGAAACCTTTATCGGCACGAATCACGAAGAATGCACCAATGTCGTGTTTTTCGGCATAGTCCCAAGCCCTTTCAGGCCCGAGAATCAGCAACAGTGTCGATAGTCCGTCGGCCATCAAGGCTGAAGGATGCATGACCGTGACTGACGCCAGATCGTGTACGACGGGCGCTCCGGTGCGGGCATCGAAGGTGTGGGAATATCGCTTTCCATCCTGTTGAAAATAGTTGCGGTAGTCGCCGGACGTGGAAAGCCCGTAGCCATCGACATTAATGACGCGCTCCGCTACTTGCTGATCGTCACGTGGCTCCTCCAGGGCAATGCGCCAGGGCGAGCCGTCGAGCTTTCTGCCGGACGCCTTGAGCTCGCCCGTGGCTTCGGCCAGATAATCATGAATACCCATGGCATCGAGTCGCGCGGCAATGGTGTCGACCGCGTAACCGGCGGCGATGCTGTTGAAATCGACCTCGACCGCCGCGTCCTTGCACAACTGGTCACCATCGATACGCAAATGCCGGTAACCCACCCGCTTCTGCACCTCGGCCAGCGCCGCAGCGCTCGGGACTTTCTCCTCACGCCCTTGCGGACCGAAGCCCCAGAGGTTGAGCAACGGTTCTACCGTCAGGTCGTAGGAACCTTCGCTCTGTTGCGACAGCTGTTCGCCCACCCGGACCAACTCAAGAATCGGTGCCGGCATGATCTGACAGCGATCGGCGGGCAATGCGTTGAAGCGCGAGATATCCGAGTCCGCACGGTAGGTGGACATCTGCCGGTCGACGTCGGCGAGGATCTTTTCCACTTCGACCCGGACGTCCTGGGGAGCGGGCAAGTTGATTCGTCGCACGTACTTGATCGAATACGTGCTGCCCATGGTCGGACCGCCGAAGCTTTCCATGGAGTCGCCATTGCCGCATCCGGACAGGACACCGAGAACACTCACGAAAACCAGCATCCGTCCAGTTAACAATTCTTCATCTCCGAGCAAAATCGCGACGGCCATTATGGCCACAGAGCCCGCTCGCTCCCAAACGGATACAACGCCTTCACACAAAATCAACAAGTGAGTACCTGAACATGTCCTCCTCCACGGGCAAAGGCAAAGCGATTTTTCGCGTTGTCAGCGGCAACTTTCTCGAGATGTTCGACTTCATGGTCTACGGCTTTTACGCCACGGCCATTGCCAAGACCTTCTTCCCTACCGACAGCGCGTTCGCGTCCCTGATGCTCTCCCTTGCCACCTTCGGCGCAGGCTTCCTGATGCGCCCGCTGGGGGCGATTTTCCTCGGTGCCTACATTGACCGTCACGGTCGTCGCCAGGGCTTGATCATCACCCTCGCCCTGATGGCGGCCGGTACCGTGCTGATTGCCTGCGTCCCGGGTTACGCCACCCTTGGCGTCGCCGCGCCGCTGATCGTATTGTTCGGCCGTTTGCTGCAAGGCTTTTCGGCTGGCGTGGAACTGGGCGGCGTGTCGGTGTATCTGGCAGAAATTTCTACGCCGGGGCGCAAGGGCTTCTTCGTCAGCTGGCAGTCCGCCAGCCAACAAGCCGCCGTGGTATTCGCCGGCCTGCTCGGTGTTGGCCTCAACCACTGGCTGAGCCCGGACCAAATGGGCGAATGGGGCTGGCGCGTGCCTTTCCTGATTGGCTGCATGATTGTTCCGGTAATTTTCGTGATTCGCCGCTCCCTGGAGGAAACGCCGGAATTCCAGGCCCGCAAACACCGTCCTACCCTGCAGGAAATCGTCCGCTCGATCGGTCAGAACTTTGGCATCGTCCTCGCCGGCATGGCGCTGGTGGTGATGACTACCGTGTCGTTCTATCTGATCACCGCCTACACCCCGACTTTTGGCAAGGCAGAGTTGCACTTGTCAGACTTCGATGCATTGCTGGTAACCGTGTGCATCGGTCTGTCGAACTTCTTCTGGCTGCCGGTGATGGGCGCCGTATCTGACAAGATCGGCCGCAAACCTCTGCTGCTGGCGGCGACGAGCCTGGCGATCCTGACTGCCTACCCGGCGCTGTCGTGGCTGGTGGCGAATCCGAGCTTCAGCCATCTGTTGATCGTCGAGTTGTGGCTGTCGTTCCTGTACGGCTCGTACAACGGTGCGATGGTGGTGGCCCTGACCGAAATCATGCCGGTAGAAGTGCGTACGACGGGTTTCTCGCTGGCCTACAGTCTGGCCACCGCAACGTTTGGTGGTTTCACGCCAGCCGCCTGCACTTACCTGATCCATGTGCTGGACAACAAGGCTGCGCCGGGAATCTGGCTCAGCGGCGCAGCGGTGCTGGGCCTGATCGCGACCCTGGTGCTGTTCCGTGGCAACAGGCATGCATTGCGTACGGCACAAACCGTCATCCCCCACTGACCAGAATCGCGCACAAACAAAAACGCCCCGACAATGTCGGGGCGTTTTCATTTGCGGCTAAGGCTTAGCGCGGGAACGCTGGCGGGTTTACACCGGCCATGTCTTCCATCACGCGAACCACCTGGCAGCTGTAACCGAACTCGTTGTCGTACCAGACGTACAGAACGACGCGGTTATCCTGGGTGATGGTTGCCTCGGCATCCACGACACCGGCATGACGCGAGCCCACGAAGTCAGTGGAAACCACTTCCTGCGAGCTGACGTAATCGATCTGCTTGTGCAGTTCCGAGTGCATGGCCATCTGACGCAGGTACTCGTTGATTTCGTCGCGAGTGGTGGCCTTTTCCAGATTCAGGTTCAGGATGGCCATCGACACGTTCGGCGTAGGTACGCGAATCGCGTTGCCGGTCAGCTTGCCCTTGAGCACTGGCAGTGCCTTGGCAGCGGCAGTGGCGGCACCGGTCTCGGTGATCACCATGTTCAGCGGCGCGGCGCGGCCACGACGGCTGCCCTTGTGGAAGTTGTCGATCAGGTTCTGGTCGTTGGTGAACGAGTGAACGGTTTCGACGTGGCCGTTGACGATGCCGTACTGGTCGTTGACGGCCTTGAGCACCGGCACGATGGCGTTGGTGGTGCAGGACGCCGCCGAGATGATCTTGTCGTCAGGCGTGATGTCGCCGTGGTTGATGCCGTGAACGATGTTCTTCAGCGCGCCTTTGCCCGGCGCGGTCAGAATCACGCGGGCAGCGCCCGGGCAGGCCAGGTGCTGGCCCAGGCCGTCGGCATCACGCCATACACCGGTGTTGTCGACGATCAGCGCATTCTCGATGCCGTACTGGGTGTAGTCGACTTCGGACGGGCTCTTGGCGTAGATCACCTGAATCAGGTTGCCGTTGGCGGTGATGGTGTTGTTTTCTTCATCGATGGTGATAGTGCCATCGAACGGGCCATGTACCGAGTCACGACGCAGCAGGCTGGCACGCTTGACCAGATCGTTTTCAGAACCCTTGCGAACAACGATGGCACGCAGACGCAAGCCGTCGCCACCACCGGTTTTTTCGATCAGGATGCGCGCCAGCAGACGGCCGATACGACCGAAGCCGTACAGCACGACATCGGTGCCTTTACGCGCGGAGGCGTTTTGCTGGCCCACGACATCGGCCAACTCTTCGCGAACGAATTGTTCGGCCGTGCGGCCATTGCCTTCAGCGCGGAACTTGAACGCCAACTTGCCCAGATCCACCGAAGCCGCGCCGAGCTTGAGCTCGCTCATGGCCTTCAGCAGAGGGAATGTTTCGTGGACGGAGAGTTCGCTATCGTCGGAAGAACGATGGCGAGCAAAGCGATGAGCCTTGAGAATCGCGATGACAGACTGGTTGATCAGGCTGCGGCCATAGATCGAGCTCACCACGTTGTTATTGCGGTAGAGCTGACCGATAAGCGGAATCATCGCTTCTGCGAGTGCTTCACGGTCGATCCATTCACCAAGACACTGGTCGGGCTTCTGAGTCACGGGAACCTTCCACATGTAGGGGCAGAAAAAAGGGGCTACATTATGCCGCCGAGAACCTCTCGTAGCAATGCGCGCTTGTCGTGCAACCGGTAACAAAACGCCGTCCAAAAAAATAACGCCTCGCGCAAGCCCAGTAAAACCGGGGCCTGCAGCGCAGTCAGTTTTTCGACGGCTGTTAGACGATGTCTGTAACCCTCCGTAACACCACTCGATTTCGGCACTACATAATCGTCAAAAAAGTGTCTGTTTTTATGGTTACCACTACATTTTCCGGAAACAGCGCAGATAGACGCAGTCTGCAACTGACAGGCGGCACCGGACGCCGCTACAATTACCGACTTTGTCGCAACGCCTGGAGCTCAACCTTCCGTGCCTGTTCTGCGTCTACCGCTTCTCCCTGCTGCGGCAGGTAAACAGCACTGGGGCAATCTGCCCGGTGCTGCACTGAGCCTGGCCATTGCCGAGGCTGCCAGCGCTGCCAAGCGCTTCACGTTGCTGCTGACCGCCGACAGCCAGAGTGCCGAACGGCTGGAGCAGGAACTGAGCTTCTTCGCCCCGGATTTACCGGTGCTGCATTTCCCCGATTGGGAAACCCTGCCCTACGACCTGTTTTCGCCGCATCAGGACATCATCTCCCAGCGCATCGCCAGCCTTTACAGACTGCCGGAACTGGAACATGGCGTGCTGGTGGTGCCGATCACTACGGCCCTGCATCGTCTGGCGCCGACCAGGTTCCTGCTCGGCAGCAGCCTGGTGCTGGATGTCGGTCAGAAACTCGACGTCGAACAGATGCGCACACGGCTCGAAGCCAGCGGCTATCGGTACGTCGATACGGTGTACGAACACGGCGAGTTCACGGTACGCGGCGCACTGATCGACCTGTTTCCGATGGGCAGCAAACTGCCTTATCGGATCGATCTGTTCGACGACGAAATCGAAACCCTGCGCACCTTCGACCCGGAAACCCAGCGCTCCATCGACAAGGTCGATTCGGTCAAACTGCTGCCGGCCAAGGAATTTCCGCTGCAGAAAGAAGCGGTCACCCGTTTCAAGGCGCGTTTTCGCGAGCGCTTCGACGTCGATTTCCGCCGCTGCCCGATCTTTCAGGATCTGAGCAGCGGCATCACCCCGGCCGGCATCGAGTACTACTTGCCGCTGTTCTTCGAGGAAACCTCGACCCTGTTCGATTACCTGCCCCAGGACACCCAGGTGTTCTCGCTGCCAGGAATCGAGCAAGCGGCAGAAAACTTCTGGAACGACGTGCGCAATCGTTATGAAGAACGCCGTGTCGATCCGTCACGTCCTTTATTGCCACCCGCCGAGCTGTTTCTGCCGGTAGAGGATTGCTTCGCCCGCCTGAAGAACTGGCCGCGCGTGGTGGCCAGCCAGCAGGATGTGGAAACCGGTGTCGGCCGCGAGCGCTTTCCCGCGCAGGCACTGCCGGATCTGGCGATCGAAGCCAAGGCCACGCAGCCGTTGGCCGCACTTTCCACCTTTCTCGACCAGTTCCCGGGACGCGTGCTGTTCACTGCCGAGTCCGCAGGTCGTCGCGAAGTGCTGCTGGAGTTGCTGGATCGACTGAAGCTGCGACCGAAAACCGTCGATAGCTGGCCGGACTTCGTCGCGGGCAAGGATCGCCTGGCGATCACCATTGCACCGCTCGACGAAGGCCTGATGCTCGATGACCCGGCACTGGCACTGGCCGCGGAAAGCCCGCTGTTCGGCCAGCGCGTGATGCAGCGTCGTCGCCGCGAGAAACGCGCCGACGCCAACAACGATGCGGTGATCAAGAACCTCACCGAATTGCGCGAGGGCGCGCCGGTGGTCCATATCGACCACGGTGTCGGCCGCTATCTCGGCCTGACGATTCTGGAAATCGACAACCAGGCTGCCGAATTCCTCACCCTCGAATACGCCGAGAACGCCAAGCTCTATGTGCCGGTGGCCAACCTGCATCTCATTGCCCGCTACACCGGCAGCGACGATGCCCTGGCCCCGCTGCACCGACTCGGCTCGGAGACCTGGCAGAAAGCCAAACGCAAGGCTGCCGAACAGGTCCGCGACGTGGCCGCCGAACTGCTCGACATCTACGCCCGTCGCGCCGCTCGCGAAGGTTACGCATTCGCCGATCCGAAAGCCGATTATGCGACGTTCAGCGCCGGCTTCCCGTTCGAGGAAACTCCGGACCAGCAAGCCACCATCGAAGCCGTGCGCGAGGACATGCTTGCGCCGAAGCCGATGGACCGGCTGGTCTGCGGTGACGTGGGCTTCGGCAAGACCGAAGTGGCCATGCGTGCCGCATTCATTGCCGTGCACGGCGGCAAGCAAGTGGCAATCCTGGTGCCGACCACCCTGCTCGCCCAGCAGCACTACAACAGCTTCCGCGACCGCTTCGCCGACTGGCCGGTGACCGTGGAAGTGATGAGCCGCTTCAAGTCGGCAAAAGAAGTGAACGCGGCGGTGGCCGAACTGGCCGAAGGCAATATCGACATCGTCATCGGCACCCACAAGCTGCTGCAGGACGACGTCAAGATCAAGAACCTGGGTCTGGTGATCATCGACGAAGAACACCGCTTCGGTGTCCGTCAGAAAGAACAGCTCAAGGCCCTGCGCAGCGAAGTCGACATTCTGACCCTGACAGCCACCCCGATTCCGCGCACGCTGAACATGGCGGTGTCGGGCATGCGCGACCTGTCGATCATCGCCACGCCGCCGGCGCGACGTCTGTCGGTGCGCACCTTCGTCATGGAGCAGAACAAGAGCACGGTGAAGGAAGCCTTGCTGCGCGAACTGCTGCGCGGCGGTCAGGTTTACTACCTGCACAACGACGTGAAGACCATCGAGAAATGCGCCGCCGAACTGGCCGAACTGGTGCCGGAGGCGCGCATCGGCATCGGGCACGGACAGATGCGCGAGCGCGAACTCGAACAGGTAATGAGCGACTTCTACCACAAGCGCTTCAACGTACTGATCGCCTCGACCATCATCGAGACCGGCATCGACGTGCCGAGCGCCAACACCATCATCATCGAGCGCGCCGACAAGTTCGGTCTGGCGCAGTTGCACCAGTTGCGCGGTCGCGTCGGTCGCAGCCACCACCAGGCCTACGCCTACCTGCTGACCCCGCCACGCCAACAGATCTCCGGCGATGCGGAAAAACGTCTGGAGGCGATTGCCAATACGCAAGACCTCGGCGCGGGCTTCGTGCTGGCCACCAACGACCTGGAAATCCGTGGCGCCGGCGAACTGCTGGGCGATGGCCAGAGCGGGCAGATTCAAGCCGTCGGCTTCACGCTGTACATGGAAATGCTCGAGCGCGCGGTGAAATCGATCCGCAAGGGCGAACAGCCAAACCTCGATCAACCGCTCGGTGGCGGCCCGGAAGTCAACCTGCGGGTGCCGGCGCTGATTCCGGAGGATTACCTGCCGGATGTGCATGCACGGTTGATCCTCTACAAACGCATCGCGTCGGCCACCGACGAGGAGGGCCTAAAAGACCTGCAAGTGGAGATGATCGACCGCTTCGGCCTGCTGCCGGAACCGACCAAGAATCTGGTGCGCATCACTGCATTGAAATTGCAGGCCGAACAGCTGGGCATCAAGAAGGTCGATGGCGGCCCGCAGGGCGGTCGAATCGAGTTCGCCGCACAGACCCCGGTCGATCCGATGACCCTGATCAAGCTGATTCAGAGTCAACCGAAACGCTACAAATTCGAAGGCGCCACGATGTTCAAATTCCAGGTGCCGATGGAGCGCCCGGAAGAGCGCTTTAATACTGTGGAGGCGCTGTTCGAGCGCCTCCTCCCGAAAACTGCTTGAAGGACGCCGCATGCGCCTGTTTCGCTCACTGACTTTGCTGCTGACCCCGCTCTTGATGACGCTGGCGGCACCCTCGGCGTTTGCCGATGACCTGTATCAGGTTGAAATGATTCTGATACGCCAGAACGCCGTCCCCGCCATCATCAGCCGCGCCGCACCGGAAGACTGGGCCGCCGGCGCCAGACGCCTTGACGATGCCAGCCTGCGTACTCCCGCATTGGGTGAAGTCGCCAGCAAACTCGCTGCCAGCGGCGAATACACTGTGCTGATGCACAAGGCCTGGCAGCAGCCTCTGGGCGAGTCGCCGACCAAAATCGCGATCAGCGACGGCAAGGAACAGTTCGGCCAGTTTCCCATCGAGGGCACGCTCGAAATGAAACTCGGGCGTTTCACCGACGTCAACGCCGATTTCTGGGTCAACCAGATCGACGCCAACGGCATGGTCACCGCCAGCGAACGCCTGAAACAGGACAGCCACACCAAAAATGGCCAGCTCAACTACCTGGACAACGGCCACCTAGCCATGCTGATCAAGATCACTTCGCTGACGGCGCCAGCGCCTCGGGAAGCACCTGAATCCATTCCGGACTGATCGAAGTCCTCATGCCTCCACCTCTGAGCAAACCGCTGGCCCCTTCCTGGGTCAGCCGGTTCAAGGAACAAAGCCTGGAGCGTGGCCGCCGCTACGCTCTGGAAAACCGGGTGCGGATCGTGCAGGTCGGCGACGCGACAATTACCGCCAGTTGCGAAGGCTCTGGCGGCAACCTCTATCGCCAGACGATCCATTTGCGCGAATCGGCCAAAGGCACACTGCTGATGGTCGACGCCACCTGCACCTGCCCGGTTCACAGCAACTGCAAACACTGTGCAGCGGTATTGCTGCACGTGCAGGAAACCCTCGAATACCCTGCCGCCACCAAAGACGCCGAACTGCTGGAAAAACTCCAGGCCGTCCTGGAAAACCGCAGTCCCAAGGCGCCGCCACAAGTACTGGTCGACAACGTACAGCCGGTGCCGCGCCTGTGGCTGGCCAGCGTCGAGTTCAGCGCCTTCGAACCACGCAATGGCAAGATGCAGCGCTATATCCAGCACCGTGCGGCACTGTCGTTCAGTTATCTCGACGAATACGTCAGCGGGCAGAAAAACAGCGACATTCTGATACGCCAGGAAGCTCAGACACTGCGGGTCAAACGCCACCCGGAGGTTGAACAAAGCTACCGCGAACAACTGCGGATTCTCGGCTTTCGCATAGCCACAAGGCAAAGCAAGGCTCTACCGGAAAGCGCCGGCGAACTCTATGAAATGGTCAATGACAGCGCCTGGCTGACGTTTACGCTGAACGACCTGCCGAAGCTGCGCACCCAAGGCTGGGAACTGCTGGTCGACGATGAATTCGGCTTCGACCTGACTGCCGTCGACGACTGGTACGCCACCGTCGAGCAGACGCCAGAGCGCGACTGGTTTGATCTGGAGCTGGGTATCATCGTCAATGGCGAACGCCTGAGCCTTTTGCCGATCCTGCTCAACCTGATGCGCTCGCACACAGAAATCCTCAACCCCGAACGCCTCGCCCGGCGCCGGGACGACGAGCTGATTCTGGTGAACATCCCGCAACGCAACAGTGAGCACGGCCCCCTGCAGGTCGCTCTGCCGCTCGGCCGGTTGAAGCCGGTGCTGGCGACGCTGGGCGAGTTCTATCTGCAAGAGCCGGGCGAAACCTCCCTGCGCCTGAGCAAGGCTGACGCCACCCGCCTCAATTCGCTGGAAGACATCCCCCTTCTGTGGGAGGGCGGAGAACAGATTCGCAGCTTCGCCCAACGCTTGCGTGATATCCGCGACTATAACGCCGAAGCGCCGCAAGGGCTGAACGCGACGCTGCGCCCTTATCAGCTCGAAGGCTTGAGCTGGATGCAGTCGCTGCGGCAACTTGAAGTCGGCGGGATTCTTGCCGATGACATGGGTCTGGGCAAAACCCTACAGACCCTGGCACACATTCTCAGCGAGAAAAACGCCGGGCGACTGGATCGACCCTGCATGGTGGTGATGCCCACCAGCCTGATCCCCAACTGGCTGGATGAAGCGGCGCACTTCACACCACAGCTCAAAGTGCTGGCCCTGTACGGCGCCAGCCGCAAAAAGCATTTCGAGCATCTGGCCGATTACGACCTGATCCTCACGACCTACGCGCTGCTGCCCAAGGATGTCGGGCACCTGACCCGGCAACCGCTGCACGTATTGGTGCTGGACGAGGCGCAGTACATCAAGAATCCGAACAGCAAAGCCGCCCAGGCCGCCCGCGAATTGAACGCTCGCCAGCGCCTGTGCCTGAGCGGAACCCCTCTGGAAAACCACCTGGGCGAGTTGTGGTCGCTGTTTCACTTCCTGCTGCCCGGCTGGCTCGGCGACGTCAAAAGCTTCAACGCCGATTACCGTGTACCAATCGAAAAGCGCGCCAGCGAAGTCAGACTTCAGCACCTCAACGGTCGGATCAAACCCTTCCTGCTGCGCCGCACCAAGGAACAGGTCGCGACCGAGTTGCCGCCGAAAACCGAGATCATCCATTGGGTCGAGCTCAACGAGGCGCAGCGCGACGTGTACGAAACCATGCGCCTGGCCATGGACAAGAAGGTGCGCGACGAGATCACTCGCAAAGGCGTGGCGCGCAGCCAGATCATCATTCTCGAAGCGCTGCTCAAGCTGCGTCAGGTCTGCTGTGATTTGCGCCTGGTCAACGACGCCACCCTGCCCGCTCGCGGCAGCACCTCGGGCAAGCTCGACAGCCTGATGGAAATGCTCGAGGAGTTGTTTGAGGAAGGACGGCGGATTCTGTTGTTCTCGCAGTTCACCTCGATGCTGTCATTGATCGAAGACGAGCTGAAAAAGCGCAATGTCCCCTATGCGTTGCTGACCGGGCAAACCCGGGATCGGCGCACACCGGTGAAGGAATTCCAGAGCGGCAAGCGTCAGATCTTTCTCATCAGCCTGAAGGCTGGCGGTGTGGGCCTGAACCTGACGGAAGCGGACACCGTGATTCACTACGATCCGTGGTGGAACCCCGCGACCGAAAACCAGGCCACCGACCGTGCGTATCGCATTGGCCAGGAGAAGCCAGTGTTCGTCTACAAGATGATTGCCCGGGGCACGGTCGAAGAGAAAATTCAGCATCTGCAGCGGGAAAAATCCGACCTGGCGGCCGGCGTGCTGGATGGGCGCAAGGCCGGGGACTGGAAGTTGCAGAGCGACGATATCGAGGCGCTGTTTGCGCCGTTGCCGGACAAGTTCGACAAGCGCTGAAATCTTTGTCGTTTACCAGATCGATTCGCGGGCAAGCCCGCTCCCACAGAGATAGCGCTTAACCTGTGGGAGCGGGCTTGCCCGCGAATGGCTCGACTCGGTTTTGAGCCGGACTCAGCCCTTCAGCACCCGCGCCAACGTCGATTTCACCTTGCCCATCCCGTCATGCAGCGCCTGCTCGATCTCGGCCATGGTAATCACTGCCGTGGTCTTGCCCGCCGCCGGATTCACCACCAGCGACAGGCAGGCGTAATCCAGATCCAGCTCACGGGCCAGTGCGGCTTCCGGCATGCCGGTCATGCCGACGATGTCGCAGCCGTCACGCTCCAGACGCACGATCTCCGCCACAGTTTCCAGTCGCGGGCCCTGGGTGCAGGCGTAAACACCTTGATCGCTGTATTCGCAACCTTCAGCGGCCAGCGCAGCAATCAGTTGCTGACGCAGTGGTTCGCTGTAGGGAAAGCTGAAGTCGATGTGTGTGACATGCTCCAGATCATCGGCGAAATAGGTGTGTTCGCGCCCGCTGGTGTAGTCGACGATCTGATGCGGCACGCAGAAATGTCCGGTGCCCATTGCCGGATGAATCCCACCCACGGCGTTGACCGCAATGATTGCTTCGGCCCCCGCCTGCTTCAACGCCCACAGGTTGGCGCGATAGTTGACCTTGTGCGGCGGGAAGCGATGCGGATGACCGTGGCGAGCGAGGAACAGCACTTCCTTGCCGGCGTATTCACCGATCTGGATTTCAGCCGATGGCGCACCATAAGGCGTATCCACCGCCAGCGACTGACGAATGCTCAGACCTTCCAGCTGGGTCAGGCCTGTGCCACCGATGATTGCGTAAACCGTCATAGCGAAAAATCCTTAATCGATCAGTTGAGCGTCTTTGAGCGCGCCGACAGCGGTCAGCCAGCGCGGATCCTGACGGTATTCGGTGTTGGCGAACGCCTGACCGCGCATGCGTGAGATGCGCGGCGACGGCTTGACCTTCATGCGTTGCGCGGCGCTCAGGGCCAGCTCGGCGGCCGCTCGGTCGTTGCACACCAGACCCATATCGCAACCGGCGCTGAGTGCCGCTTCGATACGGCTCGCCGCGTCGCCCACCACATGCGCGCCAGCCATGGACAGGTCATCACTGAAGATCACACCGTCGAACTGCAACTCACCGCGCAGGATGTCCTGCAACCAGCGCCGGGAGAACCCTGCGGGTTGTGCGTCGACTTGCGGATAAATGACGTGGGCCGGCATGACGGCGGCCAATTGCTTGCTGAGTCTGGCGAACGGCACGAGGTCGTTGGCGCGGATCTCTTCGAGGCTACGCTCGTCGTTGGGGATGGCGACGTGGGAGTCGGCTTCGGCCCAGCCGTGGCCGGGGAAATGCTTGCCGGTTGCTGCCATGCCGGCACTGTTCATACCTTTGATGAAAGCACCGGCGAGCAGTGCTGCACGCTCCGGATTCCCTTCGAACGAACGGGTACCGACCACGGCGCTTCGCTGGTAATCCAGATCCAGCACCGGCGCGAAGCTCAGGTCGAGCCCGACTGCCAGCACTTCTGTAGCCATGATCCAGCCGCATTGCTCGGCCAAGTACTCGGCATTCGGGTTATCAGCAATAGCCCGCATGGCCGGCAGACGCACGAAGCCCTGACGCAGACGCTGGACGCGACCGCCTTCCTGGTCCACCGCCAGCAACAGATCCGGGCGAATGGCACGGATCGCCGCGCTCAGCTCGCGCACCTGACGCGGGTGCTCGATGTTACGGGCAAAAATGATCAGGCCGCCCACTTCGGGCTGGCGCAACAATTGGCGATCTTCGGCCGTCAGCCAAGTACCGGCGACGTCCACCATCAACGAGCCTTGCAGGCCAGCAGTCATAGAGATTCCTTGAAAACGAAAAACCCGTCGCCCACGAAAACACCACCAGCGGCATTGCCCGGCAGGTCGGTGATTTCAATGAGTAACGGGTTCAGAACGAGAGTCGGCATGGGCGGCTAGCTTAGCGGATGTCCGCTGCCACGCCCACCCATGGACAGTCAAACCTTGGCAGGCGCCGGTACTGACTTGCTGCGCGGCCGCAACTGCGCCGTAGCCATGGCCGGATCGGTGACACCGGTTTCGGCACGCATGCCGGCCGCCAGGAACGGCACCATCAGGCGCATGACTTGCTCGATGGAGGTATTGACACCGAAATCGGTCTCGGCGATCGCACGCAACGCCTTGATACCCGACATGCTGAACGCCGCCGCACCCAGCATGAAATGCACGCGCCAGAACAGCTCGATAGGAGGAATGCGCGGTGCGGCCTCGTTCACCAGCAACATGTAGCGACGGAACACCTTGCCGTACATATCTTCCAGATAACGGCGCAGGTGCCCCTGGCTCTGGCTGAATGCCAGACCGAGCAAACGCATGAAAATCGACAGATCATTGCCACTGCGAGGCTGTACCACCAGAGCCTGCTCGACAAGGATCTCCAGCAGCTCTTCCAGTGAAGGCTTGTTCTCTGGCTTGGCCTGACGCCGCTCCAGCTCTTTATCGAGACTGATGCAGAAAGGGCCGAGAAAGCGCGAGAAAACCGCCTGGATCAGCGCCTTTTTCGAGCCAAAATGATAATTCACCGCTGCCAGGTTGACCCCTGCCTTGCTGGTGATCAGACGCAATGAGGTTTCAGCGAAACCTTTTTCCGCGAACAGCTGTTCTGCAGCATCAAGAATGCGTTCAACGGTTTCCGACTGGGCCATGGCTACTCCGCCTGACAAACACTTGTTTGAAACATACGTTTCAGCCTATGCCTTGTCAAGCCTGCCGGTTCGTTTTGGGAATGGTCGGTCAGATATTTAACCACAACAAGGACGCTGCATTAATCGACGCCGTCACTGACCGTCCGGCGCCCTGGCAAAAAACGAGCATTGCCAAGATCGCTTCACTGTATATAATCCCAGTCACTGTATAAAAAGACAGAGCGATCATTATGCTTAAGCTGACGCCACGCCAAGCCGAGATTCTGGCTTTCATCAAACGTTGCCTCGAAGACAATGGCTATCCGCCAACCCGCGCGGAAATCGCTCAGGAACTGGGCTTCAAATCACCCAACGCGGCCGAAGAGCATCTCAAGGCGCTCGCCCGCAAAGGCGCGATCGAAATGACACCCGGCGCCTCTCGCGGCATTCGCATCCCCGGTCTCGAAGCCAAGGTCGACGAATCCACCCTGCCGATCATCGGCCGCGTGGCTGCCGGCGCACCGATTCTTGCCGAGCAACATATCGAAGAGTCCTGCAATATCAATCCGGCCTTCTTCCACCCTCGCGCTGATTATCTGCTGCGCGTTCACGGGATGAGCATGAAGGACATCGGCATTTTCGACGGCGACCTGCTGGCCGTTCACACGACCCGGGAAGCACGCAACGGTCAGATCGTCGTTGCCCGGATCGGCGACGAAGTGACGGTCAAGCGCTTCAAGCGCGATGGCAGCAAAGTCTGGTTGATCGCCGAAAATCCCGAGTTCGCTCCCATCGAAGTCAACCTGAAAGACCAGGAACTGGTGATCGAAGGCTTGAGTGTCGGCGTAATCCGCCGCTAAAGGAGGCTTTATGCAGTTCCCACACGCACCTCAGCAAACACAACTGCCGTTGTTCGAAGCGTTTCTGGCACAACCACTGGCCCCGATACTCAAGGATGCAGCGGAGCGCACATGGAATGTCGAACCTGAAGCGTACAGCGAACTTTCGCTGCGCGGTGCGACCGGGAACTGCCTGAACCTGCTTGCACCGATTCTTCGTGAATTGAGCGACGATCAGGACGCGCGTTGGCTTACCCTGATTGCACCACCCGCGAGCCTGACACAGGCCTGGCTACGAGAGGCAGGGTTGAATCGCGAGCGCATCCTTTTATTGCAACCGCGCGGCACACAGAGCGCCATGCAGTTGGCTTGCGAGGCTCTGCGCCTTGGGCGAAGCCACACTGTAGTGACGTGGCTGAATCCGCTTAACGCAGCCTCACGCCAACAACTGATCAGCGCCGCCCGCATCGGGGACGCTCAAAGCCTGAATATTCGATTGGGCTGACTGCATGCGCGCCATCTGAAGCGCGGGGCTTCTCAAGGGATAGAGAAGCCGAACCGACGTGACAATCGACGGGCGGTGTTCAATGAAGAACTCGCGGCCCCTCTTCCTTATCAAATTCGCCTTCAACCATTCGACCGGCCATCTGCACGCCGACGCTCAGCATTGCTTTGGCAATCTCAACATGCTGCCCCTGCAGAAACGCCTTGGCATCCTCGGAAAAATCCAGCGTCACCAGGGAACCCTCGTCCTCGGCCCTGCGCAGTTCGATTCGGCCGTCTGGTAGCTCGACAATTTCTAGAAAGGACGTTGGCATATAGGTGTGTTCTCCGCGAAAGGCAGGGATTATATAGACATCATTCAAGATTCGCTCAGGATCTTGACCAGCAGCATGCATCTCGTCGCCACCAGCCAAGTCTCCATCAGCATTCGTTCAAGCCTTCACGGAAGCGGACAGCCAACCCCTTCAGGTGTTGTCGCCAGCTCTCCAGCTCTTGCCGGCTCAATTCTTCTGGCGCCTGCTCTTCATCCAGATTTACCGCCTGAATCAACGGCTGGGTCACATCCCCCTTCGGCTTGTGTGGCACCCGTGGTGGCTGAAACAGCGCCGAATGTGCCGCCAGCAATTTCGCCAGCCAGGTTTCCGGATTACCCGCCAACTCGATCATCTCGGCCAGTTCTGGAATTGCAATAGACTCAAGCACTTCGCTGGTCAACAGGGTTTCCGCTCGTGGTGCGTTAGCCTGTGGCAACCGATAGAACCCTGCAATCTCGTGACACAGCCCCAGCAACGCACCGTAGAGATGAAACAGCGCCGATTCGCGCCCGGCCTGTATCAGCGCCAGCGAATTCATTGTCCGCCCCTCTTCGGCCCTGGCGAGCGCCTCCAGCGACAACCCCGCGAAATAGATCTTCTGATTGGTACGGGTATAGAGCTCGTGGGCCATATCGGCACTCTCCGCGGCGAAATAAATGCTTCATACAGGTCGGACAGTGTCATGGATCAACCAATCCGACCGCAAGCATTAAACAAAAAGGCCGCATGAAAACCCGAGGGCTGCCATGCGGCCTTTTGCGTTGATGAAGCCCGATCAGGACATCATCAGCTCAACACCGGCTCAAGCCTTCGCTTTTGCCGGACGCTTGTCTTCAACCGTCCATTTGCCACCGTCGAAGAAAGCCTTCCAGCCCGTTGGCTTGCTGTCGACTTCGGTCTGGACGTACTGCTCCTTGGTCTTGCGGCTGTAGCGGATTACCGCCGGCAAACCGTCCGGATCCTTCTGCGGCGCGTCGCACAGGAAGTGATACTTCGGATCGATCTCGTCCTTGTGTGGCAGAAGCTCGATGACCAGCGGTGCACGTGTCTCGCGGTTCTTGGGGAACTGACTGGCCGCCAGGAACAGACCGGAAGCACCGTCCCGCAGGATGTAGGTGTCGTTGACCTTTTCGCATTTCAGCTCGGGCATCTTCACCGGATCCATCTTCGGCGGCGCTGCATCGCCGCTTTTCAGCAGCTTGCGAGTGTTCTTGCAGGTCGGGTTGGTACAACCGAAAAACTTGCCGAAACGGCCGGTCTTGAGCTGCATCTCACTGCCGCACTTGTCGCACTCCAGGCTCGGACCTTCATAGCCCTTGATGCGGTAGCTGCCTTCTTCGATTTCATAGCCGGCGCAATCCGGGTTGTTACCGCAAATGTGCAGCTTGCGCTTTTCGTCGAGCAGGTAGGCATCCATCGCCGTGCTGCAGATCGGGCAACGGTGCTTGCCGCGCAGTACCAGAGATTCCGACTCCCCCTCATCGTCCGCAGCGATTTCATCACCCGGCACAAGATTGACGGTGGCCTTGCAACGCTCTTTCGGCGGCAGGCTGTAACCCGAGCATCCGAGGAACACACCAGTGGATGCAGTACGAATCTGCATCGGACGACCGCAGGTGGTGCACGGAATATCGGTCATCACCGGCTGATTGGCGCGCATGCCGGCGTCCGGGCTCTCCGCCACTTCAAGCTTTTTCTTGAAGTCGCCGTAGAACTCGTCCAGCACGTTTTTCCAGTCACGTTCACCCTGGGCCACGTCGTCGAGGTTCTCTTCCATGCCGGCGGTAAAGCCATAGTCCATGAGGTTCGAGAAGCTTTCGGACAGACGCTCGGTGACGATATCGCCCATTTTTTCCGAATAGAAACGACGGTTGTGCAACGTCACATAGCCACGGTCCTGAATGGTCGAAATGATCGCCGCATAGGTCGAAGGACGGCCGATACCGCGCTTTTCCATTTCCTTGACGAGGCTGGCTTCCGAATAACGGGCCGGCGGTTTGGTGAAATGCTGGGTCGGATCAAGCTTGATCAGCTTCATCACATCGCCCTGGGCCATGTCCGGCAGGACATCGTCGTCGCCAGGCTTGGTGATTTGCGGCAGAACGCGAGTGTAGCCGTCGAACTTCAGAATTCGGCCCTTGGCACGCAGTTCGAAGTCGCCAGCGGCCACGCTGACAGTGGTCGACAGGTATTGCGCAGGCAGCATCTGGCATGCCAGGAACTGGCGCCAGATCAGCTCATAGAGGCGCTCAGCGTCACGCTCCATGCCCGACAGCTTGCTAGGCGTGGTATTGGCGTCGGAAGGACGAATCGCTTCGTGAGCCTCCTGTGCGCCTTCCTTGCTGCTGTAGACGTTCGGCGTTTCCGGCAGGTACTTTTTGCCGAATTCGTCTTCGATATAGGTACGCGCCATCGCTACGGCATCCGCCGAGAGGTTGGTCGAGTCGGTACGCATATAAGTGATGTAGCCGGCTTCGTACAGACGCTGGGCCATCATCATGGTTTTCTTCACGCCAAAGCCCAGGCGATTGCTCGCGGCCTGTTGCAGCGTGGACGTGATGAACGGTGCCGACGGCTTGCTGCTGGTCGGTTTGTCTTCGCGCTTGACGATGCTGTAGCTGGAGGACTTCAGCTTCTCCAGCGCCGCCATGGCCTGGGCCTCGTTGAGCGGCTTGAAAACCTCGCCTTTCTCACGCGCGACTTCGAAGCGCACGGTCGAGCCTTTTGCGGTGCCGAGGTCAGCGTGCACTTCCCAGTATTCTTCCGGGATGAAGGCGCGAATTTCACGCTCGCGCTCGACCACCAGCTTCACGGCCACCGATTGCACCCGACCGGCAGACAGACCGCGAGCAATCTTGGCCCATAGCAGCGGCGAAACCATGTAACCCACGACACGATCGAGGAAACGGCGAGCCTGTTGGGCGTTCACTCGATCGATATCGAGCTCACCAGGCTCCGAGAACGCTTCCTGAATCGCCTTCTTGGTGATCTCGTTGAACACCACGCGCTTGTAGCGGCTGTCATCACCACCAATGGCTTCGCGCAGGTGCCAGGCAATGGCTTCCCCCTCGCGATCCAAGTCGGTTGCGAGATAGATGGTGTCAGCATCCTTGGCGAGCCGGCGCAGCTCTTCGATGACCTTTTCCTTGCCCGGAAGGATCTCGTACTTGGCTTTCCAGCCGTGATCCGGATCGACTCCCATGCGCGAGACCAGCTGCTTGCGCGCCTTCTCTTTCGGCGACAGTGCTGGCGCCTCACCAGCAGCTGCCTTGCCGCGCTTGGCGGCCGGCTCTTTGCCGGCGCTAGCCGAACCGCTGGTGGGCAGGTCTCGGATATGGCCGATACTCGACTTCACCACGTATTGGTTGCCCAGATACTTGTTGATGGTCTTGGCCTTAGCCGGGGATTCCACAATGACCAGCGATTTGCCCATGGATCGGAAAATTCCTGAATTCTAGAAGTGAAAGGCGGTTGGCGCCTGACGCGGCACCGCTATATATAGTGGCTACAAGGTGAGGTCAAGCGCAGGGTTTTGCGCGCCCTCGCCTCACGGCTTCGAAAAAAGGCTTGGTTCGGCTTGCACCAAAGCAAAGCGTGGGACCCGCTCGCCGTCAACTTCGACGGACTCCAGGAACATGCTCAAGGGACGCACCCAGAAGCCATAATCACCATACAGGGCTTGGTAAAAGACCACTTCCTCTTCGGTCTCGGAATGCCGCGCAACACTGAATACGCGGTACTGCGGACCTTTGTAATGTTGGTAGAGCCCAGGTTGTATCGGCATGCTTCGGCCCTCACTCAAATTTTTTCAAAATAAATACAAAAATAAATCCGCAAAAACAAAAACCGGGGCACTTGGCCCCGGCTTCCATCGACGAGACGCTTAAACGCGTTCGAAAACGGTGGTGATGCCCTGGCCGAGGCCAACGCACATGGTAGCCACCCCGAAGGTACCGCCATTCTGCTTCATCACGTTCAGCAAGGTGCCGGAAATACGGGCACCGGAGCAACCGAACGGATGACCCAGGGCGATCGCGCCGCCGTGCAGGTTAACCTTCTCATTCATCTTGTCGAGCACTTTCAGGTCCTTCAGCACTGGCAGAGCCTGTGCCGCGAACGCTTCGTTGAGCTCGAAGAAGTCGATGTCGTTGATGGTCAGACCGGCACGCTTGAGCGCTTTCTGGGTCGACGGCACTGGACCGTAACCCATGATTGCCGGATCCACACCCGCCACCGCCATCGAACGAATGACGGCCATTGGCTGGATACCCAGATCCTGCGCACGCTGTGCCGACATCACGATCATGCACGAAGCACCATCGGTGATCTGCGACGAGGTACCGGCAGTCACGGTACCACCCTTTGGATTGAATGCCGGCTTCAGAGCCGCCAGGCTTTCCAGGGTGGTTTCCGGACGAATGGTTTCGTCGTAGTCGAAGGTTTTCAGGAAACCGTTCTCGTCGTAGCCCTGCATCGGGATGATTTCATCCTTGAACTTGCCTTCCACGGTTGCCTTGTGGGCCAACTGATGGGAACGCACGCCAAAGGCGTCCTGCTGTTCGCGAGTGATGCCGTGCATTTTGCCGAGCATTTCAGCGGTCAGGCCCATCATGCCCGAGGCTTTCGCCGCGTACAGGGACATGTGCGGGTTCGGATCGACACCGTGCATCATGCTCACGTGGCCCATATGCTCGACGCCACCCACCACGAAAACGTCACCGTTGCCGGTCATGATCGCTTGCGCAGCGGTGTGCAGTGCGCTCATCGACGAACCGCACAGACGGCTGACGGTCTGGCCGGCCGACGTGTGCGGAATCTGGGTCATCAGCGACGCCATGCGCGCGATGTTCCAGCCTTGCTCCAGGGTCTGGTTCACACAGCCCCAGATCACGTCCTCGACTTCTGCTGGATCGACCTTGGTGTTGCGTTCCAGCAGTTTGCTGATCAGGTGCGCCGACATGTCTTCGGCGCGGGTGTTGCGGTGCATGCCGCCCTTGGAGCGGCCCATCGGAGTACGACCGAAATCGACAATCACGACGTCTCTAGGATTCAAGCTCATAAGTTCACTCTCACTCTGGTTGGGGGCGCTTAACCGAAGAAGCTCTGGCCGTTCTTGGCCATTTCGCGCAGCTTCGCGGTCGGGTGGTACAGCGCGCCCAAATCAGCGTACTGGTCGGCCAGGGCAACGAACTCGGCAACACCGATCGAGTCGATGTAACGCAGCGCACCGCCACGGAACGGAGGGAAACCAATGCCGTAGACCAGACCCATGTCGGCTTCGGCAGCGGTTTCGACGATACCGTCTTCCAGGCAGCGCACGGTTTCCAGGCACAGCGGGATCATCATCCAGTTGATGATGTCCTCGTCAGTGACTTCGCGTTGCTCGTAGACGATCGGCTTGAGCACTTCCAGTACCGACGGATCGGCGACTTTCTTCTGCTTGCCTTTCTTGTCGGCCTCGTAGGCATAGAAGCCCTTGCCGTTCTTCTGACCCAGACGCTTGGCTTCGTAAAGCACGTCAACGGCAGAACGGCGGTCGTCCTTCATGCGATCCGGGAAGCCTTCAGCCATCACGTCACGACCATGGTGGCCGGTGTCGATGCCGACCACGTCCATCAGGTATGCCGGGCCCATCGGCCAGCCGAATTTTTCCATGACCTTGTCGATACGGACGAAGTCCACACCGGCACTGACCAGCTTGGCGAAACCGCCGAAATACGGGAACAGTACGCGGTTGACCAGGAAGCCCGGGCAGTCGTTGACGACGATCGGGTTCTTGCCCATTTTCTTGGCGTAGGCAACGGTGGTGGCGATGGCCAGCTCGCTGGACTTCTCGCCACGGATCACTTCCACCAGCGGCATCATGTGCACAGGGTTGAAAAAGTGCATGCCGACGAAGTTTTCCGGACGCTTGAGGGCCTTGGCCAGCAGGCTGATGGAAATGGTCGAGGTATTGGACGCAAGGATGGTGTCCTCTTTGACCTGATCTTCGACTTCCGCCAGAACGGCTTGCTTGACCTTCGGATTCTCGACCACGGCTTCAACGACCAGATCGACATGACCGAAATCGCCATAGGACAGCGTCGGACGAATGCCATTGAGCACTTCAGCCATTTTCGCCGCGGTCATGCGGCCTTTATCAACCCGACCGACCAGCAGTTTGGCGGCTTCAGCCAGACCTTGCTCGATACCGTGCTCGTTGATGTCCTTCATCAGGATCGGCGTACCTTTGGAGGCCGACTGATAGGCGATACCGCCACCCATGATGCCGGCGCCCAGTACGGCAGCCTGTTTCACATCCTTGGCGATCTCGTCATAGGCCTTGGCCTTTTTCTTCAGTTCCTGATCGTTCAGGAACAGACCGATCAAGCTCTGCGCGGCAGAGGTCTTGGCCAGTTTCACGAAACCTGCAGCTTCGACTTCCAGCGCCTTGTCACGACCGAAGTTCGCGGCTTTCTGGATGGTCTTGATCGCTTCGACCGGGGCCGGGTAGTTCGGACCCGCCTGGCCGGCCACGAAACCCTTGGCGGTTTCGAAAGCCATCATTTGTTCGATGGCGTTCAGCTTGAGTTTTTCCAGCTTCGGCTGACGCTTGGCCTTGTAGTCGAACTCGCCGGAAATGGCACGCTTGATCAGCTCGACGGAAGCCTCCAGCAGCTTCTCGGGAGCCACCACGGCATCCACGGCTCCGACCTTCAGCGCGTCTTCAGGACGGTTTTCCTTGCCGGCGGCAATCCACTCGATGGCGTTGTCGGCACCGATCAGACGCGGCAGACGCACCGTACCGCCGAAGCCCGGGTAGATGCCCAGCTTGACTTCCGGCAGACCGATCTTGGCCTTCGTCGACATGACGCGGTAGTCCGCTGCCAGGCACATTTCCAGACCGCCACCCAGGGCGATACCGTTGATCGCGGCCACGGTCGGAACGTCGAGGTCTTCGAAATCGCTGAAGATCTTGTTGGCTTCGAGATTGCCTGCAACCAGCTCGGCATCCGGCAGCTTGAAGTTGTCGACAAATTCAGTGATGTCGCGCCGACGATGAACACGTCCTTGCCACTGCTGACGATCACGCCCTTGATCGAAGCATCTGCCTTGATGGTGTCTACGGCCTGACGCAGTTCGTTCAGGGTAAGACGGTTGAACTTGTTGACGGACTCACCCTTGAGGTCGAATTTCAATTCGACGATGCCACTTTCAAGAGCTTTAACCGTGATGGCTTTACCTTCGTAAATCATCAACTGATCTCCACGATATGGAAGCTGAACAGTACACGTCGGACGCAGGCAAATGGCTCGGCAGGACGTTTTTTCGTCAATGCTGACACCCATCCGCCCGGCACACCCGCCAACGCGATAGTCGGGATTCTGTAGGAGCAGTCTGCAATACAAACGCTCAATTCATACGCCCGTTTGATTTGGGTACGCCACCTTCACGGAATTTCCGACAATTGTCAATCGCCCTAAATGCGGGTTCAAAAGCGACTTTGCGGTCATTTCTGTAGGACGCAGCCCGGCCACACACGCTTGCATGTCAAGGCATTCATAAGATTAATAGTTAGAAAAGTCGCCCTAATTCGCTGCAAGCCTTGTTTAACAGGCTACGCTGGCGGGACCACGAAAGAAAACGGCTGCATGACTGCTGACCGGCTCGCCCGGTTCAACGTCAAAAAGAATTTCCGGCCTGCCTGGCCAATTCCGCCCGACGAATCATGTCGGGCTTTTTATTGCTCGTCTGCCAGACGTTTCACACCCTTGCAGCGCGAAACGTCTACGGTTCATGCCAGTGCTTTCAGCGTGGCGTCGATTTCAAGCAGAACCGAAGCGTCACCCTTCTCGCCCCAATAAAGCGCAATCATCTGCTGGTCGGCCTCGACCTTGAAAACATTGCCTGGCAATTTTTCGAAATGACTTTGAAGAAGCGGATCCTCACAGACTTCCTGCCACTGATTGACCCAGATCCCGGGGCTTTTCTGCCAGTAAGTCCAGCACGACGGCTGTTTGCCGCGCCGTGGCCGATGATATTGCGCACAGGGGTTTGGAGGTTCCTGGCTCAGCCAGTGCGGCCATTCCTGAGGGGCAAGCTGCATGGCCAACCCGATGCGCCGGGCCTCGGCGCGCAAGGCTATTCGGTCACTCTGCGCACGGGACGGGCGTAACCATGCCAGCGGACTCAACACCACCAGCAGGATTGACACCACCAGCCAGACCGTCATATCTCTACTCCCGAATCTTGATGAGCCCGTTGTGTCACTTTGGAACCAATGCGCTCGAAACCAGCCATACTTAACAATATTGATCCCTCACGAGGAGCACCTCATGCCCTACCACCATATTCTGGTCGCCGTAGATCTGACCGAAGAGTGCGACCCTGTGATCCACCGCGCCCGAGAGCTGTCGGTGAGCAATGGCGCCAAGTTGTCGCTGGTGCATATCGTCGAACCGATGGCCATGGCTTTCGGCGGTGACGTACCCATGGATCTGTCACAACTGCAACAACAGCAATTCGATCAGGCCAAGGAACGCCTCGAGCGCCTGAAGCACAAATACTCCGAACTGGAAGGCTCCAATTGCCATCTGACCTACGGCCAGCCACGTCAGGAAATCCATCATTTCGCCAAGGAACAGGGATGCGACCTGATTGTGGTCGGCAGCCATGGCCGACATGGTCTGGCCCTGTTGCTGGGTTCGACTGCCAACGATGTCCTGCACGGCGCGCCTTGCGACGTGCTGGCGGTGCACCTGGTCAAACGCTGATTACAGGCAAAAGCTGAAAAGCCCGGCGTCCATGACTGGAGCCGGGCTTTTTCATGTCTGGAAACCATCAGGCATCCAGTTCGGCCCAACGTTCCACCAGTGCATCCAGTTCGGCCTGCATCTGCTCCAGCGAAGCAATGACCCTGGCCGTCTCGGCCGGCGGACGCTGATAGAAACCGGCTTCGGCCATTTCAGCCTCCACGGCAGCGATCTGCTGCTCCTTGGCGTCGATCTCGCCCGGCAACGCCTCCAGTTCGCGCTGAAGCTTGTAGCTCAGCTTCTTCTTCGCAGCCGGGGCCGCAGCAACCGGTGCGACAACCGGAGCCGGTTCGGCGGTGACCACTGCCGAGTTCAAATCGGCCTTGCCGGATTTGCTTTCAGTGACGCCCAGAAGGCGCGGTGAACCGCCCTGACGGATCCAGTCCTGATAGCCGCCAACGTATTCGCGAACCTTGCCCTCACCTTCGAAGACCAGCGTGCTGGTGACCACGTTGTCGAGGAACGCCCGGTCGTGGCTGACCATCAGTACGGTGCCATTGAAGGTCAGCAACACCTCTTCGAGCAGTTCGAGGGTTTCCACATCGAGGTCGTTGGTCGGTTCATCGAGCACCAGCAGGTTGGCAGGCTTGCTGAACAGTTTGGCCAGCAGCAGGCGCGCTCGCTCGCCACCGGACAAGGCCTTCACCGGCGTGCGGGCACGCTGCGGGCTGAACAGGAAGTCGCCGAGGTAACTCAGCACGTGGCGGCTCTGACCATTGATTTCGATGAAATCGCGACCTTCGGCGACGTTGTCGACCACGGTCTTTTCCAGATCCAGCTGATGGCGCAACTGGTCGAAGTAGGCCACGTCGATCTTCGTGCCCTCTTCCACTTTGCCGCTGGTCGGTTGCAGACCGCTGAGCATCAGTTTCAGCAGGGTGGTCTTGCCGGTACCGTTGGCGCCGAGCAGGCCGATACGGTCGCCGCGCTGCAGCACCATGGAGAAATCGCGGATCAGGAACGGGCCACCCGGATGGGCGAAGCTCACGTTATCCAGCACCATCACCTGCTTGCCGGATTTCTCGGCCGATTCCAGCTGGATATTGGCCTTGCCGGTGCGTTCACGACGTTCACTGCGCTCGACACGCAGGGCCTTCAGCGCACGCACGCGGCCTTCGTTACGGGTGCGACGGGCCTTGATGCCCTGACGAATCCACACTTCTTCCTGAGCCAGGCGCTTGTCGAACAGTGCGTTGGCGGTCTCTTCGGCCGCCAGCTCGGCTTCTTTGTGGACCAGGAAACTGGCGTAGTCGCCGTTCCAGTCGATCAGACCGCCGCGATCCAGTTCGAGGATGCGGGTGGCGAGATTTTGCAGGAAAGAACGGTCGTGCGTGATGAACAGCACGGCGCCCTGGAAGTCTTTCAGCGCTTCTTCGAGCCAGGCAATCGCACCGATGTCCAGGTGGTTGGTCGGTTCGTCGAGCAGCAGCAGATCAGGCTCCGACACCAGCGCCTGCGCCAGCAGCACGCGACGACGCCAGCCGCCGGACAATTCGGCGAGGGTCTTGTCGGCCGGCAGTTGCAGGCGGCTCAGGGTGCTGTCGACCAGGGTCTGCAAGCGCCAGCCGTCACGGGCTTCGAGATCGTGCTGGACGTGCATCAGCTTTTCCAGATCGGCGTCGGTGACGATGTTCTGGCTCAGGTGATGATATTCGGCAAGCAACGCGCCCACGCCGTCGAGGCCCTCGGCTACCACATCGAATACAGTCCGCTCGTCGGCCAGCGGCAATTCCTGCGGCAATTCACCGATCTTCAGACCGGGGGCGCGCCACACGGCGCCGTCATCAGGCTTCTGGTCGCCCTTGACCAGTTTCATCATGCTGGACTTGCCGGTGCCGTTGCGGCCGATGATGCACACCCGCTCACCACGGGCGATCTGCCAGGACACCTTGTCCAACAACGGCATCGCGCCGAATGCAAGGGACACATCGCTGAATTTGAGCAGGGTCATGAGCTTCTCCAAAAACCGGGCGCGCATTCTACCTGAATCGAGGGCCGAACAGGCCGGCAATTTCGCCGCTGACGTACTCTGCACAACATTTGTTGCGAACTTGTGCCACAAGGCCGGCAAAGCTTTCGCCGTCTGCTGGCAAAAGGCTAAGCTACAGACAATTCAGTGCCGCCCACGCTGGCACTTGTCATGATTTCTCTGCCCGGATGTCTCATGCGCAGTCGCCTTCTCAGTGTTTTATCCTGTTTGCTACTCACCGCCGCTGCTGCTCAATCCGCCCAGGCGGTGGACCTGTCCACCCAGCGCCAGTATTACGATGAGGCCAAGCGCGCCCTGGCCAAGGGCGACACCGGTCCGTATTTTCGTTACAGCCAGGCCCTCGCCGATTATCCGCTGGAACCGTATCTGGCCTACGACGAGCTGACCGCTCGCCTGAAGACCGCCAGCAACGCGGAAATCGAAAAATTCCTCGCCGAACACGGTGACCTGCCCCAGGCCAACTGGATGAAGCTGCGCTGGTTGCGCTGGCTCGCCGACCGTGGTGACTGGGCGACCTTCGTCAAGTATTACGACCCTAAACTCAATTTCACCGAGCTGGACTGCCTGAACGCGCAGTACCAGATCAGCAGCGGTCACAAGGCCGAAGGTTACGCCAACGCCGACAAACTGTGGCTGACCGGCAAATCGCAACCCGCCGCGTGCGATGCGTTGTTCGGCATCTGGGCCGCCGACGGCCAGTTGACCGAACAGAAACGCTGGGAGCGCACCAAACTCGCCGCCCAGGCGCGCAACTACCCGCTGGCCAACAGCCTGGTCAATGGCCTGACCACACTCGCCCCGCGTGGACGTCTGCTGGTGGATGTCGCGCAAAAACCTGAACTGCTCAACCAGCCATCGCGCTTCACCCCGGCCGATGAGCCAATGTCCGATATCGTGAGCCTCGGCCTGCGTCGTCTGGCCCGTCAGGATCCGGACAAGGCCATGGACCTGCTCGATGGCTACGCCAGCAGCATGCATTTCTCCCGGGATGAAAAAGTCGCGATCGCCCGGGAAATCGGTCTGACCCTGGCCCGTCGCTTTGACAGCCGTGCGCTGGACGTGATGACCAAATATGACCCGGAACTGCGCGACAACACGGTGTCCGAATGGCGCCTGCGCCTGTTGCTGCGTCTGGCGCGCTGGGACGATGCCTATCAGTTGACCCGCCGCCTGCCACAGGATCTGGCCACTACCAACCGCTGGCGCTACTGGCAGGCCCGCAGCCTGGAACTGGCTCAACCGCAAAACCCGGAAGCACAGACGCTGTACAGGAACCTCGCACGGGAGCGGGACTTCTACGGATTCCTCGCCGCCGACCGCTCCCAGCAACCCTATTCGCTGATGAACAAACCGCTGGTGCTCAGGCAGGCCATCATCAACAAGGTGCGCAACACGCCCGGTGTTCGCCGCGCGCTGGAATTTCACGCCCGCGGGCAGATCGTCGACGGACGTCGCGAGTGGTATCACGTCAGCCGTCATTTCAACCGCGACGAAATGGTGGCCCAGGCCAAACTGGCTTACGACCTGAAATGGTATTTCCCGGCAATCCGCACCATCAGTCAGGCGCAGTACTGGGATGACCTGGACATTCGCTTCCCGATGGCCCACCGCGACACGCTGGTGCGTGAAGCCAAGGTCCGAGGCCTGCACTCGAGCTGGGTGTTCGCCATCACCCGTCAGGAAAGCGCTTTCATGGACGACGCCCGTTCCGGCGTCGGCGCCAGCGGCCTGATGCAACTGATGCCCGGTACCGCCAAGGAAACCGCACGCAAATTCAGCATTCCGCTGGCCTCGCCGCAGCAAGTGCTCGATCCGGACAAGAACATCCAGCTCGGCGCGGCCTACCTGAGTCAGGTGCACAGCCAGTTCAACGGCAACCGCGTGCTCGCCTCCGCCGCCTACAACGCCGGCCCCGGCCGCGTACGCCAGTGGCTGCGCGGTGCCGATCACCTGAGCTTCGACGTGTGGGTGGAAAGCATTCCGTTCGACGAAACCCGCCAGTACGTGCAGAACGTTTTGTCCTACTCGGTAATCTACGGCCAGAAACTCAACTCGCCGCAACCGCTGGTGGACTGGCATGAGCGGTATTTTGACGATCAGTGATCGTGTAAAGATCGAGGTAAGCAAAAATGCCCGCATCGAGAGATGCGGGCATTTTTTATGGCGCTCTACTGGGTCGGTTACTAGGTCGCTTACTTAGTCGGTTACTGGGTCGGTCGGAGCCAGATGCCCATCACTGAACTGCAACGCCGCCAACCGCGCATACAGTGGATTGCTGGCGATCAGCTCCTGATGCGTGCCGATCGCCACCAGTTTGCCTTGGTCCATCACTGCAATCCGGTCGGCGTTTTTCACCGTGGCCAGGCGGTGGGCGATCACCAGGGTGGTGCGGTTTTGCATCAGGCTCGGCAAAGCTTGCTGGATCAAGTGCTCGCTCTGGGCATCCAGGGCGCTGGTGGCTTCGTCGAGCAGCAGGATCGGTGCGTCGACCAGCAGCGCCCGGGCGATGGCCAGGCGCTGGCGTTGCCCGCCCGACAGGCCAAGCCCGCCGTCGCCCAGGTGAGTCTGGTAACCATCGGGCATTTGTTCGATGAAATCGTGGGCATGGGCGATTTTCGCAGCTTCCCGCACCTGCTCCGGCGTAGCGCTCGGGCAACCGTAGCGAATGTTTTCTTCGACGCTGCCGAAGAACAGCGCCGGCGTCTGCGAAACCAGGGCAAAGCAGCGGCGCAAATCCAGCGGATCAAGGCTCGTCAGCGGTACACCGTCAATGAGGATCCGGCCCTCCCGTGGATCGTAGAAACGCAGCAACAAGTCATACACCGTGGACTTGCCCGCACCGGACGGCCCGACCAACGCCAGGGTTTCGCCCGCGTTGACCGTCAGACTCAAGCCGTCAACGGCAAAGCTTTCGGGCCGTGATGGGTAGGAAAAACGCACGTCCTGCAAAGCCAGCTCGCCTTTGACCCGCGTCGGCAAGGTCACCAGTCCGTCTTTCGGCGGCTGAATGATGTTCTCGGAGCGCAGCAGTTCGGCGATGCGTTCGGCGGCGCCCGCCGCCCGCTGCAATTCCCCGATCACTTCGCTCAACGTGCCGAAAGCGCTCCCGACGATCAGGCTGTAGAACACGAACGCCGCCAGCTCACCCGCGGAAATTCGCCCGGCAATCACGTCCATTCCGCCGACCCACAACATCACCGCGACGGCACCGAGCACCAGCACGATCACCAGCGTAATCAGCCAGGCCCGCTGAAAAATCCGTTTGCGCGCGGTTTCGAACGCCCGCTCGACGGTCGAGGCGAAACGCTGTTCGTCCTGCACCTGATGGTTGTAGGCCTGTACGGTCTTGATCTGGCCGAGGGTTTCCGAAACATAGCTGCCAATGTCGGCGATACGGTCCTGGCTCAATCTCGAGAGATTGCGTACCCGCCGCCCGAAAATCAGGATTGGCGCAATGACCAGCGGCAGCGCGATCACCACGATGCTGGTGAGCTTGGCGTTGGTGATGAACAGCAGCACGACGCCACCGATGACCATCAGCAAATTGCGCAGGAACAGCGAAAGCGAGGAGCCGATCACCGATTGCAGCAAGGTCGTGTCAGCCGTCAGTCGCGACTGGATTTCCGAACTGCGGTTGTCTTCGTAGAACCCGGGATGCAGGTACACCAGATGGTTGAACACCTGCCGCCGGATGTCTGCCACCACCCGTTCGCCGATCCATGACACCAGATAAAACCTGGCAAAAGTACCCACCGCCAGACCAAGCACCAACAACATGAACAGACCGATGGACTGGTTGAGCAGGTGCGGCGACTGGGTCATGAAGCCCTGATCGACCAGCAGTTTGATGCCCTGCCCCATCGACAGCGTGATGCCGGCCGTGACGATCAGCGCGAGCAGTGCACCGAACGCCTGCCAGCGATACGGCACGAGAAAATGACAGGTCAGGCGCAGGGCCCGGCGGTGACGCGAAGAAAGCATCGGAATCATTGGGGTTCACATCGTGTGCTGATTAATGGGGCCAGCCTGGACAGTCAATGGGGTGGAACTCTGCAAATCACAATGAGTCAGGTTAATTATGACCGGCCAGACTACCCCCTAGATGCTATCGGTCTAATGTCCGGGTTGAGACGAACGGTCATTTCTGCTTGAGTTGAAATACCGTTCCGGAAAGATCGAAGGGGGTTGTCACAGCCTGGTCACCTGACGGTTTTATTGTGCTTACACAACCTGATGAGGAGACAGGCCATGTCCTTGCAACACAGCAGCGACGACAAGATTCAAGTGATCCGCACCAAGCCCGGCCAACCTCTGGGTTGCTCGATTATCGATAAGGATGGGCGCGAAGTTCCAATCACTGAAGACATGATCCAGAACGCCTGCCGCGAACTGGAGAAGCGATTGGTCAAGCCTGCCGAACAAAAGTGATATAGCCAGCGTCTTCCTGACCCGGCCCCTGTGGAGGCCGGGTTTTTTCTGTCCGTTTCTTAAACGGCCACAGCGCCCAGCGCCGACACGATCTGCCGCAAGGCCGGCGAATCACCTTCAATTCTTACTTTCAACCCTTCGATTTCGCGACGCACCGGATACTGTTTGCGCAACGCATCGAACGCTGCACGCTGCTCGCCGACGCTGCCCAGCAAGGTGCTGCGAAAATCCGCATCGTCCCGGCGCGGGTCGTACACCCCGCGGCACAGCATCGCCAATGCCCAGGCCGGATCGCTGTCGGCATGCAGGGAAACTTCCGACAGCCACGGCGCCGGCAACAGATCGGCCAGCTGAATGCTGGCCGGCTGCCCGATGAAATCGCAGTAAGCCTGATAGATCTGCGCCGTGCCGCGTTGCTTGCCGTCGAGGCTGTAACCTGCAATGTGCGGTGTAGCCAGCACACAGAGTTCGGCCAGCGCCACATCGACTTCCGGCTCGGCTTCCCAGACGTCCAGTACCGCTTGCAGGTCTTCTCGTTCCAGCAGCACTTTGCGCAGCGCGACATTGTCCACGACCGGGCCCCGGGCGGCGTTGATCAGCCAGGTACCGGGTTTGAGTCTTTGCAGGCGTGGCTCGTCGAACATGTGCCAGGTCGCCCCTTCACCAGTGCGGGTCAGTGGCGTGTGCAGGCTGATCACGTCGCACTGCTCGATGATCTGTTCCAGGCTGACATAGTCACCGCCCTCGGCAATCTGACGCGGCGGATCGCACACTTTCACGTTCCAGCCGAGCCCCTTGAGCACCTTGATCAGGCGACCACCGACTTCACCGGCGCCGATCACGCCATAGGTGCGCCGGGTCAGGTCGACACCTTCGATTTCAGCCAGGGTCATCAGGCTGCCGAGCACGTAATCCACCACGCCTCGGGCGTTGCAACCAGGCGCACTGGACCAGGTGATGCCCGCTTCATTGAAATAGTCGAGGTCCAGATGATCGGTGCCGATGGTGCAGGTGCCGACAAACCTCACCTTGCTGCCTTCGAGCAACGCACGGTTGACGTTGGTCACCGAGCGCACCAGTAACACATCGGCCTGTTCGACCGTGGCCCGGTCAATGGAACGGCCCGGCACCCGGCGGATTTCGCCGAAACCGGCAAAAAAGGCATCGAGCAGTGGAATATTTTCGTCGGCAACAATCAACATGGCGGGGGCTCCTTGGGCGGATCGGCAGTGTAGGCGCTGGGACTGCGATGAGCCAGCAGCCTGTTGATTACAAATCCGCAACAGAGGATTTTTCCTGACCATTGTGTCAGCGGCGTAGAATGCCGGGCCTTGCGCATCAACCCCTGTGGACGCTTTGCCTGTGAACTCCGTAACCGAACGCCCTGCCGCCGTGTCTCTCAACCGCCCTGCCCGGGTTCGCCTGGAGCTGAAGAATCTGCTCGGTCTGGCCCTGCCGATCATGATCGCGCAACTGGCGACCACCGCCATGGGCTTCGTCGATGCGGTGATGGCCGGCCGTGTCGGACCGAGGGATCTGGCGGCGGTCGCGTTGGGCAACTCGATCTGGGTCCCGGTGTTTCTGCTGATGACCGGCACCCTGCTGGCCACCACACCGAAAGTCGCCCAGCGTTTCGGCGCCGGCACTCACAGCGAAATCGGCCCGATCGTGCGTCAGGCCTTGTGGCTGGCTCTGGTGGTCGGACTGATGGCAACCACCCTGCTGCTCTGCGCCGAACCGGTTCTGCACCTGATGAAAGTCGATCCAGAACTGATCGGCCCGTGCATGCAGTACCTGCACGGCATCGCCAGCGGTCTGCCGGCCGTGGCCTTCTACCATGTGCTGCGCTGCACCAGTGACGGCCTGGGCCGCACCCGCCCGGCGATGGTCCTGGGCCTGTGCGGTCTGGCGCTGAACATCCCGCTGAACTACGTGTTCATTTACGGCCACTTCGGCGTGCCGGCCATGGGCGGCGTCGGTTGCGGCTGGGCCACGGCGATCGTGATGTGGGTAATGGCGCTGGGGCTGGCCGGATATGAACGCTGGGCGCCGGCCTACAAGTCGAGCGAACTGTTCAGCCGTTTCGACTGGCCGCAATGGGCGGTAATCAAACGCTTGCTGGCCATCGGTCTGCCGATTGGTATTGCGGTGTTTGCCGAGTCGAGCATCTTCGCCGTGATCGCGCTGCTGATCGGCAGCCTGGGCGCCACCGTGGTGGCCGGGCACCAGATCGCGCTCAACGTCAGCTCGCTGGTGTTCATGATTCCGTATTCGCTGGGCATGGCCGTGACCGTACGGGTCGGCCAGGCCCTGGGCCGTGAAGAACCTCGCGAAGCCCGTTTTGCGGCGGGTGTCGGCATGGGTACCGCCCTGGCCTACGCCTGCCTGTCGGCGAGCATGATGCTGCTGATGCGCGAACACATCGCAGCGATCTACACCGCGGATCCGATGGTGATTCACATCGCGGCGATGCTGATTGTGTACTCGGCGCTGTTCCAGTTCTCCGACGCAATCCAGGTGACCGCCGCCGGCGCCCTGCGCGGTTATCAGGACACGCGGGTGACGATGATCCTGACCCTGTTCGCCTATTGGGGCATTGGTCTGCCGGTGGGTTACGCCCTCGGCCTGACCGACTGGTTCGGCGAGCCACGCGGCCCGAGCGGTTTGTGGGAAGGCCTGATCGTCGGCCTGAGTTGCGCGGCGCTGATGCTCTCGATCCGCCTGACGCGCAGTGCGCGCAAACGCATTCGCATCAGTCATTCAGCAGGCTGATCAGTCAAAAAAAAGACCTGCAACTGCAGGTCTTTTTTTGCCTTGCGATCAACCGGACTTCTTGCGGATCCAGTACAGATAGGTCCCGGCCTCTTCGTGCTGCCCCACCAGTTCATGGTCGAGAAACACGCAGAACTTGGGGATGTCGCGGCGGGTCGACGGATCGGTGGCGATCACCTTCAGCAGGCCGCCGGGCGCCAGGTCACGGATGTGCTGGTGCAGCATCATCACCGGCTCCGGGCAGTTGAGGCCCGTGGCGTCGAGGGTGCCGTCGACCGGCGCATTGATCATTTCACTCATGATTCACTCCTGAAACTGGCCGGCATTGTCGCCCAATGCCGGGGGGTCGGTCACCTGTCGCGCGCTCAGCGGGCCTTGGCTTTCTTCACGTCATGGCGGCGCAAATGGCAGGTCACTTCCTCGCGGTCGTGGTACAGCTGCTTGCAGCCGATGTCGACCTTGATCCCGCGTGCCTTGAAACCATCGGCGATGCGTTCGAGCAGACGCTTCACTTCGGCGTAACGCTGCTTCATCGGCAATTTCAGGTTGACCACCGCTTCCCGGCAATGCCCCTCGCCGATCCACTCTTCGAGCATCGCCGCATTGCGTGCCGGCTTCTCGACGATGTCGCAGACCATCCAGTCCACCGGTTGCCTGGGTTTGAAGGTGAAACCGTCGGCCATCAAATGCTGGACCAGGCCGGTGTCCATCAGGCTTTCGGCCATCGGGCCGTTATCGATGGCAGTCACCAGCATGCCGCGATTGACCAGTTGCCAGGTCCAGCCGCCCGGCGCAGCGCCGAGGTCGACCCCGGTCATGTCGCTGTGCAGGCGTTCGTCCCATTGCTCCCGGGGGATGAAATGGTGCCAGGCTTCTTCGAGCTTCAACGTGGAACGACTGGGCGCCTCGCGCGGAAACTTCAGACGCGGAATGCCCATCGGCCACATCGCCGAGTTTCCGGCGTCGGCCAGACCGAGGAAGACTTCGCGGCCGCTCTTGAAGGTCAGCAGCAGACGCGGTTTGTTGGCGTCGTCCACCAGTTTGCCGGCAGCCGTCAGCGCCTTGCGCAGCGGGCCTTCGAACTTCTTGCAGAAGTTCGACAGTTCCTTGCCTTCGTTGGTGTCCACGACCTCCAGCCACAGGCTGCCGCACACCGGGAATTCGGCCATGTGCGCGAGGATCACGCTGATGCGGTCGGTTTCCGGCAGATCGATGAAAAATCCACGGGCCCACTGGCGCGGGAAGATCAGCTCGGCGAAACGCTGGCCACGCATCAGACGCTCGGCGCCGCCTTCTTCGGTGCAGACGAACTCGGCGCAAGCGGTCGCCGGTTTGGCCTTGGCGTAGCCGGCCACGTTCAGTCGGGCGGCGAGGTCGGAAATCTCCGAGCAGACTTCGCCTTCGAAGCCCGGCCGGCAATGCATGAATAGGGTGTTCATTCTTACTCCTGGGCAGAGGGCGATCATTCATCCCCTGCGCGATGTCCAGGCTTGCGTCAAAGCAAAGCCTGTCACGAAAACCGGCGCATGATAGCCGATGTCGGAACCTTGGTTCCTGTCATAGAGTCCAGTTATTAGCCAGCTACTGAAAACAGGGCTACGTTGATAGCTCTGCCCGTCCACTCAATCCGTAGCCGTGCGGATTCAAAGGAGTGATCGTAATGCCGTCCCTTGATAGCCTGAACACCCTTAAAACCCTGAAGATAGACGACAAGACCTACCACTACTTCAGCTTGCCGGATGCTGCCAAAAGCCTGGGCAATATCGACAAGCTGCCGATGTCGCTGAAAGTCCTGCTGGAAAACCTGCTGCGCTGGGAAGATGAAAAAACCGTCACCGGCGCCGACCTCAAGGCGCTGGCCACGTGGCTCAAGGAACGTCGCTCCGACCGGGAAATCCAGTACCGCCCTGCCCGGGTGCTGATGCAGGACTTTACCGGCGTACCGGCCGTGGTCGATCTGGCCGCCATGCGCGCCGCCATGGCCAAGGCCGGCGGCGATCCACAACGTATCAACCCGCTGTCGCCGGTGGATCTGGTGATCGACCACTCGGTGATGGTCGACAAGTTCGCCAGCGCCAGCGCGTTCGAACAGAACGTCGACATCGAAATGCAGCGCAACGGCGAACGCTATGCCTTCCTGCGCTGGGGCCAGAACGCCTTCGACAACTTCAGCGTGGTACCGCCGGGCACCGGGATCTGCCACCAGGTCAACCTTGAGTACCTCGGGCGCACGGTGTGGACCAAGGATGAAGACGGCCGCACTTACGCCTTTCCCGACACACTGGTCGGCACCGACTCCCACACCACCATGATCAATGGCCTCGGCGTACTTGGCTGGGGCGTCGGCGGTATCGAAGCGGAAGCGGCAATGCTCGGGCAACCGGTGTCGATGCTGATTCCCGAGGTGATCGGCTTCAAACTCACCGGCAAGCTCAAGGAAGGCATCACTGCCACCGACCTGGTGCTGACCGTGACCCAGATGCTGCGCAAGAAAGGCGTGGTCGGCAAATTCGTCGAATTCTACGGCGATGGCCTTGCCGACCTGCCACTGGCGGATCGCGCCACCATCGCCAACATGGCCCCGGAGTATGGCGCGACCTGTGGTTTCTTCCCGGTGGATGACGTGACGCTGGAGTACCTGCGCCTGTCCGGTCGCCCGACTGCAGCGGTGAAACTGGTCGAGGCTTACACCAAGGCCCAGGGATTGTGGCGCCTGCCTGGTCAGGAGCCGGTATTCACCGACAGCCTGGAGCTGGACATGGGCAGCGTCGAAGCCAGCCTCGCCGGGCCGAAACGCCCGCAGGACCGGGTTGCCCTAACGAATGTCGGCCAGGCATTCAGCGACTTCATGGACCTGCAATTCAAACCCACCAGCAAGGAAGAAGGACGCCTGGAAAGCGAGGGCGGCGGCGGTGTCGCCGTGGGCAATGCCGATCTGGTCGGAGAAACCGATTACGAGTATGACGGCCACACCTATCGCCTGAAAAACGGCGCCGTGGTGATTGCCGCGATCACGTCCTGCACCAACACCTCCAACCCGAGTGTGATGATGGCCGCCGGTCTTCTGGCAAAAAAAGCCGTGGAAAAAGGCCTGACCCGCAAACCCTGGGTGAAAAGCTCACTGGCACCGGGCTCCAAAGTCGTCACTGATTATTACAAGGCTGCCGGACTGACTCAGTACCTCGATCAACTCGGTTTTTCATTGGTGGGCTACGGCTGCACAACTTGCATCGGCAACTCCGGCCCGTTGCCGGAACCCATCGAGAAAGCCATCCAGAAAGCCGACCTGACCGTGGCGTCGGTACTGTCCGGCAACCGCAACTTCGAAGGCCGGGTGCATCCGCTGGTAAAAACCAACTGGCTGGCGTCGCCACCTCTGGTCGTTGCCTACGCCCTGGCTGGCACCGTGCGCACGGACATCAGCAGCGAACCGCTGGGTGAGGACAAGCAAGGCAATCCGGTCTTCCTGCGGGATATCTGGCCGAGCAGCAAGGAAATCGCCGACGCAGTAAATCAGGTCAACACGGCGATGTTCCATAAGGAATATGCCGAGGTGTTTGCCGGCGACGAACAGTGGCAGGCCATCGAAGTGCCGCAAGCCGCCACCTATGTCTGGCAGGATGACTCGACCTACATCCAGCACCCGCCGTTCTTCGATGACATCGCAGGTCCCCTGCCGGTGATCAGCGACGTGAAAGGTGCACGGGTGCTGGCACTGCTGGGCGATTCGGTGACCACTGACCACATTTCCCCCGCCGGCAACATCAAGGTCGACAGTCCGGCCGGGCGTTATTTGCGCGAGCAAGGTGTCGAGCCACGGGATTTCAACTCCTACGGCTCGCGCCGGGGCAACCACGAAGTGATGATGCGTGGCACCTTCGCCAACATCCGTATCCGTAATGAAATGCTCGGCGGCGAAGAAGGTGGCAACACGATCTACGTTCCAACCGGCGAAAAACTGGCGATCTACGACGCGGCCATGCGCTATCAGGCCTCGGGTACTCCGCTGGTGGTGATTGCCGGGCAGGAATACGGCACCGGCTCCAGCCGCGACTGGGCCGCCAAGGGCACCAATCTGTTGGGTGTGAAAGCGGTGATCGCCGAAAGCTTCGAGCGGATCCACCGCTCCAACCTGGTGGGCATGGGGGTGCTGCCGCTGCAGTTCAAGCTGGATCAGAACCGCAAGAGCCTGAACCTCACCGGCAAGGAAACCCTGGATATTCAAGGGTTGAGCGGAGTCGAACTGACACCACGGATGAACCTGACGCTGGTCATCACCCGGGAAGACGGGCGCCAGGAAAAAATTGAAGTGCTGTGCCGCATCGACACCTTGAACGAGGTGGAGTACTTCAAGTCCGGCGGGATCCTGCATTACGTGTTGCGGCAGTTGATCGCCTCGTAAAACCTGCAGATGCAGAAACACCGCCAGATCGGCGGTGTTTCTGTTTGGGCATGGCACTTTTCTGCGGACGAAAAAAAACCCGCCGAAGCGGGTTTTTCCCAAGACCATTATCGACTCCCTGTCGGCAGCGATCCTTGCATTGGTCGATCATCCATGATCCTGAAACACTCCCTGTGCTTCAGTTGATGTGGCTAGATTACGCTGTGGATCCAATCTGCAATAGTCGAAAAAGCTACCAGCGCGTGTAAGACATTCGCCATAGCGCCCCTTCCGAAAACCCTTAGACATGTCGGGCATGGAGTGCAGAAGCCGCCAGCGCTGCGACTTTCAGCTGTCCGGTGGCGGCTTCCTGCTCGTCATCCTCCATGAACCACGCGGCAGAAAGCCCGGCAAATGCCTGCACCCATTGCAGCAGGCGTTTTTGCTCGATTCCCGCTGCGTCGCAAATCACATCGACCTGCCGAGCAAAGCGCTCGGGATCGGTGACCGTTGGTAATTGCGGGTTGCAGATCAGGTTGGCGTAGTCATATCCACGCTCGCCCCGCACCCGCTTGGGATCGATGGCCAACCAGCCGCGCGCGCCGAAATCGAGAACGTTGTCGTGGTGCATGTCGCCATGCAGCACCACCACGTCCTGCGGATCGGTGAGCAAGGTCCGGGCGGTCCGCAGGCAATTCGAGTACGGGCCGCCGTATCGGGCCGCCGCCGTTCGCAACGAAGCGAACCAGGGTTCCAGTTCCACCAACGACGGAGGCGGCGTCGGTCGTGGGGCATGCAGCCTCGCGAGCGCCCTGCACAGGATCCGCGTGGCTTCATCGTCTTCGCCGTTAAGCGCCATGTGCATCAGCGATCGCGGGCCCATGGCACGCTCCAGCAACAAGCCTTCATCGTGATGAGCCAACACTCTGGCGGCGCCCTTGCCATCCCACCAGGTCATCAGCAGGTTGCCGTACCTTTCCTCGTCGTCCACCGCGATTTTCAGCATGGCCGGTGCAGCGCCCTGACGCACCGGCATCAGGCAGCTGCCCGGAGTCATGATCGGCTCGCCGTCCGGCGTCAGCGCCCAGCGTTCCAGCCACGGCGTGAACAGGTCGTGATCATCCACCTTCATGCTCGCGGGCCCTTTCGGTCTCGGCGAGAAAGTGTTCGAGCCGGCTCAATTGCTCTTCCCAGCCACGGCTGTCCATGTAGTACGCCTCTTTCTGACGCACATCGGGAATGTGCGCGAAACCGGACTCGGAAACCTTCAGCAGTGTGCCGTTCTCGAAGTCCTGCAGTTCGAATTTGACCAGCGTGGTCGGTTCCTGGGAGTAATCGATTTTCGGGTTCACGGCATAGGGATGCCAGCGGAAGGAAAACAGCTGCTGGGGCTCGACCCGTTCCACCAGCACGTTCCAGAGCACATGTTCATAACCGGGGTAGGTGACCTGCCCCTGCGTCCATTCACCCGCAATAAACCGCCGCCCTTCCAGGGCCACGCCAAACCACTGGCCAAACGCCTCGGCATCGACCAGCACGCGCCACACATGGGAACGCGGCGACCGGAGTATGATTTTACGTTCAAAGCTGTTGGGTACTGGTTTCATACGTCACCTCCTGTTTTGAACAGTAGGCTTGTATGACCACATGTCCAATGCGAAGTTGTATCAATCCAGTGCAGCCGCCGGACATGGCGGAAATATCCAGCGGTATTTTACTCGACGGTTCGTCAGAGTCAGGATGAATGATCACCCCGAACCTGATAACACTTGCCTCATTCAGCACGCTCACAAGGACGTCATCATGCAACTCTCCCTCCCCGAACGCTACCAGGGTGCCCTGCTTGGTCTGGCCTGTGGCGACGCAGTGGGAACCACCGTCGAATTTCAGCCCCGCGGCGCCTTCCAGCCTTTGACCGACATGGTCGGGGGCGGCCCCTTTCAACTGAAAGCCGGTCAATGGACCGACGATACCTCGATGGCGTTGTGTCTGGCAGAAAGTCTGCTGAACAGGAACACATTCGATGCCGGCGACCAGATGGGTCGTTACCTGAACTGGTGGAAATGGGGTTATCTGAGTTCGACCGGCGATTGTTTCGATATAGGTACGACCGTGCGTCAGGCGCTGGATCGCTATCAGCACTCAGGGGATCCGTTTGCCGGTTCCACTGATCCCTGCAGTGCCGGTAATGGCTCGTTGATGCGTCTGGCGCCCGTGGTGCTGTTTTATTTTCCCGATGCCCGGCGTATCAGGCGATTCGCCGCCGACAGTTCCCGCACCACGCACGCCGCGCCCGAGGCGGTCGAATGCTGCCAGCTGTTTGCCGAGCTGCTCGGCAAAGCCCTGGAAGGTGCTTCGAAAGCTGAACTGGGCAGCCTGCCGACAACCTTCAGCCAGCCCAAGGTAGCAGCGATTGCCCGGGGCGATTATCTGAACAAGTCTGAAAGGGAGATTCGCGGTAGCGGCTACAGTGTCGAATCCCTGGAAGCCGCGTTATGGTGCTTCCAGAACACCGACAGTTTTGCCGCAGCCGTCCTGCGAGCGGCGAATCTGGGCGATGACGCGGACACCACTGCCGCCATCGTCGGCCAGTTGGCCGGCGCCCATTATGGGGTACAGGAAATCCCGTCCGGGTGGTTGGAAAAGCTGCACGACGGGGCAGAAATCGCGGCGATTGCCGAACGGCTGCTGAGTGCTTCAAGGCGTCACGAGCCTTGTTAGCGCCACAAAGCCGCTAAACTGCCCGTCATCTTTATTTAACACAGCGAGATACGCCATGCCCCCACGCCTGCTCCTGGCCCTGACGTCCTTTCTTTTCACTCCCTTTGCCCACGCTGCCGTGGACTGCGCCAATGCCAGCGATCAATCGACGATGAATCAGTGTGCGGGACAGGAGTACAAGGCGGCCGACAAGGAATTGAATGCGGTGTATCAGCAGATCACCACGCGTTTGAAGGGCAACGCCGAAAGCAAGAAGCTGCTGGTCAGCGCGCAACGGGCCTGGATCGGGTTTCGTGATGCCGAGTGCACATTTTCAGCGTCCGGAGTGGCAGGCGGGAGTGTATATCCGCTGATTTACAGCAACTGCCTGACATCAGTGACCAAGGTCCGTACCGAGGCCCTGAAGCAGTATCTGAAGTGTGAGGAAGGTGACTTGAGTTGCCCGGTGCCCGGGGCCTGATTTTTTGCAGAGTTTTCAAGAGTCCCTTCGCGAGCAGGCTCGCTCCCACATTTGAAATGCGGTTCAAACCTGCTCGCGATGGTGTCATCCCTGACGCCACAAGTTACCTAACAAAAACCTGCGCCGTGGTAATCGCCATATCCCCGCCCGGCAACTTGATGCGGCCGGTCTGCTTCATGGTCTCGGCATCGAAGATCGCCACGTCGTTGAAGGTCCCGGCCAGGTAAATCCTGCTGCCATCCTTGTTGAAGGAAATGCAGTAGTAGGAATGATCCAGATTGGCCGCCTGGATCAGTTTCTTCTGTTTGATGTCGTACTTGGCCAGACGATTGAGCACGCCGAACATCAGGTTCGGGTCCTTCGGCGAGCGCATGCCGCTGAAGTAGATCTCGGTCAGCGGGCCGAAGTCCGTGGTTTCGGTCTTGCCGGTTTTCAGGTCGACGCTGAACAAGCCGTACAGGTATTCAGCGCTGGCCGGATCCTGCTTCTTGTCCTTGAACTTCGCGGCCGTGTACAGCAGCGAAAAATCATGACGGTAGGTCTGCTGGTTCCACACGTAAAGCACATCCGGCGCGCTGTAGTTCGGGCGTTTCCAGTGACGGCTTGGGATCAGCACGTCGAACTTGCCGCTTTTCACATCGACTTTGTAGACATCGGCGCCCGCCACATAGAGCGTGCCGTCATCGCCGCTTTGCATGATCGTCAACTGCCGGGGGGCCGGGAAACTGCGCACCGGTCTGGCGTTCATTCCGGCGTCGGTGGCGTAGACGTCCAGACGTGGCTGTTTCACCTCGTAGTGATCGTTGAGCATCAGCGTCGGGTTGGCGATGGTGTACAGCTCCCTGCCGTCATGGCTGACGGTGAAGGCAAACATCGATCGCGCCTTCTCGCCGGGCTGCTGGGTGATGCTGGCGTGGAAGACCCGTTTGCAGCTGTCCAGCTCGACACCATAAACATCGGCGTAATGGTTGTTGAGCACGTATGCGGTCTTGCGATCCGGCGACAACTGCACGGTGCCCGGACCGAAGGCGTCAGGCATCTTGCAGGTCTTGTACAAGCTGTCGGTCGACAGGTCGATCACGTGCAGGTTGTTCGAGTAATTGGTGGTCAACATGTACTCGTGACCGTCTTGCAACGCGGTATTTTCATCGGCCAGAACCGGAAGCGAACAGGTGCTCAGAACCACGAGTGCGGCAAAACCGCAGGCTTTGTTGAGGCTAGGCATGCTGGAATCCTTTTTCTTGTCCGGGAAGGTCACTTGTCTTTCGGGAAGACAGTGCCGAGGTTGCGCCAGTTGTCATTGGACGCCTGGGCATCCTTGTTCCAGTCCGGGTAGGTGCTCATCATGTCGGGCACCTGGGCCGGCCACCAGCAAGGGTCGGAGCAGCCGTACAAGTCAGCCTCCATCGGCTGGCACAGCGATGACACGCCGCCGAACGCATCGATTTCCCAGCCCGGGTCGGTGGTCGAGGCACAGCCGGCGACCGAACTCATCGCCACCACTTCCTCGATGCGGTTTTCATCCGCGGCCTGATCCAGCTTCAACGCTTTGTTATTGATTGCCTTGAGATGTTTCATATCAGTGAGCCTTGCGCGGAGTGATATAGCGGCTGATGAACGCAGGGTTGACGGCCATGATCCGGGTATAGACCTCGATGCCGAAGTCGACCCAGTCACGCATCAGTTCGCAATAGTGGTATGTCGGATGGGCGGGGTCGCCGTAGCGGGCGTAGCTCTCGTGGTAGCAGCCGCCGGAACACAGGTTGCGGATCCGGCAGTCATGACAACCAGTGTCGGTGCGATCCAGGCGTTGGGACAGGAAATCGTTCAGCTCGACCTGTTTTACCCCGCTGTGGACGTTGCCAAAGGTCGGCAGCGAAGAGCCGGTAAAGCGGTGGCACAGGTTCAGTTCACCTTTGTGATCCACCGCCAGCATCTTCAGCCCGGCTCCGCATGGCAGGGCTTTTTTGTGACCTTCGTGGATGTCGGTGATCAATTGGTGCAGGTTGGAGAACCCGATGTTGCGGTGCTCCAGCGCTGCTTCCAGATAACGCCGGCCGAGGCGCTTCATACTGGCGAACACTTCGATCAACTCATCGTTGGTCAGGTTGAAGCTGCTGATATCGCCGGACGTCACCGGGGCAAATCCGACCTCGGCAAACCCCAACTCGTTGAACAGGTGATCCCAGATGGTTTCGACGTCGGTGACACCGGTGGTCAGGGTCACCCGCGCCCCCACCGGGCGGCTGTCGTAACGCGACAGCAGCATCTGGGCCTTGCGCCGTACCACGTCATAGGTCCCCTGCCCGCCGACGGTGATACGGTTGCGGTCGTGCACGGTTTTCGGCCCGTCGATGCTCACTGACAGCCCGAAGCGGTGGGTATTCAGATAGTCCACGGTCTCTTCGGTGAGCAGCGTGGCGTTGGTGGTCATCACGAACTCGACGAACTTGCCGGCCTCGGCAAAACGCTTCTCGCAGTAATCGACCATGTATTCGATCAGCTTGCGATTGCTCAGCGGTTCACCGCCAAAAAACACCACGGTGTAACGCTCTTCATCGGGAGATTCACGCAGCAGCATTTCCACCGACGCGATGGCGGTTTCGACGTCCATCTTCTTGCCGGCGGATGGCTTGTCGAGGTCCTCCTTGTAGCAGTAGGTGCAGCTCAGGTTGCAGCCGGTGTTGACGTTGAGCACCACGGTATTGATCGCGGTGCGCTCGACGCGCTTGACCGAGATGTCCGGGGTCAGCGGCGAGCCGTCGCTGACCAGTTCGAGCGAGATCAGTTCGCTCAGGGTCTCGTTGATTTCCTCGCCGTTGAACCGTGCACCGAGGCGCTGGATCAGTTCTTCCGAGGAACAGCCGGAGCCGCGCAACGCATCGATGATGGTGCCGGTCAGTTCATCGCTGGCGAACAGCGAACTGCTGGGGATATGGAACAGCATGCGGTCGGCATCGACATGCACTTCGTGCAGGTTGCGTTCGACCAGATTCAAGATAGCGCCCATTGCAAACCTCCTGTGCAAGCCCCGCCTGGCGGGACTTGCGGTCATTCCGAAAAGTGTCTGAAACGCTTTGGTTCAGCCCAACTCACGTTTCAACATCAGGGAATGGGTGGATTGTTCCAGCGTTGCACGGTGACGATCAGGTGGCCTTCGCCGGTCAGGGATTTCCCTGCATCGTCGACAGCGGCGATCACCTTGAGGTTGCCGGCATTGTTGGTGGACATCTTGCGGGCCGGATTCGGCCCGGCATCGCCCGGGGTAAATACACCGGCGTCGGCCTGCATGGTGCCGGCGAACCTGACGTCTTCGTCCTCTTTGGCGCGCTCGTCAAAAGCTTCGACCTTCCATTGCGCCGGGAATACACCAATGCGATACGGCTTGCCATCGGCGCCCTTGCCCCAGGCTTCGGCATCGAAACGGCCCTGGACTTTCGGCGTCGAACCGCCGCCTTCACCGATCCGTGCCACCGAGAATTCCGGCACCACTTTGACCGAGGCAATCTTGCTGTATACCGAGAGGCTCGGGCCTTTCAGGCTGCCGACACTGACCGCACGCAGACCCGGTTGGGCATTGGCTGCCGCCTTGACTTTGACCTTGATCCGCTCGGCGTTCTGCTCGACCACTTCGACCACATCCACGCCTTTGCCGAAGTCAGGCTTGCCGCTCAAACCGCTTCCGATCAGGGTCACTTCGGTTTCGCTGCCGGCCTTCACGTAACCCGGCTGCACCGCCAGCAATCGTCGGGAGCCCTGTTTGGCAGCGATAAAGTCAAGACCGCGCTCATCGTGTTCGGCCTCGAACATCCGGCCCTGCATGGCGTTGCCTTGGGCGGCGAACACCTGACGCATGGTCACGCCACCAAAGGTGACGTTGCCGCGCCATTCGTAGCCGCTGTAGAGAATCGCACTGCCATCGCCGTTGAACGGACTGCCATCGGCATACTGACCTTTGACGGCGACCTTGAAGGTGTCGCTGCCATCGGCGGTGACGCTCATGATGCCGGCCAGTTCACCCTTGCCCGGCAGGTGACCGCTGAAGCTCCAGTCGCCGACCAGAGCTTCGGCTTTCGGCGCGGCTTTGACCCAGGCCTGCCACGCCGGGTTGTCCAGCGGATAACGCCTGGCCAGCAGCGGGACCATTTCCTGGCGGGCGATATCGAACCAGTCACGGTCACGGGCCAGCGCCTGGTACTCCAGCGACGGCCATTGGCCGAGGTGGAAGTTCACCAGGCGCTCCCATTCCTGAGCCGGACGCCGTTGCAGGGCGATGCGTGCACCGGAGTGGCAGCGGCCGCACATTTGCGCGGTTTTCTCGTCGAACTGCTCGACGGTGTTCAGCCGTCGCTCCAGCGCATAACGCACGCCATCGGTTTCGCTTGGCGCCAGGCCCTGGGTGTCGGCCAGGTATTTGACCAGCGTGCGGAGGTCTTCATCGCTGATCTGCAAACCGTGCATGGTCTGCATACGGGCGATACTCATCAGCCAGCCTTCCGGGGTCTTGCGCTGGTGGCTGATGCGGCTCAGTTTTTCCCCCGCTTCAGGCGTGTGACAGCCCTGGCAGGTTTCCTTGAGGATGGTCCGGGCCTCACGGGCCGCCAGGCTGTCGGGGGAATGCAGGGCTACGCAAGCGGCTACGGCCAGCAGGCTGGCGCTCATGCCTGATCGGAGTTTTCTTTTCATCAACGTCGAACCTCGCACGGTGCTTTCTTATTTTTGTGGCTTATCGTTTTTATGGTTTCTGCCGTTCGCGGCGATACACGGACGGAGGCAAGCGAAACGTCTGCCGTGAGCAATACACGGAGCGTGCCAGCTTGCCGATAAGCTTTTCTATCAAGCAGTTACGCACTCATCACGGTGTCGCGCCAATCTTTGCGTGACCTCCCGGCGTCCAATTTCGCGACAGCTGTTGCAGTCTGAGACAAGCACAGTGCAGCGCCAAAAGCCCGGTCGCCGACGACTGGCCGTCCGATATCAAAGTGCCTGCTACGCTTGCTGTTCGCACACTCCGTGCGTCACGCCTCTAACCACCGAAAACCTGAGGAATGGAATCATGGGATCACATGGACAGGGTCAAGGCTGCACCCATTGCGGCTGCGAAAACCCGGTATGGAATACGCTCCGGCATACCGTCGACCTCAAAGCCTTCGCAGGCAAGGTCGCCGGCCAGTTACCGGAACCCGGCAGCGAATCATTGATCTTCACCGGCGGCACGATCTATCCGTTGAAAAACGGCAACATGGACGAACAGGTCGAAGCGCTGGGCATCCATGGAGGCGACGTGGTCGCTTCCGGCACTCTGGCCCATGTGCAGGAGCGCATGAAGGCCCGGGGTATCAAATACACCACGCAATCACTGGGCGGCAGAACTCTGTTGCCGGGCCTGATCGAGCCGCATATGCACATCGTGCAATCCTGCGTCATGGATGGCTGGGTGAACCTTGGCCCAATCGACGAACACACGCAGAAGCTGACGCCCCGCTATAACTGGAACACGCTAAAGGGCCTCCTCCAGGCAAGTCAGCCAAAGGACAAGAAGCAGTGGATCCTCGGGCGCATGGTCGATCCGGCGCTGATGCCGTTCACTGTGGTACCGGGCGGCAAGAACACGCTGACCCACTTCTACTGCGACAGCAAGTTCGACCCGAAGGCTGACAACACCGGCAACCTCGACAGCATTGTCAGCGATAACCCGCTGCTGATGATCAGCGCTTCGATGCACACCGTTTATCTGAACACGGCTGCCTGCAACGCTGTGTATTACCACGACAACGCCGCCAGTCAAAAGCTGCGGGACGAATACAAAAGCTTCGACATTTTTCTGGAAAAGACCAAGGGCAATCTTCAGGAAGAGGCTGGCATCACGCCTGCCCTGCTGTCGATACCGCTGGCGCAGGCGCTGGATGTGGTGAATATCTTCAAGTACATGAAAAGGTACTTCGAGACTGCCTCCAGCCGTGGCATCACCTTGCTGTATGACGCCATGGTCGACCCCGTGTCCAAGGCAATACTGGAAGCCTACGGCCTGACCCATCCGCGCAACGTTCGCGTCGGTTACGCGGCAGCCTGCAACGGTGTGGACTTCAGCAAGATCGAACCCTACAAACCCGTGACCAAAGAAGCGGCCCGGCTGTTTTATCAAGGCTCGGTGAAACTGATTTCCGATGGTTCGAACCAGGGGCTGACGGGCTATCAGGTCGATCCGTATTGCTGCGAAACCGATCGTCCCTACGGAAACTTCAACTTCTGTGAGCCGGGTGAGGATCACAAGGATCCGAAGACGCTGCCCGAGACTTATCAGAAGACATTGACCAATGCGGTCGCCACTGGCTGGCCGCTGATGATCCACGCTAACGGTGACCGGGCCATCGAGTTCACGCTACAGGCCTACAAAACCGCATTAAAGGGTCAGAGCGGGCTGGAAAAACGCCACCGCATCGAACACTGCTCGATGCTGAACGACAAGACCCTCGACCAACTGAAAGATCTGGGCATCTCTCCCAGCTTTCTGATCGGTCATGTCGGTTATTGGGGTTACGTGTTCGAACAGGCCATTTTCGAGGAAAAAGCCACCGACATGCTCGACCTGTGCCAGGACGCTCTGGGCAGAGGCCTGCGCATTTCGCTGCACAGCGATTGCACGGTCACCCCGCTCGGCCCGTTGCGCTCCATGGAACAGGCCGTGACCCGCAAAATGGAAGGTGTACGCAATGAGGACGGTACTTTTGTCAAAGAGGCAGTCCGACAACCGGTACTCAACGAAGGCCAGTGCCTGACCCGCCAGCAGGCGCTGAAAGCCATCACCTATGACGCTGCATGGCAGTGCCATGCCGATGCGTTTACCGGCTCGCTGCAGGATGGGCATTTCGCCGACTTCGTGATTCTCGAGAAAAACCCGCTCGACGAAAAAGTCCCGGCCTCCGACATCCGCGACATCAAGGTCTGCGAAACCTGGAAAGGTGGGCACAAGGTGTACACCAACTCTCTATCCTGACCGATAACGCCCGATCACCCGGCTATCTGGCCGGATGGTCGGGCTCGATCAGCCGCAGGGCCCGATCTAGCGAACGGAATTGTCCGGGTGAACCTTGTAACGCCCACAACTCTCGCAAACCATCGAGCATTCACAGTGTCCGCCAGCCTTGGCTGCCAATGCCGCAGAATCACGCTGGGTCGCTTGAATTCGACGATCCCGGTGATACGCATATGCGAGCAGCAAACTGACGCCCATACACCACAGACCAACAATTAAAGCCGCCATCATTTCCCCTCCATCATGGCAACACCGAATGAGGTAACGATTACGAAAAAACTGGTTGAAGCCATCCAGGCGCCTGCCCGAATCGTATCGACATCGGTCAGGTCGCCGATCAACAGAGCCGCAATCCCCGTCACCAGAAATCCAGTCCCCACGCCTATCATGAAATTGGTCAGCCATCGAATGGTTAAGTTGTTCATCGACATCCCTGTGAAAACACTGACCCGCCAAATCCATGGCAGGAACCCCCTATACACAAAGCAACTTAGCTCGTACCTCATGCCTCCACCAGTCGGTAAAAACTGTCAGACGGGCGATTTTTCCTACTGCTGAAACGGCCCGATTTCGCCGAGGTCCCGTCACAGCGGCATTGGCTTTGTAGGACGCGTATCCTGCATCTCAATGAATGTCGCGTTTTGAGACAAATTCACGCCCATTACCACTCGATCGCTTCCTCCGTCTGCCCGTGAAACGGTGCTGTACGCCACCTTCCAGCATTTGGCACAACCATTGCGAAAGACCTCTCGATCCCATCGAACAACAAGAGGTCTTCACCATGCCCCTGCCCTACTTGCTTCCTGCCACCTCGGCATTCATCCAGCGCCCTCCGCGCATGCTGATCGGGAGCGACTGGGTCGAAGCCGCCGACGGCCAGACCATGCCGCTGCACAACCCGGCCACCGGCGAAGTGCTGTGTGTGGTGCCGCGCGCCACGCCGGAAGATGTCGACCGTGCCGTACTCGCCGCCCGTCAGGCTTTCGATGATTCGGCCTGGAGTCGCACCCGCCCGCGTGAACGGCAGAACCTGTTATGGAAGCTCGCCGACCTGATGCAGCGCGACGCCGAACAACTGGCGCAACTCGAATGCCTGAACAACGGCAAGAGTGCCGCCGTGGCGCAAGTGATGGACGTGCAACTGGCCATCGATTTCCTCCGTTACATGGCCGGCTGGGCCACCAAGATCGAGGGTTCCAGCGTCGAGGTGTCGCTGCCGCTGATGCCAGGTGATGAGTTCCACAGTTTCATTCGTCGCGAAGCGGTAGGTGTGGTCGGCGCCATCGTCGCCTGGAACTTTCCGCTGCTGCTGGCGTGCTGGAAACTCGGTCCGGCGCTGGCCACCGGTTGCACCGTGGTGCTCAAGCCCGCCGACGAAACCCCGCTGACCGCACTGAAACTGGCGGAGCTGGTGCTGGAAGCGGGCTACCCCGAAGGCGTGTTCAACGTGGTCACCGGCACCGGCATCACGGCCGGCTCCGCGCTGACTCACAACCCGTTGGTCGACAAGCTGACCTTCACCGGCTCCACCGCTGTCGGCAAACAGATCGGCAAGATCGCCATGGACTCGATGACCCGGGTCACTCTGGAACTGGGTGGCAAATCACCGACGATCGTCATGGCCGACGCCGATCTGAAAACCGCTGCGGCGGGTGCGGCCAGTGCGATTTTCTTCAATCAGGGGCAAGTCTGCTGCGCCGGTTCGCGCCTGTACGTGCAGCGCAAGCATTTCGACAACGTGGTAGCCGACATCAGCAATATCGCCAACGCCATGAAGCTCGGCAATGGTTTCGACCCAAGCGTAGAGATGGGCCCGCTGATTTCCGCGCGCCAGCAGGAGCGGGTCTACAACTACATCGAAATGGGTCGGGAAAGCGGCGCGACCATCGCCTGCGGCGGCGAGCAGTTCGGGCCGGGGTTCTTCGTCAAACCGACGGTGATTGTCGATGTCGATCAACAGCATTCGCTGGTGCAGGAGGAAATCTTCGGCCCGGTGCTGGTGGCGATTCCGTTCGATGACGAAGCCGATGCGCTGCGCATGGCCAATGACAGTCCCTACGGACTGGGCGCCAGCATCTGGTCGAACGACCTGGCGGCTGTACACCGGATGATTCCACGGATCAAATCAGGGTCGGTGTGGGTCAACTGCCACAGCGCGCTGGACCCGGCGCTGCCCTTTGGTGGCTACAAGATGTCCGGCGTCGGGCGCGAGATGGGGTATGCGGCGATCGAGCATTACACCGAATTGAAGTCGGTGTTGATCAAGTTGTAATGGCAGTTCTCACGGCTCAGGGCTTGAACCCCTGAGCCAACAGCCACCCGCGAACCGCCCGTGCCTGCTCAAGCGTCAACTCCGCCAGCACCTGGTCCGCCGGCTCACCGCGCAACCGTCGCACCACCGCCGCCAGCTCCACCCCTTGCACATGCCAGATCCCCAGCGGCTGATCCGCCGTGATCACCACCTCGGTCTCATCGACAAACCCGTCACGCAGCACCGGCATCCGTTCGATGCGCAACGCAGCAAAATCCGCCTGTGCGTGGGCCACTTCAGCGTCCGGCCACTGTCGTCGCGCCTGCCAGAATGGCTGATCGGGCCAGCGCTGTTCCTCGGCATAAAAGTCCCGGCCCATTCGCGCAAATCGCAAAAACAGCTGCTCAACCCGCTGCTGGTGAAAACGTTGGGCCATCGACGCCCGCTCGGGTTTGCGCAGCAGCGTATTGATCACCACCGGTGCCTGCAATGCCGAAGACAGCGACTGAAAGATTCCATTGCCGGACAGCGGATCGACCGCCATCGCCGCGTCGCCGACCCGAATCCAGTTATCGCCACAAACCTGCGGCGCCAGAATCACGGTGCTGCTACGGGCGTACAGTTGCAACTCCAATTCGTGCCCGCCGGCAAAGAACGCTTGAGCAAAATCCGAAGCCTGACGCCGCGCCCGGCAGTGATCGAGCAACTGCGCCTTGCCCGGCAACCCGGCACTGGCTACATCCACCGTCCATTGCCAATAACACTGGCCATCGTCCTGACGAGCCATCCACGCCCAGCCGTCTTCGAGGCTTTCCACGGCGCTGGCGGTGGCACCCGGCGCGCCTTGCCAGCGATTGAGCAGGCTGACCGTTTCCGGCCCGCGCAGGCCCTTGCCGGACGACGGCGCCTGTCGCCCCCGGGCTTCCACCAGGAAATCCGCCGTCAGCCTCTGACCGCCATCAAGTTCGACGCGATGAGCGTCCGCCGAGGACTGAACATTGAGGATTCGTCCCTCCATCACCTCAACCCCGGCCAGCCGCAAGTCCTCCCGCAAACCGCGATCAAAGGCCGGGCGATCCAGCAGAAACTCGATGTTCTGTGCATGCTGCCGGCCATTCCATGAAACCTGTCGCCGGGACGGCAACGTGGCGTCCGTCAATGCATGATTGAACCCGGCCCCGCGCAACGCCTCCAGTACCCGTTGCGACACACCTTCAAGGGCCGCAAAGCGACGCCATTCGCTGACCAGCGTGACGGTGTAACCCAACCGTCGCAGCCCCAGCGCCACCGCTGCACCCGCTGGCCCGGCGCCGAGAATCAGGATCGCGGTCATGGACCGAAACGCCGTTCAGGGCCGCGATAAAGAGCGTGGCGTTTCAGCCAGTCGATGACCTCGGCATTGCTCGCCCGCGGATGCGCCAGCAGATAGCCGGCGATGTGACCGCTCAACGCGGCACATCCCAGACTGGCCCCTGACTGCCCCGGATAAGTGCCGCGGACACACGCGGCAAAATCCGCCTGCGCACTGTCGAGCCACGACCACTGTTCGTCGGTGCAACGGGCATCGCCGGTCACCCGCAGCACCTGCGGATAACTCGCCGGAAACACCGCTGTGCCCTGCGCCGGGCTTGATGCGCACAGCAACACACCACGAGCCACCGCCGCTGCGCAGGTGTTGCGCAAGAGGCTGCGATCCTGGCGCAAGCCAAGGCTCAGGTTGATCAACCGCACGTCCTGCTCCACCAGCCAGTCAATGGCCGCAGAAATCTGCAAGGCGCTGGTGACACCGCGTTGATCGAACACCTGAGCCACACAGATTTGCGCGCCAGGTGCGCGACGGCTGATCGCCTCGATCACCGCGCTGCCATGGCCAAGCGGATCGTCCCGCAGATCCGATTCCGCCAGACCGTCCTCCAGCAACGAGAACCGCCGCCCGGCAATCACCTGCATCCGCTGTGCCGCCGAGTGTCCGCTGTCGACCACACCGATACGCAACTCAGGCTTCATGCAGCACCGTTTTCGAGATGAGCACACCATCAAGCAGTTCGAAACGCAGGTCGGCATCGGCCAGGGTCGACGGTCGGTGGCTGATAAGGATGCGTGTACGCCCGGCAAACAACCGGTCGATGGCCTCGATCACCTCGCGCTCGGTGGTTTCGTCGACGGCCGAGGTGGCTTCGTCGAGCACCAGAATCAATGGGTTTTGCAACAACGCCCGGGCAATCGCGATCCGCTGTTTCTGCCCGCCGGACAATTGCTGACCGCGCTCGCCCAGCGGACTGTCGAGACCTTCGGGCAGCGACGCGATCAGGCTGTCGAGCTGCGCCAGCCGTGCAACCTCGGCGATGGCTTCGCGGCTGGCATCCGGCACCGCGTAAGCCAGGTTGTCGGCGAGGCTGCCGCGAAACAGCACGATGTCCTGGCTGACCACGGCAATGCGCCGACGCAGTTCGAACAGTTCAAGTTCGCGCAGATCCACGTCACCGAGCAGCACTCGTCCGGACTGCGGATCGTGATGCCGTTGCAGCAGATCGATCAGTGTCGATTTGCCGACGCCGGAGCCGCCGCTCAGGGCGACTTTCAAACCACAGGGAATCGTTGCCTCGATGCCGTTCAACGTGCTCGGGCGACCCGGGTGGCTGAAGTGCACCGCGTCGAAACGCAGCTCCCCCGAAAACGGAAACGGTTTCGGTGTAACCGGCGAAAACACCGTGGGCTCTTCGCCGCGCAACTCCATGACCCGTCCCAGGCTGACAGTCATGCGCTGGATCGCCACGTACAACCCCAACAGGCTCTGCACCGGCCCGACCGCCATCCCCAGATAGGTGGAGAACGCGATCAGCGCGCCGAGCTGCCAGGTGCCCTGCACCACCCAATAGCCGCCGATCAGAAATGCGCAGGCACGGGACAGCGAGGTCAACGTGCCGGGCACCGCCTGGGTAAAAAACTCGGTGACCTGCAGGCGCAGCAACTGGTTCATGTAGCCCTGCCCGAGGCTTTCCAGACGCCGGGCTTCACGCTGTTGCTGGCCGGCGGACTGGATGAATTTCATCACCGGCAATGTCTCGACCATGAACGACGACATGTCCGCCGAACGCTCGCGCAGTTGCCGCACATCGCGCTCGACCTTGCGCCTCATCCAGCGCAGCCACAGCACGTCGAGCGGAATCAGCACCAGCGCCAGCAGCGACAGTTTCCACGACAAGGAGAACAACATCGCGATCGCCACCACCAGACCGATCACACTCGATACGGCCGAGAACAACGAGTCCACGGCGAAGCGCTGGATCTCCGCCACATCACCGTCGAGCCGTGACATCAGATCGCCGATCCGCCGCTGGCCGTAGAAGCTCGGTGACAGCTTCTGCAAGTGCCGGTAAAGGTCATCGCGCAGGGCAAACAGAATCCGTCCGGACAGGCGTGTGTGCAAATAGCGGTTGATCCCCGACAACGCGGTGCCGAGCAGCCCGGCGATAATCATCAGCACCGCGATCAGCACCAGCATCGGAAAGTTGCGCGCCAACAAGCCGTCGTCGATCAGCAGCTTGACCAGCCACGGCTGCACCAGCACCAGCAGCGACGCACACACCGACAGACCGAGCAGGCCGACAATCGCCAACCGCTGCGGCCGCACGAAACCGTACAGCCAGCGCAACGCCGCTTGCAGCGCGGCGGGGTTGTGGCTGTCGATCAGCCGCACGAACAGGCGCTGCATCACGAGCGCAACTGTTTGAGTTTGCGATACAGGGTCGCGCGGCTGATGCCGAGGGCTTCTGCCGCAGCCGAGACGTTGCCCTGATGGGCATCGAGGGACTGGCGGATCATCTCCCGTTCGTTCTCGCGAATGCTGCCGGCCAAGGGTTTTTCGCTGGCAGAGAGTTCGTCGAGCATGCTGTCGGGCAGGTGATCGAGGGTCAGCACCGTCTCCCCCGGTTCGCGCATCGCCAGAGCGGTGCGCAAGACCATCTCCAGTTGGCGAATGTTGCCCGGCCAGTGATAACCCGCGAGCAAGCGATTGAGGTCGTGGTGCAGCACAGCATTTGGCGCGTCGAGCTTGCCCAGCAGTCGAGCGACCAGCGCGGCGAAGTCATCGCGCTCGCGCAGGGCCGGGAGCATCACGCTGATGCCGTTGACCCGGTAGAACAGGTCTTCGCGAAATTGCTTGTCTTCGACCTGACGCTTGAGGTCGCGGTGGGTAGCACAGATCAGCGCGACGTCGATGTCCTGCTCCTCCCCGGCACCCAGCGGCGCGACCTTGCGATCCTGCAAAACGCGCAACAAACGCGCCTGCAAGGCCAGCGGCATATCGCCGATTTCATCGAGGAACAACGTGCCGCCGTGGGCCTGTTGCAGGCGCCCGATCATGCCGCCACGGCGCGAACCGGTGAACGCGCCCTCGCGGTAGCCGAACAGTTCCGACTCGATCAGGCCTTCGGGGATCGCCGCGCAGTTCACGGCTACAAAAGGTCTGTCGCTGCGGCTGCCCGCCAGGTGCAGGGCGCGGGCGATCACTTCTTTACCGGTGCCGGTTTCGCCGAGCAGCAACACCGGCAACTCATTGGCGAGACCTTGGCGGGCCATACGCAGGGCTCGGGCATAACGGGCGTTGTTGCCGGCCAGCGCTTCCAGATCAGGTTGCGGCTTGGCGGTTTTCGCCACGCTGCGCGGTGGGCCGCCGAGATTGACCGAGCGCGCCGGGGCTCGCAGGGTTTTGTAGAAAAACTCGCCCTTGGCGGTTTGCACACTGCCGACGCCGCCCTGTTGCAGACGGGTCAGCAATTGCACGCCATCGACCCCGAGGAATTCTTCGCAGCGCTTGCCGACCAGCGCCGAACGCTCGGCCCTCAGCAACTGACAGGCCTGGGCGCTGACCGCCAGAATCTGCCCGCCGAGACTCACCGCCAGCAGGCCTTGCCACGGCGACTCCAGATACTGCCGGCGACTGTGGAAGGCGAGGACGATCTGATCGGGAAAGCTGTTGTTGAAGACCCGGCTCTCGATCTGGCTGACCGCCATGCTCAGCAGCGCGGTGCTGTCGTGGACGCGCCCCAGAGGACCTTCACGGGTGAGGTCGAGGACGCCGAGAATTTCGCCTTGAGGGCAATGGATCGGCACCGAGGTGCAGGAGAAATCGGTGAGGCGGTCGAGGTAGTGTTCGCCACAATCGATCAGGGTGGGCCGCGCTTCGACCAGCGCCGTGCCGAGGGCGTTGGTGCCTCGGGCGGCTTCGCTCCAGCAGGCGCCGAGGGTGATGTCCTGCAGGCCGCTGCCCTTGAGCCGGTCGGCCCGCCCCTCCACTGCGAGGATGGTGGCGTCGGAATTGGCGAGGATGATCAGACCTTCCTTGCCTTGGCGCTCGGCCAGGTAATCGATGGTCGGCATGGCCGCATCGAGCAGCAGGCGATTGCTCGCCAGCAAGACTTCAAGACTTGCGCTCGATTCCAGCGTCAGCTCATGTTTGCCATTGAAATGCACGCCGTGGCTCAGGCTGCGCCGCCACGAAGCATCGATCTCCGCACGCAACACACCATCCGGGACCTGACCTTCGAGATGGAGTTTTTCCCGGGCCAGCCGGGCTTCGTGGTGAGACTTGGGATCGGTTGTTTTTATTAGAGTCATCAAGCGCTCCGCAGCGGTCCGCTTTGCGCTTCTTAACATCAGCGCCCTGACGCCAATGTTTACGTTAACGTCAGGGCGATGGCAAGCACCGCAGGGCGCTTCGTCAGGTGGACCGCCTCAGCGCTGCCACACCTCGACATTCACGAAAAACGCCCGGGCGTTGTCTTCGAGACTTTCCAGGTGATAGCCGCCTTCCTGCACGATCAGGCATGGAAGGCCGAGGCTGCGAATACGCTCACCCAATGCAGCAAAGCCTTCACGGGTCACGGCAACTTTGCTTTGCGGGTCCAGCTCGTAAATGTCGAAACCCAGCGACAGCACCAGCACTTCGGAACCGAATTCGCGCACCGCGTTCAATGCGACGTCCAGTTGCCCGAGGAAATCCGCCTCGCTTGAACCATGGGCCATCGGCAGGTTGAGGTTGAAGCCCTCCCCTGCACCGCTGCCGCGCTCATCGGCGAACCCGGCAACGCCCGGATAGAAGTTGGTCGGATCGCCGTGCACCGAGACATAAAGCACGTCATCGCGGTCGTAGAAAATTTCCTGAATGCCTTGGCCGTGGTGCATGTCGGTGTCGAGCACGGCGACTTTTTCAAATTTTCCACGCAGCATCTGCGCCGCCACCGCCGCGTTGTTCACGTAACAGAAACCACCCGCCGCTTCAGCCCGGGCGTGGTGCCCCGGTGGACGGCACAGGGCATACGCCGCCGGTTCGCCATCGATCAGCGCCTGAGCTCCGGCCACGACGCTTTGCGCCGACCAATAGGCCGAGCGCCAGGTCTGCTCGCCGATCGGGCAACTGCCGTCCGCCAGATACCGTGCAGCCTGGGCGAGGATGCCGCGCAGGGCGTTGGGCTCGCGAACGAAGATGTTCGACATCACCTCGTCGCCCCAGTCTTCGGGGATTTCCTTCCAACGTGCGTGTGCTTCCTGGAGGAACGTCAGATACGGCGCACCATGCACTGCCAGCAACGGTGCAAGGCCGGCATCGGCGGGTTGCTCGACACTGAAACCCAGACCGTGGGCGGCCTGCACCAGACGCTGCGCACGTTCCGGGACTTCCTGCGGCGTGCGCATCTGGCCACGGGAGTAATAGCTGCGTGGATGGTGGAGCAATTGTTCGGGATGGAAAAAGCTGCGCATGCTTCAGACTCCTTGTTCGATTCGACCGGCGCGGGCCAGCACGGCATTGAGCAAAACATCGGTGCCCTGCTTCACGTCTTCGGGCAACACATCTTCGGCTTCGTTATGGCTCAAGCCACCGACGCACGGGATGAACACCATCGCCGTCGGGCAGTAGCGCGCCAGATGAATTGCGTCATGCCCGGCGCCGCTGACAATCGACTGCTGAGCGTAGCCCAGCGCATCCACCGCCTCTTGCACGGCTGCCACGCATTCGGCGTCGAATGGTGTGGCCGGGCTGATCCAGTGCGGGGTGATCGTCAGGTTCAGGCCACGGCCATCGGCAATCGCCTGCAAGCGTGCGCGGAGCTGTTGCTCCATGGCGGCAATGGCATCGTCGCGGTGATGACGCAGGTCGACGGTGAAATTCACCCGCCCCGGAATGGTGTTGCGCGAGGATTTGCTAATGCTGAGTTCGCCCACCGTGGTCAGACCTTCCGGCGCAAAATCCGTGGCCAGACCCTCGATTGCCTGAATCATCCGCGCAACGCCGTACAAGGCGTCTTTGCGCAGTGGCATCGGCGTGGTGCCGGCGTGGGCGGCCATGCCTTCCACGCGCACATCGAGCCAGCGGATCGCCTGACCACCCGTGACAACACCGATGCTTTTGGCGTTGTCTTCAAGGATCGGGCCCTGTTCGATGTGCGCTTCGAAATAGGCATCCACCGCGCCGCCCAATGGGCGATCACCGGCGTACCCGGTGCGTTGCAAGGCCTCGGCAACGCTGATGCCATCGGCATCACGCACAGCCAGCGCGGCGTTCAAATCCATGATTCCGGTGAACACCGCCGAGCCGAACATGGCCGGGGTGAAACGCGCGCCTTCTTCGTTGGTCCACACCGCCACTTCCAGCGGTTTGCGGGTCTGGATATTGAGGTCGTTGAGGCAACGCACCACTTCCAGGCCGGCGAGCACGCCGTAGACGCCATCGAAACGCCCACCTTCGGGTTGGGTGTCGAGGTGGCTGCCCATCATCACCGGCGCAGCGTCCGGATCGGTACCGGCGCGGCGGGCGAACAGGTTGCCGATGGCGTCCACGCTCAGGGTCATGCCCGCTTCACGGCACCAGTGGGCGAACAGTTCGCGACCGGCCTTGTCTTCATCGCTCAATGCCAGGCGGCAACTGCCGCCACGAGCGGTAGCACCGATTTCGGCCATGGCCATCAGGCTCGCCCATAGGCGATCGCCGTTGATCTTCAACATGAGGTTCTCCTGAAATTCCGGGTTAGACGCGGGCCATTTCCGCCCGATGGGCACTGGCATGACGACGGGCAAGGAACAGCAAGCACAGCAGCGAAATGCCGGCGATCAGACTGTAGAACACCGCCATCGGCCACCATTGCCCGGTGAACTTGTGCGCCAGCATCGTGCCGATCAGCGGTGTCAGCCCACCGGCCACCGCACCGCAAATCTGATAGGCCAGCGAGATGGCCGTGTAGCGCACGCGGGTTTCGAACATGCCGCTGACATACCCGGCGATCACCGCATAGAACGACGCCATGCACACCACCGCCAGCGCGATGCCAAGAATGATCAGCGGCGCCTGGGCCGAACTGACCAGCACGAACATCGGGTACGGCGAGGCCATCGCCAGCAGCGACACCAGGCACAGGAAACGCGTCGCGCCGATCTTTTCCGCCATCCACGCCGCCAGCGGCTGAATGCAGAACTGAATGATCGCGACGAAGAACAGGCACTCCAGAATCAACGAACGCGGCAACGCCAGTTGCTGAGTTGTGTAGGCGATCATGAAGGTGTTGGTGAAATACACCCCGGCGATACCCAGCGTGTTGGCGCCGATGCACAGCAACAGCGGGCGCCACGCGGTGCGCAGGACTTCCATGACCGGCGCCTGTTCTTTCTTGATTTGCTTGGTGGCCTGCTCGCGGCTGGCGAGAAATTCCGGCGACTCGTTCACGCCCAGGCGGATCGCCAGCCCCACCAGCAGCAACAGTGCACTGGCGAGGAATGGCAGACGCCAGCCCCAGCTCATCAAGTCTTCCTCCGGCAAACGGGTCACCGCGCTGAAGGCCAGCAGCGACAGGATCAACCCCGCCGGACTGCCCAATTGCGCGAACGAGGCAAAGAAATTGCGCCGGCCCTTCGGCGCATGCTCGCCGGCCATCAACACCGCCCCGCCCCACTCGCCACCGACAGCGATACCCTGAACGATGCGCAGTAGAATCAGCACCACCGGTGCCGCCGCGCCGATCTGTGCATAAGTCGGCAGCAAGCCGATGCACACCGTGACCACGCCCATCATCAGCAGCGTGATGATCAGCGACTTCTTGCGGCCGATACGGTCGCCGATATGACCAAAAATGATCCCGCCCAACGGACGGGCGAAAAAGCCCACGGCAAAGGTGCCGAAGGCGGCCATGGTGCTGAACAGAGGATCGTCGGAGGGAAAGAACAGCGCGCCGAACACCAGCGCGGCGGCGGTGGCGTAGATGTAAAAGTCGTACCACTCGATCATGGTGCCGATAAAGGCTGCGGCTGCCGCACGGCGCGGCTGGTTCGAAGCGTGAGGCTTCATGGGGTCGGGCTCCTTTGATTGTTTTTCTGGCAGGAGTTGAACGGTAAATCCGAGGCGCTCTGACGGCGCCTGTCTGGGGGGATTTATCGTTCCGGGGCTATGATTAGTCAATTTTCTATTTATTATTCCGATTATTACCTAACCTTATAATCGAAAAATGCCATGGCCGAACGCGACGTCCAGCGCCTGCTCAACGACCGCCTCGACTGGAACCTGCTGCGCACCTTCCGAGTGATCGGCCAGGAGCTGAGCATCAGCCGCGCCGCCGCCCGTCTGCACCTGACCCAACCGGCCGTGAGCCAGGCGCTCAAGCGTCTTGAGGAACAGCTGGGCCGCCAGTTGATCGCCCGACGAGGTCCGCGATTCGCACTCACCGAAGTCGGCGAGCAGATCTTTGAACTGGCGGGCGAGATCTACGGGCAGATGTCCCAGGTCAGCAGCCTGCTGGAGCAACCGGCAGACGAAGTGATCGGCAAGGTGCGGCTGCTGATCATCAGCCGGATCTTTTCCGAGCGTTTCGATGACTTCCTTGCTGACTTTCATCGGCGATATCCAAGGGTCGATCTGGAGGTCGATGTGATGCGCAGCTCGGATATCGTCAGCGCGCTTCAGGAGAAAACCGCGACCCTCGGCCTGAGCCTCAATCGCCGCCCACAGCCACGTCTGGAACAGCGTCTGTTCCTGCGCCAGCGTTATGCGTTTTTCTGTGGCAAACATCACACGCTGTTTGGTCGCAGGGACGTCGTCGAGGGTGATTTGCAGCGGGAGAATTTCGTCAGTTTCACCAGCGACCAGATTGGCGGGATGCTCTCGCCACTGACGATCTTTCGCGATCAGCAAGGCTTCAGCGGACGCATCGTCGCGTCATCGCCGAGCCTTGAAGAAGTACGGCGACTGGTGATCGCCGGATTCGGCATCGGCTGCCTGCCGGAACACGTAGTGGCAGCGGACGTCGAGACCGGATTGCTCTGGCGCCTGCCGCCCCACGAGGGGATTGCCGATGTCGACATTCATTTGCTGTGGAACCGCGAGCAGCGAATGAGTCGGGCCGAAACGCTGTTCATCGAGCGTTTGCAGGCCTGTCTGGCGGATCAGTAACCGAGCAGTCGGCGATCTGCTCGGCAATGCAGTCGTGAGCTGCCGCCGAAGACATGCGCGGAGTGAGGGTGGAAACCGTGTTCCTCGACAGCTTCCAGCCCATGCTCAGCCTGCATGAACCTGCGCTGTGAAGCTGTGGCGAATTACACGTGGGGATCGCCCGGTGGCTTGGTCGGCGCAGCGTATTGCGGCTTCAAGTGACCGTCCTGATCGAGCAGCCAGGCGTCCATGATCTGCCGAACCACCGGACCTGCGACCCGACCACCGGCCTCACCGTTCTCGATCATCACCGAAATGGCGATCTTCGGATGCTCGGCCGGGGCAAACCCGACGAACAAGGCATTGTCACGATGGCGTTCAAGGGTTTTCTCACGGTTGTAACGCTCACCCTGCTTGATCGCCACTACCTGCGCCGTGCCACTCTTGCCCGCGATGCGGTACTGAGCACCGGCAGCAGCGGCGCGAGCGATGCCCCGGGCATCGTGCATCACCATTTGCATGCCGTGGTTGACCTGATCCCAGTCACGCGGATCCTTGAGCACGATATTCGGCATCGGGTGTTCGTCCACCGGGGCAACACCGTCGACCGTCTTTGCCAGATGCGGACGGTTCCAGACGCCCTTGTTGGCAATCAACGCGGTAGCCTGTGCCAACTGTAGCGGCGTGACCTGCATGTAACCCTGGCCGATGCCGAGAATCACTGTCTCCCCCGGGAACCAGGCTTGACGCCGGGTAGCACGCTTCCAGGCCTGTGACGGCATCAGGCCTGGAGACTCTTCAAACATGTCCAGCGAGACCTTCTCGCCGAGGCCGAACATCGCCATGTAATCGTGCAGGCGATCGATACCGAGCTTGTGCGCCAGGTCATAGAAGTAAGTGTCGTTGGAGCGCATGATCGCCGCATCCATGTCCACCCAGCCGTCGCCGCTGTGGTTCCAGTTGCGGTACTTGTGATCGAAATCCGGCAGTTGGTAGTAACCCGGGTCGAAGACGCGGGTCTGTGGCGTGACCACTCCGGCGTCGAGCCCGGCGATCGCCACCTCGGGCTTGATCGTCGAACCGGGTGCGTACAAGCCGCGCAGCACGCGGTTGAATAGTGGCCGATCGATGGAGTCACGCAGTGCCGAGTATTCCTTGGAACTGATACCGGTCACGAACAGATTGGGGTCGAAGCTCGGGTTGCTGACCATGGCCAATACTTCACCGGTCGTTGGGTCCAGTGCAACCACTGATCCGCGACGGTCGCCCAATGCAGCTTCGGCGGCTTCCTGGAGTTTGACGTCGAGGCTGAGGACGATGTTTTTGCCGGGCACCGGGTCGGTGTGTTTCAGCACGCGCAGTACGCGGCCCTGAGCGTTGGTTTCCACTTCCTCGTAACCGACGTGGCCGTGCAGTTGTGCTTCGTAGAAGCGCTCTATGCCCGTCTTGCCGATGGATTGCGTCCCTCGGTACTCAACGGAATCGAGCGTCTTCGATTCTTTTTCGTTAATGCGGCCGACGTAACCGATGGAATGTGCGAAATGCGCACCCAGCGGATAATTGCGGATGAACTGCGGTTCGACGTCCAGTCCCGGCAAGCGGAACTCGTTGACAGCCAGTACGGCGATCTGCTCCTCGGTCAGCTCATAGAACAGCGTTACTGGCGTAAACGGATGGCGCGACTGTTTCATCGCCTTGTCGAAGACTGTGCGATCTTCAGCGGGCAAGTGCAGGAGACTGATGACTTCGTCCAGCTCCTGATTGACGTTGGTTGCGCGTTCGCGAGTGATCGTCAAGTTGTAGCTTGGGCGGTTATCGGCCAGCAACACACCGTTGCGGTCGTAGATCAGTCCTCGCGTTGGCGGGATAGGCAAGACATGAACGCGATTGTTTTCGGAAATGGTCGAGTGATAGTCAAATTCCACCACTTGCAGGATGTAGAGACGAACCACCAACGCGCAGCTGATCGCAAAGACGAACAAGGCACAGGCGATCAACCGCTTGTTGACCAGACGCTTCTCTTTCTCGTGATCCTTGATGGGTATGGGTTCAGGCATTTCTGCAGCAACTCTTTGACAAAAATGAGCGCCGATCCTTGGGCGTGACGTCAGTCCGTTAAAAAACGAGCTGCACCATACCAAAAACCGCGAGATCATTTCAGAGGGATTTCCCCAATGGTTGCCATCGCGACAGTCGGCCCTTTTGCGTCGAGCACTTTCCTGCGCGCAAAACAAAACCCC